>CAIJVD010000026.1 GCA_903824045.1 uncultured Chlorobiaceae bacterium
GACAAGAACGGCCTGACGGCAACCTTGACCTCGACCGGCGAGAGCACACTTGCTGCGGGTGGAGATCTTACGGTCAGTGGTACATCCAACGACCTGACAACGACGACCACCAATGGCGGCGGCACCACCTTCGGTACCACCGCACTCACCGGGAACCTGACCACCACGAGCACTGGTGCGGTAACTCAGACCGGCCCACTCACTGTTGCTGGCACAACGAGCATCACAGCCGATGGTAAGGATATTAGCCTCACCAACCCCGACAATGACTTTGTTGGTGATGTTACGGTAACGGGTAGCAACGTGAGCATTACCGACAAGAACGGCCTGACGGCATCCTTGACCTCAACCGGCGGCGGCACGCTCACCGCAGGGGGAAATCTTGAGGTCACCGGTACCGCCAAAGACCTGACGACAACCACCACCAATGGCGGCGGCACCACCTTCGGTACCACCGCACTCACCGGGAACCTGACCACCACGAGCACTGGTGCGGTAACTCAGACCGGCCCACTCACTGTTGGTGGCACAACGAGCATCACCGCCGATGGTAAAGACATTAGCCTCAGCAACCCGGGCAACGACTTTGTTGGCGGTGTCACCCTGGCGGGCGACAATATGGACATCGTGGCGTTGCGTCATTTGACCTTTGATAACCTCACGACTACCGGCAACATGATTGCAACAGCAGGCAAAGACCTGGTTTTTACTGCCGGTATGGTGGAAGGTAATCTCACAGCAACCAGCACGGGTGGTAATATCACCAAAACCACTGTCGTCAAGATCGGCGGAACAAGAACTCTGTCAGCGATTGCCGGCACTCTCAATGGCTTTTTTACAGAACTGCCGAGAAATATCATACCATCCGCAAGCCAGACAACATCGACCTCACAGGCTTCTAATACCGTTGCGACAGTATCCCCCATGTTCAGCGGCACAGAAAACGCTGTCGTTGCAGGTGGAACTGGTGGAGCAGGTGGAGCAGGTGCAACTACTGCAACTGGTAGAACAGCGGGAACTGGTGGAACCGCTGGAGCAGCCACTGACATCACGTTAGCAAGTAAAACTGACGGAGGAAGTACTGGAATCATCGTAGGCAAGCCGCTTGTGATTACCGCAGTTGCGAATTCGTTCTTCATCTATGAGCTTCCTCAGTCTACCTTTGTGGCAAACAATCCGAAGGCAACCTTATCGGTCGAAGTGCGATCAGTTAACGGTACGGCAATGCCGGAATGGATGTCCTTTGATGCTGCCAGGATGGTTATTACCGGGACTCCGCCAAAGAACGCCAAAGGGGAGTACCGTGTAGAACTTGTCGCCAGAGACCAGTTTGGGGGCAAAGCCAGTACCGTGCTGGTGGTAAGGGTTGGTTAACAATATTTTATAATGTCATCTCATGAACTATTCAATGTCGCTGTCGATAAAAACAGTTTTGCTGGCTTCACTTCTGGCCATTCCTGCACCTGTCTGTTTTGCTGCCGATATTCCGGATTCAGGCCAGCTGCTCAGGCAGATCGCTCCCGTCCCTTCACCAGTGCAGAGAGAGTCCCCGAAAGCGCTCCCGCAGCCTGCCGAACAAAAGCCGGAAGTCTCAACAGGCGCAAAGGTCAAGGTTGCAGGATTCACCTTTAGCGGCAACACGCTCTTTTCGAGTAATGAGCTGTCGGCGCTGATGTCGGGTTATCTTGGCCGGGAGCTGACCTTCAGCGAGCTTGAGGTTGCCGTCGCTGACATCACCAAGCTCTATCGTACAAAAGGGTATTTCCTCGCATCGGTGGTTATTCCTCCGCAGTCAGTCAAGCCGGGTATGCCACTTTCCATCAATATCATAGAAGGTACTCTTGAGAGGGTTCGTATTGAAACGACCCCTGTTGAGCCGGGCATAAAGAAGTGTGTCCTGCGAGGGTTTGCCAACAGAATTCCGGTTGGAAAACCGGCCGAGGAGAGCGCCATCACCTCAGTGGTCATGAACATCAATGAGTTGCCCAATATCTCTTCACGCATCCTTCTCGAGCCCGGCATCCGTCCCGGTACAACCCAGGCAGTGCTCGAAGTTACTGAGGGCCGCCCTTACGGTTTTTCGCTTGATTCCGACAACTATGGAAACGCTTCCACCGGCCGGTACCGTGTTGGCGGAGGCGTTGAACTCTACTCTCCGCTGCACATTGGCGACCTATTGAATCTGCGTTTCCAGAGCTCTACCAATGGTGACCTTGAGAGCTTGCAGACTGGCTATACGGTGCCACTCTTGCCTGACGGGACAAAGGCCGGGATCACCTATAGCCATGTAAATTACAGGCTCGGCGCACAATTTGTCGACCTGAACGCCTATGGCAAGGCTAACAGCCTGAATCTCACGCTGACGCATCCGCTCATCAGACAAAGAGATCTTATTCTGAATGCCACCCTCGGAGGGGAGGGGCAGCTGCTGGATGACCGTAACGAGAAAGACGGTTCAAGAAACTATCGGCATACCAGATCGGTGCAGGCTGGTATCTCAGGCATGCAGATGGACTCCTTTTTGGGTGGAGGCACGACGGTGTTTTCTGTCGGCGTGGTTGTTGGCCGTCTCGGAATTGATGATACCGATGCACTTGCCAACGACCAGTCATCTTCAGGGCTTGCAACAAACGGCGGCTATAACAAGATGAGCATGAGTATGTCGCGCACCCAGACGATCAGCAGTGGGCTCTCGCTCTATGCTGGCGCCTACGGTCAGTTGGCCGACAATAACCTGAGCAGCTCAGAACAGCTCTCTCTTGGCGGTCCATCAGGGGTTCGTGCTTGGCAGCCAGGTGACTCCAGTGGAGACCGGGGTTTGGTGGCAACTGCCGAACTGCGATACCTGTTCACGAAGGCGGGCTTTATTCCCGGTTCACTGCAAAGCTCTCTGTTTGTAGACCACGGCTACAGCCTTCTTCACCTCAATCCGCGTCCTGATGCGGGAGATAACACCCGGAGCCTCACCGGTGCCGGAGCTGGCATAAAATGGTTTGCCGGTAACAACCTCAGCGTGCAGACAAGCTGCGCCTGGAAACTCGCAGGCCAGAGCGGGCCAACCAATACTCCAATGCTTTATATCCAGGCGGTCACCCGGTTTTAACTTTCAGCCTGCGGCAGCATGTTGCTCATTCCGGCTTGCTTCTTCCTCTTATTGCCCCTATCTTTGAAGAAGAAGAGGCGATGATGAGGCGAATTTGACTAAATGGAGATGACGGTATGCTGAGTTTTGATCTTATGGCGGTGTTGATTGTGTTGGCTGCGTTTCTCGTCTCTGCAGTGAAGATATTGAAGGAGTACGAGCGCGGGGTGATATTCCGGCTTGGCCGGGTGATTGGAGCCAAGGGGCCGGGAATCATCATCCTGATTCCGGGTGTGGACAAGATGGTGAAGATAGACTTGCGCACAGTTACACTCGATGTGCCGCCGCAGGACATCATCACCCGCGACAACGTCTCGCTGAAGGTGAGCGCGGTGGTCTATTTTCGTGTGATGGATGCAAACAAGGCGGTTGTTGATGTGGTCGATTTTCATTTTGCGACCTCCCAGCTTGCGCAGACGACGCTTCGCAGTGTCTGCGGCCAGGGTGATCTCGACAATCTGCTCTCCGAGCGCGACGAAATTAACGAGCGCATACAGACGATTCTCGACAAGGATACCGAGCCCTGGGGCGTAAAGGTGAGCAAGGTTGAGGTGAAGGAGATTGACCTTCCCGAGGGCATGCGCCGAGCAATGGCCAAGCAGGCCGAGGCCGAGCGTGAGCGCCGCTCTGCGATCATCAACGCGGAGGGGGAGTATCAGGCGGCCCAGCGCCTTGCAGATGCCGCTCAAATTATCTCCGCAAGTCCCGCGGCCATTCAGCTCCGCTATCTTCAGACGCTGAAGGATATCGCAGCGGAGAACAACTCTACGACCGTGTTTCCTATCCCCATTGATCTCTTCAGGCCTTTTTTTGAAAACAGGCCTTCCGGCTCTTCGCAGGCAACCTAAACCATTCCGATCATGTTCAAGATTCATACGATTCTCTGCCCCGTCGATTTTTCGGATGCTTCCCGCAAGGCCGTCCGCTACGCCCAGGAGTTTGCCGGCAGCATGGGAGCCTCTCTCTATCTCCTGAATGTTGTTGAGCCGAGGCCGATGGCGGTCGACATATCGCTCAACTATGTGCCGCTTGAAGGGGATCTCGAACAGGCTGCAAAGGAAGATCTGGAGGTGGTGCTCAAAGAGCTGACAGACGGCGGTTTCAAGGCGGCGTGCGGTGTGGAGATCGGCAGCCCGGCCGATGTCATCCTCGACAAGATTGATGAGATGGATGTCAATATGGTCATCATGGGTTCCCACGGCAAGAAAGGACTGAGCCGTTTGATTATGGGAAGCGTTGCCGAGACGGTCGTGCGCAAGGCAAACTGCCCCGTGCTGATCGTCAAGACCGAGGAGAAGGAGTTTATCGGAGAGTAGGGGTCTGGGTGCTTTGTTGTCATCCCGAACTGAAAGGAGGGATCTGGTTGTTGTGAAAGAAGATCTCTCTGCCGACTCGTCGGGACGAGATGACAGGGAGAGGGTTGTATATCACCGGGCTTGGGCGGAAAAGTCAAAATACAAGACCTGACCCCAGGAATATTTCGATGAGTTTTTTTGCTCCGCTGAAGGGGCTCAGGGCGGAGGAGAGCACCTGCTCTTCAATTGCCGGTTTTGCCTCTGCGACTCGGGGATGGGAGTAGAACTCTTTTTTCAGCATCTCTTCAAGTACGGTGTTGAGGAGGTGGTTTAGTTGCTCCCTGCGCCGTTCCTCGAGAGTGCCGTTTTTGCGCATCTCCTCGAAGCCGGCTGCAATATCCTGCCATACTTCACTGATGCCAAGGCCTGTGATGGCGGAGGTCAGGAAGACCTTCCGTTTCCGGTTTGGGTGTTTTGCCGGAAGAATATGGAGTGCGGCTTCAAATTCAGCTTTCGAGATGGTGGAGATTCCGCTCTGCTGGCCGTCGCTCTTGGTGATGGCTATGGCATCGGCAATCTCCATGATGCCTCGCTTGATGCCTTGCAGTTCATCTCCGGAGCCGGGGAGCATGAGGAGCAGAATGAAGTCAACCATGGTGTCGACAACCACCTCCGATTGACCGACCCCTACGGTTTCAACAAGAATGACGTCATAGCCTGCGGCTTCGCAGAGGAGTATGGTTTCATGGGTTTTAGGCGAGGTGCCGCCGAGATAGCCCGATGATGCGGTCGGCCGTATGTAGGCCTCCTTTCGGGCAGCAAGCTTCTCCATCCTGGCCTTGTCACCCAGGATACTCCCTCTGGACTGCCGGCTGCTGGGGTCGATGGCAAGGACGGCCAGAGTGAGCCCCCGGCTGATGATCTCCTCTCCAAGTGCTTCGATAAGGGTGCTTTTGCCGGCTCCGGGTGAGCCGGTTATGCCGATGCGGATTGCGGAATGTTTTGTTGCAAGGCAACGGTCCAGAATGGCATGAGCTCTCTCTTCATGCTCCGCTTTCTGTGACTCGACGAGGGTGATGGCGCGACTGAGCATCTGGCGGTCTCCCTCCATGATCCCCCTGACTACAGCATCGACATCCCCGTCGCGCCACTTTTTTCTGCCGGCCGGCTCCTGGTGCGCACTCATTTTTCGGCCTGTGCAATCAGGATGTTGAGTGTCTTGATAGCGGCTTCCGATATGACGGTGCCGGGGCCGAAAATGCCGACAACCCCTTTTTCGTAGAGGAACGCATGGTCTTTTTCAGGGATGATTCCTCCTGCAATGACCAGAATATCCTCGCGGTGGTGTTCGGCAAGTGACTCAATAATCTTTGGAATCAGGGTTTTGTGGCCTGCTGCAAGGCTTGAGATGCCGATAAGGTGAACATCGTTGTCAAGGGCCTGCTGCACGACCTCTTCGGGGGTCTGGAACATCGGACTGATATCGACGTCGAAGCCGATGTCGGCAAAACCTGCGGCGATAACCTTCGCTCCCCGGTCGTGACCATCCTGCCCAACTTTCGACACCATGATTCTGGGGCGTCGGCCTTCCATTGCTGCAAACCGGTCTGCAAGCTGCTGCGCTTCCTTGAAGAGGGTGTTGTCCTGCATCTGCGACATGTAGACGTTTGTGTTGAGTCGGACCTGCGAGCGGTAGCGCCCGAAACTTTTTTCGCAAGCCAGCGAGATCTCTCCCAATGTAGCTCTTTTTCTTGCGGCCTCAACGGCGAGCGCCAGCAGGTTCCCTTCGCCGCTCTCTGCACACACTTCAATTGCTCTCAGGGCAGCGTTGCACTCCTCGCTGTTACGATTGGCCCTGATTGTTTCGAGTCTTTTGAGCTGTTGCTGGAGTACGAGAGTGTTGTCGACCTCGAGCAGTTCGATATCAGTTTTGCTGGTGGTTTTGTAGCCGTTCACGCCGACGATGATCTCCTTGCCGCTGTCGATACGGGCCTGCTTGCGGGTTGCGGCCTCTTCGATCTGAAGCTTGGGGATGCCCAGCTCTATGGCTTTGACCATCCCGCCCTTCTCTTCGATATCGGCGATGATCTTCCATGCTTTTGCTGCGAGCTCGCCGGTGAGGTACTCAACGTAGGCCGATCCGGCCCAGGGGTCGATGCTGCGGGTGATGTCGGTCTCCTCCTGCAGGTAGAGCTGTGTGTTGCGTGCAATCCTTGCAGAGAACGGGGTCGGCAGGGCGATGGCTTCGTCGAGTGCGTTGGTGTGCAGCGACTGTGTGTGGCCGAGCGTTGAGGCGAGCGCCTCAAGGCAGGTGCGGGTGATGTTGTTGAAGGGGTCCTGCTCGGTAAGGCTCCAGCCGGAGGTCTGGCAGTGGGAGCGAAGCATCAGCGACTTGGGGCTCTTCGGATTGAACTGCTTGACGATCTTTGCCCAGAGCATCCTTGCTGCGCGCAGTTTTGCTATCTCCATAAAGTAGTTCATGCCGGTCGCCCAGAAGAAGGAGAGGCGAGGGGCGAAGGCGTCGATGTCGAGACCCGCTTTGAGGCCGGTGCGGATATATTCGAGTCCGTCGGCAAGGGTAAATGCAAGTTCGAGGTCGGCTGTGGCTCCGGCCTCCTGCATGTGGTAGCCCGAGATGCTGATGGAGTTGAACTTCGGCATCTTTTCGCTGGTGTAGCGGAAGATGTCGGCAATGATGCGCATGGAGGGTTCCGGGGGGTAGATGTAGGTGTTGCGCACCATGAACTCCTTGAGGATGTCGTTCTGGATGGTGCCGCTGAGACTCTCGGGCGGAACGCCCTGTTCCTCTGCTGCAACAATGTAGAAGGCCATGACGGGCAGCACTGCGCCGTTCATGGTCATCGATACCGAGATGTCACCCAGCGGTATCTGGTCGAAAAGTATCTTCATGTCCTCTATAGAGTCCACGGCAACGCCGGCCTTGCCGACGTCGCCGATCACGCGCTCATGGTCGGAGTCGTAGCCGCGGTGAGTCGGCAGATCGAAGGCGACCGAAAGCCCTTTTTGGCCTGCCGCAAGGTTCTGGCGGTAAAAGCGGTTCGACTCTTCGGCGGTGGAGAATCCTGCATACTGGCGGATGGTCCATGGCCGGGTGGTATACATGGTCGTGTAGGGACCGCCAATATAGGGGGCAAAGCCCGGAGCAAAGCCGAGGTGTTCGGCTCCGTCGAGGTCGCTCTCACTGTAGATGGATTTGACGGTGATGCCCTCTGCTGTTGTCCACTCTTTTGACGCAGGGTTGCTCTGGGCGGCAGGGGAGGCAAAGATATCGATGTCTGAAAAGTCGGGTCTCATTGCACTCCGGTTTTGCGTTGGAAGGTGGAAAGCGTCTCAAGGACGTCGACGCCGGTATAGAGGAACCCTTCAAGCCCGGCAGCAGCGAGCTGTTCTGACTCTTTTGGAGGCCTGCCTGCCATCAGGAGAAGTATTGATGGATTGAGAGCCTTGAGGGATCGGCACATTGTTTCGGCTCTGCTCACGGGATCTTTTTCGGCAATACAGAGCACAACAAAAGCCGGGCTCCTCTCCAGGGCTCTCTTGCAGGAGCCCTCTTCAGGCGAAAGCGCCTCGCAGCCCGATATTTCGAAACCTCCGCATTTGAAGAGCTCCTCGCAGAATCCTGCCTGCCTTTGGCTTATGGTGGGGTCGCCAACCATCCAGATAAAGGCCGCAGGTGCACTGCCATGCTGCTTTCGATGGGAGAGCGTTTTCAGGCGCAGCAGCTCAAAGGCGGCGCTCTCACTCGCGTCGGAGAGTGATGAGAGTTTTTCCTCGAGCAATCCGAGGTTTCTCTCCTGATCCGGGGTTAACGGCCAGGTGTAGCGGTTGACTCCAAGCAGTGTCTTTTTGCGCTTTACGATCTCCTTCTGACGTGCTTCCGCCGATTCACGAGCAAGCCGTTCGATCATTCCACTCCTCTTTGCTGCCGGAAGTCCGCCCGATTTCTCGATCTGGCAGAAGAGACCCCAGGCTGATGCAGCAAGTTCGCGCGTTAGGGTCTCGATATAGTTGGAGCCGCCGGCAGGATCGACCACGCGGTCAAGCAACCCCTCCTCCTTGAGCACCAGATGGATATTGCCGGTGATGCGCCTTGCAACTTCAGGCTCAACCGAGAGTCCGTCGTCGAACACACGGAGCTGCAGGGTCTCATAGCCGCCGAGGATGGCCGAAACAGCCTCTGAGGTGAGGCGGAGAATATTGGTGTAGGGATCAAGCAGGGAGCGGTTCCTGGCGGAGGTTCTTGCAAAGAGTCGGGGCCGTGGGGTGCCAAGTGGAGCACCATAGGCTTTCAGAAGATGGCCAAGGAGGTAGCGCAGCGCTCTTGGCTTGGCAAGCTCGGTGAAGTGGCTGGAACCAACAGAGAGGATAATTTCCATTGACGTTGCAGCCTCACCCGCAGTGATGCCGGCCTGAAGAAAGCGGTGGATGAGGTCGCTTGCGCCGGCAAGCGCATAGGCGATCTCCTGTGAGGCGGTTGCGCCCTCTTCATGGAACGGGGTCGCATCGATCGAGAGCAGCGTGAAGCGGGGGTGTGAATGAATAAGTGCTGCGATATCGCGATCAACTTCGGGGTTTGTTTCGGGAAGCGGGGCCAAAAGGGCCCCTGAAGCATCCTGAAACCCTTTAAGTGAACTGAGTCTCTCAAACAGTTGAGCCGCAGGCGGCAGCGCTCCGGAAAAATAGAGCGAGATGGCCGGAAGTTCAATGCCTGCCAAAAGGGCGCCCAGATGTTCGGCAGTGAAGAGGGCGGGGTCGGTGAAGCAGAACTCAAGAGCACGGGCATCCTGTTTCAGGTAGCGCAAGGCCTCCGCGTTTGCCTGGGCGGGATTATTTACCGTGACGAGGAAGCAGCTTTTCCAGGAGTTGATGGAGCGGTTCAGGGGAATCGGGAGGTGGTGCACTTTTTCTGCAGATGAATACCAGGGCTCAAGCTTGAAGCCCTCCGGCGTATGCCAGATGATGCTTTCGTATGGGGTATCGTTGAGTTCGCTGGTGGCTTTCGCCTTCCACTCATCCCGGGTGATTGGCGGAAACTCGCTGAAAAGTGAGTCGGGCCGTGAATCTGTCATAACAGGTGTTGAAATTGTTCGTGGTATTGGTATCCGGGGTTACTATGCCTTGCTTTTTAGGCCATGTGACTTATGCTGGTCGATGATCTCCAGAATTTCATGCTTCATATTCCAGGGGAGCGCGGTTTTTGTGGCAAATCCCTTCTGCTGCAGCCACCAGGTTGTCTGGAAATCTTTTGTCGTGGGTTTGCCGGTGTACTGCTCGATGACCCGCTTGCCCGAGAACCCGATATTTCCGGCATTGTGCTCAAAGATTTTTATCCCTCTCGATCCAACCCCGATTGCCACGCCTCCGAGAGTCGGGTCGGTGATGATGGTGATGACCGGAAGCCCGGCTTTCTCGACACTCGACAGGGCAACATGGACCTTTGGAAGGCCGACCATAGACGAGCACCCTTCGTGCATTCTTGCGCCTCCGCCGGTTGCCTGAAGGACAAGAGGTTTGCCTTCCTCGATCGCAATCCTGCTTGCGCGCCAGATCTTTTCGGCCGTTGACATGCAGAATGAGCCCCCAAGAAAGTTGAAGTTGGTTGCGCAAAAGACAATCGGCTTGCCCTCAATGGTCGCGTTTCCGGTAATGAGTGATGATGCTGCACCGGTTTTTCGCTGTGCCTCTTCGATCTTTTTCTCGTAGTCGGGAAACCCGAGGATATCTTTGTCGACAATGTGGCGGGTATTTTCGTGCTCAATGAATGAGCCTTTGTCGAGCACCATGTCGATGTAGTCGTGGGCTGTCAGGCGGAGGTAGCGGTGGCCGCAGGTTTCACAGACAAAATTATCTGCCAGCAGCTTCCGGTAGAGTACCGGATCGAGAACCTTTTTGCCGGTGCTGTCGACACAGTTTCTGTGGCGGGCAACAAACATCGCTTTCTGCGGCTTGGGAATGAAATAGGTAACCGGCTTTTCGAAGGTTGCAATTTTCTCTTCGGTGATCTCTTTCCACTGCCCGATCTTTTCCCACCGTTTGACTCTTCGGGAGAAGACCTCTCTCTTCGGAATCCGGCTGAGCTCTTCAAGCCATGTAAGCATCGAGCTCTTGAATGAGTTCATCGCAGCTTCAGGAAAACGGTGTGCCGGTCCGTCAGGCTCAAGGATGAGCTCGTCAATAATTCCGTTTTTCAGGGCCTCTCTTGCCGTTATCTGCGAGATCTGTGCGGCCAGGTTGGCCTTCTCTCTCGAGCGGAAGAGGATGGAGGAGCATGCTTCGGGTGAGATGACGAGATAGGTGGCGTACTCCATGGCGAGCACGACGTCACACCCGGTAAGTGCAATGGCTCCGCCGCTGCACCCTCGGTTGATGATGACCGAGAGGGTTGGCATTCGGGATTCCGCCAGAGACTGCATGCAGCGGCCGATCTTCCATGCGATGCCGCCCCCTTCGGACGACTCTGTTGGGTCGGCTCCTGCTGTATCGATAACCGTGATGATGATGCGCTTTTCCAGTTCGGCAATTTCAATGGCCTGGATCGCTTTTTCAAAAGCGGCGGGAGTCGGCATGCCCTGATTCCATTTCGCTACCTGTTCAGGGCTCTTCATGAGCTTGCGCATGACCGCAAAATCGGAGGTTGGCCCCGACTGCTGGCCGATGAGCATGACCGGAATGTAGTGTTTTCCGGCCTTCATGGCGGCTCGGTGGGTCTGGATAACGCAGCTTCCGGGCAGGTCGTTCTGCAGGCACTCTTCGGGATACTCAAATACACTGAGGTAATCGAGATGTTTTGGTCGCTCGGGGTGAAAGGAGAGCTGATACTTTTCGTATTCTGTCAGCTTTTCGATGCTCTGGCGCGAGTAGCTGAAATTCTCTCTTTTCTCAAAAGGCAGGTAAAAATGTTTCACTGGGTGCGAACTGCTTTATCTCGTTTTTTCTAATGACCTTTCTCTGCAAACTCAAGTAATACCCTGTTGGTCTCTTTGGGGTGAAGAAAGACAATCTTCTTGCCGCCAGCCCCCTCTTTAGGTTCTCCAAGAGGCTTGATGCCTTCGCCAAGAAGGCGAGCGGTCTCCTCTGAGAGCGAGTCGGTCTGCAAGGCAATATGGTGCATTCCCTCTCCGTTTTTGGCAAGGTATTTTGCGATGGCACTCTCTGGGCTCATCGGTTCAAGAAGTTCGATCTTCGTCTCGCCCACAGGAATGAATGCAACGCGAACATGTTCCGAGGCAACCTCCTCAACCCTGATTGAGGCAGGGTCGCACCCGAGAACTTTGCAGAATGTCTCGAGTGCGCCTTCAAGGTTCTGGACAGCGATGGCTATGTGGTCAATCTTGCTGATCATTTTGTTTGTTATGGGCGTTTTGAAGCATAGCCGATTGTTTTCAGCGCGACACTGATCTCATCGAGAATCGCCGGATCGTCAATTGTTGCCGGCATGGTGTACTCCTCGCTGTTTGCGATTTTGCGCATGGTTCCGCGAAGGATTTTGCCGGAACGGGTCTTCGGCAGGCGATCGACAATGACCGCGCTCTTGAACGAGGCGACCGGCCCGATGTTCTCCCGGACGTATTCGATGACGTGCTTGATGATCTGGTTGTGGGGTGTGTCGACGTTGTTTTTCAACACCAGGAAGCCGAGCGGCACCTGGCCTTTCAGGTCGTCGTGAACGCCGATGACAGCGCTCTCTGCCACGTCGGGATGCTCGCAGAGCGCCCCTTCGATTGCGCCGGTCGAGAGGCGGTGGCCGGCGACGTTGATGACGTCATCGGTACGTGCCATGATATGGATGTAGCCGTCATCATCGATAAAGCCGGCATCGCTCGTCTGATAGTAGCCGGGGAACTGCTTCATATAGTTGTCTACAAAGCGGTTGTCGGCTTTCCAGAGCGTAAGCATGGTGCCTGGAGGAAGCGGCAGCTTGACGACGATGTCGCCCATCTCTCCGGCCGGAAGCTCCTCCATCTCCTGATTGACCACCTGCACGTTGTATCCGGGAACGGCTCTTGATGCCGATCCGTACTTGATCGGGCCTGGCTCGATGCCCTGACAGTTTGCGGCAATAGCCCATCCGGTTTCGGTCTGCCACCAGTGGTCGATAACGGGAACCTTGAGCTTCTCCTCGGCCCATCTGACGGTATCAGGGTCGGCACGCTCTCCGGCAAGGAAGAGTGTGCGGAAATTGGAGAGGTCGTACTGCTTGATATAGTGGCCGTTCGGATCCTCCTTCTTGATCGCCCTGAAAGCGGTTGGTGCGGTGAAGAGCACCGCGACGTTGTACTCGCTGATGATTCTCCAGAAGGTTCCGGGATCGGGCGTGCCGACAGGCTTGCCTTCAAAGATCAGTGTGGTGCATCCGTAGAGCAGGGGAGCGTAGACGATATAGGAGTGCCCGACCACCCAGCCGACGTCACTCGCGGCCCAGAATACCTCTCCCGGCTCGACGTTGTAGACGTTCTTCATGCTCCATTGCAGGGCAACCATGTGGCCGCCGTGGTCGCGCACGATACCCTTCGGCTGACCGGTCGTGCCCGAGGTGTAGAGAATATAGAGGGGGTCGGATGATTCGACCTGCACACACTGAGCCGGTTCGGCTCCGAGGAGTGACTGGTTCCAGGTCAGGTCGCGCTCTTCGTTGAGTTCGGCCTTCAGCTGGTCGCGCTGCTTGATGATGCAGATTTCCGGCTTGAAGTGGGCAAGTTCGATGGCGAAGTCAAGCAGGCGCTTGTAGTCGATAATCTTGCTGTGCTCGATGCCGCATGATGCGGAGATGATCACTTTTGGCTTGCAGTCGTCAATTCTGATGGCAAGCTCGTGGGAGGCGAACCCTCCGAACACGACAGAGTGGATGGCGCCAATTCTTGCGCAGGCAAGCATGGCCACAACCGCTTCCGGAATCATCGGCATGTAGATGATGACACGGTCTCCCTTGCGAACCCCTCTCGACTGAAGCGCTCCGGCAAAAAGAGCGACGATATCGCGGAACTCACGGTAGGTATAGCGGAGCTTGGTGCCGGTTACCGGGCTGTCAAAGATCACAGCTGTTTCGTTCCCTCGTCCTTCATCCACATGGCGGTCGAGCGCATTGTAGCAGGTATTGGTCATTCCCCCGGAAAACCAGCGGTGAAAGGGCGGGTTGCTGCTATCAAGCACCTTGTTCCATTTCTTGAACCAGTGGAGCTTCTCTGCGGCTTCGCCCCAGAACGATTCCGGGTTTTCGATGGAGTGTTTATAGACGGTATTGAAGGACTGCGACATGGATGTGACCCCCAGAAAAATAAGTTGATGAAATACGGGAGGAAAAGCCAGCTGTAAAAATGGGAAAGTCGTTTGTGGGGTTGATGGTAGCTCTATCGACACAATGAGTTAATGTTAACAAAAAATACCCGTCAGCGCAACGAACAATTGTTTCTTCACCCTTGAGTTTTGAGTTCGTTCACAGATTAAGGGGCCTGAGCTGGCTGAAGAGCAGGAAAAACTCCTCTATCGTGAGCGCTTCGGCGCGAAGTTTCAAGGTGTCACTCGCGACGCCTTCAAGGTTCCACCCCTCCTTGAGGTTATTGAGCAGCGTCTTGCGCCTCTGGTGAAATGCGGTGCGCACAAAGCGGCTGAACTCTTTCGTATTGGCAATCGGGTCACTCTTTTTGGGTGTCATGCAAATGACTGCGCTGTCGACTCCCGGCTGAGGGCGGAAAACCTTCCGTCCAACCTTGAAGAGATAGTCAACCTCGCAGAGCGCCTGCATCTGTACGGCAAGGATTCCGTACTCCTTTGTGGAGGGTTTTGCGACAATTCTCATGGCGACCTCATGCTGCATCATCAGGGTTGCCGAGGTTATGATGCGGCGGTTTTCGAGGAGCTTGAAGAGGATTGGTGTGGTGATGGAGTAGGGGATGTTGCCGAGTACCCGGAGCATCTGCGTTCCGGCAATGCCATCAAGAGGTGTCTCGAGGAAGTCGGCTTCGATAACCTTGAGCTGCGGGTACTCCTCCCGGATGAAGGCCGCGAGTCGGGCATCTTTTTCAATGACGGTGAAAACCGGGCATACCTCAACGATCTCTTTTGTCAGGGCACCGAAGCCCGGGCCGATTTCAACAAGGTTATCATCGGCTCCTGCTCCCGACAAAGCCACTATCTTTCTGGTGATATTGCGGTCACAGAGAAAGTTTTGGCCTAATTTTTTTTTCACCGCGATTTCAGTATGCTTATATTCGACCTTTGTCATGGGATCCGTCAGGGTTTGGCGTCGGGGAAGTCCGGAGGCGGTTTTTCTAATTTAAGTTATTCTGGAAGTAATGGAAGAAAATATCATCGGGGCTGCGGAAGCGCGCTATGTTTCAAGGGGAAACAAGGCCACCCGCACCGGGTTCGGAGAGGCTCTTTTGCAGGCAGGCCGAGAGGATAGTTCTGTCGTTGCGCTCTGCGCCGACCTTACCGGTTCTCTCAACATGAATCTTTTCCGGGACGCATTTCCAGACCGCTTCATCCAGACCGGCATTGCCGAGGCAAACATGGTCTCCATGGCCGCCGGCCTTGCTACCACCGGCAAGATCCCTGTTGCTGCAAGTTTTGCGGTTTTTGCGACCGGAAGGGTCTACGACCAGATCCGCCAGTCGCTCTGCTATTCGAATCTTAATGTAAAGATCTGCGCATCGCATGCTGGTCTCACGCTTGGCGAGGACGGGGCAACACACCAGATTCTTGAGGATATCGGCCTGATGCGAGGTCTGCCGAGAATGACGGTCGTTGTACCCTCCGACTACAGCGAAACCATCCGTGCCACTCGCGCCATCATCAAGCACCAGGGGCCGGTCTACCTTCGCTTCGGACGGCCGAACATTCCCGACTTCAGCCGTGATGATGACGGCTTCGAGATCGGCAAGTCCATTGAGCTGCATCCCGGAAAGGATGTTACTGTTATCGCCTGCGGCCTCATGGTATGGAAGGCGCTTGAGGCTGCCCGTATCCTTGAAAAGGATGGTGTGGGTGTTCGCGTCATCAACATGCACACCATCAAGCCGATCGACACGCTCGCCATTGTTCGGGCGGCCAACGATACCGGAGCAATTGTGACAGCTGAAGAGCATCAGATCTATAACGGACTCGGCGACGCGGTTGCCAATGTCTGTGCACGAAACATTCCTGTACCCATCGAGATGGTTGCCGTAGAGGACCAGTTCGGAGAGTCGGGAAAGCCCGACGAGCTGCTTCAGAAGTACAAATTGACAACCGAAGATATTCTTGAAAAGATCTACCTGGCATTGCGCAGAAAGAGTTGACGGGAGAGGGGTCTAACATTTTAATTTGAAGGAGTGCGAAGCGATGGCAATGCCCAATTTTGGCGATATGATGAAGCAGATCCAGCAGGCTGGCGAGAAGATGCAGGATGTGCAGAAGCAGCTTGAAAAGCTCGTTGCGCACGGAGAGGCTGGCGGGGGAATGGTGAAGGCCTCGGTCAGCGGCAAGCAGAAGCTGCTCACCCTCTCGATCGATCCCGAGATCCTTGACGATGTTGAGATGGTACAGGACCTTGTGCTGGCGGCAGTCAACAACGCACTCGAGGAGTCCGGAAAGCTTGCACAGGAGGAGATTTCCAAAGCAGCAGGGGGCATGATGAACCCTGCAGATCTTCTCAAGAACCTCAATCTCGGTAAATAGCCCGCAGATGCGATATACGTCGGCAGCCATTGAGGCTCTGATTGAAGCGTTTGCCAAGCTGCCGGGTGTTGGACGAAAAACCGCCCAGCGCCTTGCCATGCATGTTCTCCAGGAGCCCCGCCATGAGGTGGAGAAGCTCTCGGAGGCCCTTTTGGATGTCAAGGACAAGGTCATTCGCTGTTCGGTATGTCAGAATGTTACCGACGTGGAGAGAGATCCCTGTTCGATATGTGCAAGCACGGCTCGTGACCGATCGCTGATTTGCGTGGTTGAATCTCCGGTCGACATGCTGGCCTTCGAGAAAACCGGCTACTTCAAGGGACTCTACCATGTTCTGCACGGAGTTATCTCCCCGCTTGACGGCATAGGTCCTGACGATATCAAGGTGAGGGAGCTTATCCTGAGGCTCTCGCGTGATGATGGCCCGGTGGTCAGAGAGGTCGTGCTTGCCCTCAATCCGACCGTCGAGGGCGAGACCACATCGCTCTACCTCAGCAAGCTTCTCAAGCCGCTTGGTATCGACGTCACCAGGCTTGCAAGGGGCATACCGGTTGGCGCGGAGCTGGAGTTTATCGATGATGCGACCCTTTCCAGGGCGATGGAAGGCCGGTCGGCCATGTGAGTTCGCATCGGTTGTGCGCATTCATGGAATAATCTTTAGAGTACTCTGAGCAGATGAACGAAGCAAAAAAAACGGTACTGATTCTTGGCGGAGGCCTTGCCGGTCTCTGTGCAGCCAAACGCCTCACCGAGCGGGGGCTGCAGGTTCGGCTGATCGAAAAACGGGATATCTATGGCGGCAAGGTCTCCTCATGGAAGGATGAAGAGGGGGACTGGGTAGAGTCGGGTACCCACTGTTTTTTTGGTGCCTACCAAGTGCTTTACGACCTCATGAAGGAGATCGGCACCTATCATGCCGTTGACTGGAAAGAGCATCAGCTGACCTATACCCTTTCGGGTGGCGGGAGCTTCACCTTCGATACCTGGGATCTGCCAAGTCCGCTGCATCTTATGCCTGCCATAGTCCGTAACGGTTATTTTACTCCTGTCGAAATGGCCGCCTTTGCCCGCTCGCTTCTTCCTCTCGCCCTCGAGAAGGAGGCCTATGCGCCAAAGCAGGATCATCTTACTTTTGCCCAGTGGGCGACCGAAAAGAGGTTCGGCAAGCGGCTCATGGAGACAATGTTCCGCCCCATGGCGCTCGCACTGAAGTTCATTCCGCCGGAAGAGATATCGGCCAGAATCATTCTTGACGTTATCGAGACCTTCTATCGCCTGCCTCAATCATCCTGCATGGGGTTCCTCAAAGGGGCACCCCAGGAGTATCTGCATCAGCCGCTCATCAACTGGTCCGCTTCGCGGGGTGCGGTTTTCAATAGCAATACCGCCGTCGATGAGCTGCTCTTCGATGGTCGGGAGATAAAGGGCGTGCAGCTTCGCAATGGCGAGATTCTGACGGCCGACTACTATCTGAGTGCTCTGCCGATCCATAATCTCAACAAGGTGCTCGGCGACTCACTGAAAAAGCATGACGGCTTTTTCGGTTCACTCTCAAATCTTGAGGCCGTTCCCGTTATCTCGGTCCAGATCTGGTACGACAAGGAGATTACGCCAATAGATAACGTTCTCTTCTCGCCGGACGGCGTTATTCCTGTCTATGCAAATCTCGCTCGCACAACCACTGACTACCGCACACTCCGCGGCGAGCCGTTCACCGGCGGAACCCGCTTCGAATTCTGTGTCGCTCCGGCTGCACCCCTTATGGGACGCACCCGCGAGGAGATTATCCGCATGGTCGATCTTGATGTGAGAAACTGCTACCCCGAGAGCTCCCGCGGGGCGAAGATTCTGAAGTCAACGCTGGTGAAGATTCCTCACTCGGTCTATGCGCCCCTGCCGCATATGGAGCAGCATCGGCCGACACAGAGTACCCCCGTGGCGAACCTCTTTCTTGCCGGCGGGTTCTCCCGCCAGCTCTACTATGATTCGATGGGCGGGGCCGTGATGAGCGCCAACCTTGCCGCAGAGGGGATTGCCCGTGCGGCCGGCTTGATGGAGCTTTGATCCTGATTTCTGTCCGACACTTTTGGGTGGCTTCAAAAAATCGTCGGAAAATTGGAAAATCATTCTGTAAAGATTCGGAAAATAGTATCTTCACATTCCTGAACCGATTGGGGAATTCGATTGCATGCCCTTGTAGCTCAGTGGATAGAGCAGTAGTTTCCGAAACTAAAGGTCGGCAGTTCGAGTCTGCCCAAGGGCACAGGAAAATTGTATCGGGGTGTGGCTCAGTTGGTAGAGTGCTGCGTTCGGGACGCAGAGGCCGTGGGTTCGAGTCCCGCCACCCCGACTCCAAAGGCGATTACGGCAAGCTCCGTGGTCGCCTTGTTCTTTTTGCCACATTTTCTTTGCTTCCCGCCAATCATCCTCCATAGAGCCCAGGCAACCCATTTTCGCTGTATTATTCCGTCAGTGTATTTTTTGCGGAGATAGCGGCGACTTTGATTGTTATGTTTATATTACTGTGAGAGTTGAGAATTTTCTGACCGTTCGGTGCACCAATGCTGTTTTGTGCGCAGTGTCCCCGCAAGAAGGCATTCGGAAATAGTTGACGTAACTGACCTTATAATACAACCCCAAGACAATGGAAAATCAGAATCTGCCCCTCTTTTACCGCAATCCGGTACCCCTCAACAGTGAGGCACATGCAGCGTTGACCATCAGCCCGAATCCGAATGGTTACCGATTCGCTTCCTCTGCCCGTACAATTCTGCTCTCGGTTTCCGAGTTTTATGATGCCGTCAGGCAGTTTCCGGTCATCTTTATCGGGTCACCCGATAATCGCATCTTTCCTGTGGCACTCATGGGCTTCGAAGAGAAGGAGAACCTGTTTGTTGATGAAAACGGCAACTGGCTTGGCCAGTACATTCCTGCCTACATAAGACGATATCCGTTCATTACTACCGACGGCAGTGACGGTCAGCTGACGGTCTGCATCGACGAAGAGTTCGAGGGATTCAATCTTGAGGGTGGAGTTCCGCTCTTCGAGGGTGGTGAGCCAACAGAGAAAACCAAGGAGATCCAGTCGTTTTTGCAGGATTACATGACCAGGATGGAGCAGACCAACCAGTTCTGTGCCATGCTCCAGGAGAAGGGACTGCTCCGCCAGACCGATGCCCAGGCCAAACTGACCGATGGCCGGGTTTTTGCGCTCAACGGCCTTCTGGTTGTTGATGAGCAGAAACTTACAGAGCTTTCCGACAGCGATATTCTGACGCTTTTCAGAAATGGCGGACTTGCGCTGATTCACGCCCATTTGCTTTCGCTGCGCAATCTCGATATTCTTATTGATCGCAAGATTAAACTGGCATAACAATCCAACGCTCTTTTTGCATCCGGTTTACTGCAAAAGCCCCCATTACCCTGATGGAGGGCTTTTGTGCATTACAGCAGGAAATATCTGATCTCCCGAGTATCTTTAGAGTGTATTCTGTATAACTCAAGGCAATGCAAGGTGTCGAACAGGGATCATCTATGAGGAGATCTCTTCCAACGGAGGAGTTTTCAGGCCTTTCTGAAGCCGAGGCCGCTCGGCGCATTCTGCAGGAGGGGTATAACGAACTTCCCGGGGCCTCCCGACGAGGGATAGTTGCCCTTGCTTTCGGCATACTCCGCGAGCCGATGTTTCTCTTGCTGGTTGTCTGCGGCGTTGTCTACCTGCTTTTGGGCGACATGCAGGAGTCGCTCATGCTGCTTGCTTTTGTCCTTTTTGTCATGTCGCTGACCCTCTACCAGGAGCGCAAGACGGAAACTGCGCTTGATGCCCTCAGAGAGCTCTCCAGTCCAAGAGCCTCTGTTGTGCGTGAGGGGATCGAGCGACGCATCCCTGGTCGTGAGCTTGCGCGGGATGATATTATTATCGTCAGTGAGGGAGATCGTGTCCCGGCCGATGCGGTGATTCTCTCCTGCCTGAATCTCTCGGTTGACGAGTCCCTGCTGACGGGCGAATCGGTATCGGTCAGAAAGTCTGACGATGACTCCGCCGGAAGAGACCCGACTCCTGGAGGCGATGACCTTCCTTTTATTTTTTCCGGCACCATGGTTGTGGGGGGGCAGGGGATAGCCAGGGTTATGGCCACAGGTATCAATACCCGTATCGGTCTTATCGGAAAAGAGATAGAGTCTCTGAAGCCGGAGGTAACCCTTCTGCAGAAGGAGACTGCGCTCTGGGTACGGAAGCTTGCTATAGCAGGGATTCTGCTTTGTTTCCTGGTGATCATTTATTACAGCCTTTCGCGGGGCGACTGGCTCAATGGACTGCTGGTAGGAGTGACCCTTGCCATGGCAACACTGCCAGAAGAGCTTCCGGTAGTGCTGACCATCTTTCTTGCCATGGGAGCGTGGCGTATAGCCAAAAATCAGGTGCTTACCCGCCGGATGCCTGCAGTTGAAACCCTCGGCTCCGCTACGGTACTCTGCGTCGACAAGACTGGCACCCTCACCATGAACCGGATGCGCGTCAGCAAGCTCTATGCATCGGGTGAGGTGATTGGCGTCGACAATCTCGCCCAAAACACTCTGCCTGAGCCCTGGCATGGAGTTGTCGAATTCAGCATTCTTGCCAGCCAGCTCGATCCTTTCGATCCAATGGAACAGGCTATCCGTCGAGTCGGCGATGATCACCTGAGCGACACCGAGCACATGCATGGTGACTGGGAGCTTGTGCATGAATATCCCCTTTCACGAGAGCTACTCTCCCTCTCCAGAGTCTGGAAATCCGACACTCTTGGGGAGTATGTCATTGCGGCAAAAGGTGCGCCTGAGGCGATTATCGATCTTTGCCATCTCGGTGAAGCGGATGTTAGTGAGCTTCTGGCCCAAATACGCCAGCTTGCTGATGAGGGGCTCCGAATTCTCGGGGTCGCCCGTGCATATTTCGGAAGCAGCGAGCTTCCTGACGCTCAGCATGATTTTATCTTTGAGTTTCTCGGCTTGATCGCGCTCAGCGATCCTGTTCGGCCATCAGTTCCGGCAGCTATACATGAGTGTTACAGCGCCGGTATCCGCATAGTGATGATCACCGGGGATTATCCGGGTACAGCCTGTAATATTGCACGCCAGATAGGCCTTAATGAACCCGGAATATTTCTCACGGGCAGCGAGGTTGAGGTCATGGAGGAACGTGAATTGGTGAAGCGAATCAGGGAGGTCAATATCTTTGCCCGAGTCGTTCCGGAGCAGAAGCTTCGTCTTGTTAATGCGCTCAAAGCAAACGGCGAGGTGGTTGCCATGACCGGAGATGGCGTTAATGATGCACCTGCCCTGAGGGCGGCAAACATAGGCATCGCGATGGGCGGGCGAGGAACCGATGTTGCCCGTGAGTCAGCAGCCCTCGTGCTTCTCGATGATGATTTCTCTTCGATTGTTCAGGCGATCAGGCTCGGGCGCAGGATTTTCGACAACATCAGGAAGGCCATCGCCTATATTTTTGCTATCCATGTCCCTATTGCCGGCATGTCGCTCATTCCAGTCCTTTTTAACTGGCCCCTTGTTCTCTTGCCTGCGCATATCGCGTTTCTTCAGCTTATTATCGATCCGGCCTGCTCTATTATTTTTGAGGCCGAGCGAGAGGATCAGGATGTCATGAAACGGCCCCCTCGTTCACGAAAGGATGAGCTTTTCAGCAGGAGGACGGTCGTCTTGAGCCTCATTCAGGGTCTCGTCGTCCTTCTCTTTGTCTTTGCGGTATTCGCGTTCTCGATGTGGCGCGGAGACCCGGAAGAGGAGCGAAGGGCCCTGACCTTTACGACCCTGATGATCTCAAATCTTGGGCTTATCATGATCAACCGCTCCTGGAGCACGACCTCCGTTGCAATGCTCCGGTTTCCAAATGCGGCACTTTTTCCCGTGCTTGCCGGTGGCGTTGTTTTTCTCGGCGCCGTTCTCTATGTTCCGCTCCTGACCGGCCTCTTCAGGTTTGCATCCCTCCAAGGCCCCGACCTTCTCCTCTGCCTTTCGGCCGGCATCTGCAGTGTCGTCTGGTTCGACTTTATCAAGAGAACCGGGTTCATGCAGTTTACACTGAGAGGCAGAAGGCCCTGAATCGGAGGAATTTTCTTATTATGAACCGAGCTGTTCGGGAAATTAATTCATCATCATCATGACTGCCGCCAAGCAGAACTTCAGTTTTCAGAAAATCGTTGCAGCTACGGGTGTTGTGCTCTTTGTCGTCAAGCTGGCGGCGTGGTATCTTACGGGCTCGGTTGCCATTCTTACTGACGCCCTTGAAAGCACGGTGAACGTTACCAGCGCGTTTATAGGTCTTTACAGCCTCTATATCTCTGCAAAACCGAAAGACACCCGCCATCCCTATGGGCACGGGAAGGTGGAATTCATTTCTGCTGCCATTGAGGGGATGCTGATTTCCTGTGCCGGTCTTCTGATCATCTATGAGGCCGCCAGGAATCTTGGTGACCCGAAACCGGTCGGTCAGCTTGACTATGGCATTCTTCTGATTACGGCAACAGCCATAGTCAACTACTTTGTGGGCGCTCTGGCAGTCAAAAAAGGGAAGAGGAACAACTCGCTGGCTCTGATTGCAAGCGGGAAGCACCTGCAGTCCGACACCTATTCAACCGTCGGTATCATTATCGGCCTCGTGCTTCTTTACCTCACCGGGATGGCATGGCTGGACAGTGTTGTCGCACTGGTATTTGCCTTTCTTATCCTCTACACTGGCTACAGGATTATCCGCGATTCGCTAAAGGGAATTATGGACGAAGTTGATGAAGGGTTGCTGGAGGAGATGGTGCGCTTGCTGCAGGCAAGCCGTTCTGAAAACTGGATTGATCTCCATAACATGAGAGTGATCAAGTATGGCAGTACGCTGCATCTCGATTGCCATTTGACGGTTCCCTGGTATCTGGATGTTCATCAGTCACACGCTGAAATAGATACCCTGTCCCGTCTGATCAATGACCGGTTCGGGGGGAGCATCGAACTTTTCGTTCATACGGACGGATGTCTCGACTACTCCTGTGAAATCTGCCTGAAAAAAGAGTGCGCCAAGCGCAAGGCCCCTCTCATTCAGCCGGTCGCATGGAGTGTTGCCAACATCTCCGGCAATCACAAGCATCACGCCGAAAGGGCTCTCTAAGGCCCTCAGTTGTTGGCGGGGACCCTGGATGCCATAAGAGTTGCGGCAGCAAGTGCATCACTAATGGCGCCAGATATGTCACCCTCGGCATATCTGGCCGTAGCCCTGCCCCAGAACGCGGCTGAAGATTTGCTGTCGAGCTCTATGGCCTTTGTAAAATCTGCCATTGCCCCTTTGCGATCTCCTGCGGCATATTTTACGGCACCTCTTCCTGCATATGCAGCCCCTGATTCGGGATTGGTCGCGATGCTTTTGCTGAACTCCCCGATCGATTGCTCTGTCAGGTTGCTGGTGATCTTTCCTCGCGCATCTGCGGCAATACTCCCGGGCTCAGCAGGGATATTGTTGCATGCAGAAACGCCGCCGACCGTAAAAGCCATAGCGGGTATGAGCAGAAGTCTTGTAAGCTTGTTCATCTGGTTTAGTCAAATAATTCACCAAGAAACCCGAGAGGGCCCCCTTGCCGTCTCCTTTTTCCGGTCAAGGGATCGGTTGCATGGCGATGTGAGTCATCTCCATCGTCATGGTGGTCATGTCGTGAATGCTCTCTGCCGTAGTGCTCTTCACGACTATCCATGCGCGTTGGCGAAACCGTGCGCTCAATGATTTTATCGAGTTCCCCTTTGTCAAGCCATACCCCTCTGCATGACGGACAGTAATCGATTTCGATTCCCTGTCGTTCGGAAATAAGAAGATCGGTGGTGATGCATTCGGGACATTTCATGGTTCTCTCCTGTAGTTGTTGGTATAGTTCTCAGATTCAGTCGGTCATCATACTTGTGTTTACAGCGCGCACTTTATGGCAGGAAGGCCATCTTTCAACCAATACCGGAAGTTTCACCTTCAACGATAAACCTTCATTCCTTAAATGACGCTGAGTGCCGGCTTAAATGATGGTTAAAATCATCGGGCATCTAACCACCGGGGAGGTGGTTGCCAAGAGACGTCTGGAGCCGGGATTGCTATTTGGTTATGCGCGCTTTCAAGAGCAGCGGAAGATGATCGGAGTATCCGCCTCTGTAGAGCCGTTTCTCATAGGTTGGCCATGGCTTTTTGCCGGAAGGATCCATCATCCTTGAGAGGTGGAAACAGCTGAAATCGCCTTCGCGGAAGGTGAGTCCCTTGTTGTCGAGCATGCCTCTTGAGAGGAGTATCTGATCGATTCGCTGCCAGTGATTGTGAAAGAAGTAGCTCCCGATTCCGCTATAACCGCTCCAACAGTTGTAGAGAAGCCGGTTGGCGCCGGCTTTGGCTTTCTGTCGGTTGAATGAAGAGCCGAGAACCTCACTGAGGGAGCGGTTTTGGGGCTCATCGTTGAAATCTCCCATGACAATGATATCGGCGCCTGGTGTTCGTACCTGAAGGCTGTCGATAATATGGCGGGCAACAGAGGCGGCAAGCAGCCGTTTCTGTTCGCTCCATGCACTATCAAAGGCGCGTGAGGGCCAGTGGTTAAGGATGACATGAAAGGGGTGGCCTTTGGCGGAGAACCCTGCGACCACGATCTTGCGGGTCAAGAGGCCTTGCGACTTGAGGCTGTAGGCTTTTGAACCGGAGGCGGTGATGGTGCCGGGGTTGAAGGCGAGCCCGATATCTATGCCACGGGGATCGGCTGTATCGTGGTAGATTACTGAGTAGCTGACCCCTTTGAGCCCCTGGAGGGTATTCAGAAATACCGTGCGATTTTCAACCTCTGCAAAAGCCAGAATGTCCGGGTATTTGGCGTACTTCGGGTGGGCTTCAATGGCCGAGAGCAGATAACGGATGCGCATCTGTTTCAGAGCAAGTTTTTTCTCTGTCCAGTTCATGCTCCCGGAAGGTGTGAACTCCTCATCCCGGGTCACCGGGTCGTTGAGGGTGTCGAAGAGATTTTCGACGTTCCACCACATGAACAGCACTCGCTCACTCTGCGCAGTACCAGCTTCCAAATGAGCTGAAAATCCGCTCATGGCGATAAACAGAAGAAAAATGCAATGGAGCGTTTTTCGCATGGGAGCATCCGATGGAAATTCTTTTCATTACGATAATCATTATGTAACTTAATCGGGATTTTTCAGCTCAGAATATTTTTTTTACCCAACGATCCGGAAAGCCTTATGGCCCATAAGAGTGATGTCAAGGAGAGGGCTAAAGATATCCTCGAAGAGACCCTTGACAGAGAGGCGGTTATTGTGCTTGCAAGAATATCTGAAGAGATGCAGCTGCTCTTTACGGCTCATCCCGAGCCCAGCATGGAGGATGTCGAGAGGATTGTTACCGGCTTTTTCCTTGAGAACGGCAAGAGTGAGCAGTTCATCGATGACTGGATGAAGACCTCTGAAGAGTATACCGCCACAAGAGGACTGAGTATTTCAGATCGCCCGAAAGCCATGCTCTCCGATTTTGGCGTTTTCCGGTTCATGAGTTTTCTGAAGGACAAGGGGCTGACTGATGAGCAGATTACCATTGTGCTGACCGGTGCGGTTCAGCAGGCGGCTTTTGATCATCGGGGCAGTCCGGATGAGGTATAGCATTTTTTGAAAGTTCCCGGCTCTTCTGTGGAAGGGTCGAATAAATATTAAAACGTTTATCATGAAAAAGACGACACAGCTCTACGAAGGCAAAGCGAAAAAAGTTTTTCTGACCGATGATGCAGATCTGGTGATACAGGAGTTCAAGGACGATGCTACAGCGTTCAACAACAAGAAAAAAGGGAGTATCGCAGAGAAGGGGGTAGTGAACAATGCCATTTCATGCAAGCTCTTCACCCTTCTTGAAGCTGCCGGCATCAGGACCCATTTGGTCGAGAAGCTCTCCCCGAGGGAGATGCTCTGCCGTCACCTCGATATCATCAAGGTAGAGGTCGTTGTGCGTAACATTGCCGCCGGGTCGCTCGTCAAGCGTTACGGCTTTGTTGAGGGCACTCAGCTTGAAAAGCCCATTGTGGAGCTCTATCTGAAAAACGATGACCTTGACGATCCGTTGATGAACGAGTCCCATGCTGTTGCCCTCGGCGTAGCATCGCTCGAAGAGCTTGGCGTGCTGAAAAGCCGTGCAGAGGCTATCAATGGTGTTCTTAGAGGCTTTTTTGCCGAGAGGAAGCTCAAGCTTGTCGATTTCAAACTTGAGTTCGGTCGCAACAACAACGAGATACTTCTCGGAGACGAGATCAGCCCTGACACCTGCCGGTTCTGGGACCTCGATACAAACGAAAAGCTCGACAAGGACCGTTTCCGCTTCGATCTTGGCGGCGTTGAGGATGCATACAGCGAGGTTCAGCGACGGGTTCTCGGTCAGAACTGACAGAAAGGGGCGGCTCCGCCCCGCCCCTCATTCCAACAGGGGAGAGGGGCGCCTTGTAACCTGCAAAGATATTTTTCATGCTTGAATCTGCGATCGCCTGGCTGCAGCATGCTGATCCATTAGCGGTCTACGCATTTCTGTTTGCTATCGCATATCTCGAAAATGTCGTGCCGCCGATACCAGGAGATCTTCCTGTCGCATTTATCGGCTATCTGGTCTACGGAAGCAATATCACCTTTGCCGGTGCGGTTCTCTTCTCTTCCCTCGGCTCCTCCTCCGGCTTTATGACGGTCTTTTTCCTCAGCAGGATTCTTGGTCTCAAGCTCTATTCTGACGGAGCCTCTCCGGTTCAGCACACTTTCCATAAAAGCATTCACAAATTCTTTCCTCCATCCGACATGGAGCTGCTTCGCCAAAAGTTCGCAACGCATGGCTATCTGGCAGTTCTGGTTAACCGCTTTCTTTTCGGCTCAAGAGCGGTCATCTCCGTTATGGCGGGCCTGATGCATCTCAATGTTTTCAAGGTGCTCGCGGCTGCGCTATTGAGTTCGACGGCATGGAATGTGTTGCTGCTCTATGGCGGATTTCTGCTTGGCAGTAACTGGACGCATATTGGAGGGTATCTGGCTCTCTACAGCATTCCGGTAACAATCGCGTTTGCGGTGCTGCTTGTTTTTTCGGTCTGGAAATTTATTCAGGAAAGAAAGCGGAAGCATGATTGAGTTTTTTTTATTATTTATCGACGGCCCCGTTTCAATTCGTTAACTCCCATGAATCCTCTTGACCGGCTATGGCAAATGATTTAAAGGTTTATCCTGCTGAAAGAAAAGGCGAGCTTCTCGCTCTTCAATCAATTGAAGATCTCAAGGAGATGGCCCGTCAGGTCAGGCGGGATATCGTGCGCATGCTCTCGATGGCCAATTCCGGCCACACCGGAGGCTCTCTTGGTATGGCCGATATTTTCACCGCACTCTATTTTCGTGTTCTGTCGCACAAGCCGCATGAGTTCTGGCACAATCATGACCAGGATATGGTCTTTCTCTCCAATGGCCATATTGCGCCGGTATGGTACAGCGTCCTTGCCCGTTCAGGCTATTTTTCGCTCAGTGAGCTCGGTTCACTGCGCCAGGTCAACTCCTACCTGCAGGGTCACCCGACCTCTGAGTCGAGACTGCCAGGCATAAGGATCGCGTCCGGCTCCCTCGGTCAGGGTCTCTCCGCCGCTGTTGGCGCAGCTCTTGGTCTCCGCATTGACCGGAAAGAGGGCGATGTGTTCTGCCTTATGGGAGACGGAGAGTGCCAGGAGGGTCAGATCTGGGAGGCTGCAATGAGCGCAGCCCACTACGGTCTTGGAAATCTTATCGGTATTGTCGATTACAACAAGCTTCAGATTGACGGAGAGGTTGCCGACGTCATGGGTATAGAGCCATTTGCCGACAAATGGCGAGCTTTCGGGTGGGATGTCTATCACTGCGACGGCAATGATATTGAGGATTTTGTCGATACCGTGGAAAGCCTTCGTGACGGTGGCCCCCGAAGCGCACCCTCAGTCGTGCTTGCCGAGACGATTATGGGCAAAGGGGTCCACTTTTTTGAGGGAAGCATGCCCGACAAGAGCAACTGGCATGGAAAGCCTCCATCGAAGGATGACGCAGAAAGGGCTCTCGCACTGCTCGGCGATACCGTATTCGGTGACTTTTAGGACGAAGGAGATCTGTGCAGATTCTTGCAGGCATCTATCGCGGCCGCAAAATAAGGAGTACATCCGTGCAGGCCATTCGTCCCTGCAGCAGCCGTGTCAAAAAGTCTCTTTTTGACACCATTGGCTCGAGGATGGATTTTGAGGATATCAAGGTGCTTGATCTCTTTGCAGGGTTCGGTTCTCTCGGTTTTGAGGCACTCAGTCGCGGCGCGGCCTCGGTCACGTTTGTCGATCAGCATGTTGACTCCCTCAAGTCGCTCAAGGCGACAACTCTTGAGCTCGGGGTTCAGGAACAAACAAGAGTTGTGAGTGCAGATGTCAAGGCATTTCTTGGACGTGAAGGGGGAGTTTTTGATCTGGTTTTCTGTGATCCGCCCTATTCATGGCAGGACTACCCGTTCCTGATCGAAAAGATTACTCGGGGAGGCAGGCTTGCCACTGAGGGAATGCTTCTTATTGAACACAACGCGCATCTTGATTTTACGGAGTTGGAGAGCTACTCCTTTCATCGGGATTACGGCATGACAAGAGTCTCTTTTTTTTCAGCATTGACAGGATCTTCAGATGAAACAGAAAGCAATATATCCGGGGACCTTTGACCCTTTTACGAACGGTCATCTTGATGTGCTTGAGCGAGCCCTCAACATCTTTGATGAGGTCATTGTCGTCATTGCCGAGAACAGCCAGAAAAGCTCCCTGTTTACGATAGAGGCGCGCAGTGAGATGATCATGGAGGTGATTGCCGGGTACTCGGGCGTCAGTGTAGAGGTGCTCCATGAGGGCCTGCTTGCCGATTATGCGCGTCAGCAGGGCGCAAAGGCGATTGTCCGTGGTGTGCGCCAGGTCAAGGACTTTGAGTACGAATTTCAGATGTCCCTTCTCAACCGCCACCTCTATCCCGAAGTGACCACGGTTTTTCTGATGCCCAATGTGAAGTACACCTATGTGGCATCCTCAATCATCCGGGAAGTTGCGCTCCTTGGCGGTGATGTCAGCAAATTTGTTCATCCCACGGTGATGGACAAACTCAACGAGAAGCGTGAAGAACGACAGAGCAAAAAATAAACAACAAACCACTCGATATGTCTACAACACTTACCCCGGAAGAAAAATATCTTACTCGCCGGGTACTCAGCATGCAGGAGTCTCAGACCATGAGAATCAGCAACCTTGCCGGAAAGATGAAGGCGGAGGGCAAGGATATTGTCAGCCTTTCTGCGGGCGAGCCTGATTTCCCTACACCCGACACGGTCTGCCAGGCGGGCATCGATGCCATTAAAGCCGGGTTTACCAGATATACAGCCAACTCCGGTATTCCGGAGCTCAAGAAAGCCATTGTTGAAAAGTTCAGGCGTGATAACGGTCTGGAGTTTCAGGAGAACCAGATCATCGTCTCCAATGGCGGCAAGCAGACACTTGCCAATACCTTTCTGGCACTCTGTCAGGAGGGTGATGAGGTCATCGTTCCTGCCCCTTTCTGGGTGAGCTTTCCCGAGATGGTCAGGCTTGCCGGCGGCACACCGGTAATTGTTGATACGACGATTGAAAACGACTACAAGATCACTCCTCTTCAGCTCGAGCAGGCGATTACTCCGAAGACCAAAATTCTGGTGCTCAACTCGCCATCGAATCCAACGGGCGCAGTCTATAATGAGGCTGAGGTTCGCGCTCTCATGCAGGTCATCGAGGGCCGCGGGATCTTTGTCCTCTCGGACGAGATGTACGACATGATTGTCTACGGCGACGTCCGTCCCTTCTCTCCAGCAAGGATTGAGGCTATGAAGGAGTGGGTGATTGTGAGCAACGGCGTTTCGAAGGCCTACTCGATGACCGGCTGGAGAATCGGCTATCTGGCAGGCCCGAAATGGCTGATTGATGCCTGTGACAAGATTCAGTCGCAGACCACCTCCAACGCCAACTCCATTGCCCAGAAAGCAGCTGTCGCAGCTCTGAATGGTGACCAGTCACTTGTTGAGGCGCACCGTCAGGAGTTCGAGAAGAGGCGTGATTACATGTATCAGGCGCTCAACAGCATCCCCGGCTTCAAGACGGCTCTGCCCCAGGGTGCGTTCTATATCTTCCCGGATATCAGCGGGGTGCTTGGCAGGACATTTAACGGCGTAACGATGAAAGACTCGGCAGATGTGGCGGAGTATCTCCTCAAGGAGCACTTTGTGGCAACCGTTCCGGGAGATGCGTTCGGCGCTCCGAACAATCTGCGTCTCTCCTATGCGGCATCGATCGCCTCTCTTGAGGAGGCTGTCAACCGTATCAGGAGAGCATTCCAGTAAAATGACAATGCTGAAGGTTCGTCGAAGCTGGCTCTATACCGTGTGGTTCAGCTGGTATTCGCGCCGGCAGTTCCGGAGGTATTTTAACTCGGTCGGCGTTTTTATGCAGCCCGGAGTGCAGGGGATGGATCCCGGCACTCCGGTTATCTTTTTTGCCAATCACGCTTACTGGTGGGACGGCTTCTGGTCGCCGCTCTGTACCGAAGAGTTTTTCAATCAGTACCTGCACATCATCATAGAGTACCAGCAGCTCAGCAAGCACCGGTTTTTCACCCGCATCGGCGCGTTCTCTCTCGACCGATCCAGACCAAGGACACTGCCTGAAACGATTCGGTATGCCGCTGAGCTTCTGACCGCTCCTGCCGACCGCCAAAATGCCCTCTGGATCTTTCCCCAGGGCAGGATTGAACATGTCGATATCCGGCCGCTTCACTTCTACAAGGGAACGGCTTCAATCATAGCCAAAGTTCTTGACAAGGCGCCCAGGGTTCATCTGGTCTCAGTAGTCAGCAGAATTGACTATCTCGAAGAGCAGAAGCCCGAACTCTTCCTCTCCTTTAAAGAACCGATGACGCTTGCACCGGCTGATTTTCCGGGTACGGAGGAATTGACCCTCCAGATGCAGCGCTTGACCGAATCTCATCTCGATGAACTTGGCGAAAAAATCCGAAACCGGTCATTTGAGGGCCTTCGGGTTGTTCTGCAGGGAAAGGCCTCCATCAACAGGAGGGTGGAAACTCTGCGCCGGATGCTCCATCTGGATTGAAACGGTGCATTTCCAAAGAGGGAGCGCGGAAGGGCTCTCTTTTCAGTGTGCGGGGTTCCAAAAATAGTGTAAATTTGCCTACATTCAGGGTTGAATACTCTCCACTATCACGAGCCGGCAGAGCGCGGCTTCTGAGTCTCAGGCGGGCGCCACTGATGGTTATGAGTACAGGTATGATAATGCGCAGGGCCGATTGTCCTGCATTTCAAATAGTCTGATATGAGCAATGTAATTTGCAGTTGTCTTCTTGGCGATAATGCGAGTGTGAGGTTGCGGCTCTCCCAGATGCTGCACAATGAAATAGAGGCCATATACGGGGCCGAATCCAGTGAGCCCTCGGTTGATATCTGCGAGGTGGAGCTGCAGGGGTGCCGAAGGGAGTTTTTTGTTAATAAAACCGGTGAGTCGTTCTCTGTTGGTCAGCAGGTTATTGTCGAGAGTGACGGGGGATTTGATTTTGGCATTATCTATTCAGCCGGCAGGATTGCCCTCAAGAAGCTTCGCTTGAAAGGGCTCGAGAAGAATGTTGAACAGCTCTCTCTGCTTCTGCGTTCTGCCGATGAGAGTGACGAGCTTGCCATCAGCGAACTAAAAAAACGTCAGACCGAGATCCGTGATCTCTGTGTTGCAAAGATCAAAAAGCACGCTCTTGAGCTGAAGCTTGTTGGCGTTGAGCTGCGCATGGATCAGCAGAAGCTTTCGGTCTACTACACCGCCTCCCACCGTGTTGATTTCCGCTTGCTGGTCAGGGATCTTGCCGGAGAGTTCAAGGCGAGGATTCAGATGGTCCAGATCACTACCCGTGAAGAGGCAAGAAGGGCCAATGCCGCTGGCCCGTGCGGCTGTCTTCTCTGCTGCTCCAGCTGGCTCCAGAAAATTCACGCCAATCCCTTTGCCGAGAAATCCCACTATTCGGAAGCTTCGGGCAATGAAAGTCACGCATTCAACATTACAGGCCTCTGCAATCGCCCGAAATGCTGCCTTGGCTACTCCAAGCACGAAAAGGGGTGTTCGCATTATGGGCACTCTCCGGCCCTGCCTGCTATCGGAACAACTGTTTCTACCCCTGACGGACCTGCGAGGGTTGAAAGTATCGACACCCGGAACAAAACCGCTCTGCTTCTCTACCAGAACAGCAAGCAGAAGCGCAGAGTGCCTCTTGAAGCACTGCTTGCAAACTCCTCTTCAAACGGCAACAGATGAGGTACCGACCAATAACCGCAGTTATCGAGACCAATGCACCAGTTTAAAAGAACTCTTGTCACGACAGCACTCCCATACGCCAACGGCCCGGTTCATCTGGGTCACCTGGCCGGCGTCTACCTGCCTGCAGATATTTATGTCCGCTACAAAAGGCTGAAAGGCGAAGATATTATCCATATCGGTGGTTCAGACGAGCATGGTGTGCCCATTACCATCACCGCGGAACGGGAGGGCATTTCGCCGCAGGAGGTTGTTGACCGCTATCACAGCATGAACCTTGCGGCTTTTCAGAAGTGCGCTATCTCCTTCGATTACTACGGGAGAACCTCTTCCAGGGTTCATCATGTCACCTCACAGGAGTTCTTTTCTGAAATAGAGCAGAAGGGGATCTTCAAAAAGAAAACCGAACAACAGTTTTTCGACAGCAAGGCCGGACGATTTCTTTCGGACCGCTATGTGACCGGGACCTGCCCGGTATGCGGCAGCCTCGAAGCCAATGGCGACCAGTGCGAACAGTGCGGAACCCACCTCAGTCCGCTTGAGCTGATCAATCCGAAAAGTAAGCTCTCCGATGCAACGCCCGAGCTGCGTGAAACGATGCACTGGTACTTTCCTCTCGGCCGCTTTCAGTCCGCACTTGAGGAGTATGTGACGGCGCATGAGGAGGATTGGCGCCCGAACGTTATCAACTACTCCCGCACCTGGCTTAAGCAGGGGCTTAATGACCGGGCGATAACCCGCGATCTGGGGTGGGGAATCAAGGTCCCGCTCGATACGGCTGAGGCTTCCGGAAAGGTGCTCTATGTCTGGTTCGATGCGGTTTTGGGTTATATCTCCTTTACCAGGGAGTGGGCTGCGGAACTTGGTCGTCCCGAGCTATGGAAGGAGTACTGGCAGAACCCCGAGTGCCGTCTGGTGAATTTCATCGGCAAGGACAATGTTGTCTTCCATACCCTCATGTTCCCCTCAATCCTCATGGCATGGAATGAAGGTCGCCAGAGCGGATGCTACAATCTTGCCGATAATGTGCCGGCCTCTGAATTCATGAATTTCGAGGGAAGAAAGTTCTCCAAATCAAGGAACTATGCGGTCTATCTCGGCGAGTTTCTTGAGAAGTTCCCCGCCGATACCCTGCGTTACAGCATTGCAATGAACTATCCGGAGAACAAGGATACCGATTTCAGCTGGCAGGACTTCCAGAATCGTACCAATGGGGAGCTGGCCGATACGCTTGGTAACTTCATCAAGCGGTCGGTTGATTTTACCAATGCCCGGTTTGAGGGAGCGGTGCCTTACCAGTGTAGTGATGCAGACTGGAACTCTCTTGGCATCGACTGGAAGGAGACCCTGGAACAGCTCGACAGGGCATTTGAAGAGTATCATTTCAGGGAGGCCGTTACTCTCGGTATGGATATAGCCAGGGCGGCCAACCGCTTCCTTACTGAATCCGAACCATGGAAGGTTATAAAGACGGATAAGGATGCCGCAGCACGCACAATGGCCCTCGCACTGAATCTCTGCCATGTACTCTCAGTAGCACTTTACCCGGTAATTCCCGAGACCGCTAATTCCATTCATGCCATGCTCGGCTGCACAGGTGGCATTGAGGAGCTGATTCGACGAGGCGACTCTCTCATGACGAACCTTCTTCATCCGACGCTTCACAAGGATCACCGGCTCCGCCCGAACTCTGAAATCCTCTTCACAAAGATCGAGGATGCCGATATCGCTCCGGAGCTCAAAAAAATCGAGCAGCTGGTTGCCGAAGCCGAAAAGCGTGAGGCCGGCGCCGCCCAGGAGCAGATGGAGTTCAAGCCGGAGATAAGCTTCGACGACTTTCAGAAGGTGGATTTGAGGGTGGCCAGGGTGCTTTCAGCCGAAAAGGTGCAGAAAGCCAGCAAACTGCTCAAGCTTCAGCTCCAAATCGGTCCTCGGACAAAACAGGTACTTGCCGGAATTGCTCTCTACTACAGGCCTGAAGAGCTTATCGGTAAAAATGTTATCCTTGTTGCAAATCTTGCAGAGAGAAAGATCCGCGACGAACTCTCCCAGGGGATGATTCTTGCCGTCGAAGACAGTGACGGGAAGCTTTTTGTTGTTGAACCTGCCGGAGACGCAAAAAGTGGAGGACAGGTACAATAACTATTTGGAAAAAAGTAATTCCCGCTTATATTAGGAGTACAACATCGTGGGGTGGAGCAATTGGTAGCTCGTCGGGCTCATAACCCGAAGGTTGCAGGTTCAAGTCCTGTCCCCACCACCAGCAAAGCCGCCTCCTGAAGGGCGGCTTTTTTATTCCCTAACGACCTACAGCGATGAGCTGCTCCTTCAAACTCTCCCTCAAGCGTCCGCGCCTTCAGAAAGCGCTTCTCACTGCTTTTTTTGTTCTCTCCTTTTCATTCCTCTTTCAGCCTTGTTCAAGAGCAGCCCTGCGTTGCGGTATTGACCGTCTTGAAGAGTCTGGATTTGCAGAGCTCTCTGGTCTCAGAGTTGGCCTTGTCACCAATGCTGCGTCGCTCTCCGCCACGGGAGAGGCAACCTACCGGCTCATGCTTCAGCATGGAGTCAAGCTGAAGTTTATCATGGCACCCGAGCACGGGTTTTCGGTTGATAGTGAGGCTGGCCAAAGAGTTGGCGGATCAGTTGTCGCCGATTCTCTGCCGGTCTATTCGCTCTACGGGGCATCAAAAAAGCCGGATATTGCACTGCTGAAGAAGATCGACATTCTCCTCTTCGATCTTCAGGACGTCGGGACTCGCTGCTATACCTATATCTCCACCATGAAAAATGCCATGGCGGCCTGCCAGGAGGCATCAATTCCCTTCATGGTGCTCGATCGCCCCAATCCCATAGCACCGCTCTCGCCTCAGGGTTTTATGGTCGCCCCCGGCTATCGCTCCTTCGTCAGTGCCGTCAACATTCCCTTTGTTCATTCAATGACGGTCGGGGAGATAGCCGTTATGCTCAAGCGTGAGCAATACAGATCGCTTGAGTTGAAGGTCATAACCATGAGCGGGTACAGACGCAACTGGTTTGCCGACGACTATCATGGATTCAGCTTTGTAAGCCCGTCGCCGAACATCAGAAGCGTAGAGGGAGCGATCGCCTACCCCGCAACAGTCTTGCTGGAAGCAACAGCCGTGAGTGAAGGGCGGGGGAGTGAGGCCCCCTTTCAGCAATTTGGAGCGCCGTTTATCGACAGCCGCCACCTTGCGGCCGCTCTTGAAGCGTACAAACTGCCTGGCGTTACTTTTGAGAGTACCGAGTTCACGCCTTTGTCAGGAAAGTTCAAAGGTGAGCGTTGCAGGGGAGTCCGTCTTAAGGTCAACGATCGCAGCATATTCCAGCCCTTTCGTACAGGTGTTGCGCTTCTTCTCGAGATGCAGCGCCTCTATCCCGAAAAGCTTGCACTGGACAAAAACAGTGCATTCTTCGACAGGCTGGCAGGTTCCCCGCGTTTGCGGGCGATGATCATCCGCCTGAAGCCGCTTGAAGCCATCATGAGTGAGTGTCGCCCTCAGCTTGAAGAGTTCACGAAGAGTCTCAACTCCTACCGCCTTTATCAGTGACTTTTTACCGCGGAATCCGGGTGCCTTCCTTTAGCCCCTCTGTTGAAAGCAGTAGCTGCCAGAGTTCGATTGAGCGGGCCCGGAAGGAGCCTGCAAAGCTTGCGAGGTAGTAGCGCCACATGCGGTAGAACTTGTCGCTGTAATGCTCGCTGAGTTCCGGCCAGTGCTTTTCAAAGTTGATAAGCCACTCTCGCAGTGTCAGGGTATAGTCGTAGCCGAACACATGCCAGTCTTCGAGGGTGAAGAGTCCCTCGTAGTTACTGGTAATCTGGCTTGCTGCTGGCAGCATTGAGTTTGGAAAGATGTATTTGCAGCTCCAGGGATCACCATTCGTAGAGGGCATGTTTCCCCCTATCGTGTGCAGGAGCGTCAAGCCGTCTGGCTTTAACGATCTTCGGACGGCGCTGAAGTACTCTCGATAGTTTTTATACCCTACATGCTCGAACATTCCTATCGAGTATATCCGGTCGAATCTCCCTTTTATGGCGCGATAGTCCTCTAACACTACCTCCACAGGCAGCCCGGCGCATCTGACTCTTGCCAGTTCAGCCTGCGCGGTGGAGACCGTTATGGCCGTTACCGAAACCCCATACTGCTGTGCGGCAAACTGCGCTGCACCTCCCCATCCGCAGCCGATATCAAGCAGATGCATGCCTTGCTTCAGCTGGAGCTTGTCAAACACCAGGCGAAGTTTATTCTCCTGGGCCTCATCGAGGTTTTTCGCTCCCTTCCAGTAGCCGCAGCTGTAGATCATGCGTGTGTCGAGCATCTTTTCAAACAGGTCGTTGCCGGTGTTGTAGTGATGCTCACCGACAGCAAATGCCCGCGACCCGGACTGAAGGTTGCTGATGCATCCTAAGAGCCTCCAAAATATCAGTGCCGGGGTCACGACTTTTTCATCTGCTTTTACCCGCAGGACCCGGAAAAAAAACTCTTCAAGGTCCCGGCACTCCCACCACCCCTCCATATAGGACTCTCCAAGCCCGAGATTGCCCTCTGTAATTGCGCGCCGGAATACAAGCGGCTTGTGAACCTCGATATCCCATGGACGGCCTCCGTCTATTCGGATGTCGGCCGTTGCCAGCAGCTTTTCCAGCTTCTCTTGGCAGTAACGGTTAAACATGACTCTGGACGTTAAGGTTGTTGTTGAGTTACCCTGAATCTCCAGTCGAATGCCTTTGGTTAACAGGGGTGGCGCCAGAAGAGAACGTCCTGGACTCTCCTCTGCAAAAGGGGGAAGGTAAAAGCCGTATAAAGTGATGCTGGTTGTCGTAAACGACTACATACCGCCGATAGAGAGTATCCGGGGTAAGGAGTGTTTTTGAAAAAGGGAGGTTGAGCAACTCTCTGTACATGATATCCCCCATGGTGAAAAGAGATCGATTTCTTTTCGGGGGGAATTGCCAGTTGCACGACAAAATATACGTACTTCTTTGCGTTATGTCAAGCGGAAGTGACTATAACGGAGAGTGTAGCTGCGGGGGGGGTTACTCCTCAAGATCCTTTTCAGGCGGCAGATCGTCGGCAGTTTTCTTTGGTCTGCCTCTTTTTTTTGATACAGGATCCTTGCCCTCATCTGCAATCGGTAGATCGGGTTTAATATCAAGCTCATCACCGTCCACGAGCGATTCATGGAGGTGTTCATCGTGAAGGTCGCTTTCGGCAATAAGATCAATCTCATCAAAGTGCTCATCGATGACCTCATCGGTCGCGGCGGACGCCTTCCCTTTTTGCCCACGCTTGCTTTTCATGGCGGGCTCGATGAGCGTCATCACTTCATTGATTGAGGAGAAGATATAGAGCTGCTTGTCGAGATTGGTCAGCTTGAGGAGCTCCTTGATTTGCTGGCAGAGAGAGACAAAGAGAGCCAGACCCTCAGACTGGTTTGCGAGCTGATGGGCAAGCAGCATGGAGCTGATGCCGCAGGAGTCAATCGCCTTGACCTGGGAGAAATCAAGAATCAGGTTTTTGTTTTTTTCCTTATGGACCATCAGCTCAATCGCGTCCTTGAACGAGGCTCCATGACGAAAATCGAACACATCCTCCTCGATTTTGATTATGGTCAACTCTTTTCGGGTCGAAACGGTATAATTCATTGTAAATCCCTACGATAAAAACTGTAAGACATTACTTGATCTTCAAGAGGAGGCGTTTATGCTTGGCTGGATAAAGGGGGCCTGGTTTTATGAAAGATGCAGGCAGAACCCCTGAGAATTCGGCCTTGTGCAAGCTCTTTCCCTATAAGGTAAAAAAAAAGAGCAATCTTAATATTTATTTTTGTGGCGAAAAAAAAATCAGCCGCAAATTTCACAATGAGCACGCTGCTGTGGTGATTGTGCTCTGGAGCCGGCAAGCATCGTCAGCTCATTGCAGCAATCTCATCGGCAATTCTCTCCCATGCATCAAGCTCTTCCGGCGCAGCTATCCATCTGGTGTCGAGACGGTTTTTGAAAAATGTCATCTGCCGTTTTGCGTAGTTTCGGGTGTGTTGTTTTATAAGGCTGACAGCCCGGTCAAAATCAATGGTACCGGCAAAGTATTCGAAGAGCTCCTGATACCCCACAGATTGCAGCGCGGGTATTTTTTTTTCGCCAGGATAAGGCTGAAACCTTCGATAGAGCGCTTCGGCCTCATGAGTGAGTCCACTCTCGATCATCACTTCTGTGCGCCGGTTGATAGTTTCATAGAGCCTCTGGCGGGGTACATCAATGCCGATTGGAATAAAGCGAAGGCTGCTTTGGGGGCTGGATCCAGCCGCTTGAAGTGCGGTGACGCTTTGGCCGGTCAGTGTGATAATCTCAAGGCTTCTGATGAGCCTGTGTGTCTTGGTCGGATCAAGGGTCGCAGCCTGAGCCGGGTCAAACTGGCGCAGCCTTTCAAAGAGCGCCTCATTGCCGAATTCCTGAAGCTCAAGGATCAGCTTTGCCCGTATTTCGGGATCCGAGGGGGGGAGAGGGGCAAACCCCGAAACAAGACCTTCAAGGTAGAGTGTCGAGCCGCCAACGACAATCGCCCTTTTCCCGCGGCGGTGAATCTCGTGAACTCTCCCCAGAGCTTCAGTAGCAAAGTCGCCGGCACTGAAAGGCTCGCCAATACTCTTTTCGTCTATGAAATGATGGGGGATCTCCTGAAGGATCTCTTTTGGGGGTTTGGCCGAGCCGATATCGAGTTCCCGGTAGATCTGGCGTGAGTCGGCCGAGATGATCTCGGCACCGGTTTTGCGGGCAACTGCTACGGCGAGGGCGGATTTTCCCGATGCAGTCGGGCCGAGAATGACAACGACCGGGGGAAGAGATAGAGAGGAGTGCATGGCTATCTTGTGAGCAGATTTCACCGGATGAACTGTTTCATCGCAAGGCAGACTCTTGAGAGGGGGAGGCCGACCACATTATAGTAGCACCCCTCAATACGCCTGACATGGCATGCCATAAGCGGGTCCTGAATGCCGTAGGAGCCTGCCTTGTCATAGGGTTTGACGGCGAGCAGATAACGTGTGATCTCTTTGTCACTCATCGGTTCAAACTCAACAGAGGTCGATACGCACTCTGTGTGGGTTGCGTCTGCCGAAAGCAGCACGAAACCGGTATAGACCTGATGTGATCGGTTCTGGAGGCTTTTAAGCATCGAGAAGGCCTCGTCGAATCCGGATGGCTTTCCGAGCACACGGGTGCCTTTTGCAACGACGGTATCAGCTCCGAGAAAGATCGTTCTTCCACCGGGTTCAGCAAGCTGTTTCTCAGCCGCACGGGCTTTTTCGAGCGCTATGCGCGTGAGATTCTCTTCGATCGAACAGTCAGGCTCAAAGAGCTCCTCGGTATCAACCGACAAGGTCTCAAAAGGTATCTGCATGAGCGAGAGAATATCCCTTCTTCTCGGAGATTTCGATGCAAGAATAAGTGCAGGTTGTTTCATGAAAGGCTCTTCAGTTAAGGTTGTTCCAGCCCCGGCGGTTCAGGTCAAGATAGATAAGACCTCCGGCAACCGCTCCTGCCAACAGAAACAGAGAGCCCTGAATGATATCGCCAAAGATAATTCGGCCGGTGCCGAACAGGATGGTATAGATCATGACGATGCCAAGCGCCCAGTCTGCAAAGAGCATCAAAAACCCTTTGTCGGACTCAACATCCGCCATGTTGACGGACACCTTTTTCCAGAGCACCCCGCCGACTCTTGTGGTCCGGTAGAAGGTTTCAAGCTGTGCGATTTCGGTTGGCTTTGTCAGAAAGGTGACCGATAGGGTGACGACGATAGTAAAGGCGACAATGATAAAAATCGACTCAGGAAACTCAATAGCGGTAAAGAGCCGCAGGAAGGTGTATGCGATAAACGGAGCGACCATCGAGGTGATTTCCGACCAAGCGTTCAGGCGCCACCAGAACCAGCGGAGAATAAGCACAAAGCCGGTGCCGGCGCCGCACTGGATGATGAACTCCCAGGCTCCTGTAATCGTCTCGAGCACAAAAAAGGTGATATAGAGCGCGAAGGCTGCAGTCAGGAATGTCGTTATCTTGGAGACATTGACATAGTGCTTCTCATTGCCATCCTTTTTCAGGAAACGCTTGTAGAAGTCGTTGATAAGGTAGCTCGTACCCCAATTCAGATGGGTTGAAAGGGTCGACATGTAGGCCGCAAGAAACGCGGCAATCAGGAGCCCCTTGAGTCCGGATGGGAGGATTGCCTTCATGACATAGACAAAGCCGTCCTCCTTCTGGGCCATTGGGAGGTTCGGGAACATGACAAGACTCGCCAGACCCACAATGATCCATGGCCATGGCCTCAGGCAGTAGTGCGCGACGGTGAACCAGAGCGTGGCGAGCAGTGAGTGCTTCTCGTTTTTGGCGCTCATCATGCGCTGGGCAATGTAGCCTCCGCCTCCGGGCTCAGCTCCTGGGTACCAGGATGCCCACCACTGCACAAATGCCATGGCGGCAAACGATGCGAAGGGAAGAGCAACAGCACCCGTTGCGCTCGTCGAGCTTGAAGAGCCAAAGGAGGGGAAAAAGTCGAACATCCATGCGGGGAGCGCTTTTGTCAGTCCGCCGGCAGAAACGACCGCGGGTGACTGGACGGCGAGCACGGCAAGGATAATGCAGCCGGCCATGGCAATAACGAACTGCACTGCGTCAGTGATGGATACCCCCCAAAGGCCGGAGAGACCGGAGTAGAAGGTTGTCAGTATGACCAGCGCAATGATGGTAAGCACAGGGTCAAGCTCTGGAACCATGATTTTGATAATCTTGAACATGGCCAGGTTAACCCATCCGATGATGACCGCATTGATGAAGAGCCCGAAGTATACGGCCTTGAAGCCTCTGAGAAACCTGGCGGCTTTGCCGCTGTAGCGCAGCTCGATGAATTCGAGGTCTGTAAGGATTTCAGCCCGTCGCCAGAGTCTTGCAAAAAAGAAGACGGTCAGCATTCCTCCAGATACGAACGTCCACCATACCCAGTTGCCGGCGATGCCGTTTTTGGCGACGAAGCCTGCAACGGCAAGCGGTGTATCGGCGGCAAAGGTTGTTGCAACCATCCCTGTTCCGGCAATCCACCAGGGAAGCTGCCGCCCGGAGAGAAAGAATTCATCGACGTTTTCCGAGGCCCTGGAAGAGAACCAGAGGCCGATGATGAGCGTCAGAACGAGGTATCCGACGATAAAACTGTAATCAAGGATGTTGAGCTGATCCATAGACAATTTCCTTGCAGGGGTTGTGGCGTTGAAGTGGCCTCATACTGGATCAATCCGCATGAAGATGCCGCCATAGGGGGGGCCGCCTGGAGGCCTCCCCTGGCTTGGCGAAGGTATGAGGGTTACTCGTCAGTTCTGGAGAGCTCGCGGAAGCTCTGGAAGCGGTCTTCAATTTCGAGGAGATCGAGCGCAGCAATCTTTTCGGTCCCGAATTTCTCGACACAGAAGCTTGCCATGGCGCTGCCGTAAAGAACGGCACGGCGCAGTTCAACATCATTGACTCTTTCGCATCTGGCAAGATGTCCGATAAATCCTCCTGCAAAGGTATCGCCGGCTCCTGTGGGGTCGTAGATGGATTCGAGCGGATAGGCCGGTGCGGAGAAGATGCCGCTCTCTGTAAAGAGCAGTGCGCCGTGCTCGCCTTTTTTAATGATCAGGGTTTTAGGTCCGAGGTTGCGGATGATGCGTGCCGCCTTGACAAGGTTCGGCTCACCGGCCAGAATTCTTGCTTCGCTGTCGTTGATAATGAAGATATCTATGCGCTCGAGGGTTTTCTTGAGCTCCTCGGGTTTGCCTTCAATCCAGAAGTTCATGGTATCCATAATGACAAGCTTCGGCTTGCTGATCTGATCAAGAACCTTGAGCTGGAGTTCCGGGTCGATGTTGCCGAGGCAGACAAATTCGGCATCGCGGTATTGATGGGGAACGACAGGGTCGAAATCAGCAAAGACGTTGAGCTGTGTATCGAGCGTGTCGCGGGTGTTCATGTCGTAGTGATATCGTCCTGCCCAGCGGAAGGTTTTTCCATTCTCAACCCTCTGGATTCCCTTTGTATCGATATCCCTGGAGTGCAGAAGCTGAAAGTGTTCATCACCGAAGTCAGAACCGACGACGCCGACGAGCTGCACTTTTTGTGTGAAATAGCTTGCCGAGAGGGCAATATAGGTGGACGATCCTCCGAGGGTGTTGTCCGAGCGCCCGAACGGAGTTTCGATATCATCAAAGGCGAGTGATCCGACAATGAGAATAGACATGGCGCAATAGTGGTTTGGGTTTAGGCGAAATTACCGAAGATACGTTTTTTGCGGCTTTTTTTATGGAACCTCCGGAAGTTCAAAAAGCAGGCACTCTCCAGCCCGACAGCTAACTTCGAGACGGTTATCTGCTATCGAATATGCTTTGCCGGTGATAAGCTCGGTGAGCCCTGCACTCTTCATGCTGAATTCAAGGGAGCCGCCTCTTTGCTCATGAATGTTGCTGTTGCCGACAAAGAGAAGGGTGCGGCCGCCGGAACTCCGCATGACAGCGAAGAGCTCAGGCTCGCTCACATAGGGGATCGTCATTGATCCTGTGTCGCCACAGAGGACAAGGTCAATATATCGCTTGCGGATATCGAGCACCCTCGAAATATAGCTGTTAAGCGGTTCAAGGCCGTTAGAGGTTGACCAGTCATAGCCGAATGCGCTGAAAAGGGGAAGCTTTTCGGGCGGATAGAGCTCCCTGTCCTCTTCACGGAAATTGAGGCCGAGGTTCACCGGATGCCATTCGCACAGCTCCATGCCTGACTGGAGGAAGGGGATTGCGGGCAAGATGGCGCTGAGGGTGAAGATAAAGATCGAGTGGTTGCGTCCGGCCTCCTGGCGAGGATAGCGAAAGCAGACTCTTGGCGTGTTGTGGTTTTCGCCAGTGCCGAAAAACGGGAGTGCGACACCGGTTTTATTGAGGTAGTTCAACAGCCCCCTGATGAAAACGATATCGTGGATAACGAAGGGGAGCGAGCCAAAGACTGCGTCGAACCCTTCATCGCGAATGGAGGGCGTTGGGTCGAAGTTTTCGTCCCAAAAAGCAAAGTCCGGCTTTCTCTCACGGGCTTTGCGCACTATTGTCTTTTTCAGGAGTGAGGGGAGCGCGTGACCCATATCAATCATTGCACCGTCGATACCGTAGGTATCCTGATAATCCGGGATAATTCCGGAGATCTCCTCCCAGAGCGGAGTGTTGAAGGTCTCGGGGGCTTCAAGCGCACGGTCGTACATCCTGATGGTGTTGTATGCGATGTAGTTGAACGCTTCATGGTCATGCATCTTCAGGTAGGTCACGTCAGTCCATGGCGGCTGACGGTCATCAGGTGGCCAGTCAGAGAAGGCACTTGCGATTTTGCATGGGGTTCCATCGATTCCGGAACACTGAAGAGCGCCGTCGGCATGTTTGGCTACCCTGACAGGCTGGGGGATGAACTGGTGACGGTAAGACTCGGAAGGCGCAGGCAGGTTGTGCAGTTCATGGCGGTCGACCACCTCGAAAATCCTGTTGAGCGTCTCCTGGTCGAATCCTGGAGGGCCGTAGTTACGGGTGCTCTCGTCATCCCGGAGCCAGTAAAACCAGTCGGGATGTTCCGCTATCCAGCTGCTGTCGATCGATGCGGTCCTGAAAACAAATTCAAAGACAACCCTGATGCTTAGCAGATGAGCGGCTTCGACAAAGGCCTTGAGAAGCACCTCAACCGAAAGACCGAGCGCGGGTTCATCAAGCATCGGGTCAAGCTTGTGCGGATTGCGCACAGCATACGGTGAGCCCAGAGAGCCCTTTCTGCACTCCGATCCGATTTCGGTGAGAGGGAGAAGATAGAGCGTATTTGCGCCGAGATTTTTAATATAGGGGAGGAGCGCTATGGCTTTAAGGAGTGTTCCGGTCTCCCTGAACCCGCATTCGAGCGGTTCAGTGCCGATCACGCCGTCACCGTCATGATCAAACGCTCCTGTCAGGCGCACAAAGAGGTTGTAGACAATGGCGTGGCGCTTCCAGTCACCCTCGCCAACGCTCTTAGGGCTCGAAATGTCCGCCTGGAGTATGCTTTCGACGATCTTTCGGTAGTACTCCGAGGGGTTGACTCTTTCGGTGGGGGTCTTTTTTCCGGTCCAGATTCCGGGTACCGTGTAGGTGCTTCCTTGTATGGGCTCATCCAGGCGATTCAGCGCCTGCAGGAGCAGCGAGAGGTGAGTTGTCTGCAACGTTCCTTTGTTTTCGGGAGATAACAAGAAGATAATTATTATAGTGAAAGCAATGTACTAAAGATATTCGATCTCTGCATGAAGAACATCCGTATAAGCGTTGAATATGACGGCACATCCTTTGCCGGATGGCAGCGGCAGCCGGGCGGAATAGTCACCGTCCAGGGTGAGATAGAGGGGGCGCTCGGAAGGATTCTTCAGGAAGCGGTCACTCTTTCTGCCGCAGGAAGGACCGACCGGGGCGTCCATGCCCGTGCCCAGACGGCCAGTTTCCATACGGCCTCATCAATGGAGCTGTCAAGAATGGTTCACTCACTCAACTGTCTGCTTCCTGATACCGTCAGAGTTTTCGATCCGGTTGAGGTCTCCCCTGATTTCCATGCCCGCTTCAGTGCCAAAGAGCGACACTACCGATACTTCCTGCTCGAACACCCCTCGGCTATTTACGGACGCTTTGCTGGCTGCTCAAATGGCACACTCGATCTCGATGTTATGAATTGTTTTGCCCGGGAGGTCGTTGGCGTTCACGATTTCAGTGCATTTGCACGAGAGGATCGCGACAGCAGCGGCAGCGACTGTCATGTATACTCATGCGGGTGGAGCCGTGAAGATCGCACTCTTGTGTTCAAAATAGAGGCTAACCGTTTTCTGCGGAGCATGGTGCGCTACCTCGTCGATGCGATGACTCGTGCAGGCAGGGGAGAGCTCTCAAAGGGCGATTTCGTGGCTATGCTCAGCTCCGGCAAGGGAAGCTCATCGCTCACCCCCGCATCCCCGGCGGGTCTCTTCCTCTGGAAGGTAACCTATTAGTAAGGCGGGGTGTTCAGAAATCGGTTTTTGTATTAGTCACGAACTGTTTTTATGTTACTTGTTCAATAGTGATTTTTGCTGTTTCAGCATTGATCTTAAGCATTCCCTCCCCTAAAGGATCTGCCGCTTGTGAAAATAAGGTTCACTACTATACGTTTCAAGGTGCTCCTTACGGCACTGTTTCTCCAGATGTTGACGCTGCCAGTCAAGGCTGCGGAGCCCGCATCCGGGGAGAAGGGCTCAGTCAGGCGGTCGTCTGTTTCCGATATTCTGGACAGTCTTGTCAATGCGACCTATTTCAAGGATGAGCATTTTGCCCCCCCTTCAAAAGAGAGTGAGAAGTACGGATTTCCTTCGAACTTTGTGCCGCAATACAGCGACTCCGTCTATGCCGCACGAATCAACGCCCTTGGAAAGAAAACCCCGTTTAACCTCGTCTACAATGAGCATGTTCGGGGATTTATACGGATTTATGCGGTTGACAAGAGGAACCTGACTGCCAAGATTTTAGGGCTGACCAAGATCTATTTCCCCCTGTTCGAGGAGAAGCTTGACGCCTACAACGTCCCTCTTGAAATGAAGTATCTCGCCATTGTCGAGAGTGCGCTGAATCCTACGGCGGTCTCCCCGGCTGGCGCAAAAGGGCTCTGGCAGTTCATGTACGGCACGGGAAAGATGTATGGCATGCAGTCCTCCTCCTTCATCGAAGACCGGTATGACCCCGAGAAGGCGACGGTTGCCGCGGCCCGTCATTTGAGAGACCTGCATAACATCTATGGCGACTGGTTCCTGGCGCTTGCGGCCTATAACTCTGGCCCGGGCAATGTCAACAAAGCCATAAGGCGCGCCGGCGGTATCAAGAACTACTGGGCGATCTGGGACTACCTGCCTGCTGAAACAAGGGGTTATGTGCCGGCGTTCATTGCGGTCAACTATATCATGAACTACTACGCAGAGCATAACATCCGTCCTGTCGAGCCCGGTTTTCTTTATAATGATGTTGATACGTTGAGAACTTCCCGCGCCCTCTCGTTTGAACAGATCAATGAGACCATTGGTGTTCCGGTCCGGGACCTTCAGTTTCTGAACCCCCAGTACAAGCTTGGCATCATCCCTTCGGCCGGAAGTTCGAGTAACGTCCTCAGGCTCCCCAAAAAGTACATCTCCCAGTTTCAGAAGAGGGAGCAGGATATCTATGCATACAAGTCCCCCAGGGCGCTTGAGCGTGAGCAGCTGCTTGCAAGGGCTGAAGGACTCAGGGGTGGCCGTCCGGGTGGCGGTGAAGGGGGAGAGAAAACTCATATCGTCCAGCAGGGCGAGACTCTTGGCTCCATCGCAAGGCTCTATCGTGCTTATATAAGCCAGCTTATCGCATGGAACAATCTTAAGGATCCAGAGGTAACTCCCGGCCAGAAGCTTATTGTCTTCGGCGGCAATGAAAATGGAGGAGATGGAGGAGGTGGCGGGGAGCCGCGATCATCGAGGATCAAGGTGATTGTGTTGAAGCACAAGGTCGGCAAGGGAGAGACTCTTTTTTCGATAGCCAAAAAGTATGGTACATCGGTACAGCGTATCAAGGAGCTCAATAATATCGAGGGCAAGAAGGGGATTGCAACCGGCCAGCGCATCAAGATAGAGAGAGAGGTCGCTGCTGCACCATCGCGCAAATCATCAAAGCATTCGCTCTCGGCCAAAGGCAAAAAGGCAAAACAGAGCGCTTCAAAACGAAGGAAGCACAAGCAGTAAGCGATGAGCCGCCTGAGAGGTGGCCAGATAACCTGAGAGCGGGCCGGTTATCTCTCGGCTTTAAATTTTATGGCTATTGATGTGCTCGATTGAATGATATATTTATTATCTTTCGGCTCTTTATATCGCAGAACTGATGAGGAGATTGGTGTGGAGAAGCTGCTTTATTCAATAATTCTTTAATTGAGAATCATTAAAACGTATGCGTAATATCATTTTTACCGGAAAGGGTGGGGTAGGAAAAACCTCAGTCGCTGCCGCAACCGCGCTTAGAGCTGCCGACATGGGTTACAAAACCCTTATTATGTCAACTGATCCGGCACACAGTCTTGGCGACTCTCTTGATGTTCAGCTTGGACCATCTCCCATTAAAGTTGCTGAAAACCTTTGGGGCCAGGAGGTCAGTGTTTTCGGTGACCTCAATCTTAACTGGGATGTAGTCAGAGAGCACTTTGCATCACTCATGGAGGCCCGTGGTATTGAGGGTGTTTATGCTGAAGAGATGGGCGTGCTTCCCGGAATGGAAGAGCTTTTCTCGCTCTCCTATATCAAGAGATACAATGAAGAGCAGCAGGATTTCGATCTTCTTGTTGTCGACTGCGCACCGACCGGTGAAACGCTTCGTCTTCTTTCGCTTCCTGAAACATTCGGCTGGTTTATCAAGCTGATCCGCAATGTCGAGAAGTTCATGGTCAAGCCTGTTATCAGGCCACTCTCCAAAAAAATCAAAAAAATAGATGACTTTGTAGCACCTGTAGAGGTTTACGACAAGGTCGACAACCTTTTCTCTTCCACAGAAGGCATCATTGATCTGCTTGCCGACGGTTCCAAAACCACCATGCGTCTTGTCATGAACCCGGAAAAGATGGTTATCAAGGAGTCGATGCGTGCTTTGACCTACCTCAACCTTTACGGTATCACTGTCGATCGCATCACGATCAACCGCGTTATGCCCGACCAGAGCCCGGACCCCTACTTCCAGAAATGGCGTGGTATTCAGCAGAAATATATTGAGCAGATTCAGGCGGCTTTTGCGCCGATTCCAATTGTGGAAGTTCCGCTTTTCGACGATGAAGTTGTTGGACTGGCTATGCTGCGCAGGGTTGGCGAGAAGGTTTACGGCGACAGCAACCCCCTCGACATCTGCTTCAAGGAGAACCCGATCGACATCAAGAAGGTTTCTGACGGTCACTACAAGGTTCGCGTCCGTCTTCCCTTTATGGAGAACATGGGTCTTGAGCCGAAAATCCTCAAGCTTGGCGATGATCTTACCATCCGTATCGGTGACTATCAGAAAGTTGTTGCCCTGCCTATCTTCCTTGCAGGTATGGAGTCTACCGGTGCATCCTATGAAGACAAATGGCTGAGCATCGATTTCGCAAAAGCCTGATCTTTGTTAAGAGCTACAATAAAAACCTGCCTCTCCGGCAGGTTTTTTATTGTCTAAAATCAGGGTGCGAAGCTCTACAGCGATACGAGGCAGGCGCTTGATACTCCATTGACGGTTCTGATCTCTCCAAGAAGTTCAGGTGTGACATCTCCGTCGACGACGATAGCTGTCATGGCCTCCTTCTTTTCCTCATCCCTTGACAGTGCGATGTAGGCGACGTTCAGGTTGTGCTGGAGCAAAAGCTGGGTAACATTGGCAATCACGCCAGGCTTGTCGATGTTGTTGTAGATGATAATGTTTCCCTCTGGCTTGAATTCAACAAGGAACCTGTCGATCATAACGATGCGGACCTCCTTGTCGCCAAAGACCGTTCCGCCTATCATCCGCTTGGTGCTCCCGTTTTCAAGCTCAACACGAATCAGGTTGGTGTAGTCAGGGTTTTCCTTCTCGAACTTCTGCTCAAGGCTTATGCCGCAATCCTTGGCCATCGTGAAAGCATTGATGTAGTTTGTCTCTTTCGAGAGGCGAACATCAAGAAAACCTTTAAGCGCGGCCGCGGTTATTACTTCATTGAACTTCTGGAGGAACTCGCCGGAGGTTCTGACAGTCATCTTTTTGGCTTCCTGCGCTGCAAGCTGGGCAAGGGTGGCTCCGAGCTTTTCGGCAAGCGTGAGGTATGCCCGGACTCCAGGTGCCTGGGCAAGCTCTACGGCCGAAGCGTTTACTGCGCCCTCAAGGCGGCCATTCTGTTTCCATGCGACAATCTGTTCTGCAATCTGTACCGCAACTTTCTCCTGGGCCTCATTGGTAGAGGCCGCAATATGAGGCGTGGCAATAACTCGGTCGAGCTTCAGGAGCGGGTTTTCAGGGCTGACCGGTTCGGTTTCGAAGACATCGAGTGCTGCACAGGCCACTTTGCCCGACTCTATGGCCTCGGCAAGATCGGCCTCATTGATGATGCCTCCTCTGGCGCAATTGACGATGATGACTCCCTTTTTCATCAGCTCGAAGGTATCGCGCGAAAGAAGATTGCGTGTTGATTCGTTCAGCGATGAGTGGATGGTGATAAAGTCTGCGCGAATGAAGTTTTCGTGGAGGGGAAGAAGCTCTATCTGCAGGTGGGCAGCATATTCATCGGGAATCATAGGGTCGTAGGCGATGGTTTTCATGCCGAATGCCTGCATCCTTTTGGCTACCTCGCGGCCGATCTTGCCGAGTCCTATGATGGAGAGTGTTTTTCCTTCAAGCTCAACGCCTGTGAATTTTTTCTTGTTCCAGTTGCCCTGCTTGAGGTCGGCGGTAGCCTGGGGAATGAGGCGTGCTGCAGAGAGCATCATCGCACAGGCGTGTTCAGCCGCGGAAATGGTGTTGCCTCCAGGGGTGTTCATGACAATGATTCCGTTGCGGGTCGCAGCCTCAATGTCGATATTGTCGACTCCCGCTCCGGCCCGCCCTATCAGCTTGAGATTCGGGGCATATTCGAGAATCTCAGCGGTGACCTTAGTGGCGCTTCTGACGATCAGCTTGTCAAAGCCCCCGATGATCTCCTTGAGCTCCTCTTTGGTAATTTTCGGTTTCTCGGTAACTTCGAACCCGTTTTGAGCGAGGATTTGACCGCATTGAAAGTCAACGCCGTCAGTGATCAGTACTTTCATGTTCTTTCAGGATTAGGATTGCCCAGGCGACTTGCCGTCTCTCTGGGGCGATTATCGTTCTCTGCTTCTTGACTGGTATAATATATTTTTTTAAAGCCATTAGATTGAAGAAAATCGTGCCGCTCTATCGAGCATCTATCGTATTACATACCAAGGGATGCCGGTGTGCGTCCCGCTACTGAATTAATAAGTCCGGAACCGATTATATATTGCGGTTTTTTTTATCTTGCAGGCATTGAATTTCATTGATGTTATTATTGTTGTCAAGCTGATGGAACAGTTACATGATCTGAGGGTTTCACGAATTATCCGTCTCTCTTCACCCAAGGCGCTCAAGGAGAGTCTTCCGGTAGATGAGCGTATTGCTGAAACGGTTATTGCAGGACGGCGTGAGGTTGAAAATATATTGACGGGCAAGGATTCCAGAATGCTGGTGATCGTTGGGCCCTGTTCGATTCATGACCAGAAGTCTGCGCTTGAGTATGCCGCCAAGCTCTCTGTTTTACGCAATGAGCTGCGTCAGGATCTCTGCATCATGATGCGGGTCTACTTCGAAAAACCCCGCACAACAGTCGGATGGAAGGGGTTCATCAATGATCCTCATCTTGATGATACCTATGATATTGAGCACGGGCTTTTCCATGCCCGCAAGCTCCTCATCGACATCAATGAGCTTGGCCTCCCGGCGGCAACCGAGTTTCTCGATCCCATTACCCCGCAGTATCTGGCTGATGTTGTCAGCTGGGCTGCAATAGGTGCCCGGACCATCGAGTCTCAAACCCACCGCCAGATGGCCAGCGGACTCTCAATGCCTGTTGGCTTCAAGAACTCTACGGACGGACGACTCAATGTAGCTGTCGATGCTATCCGTTCTGCCATGCACCCCCACAGCTTCCTCGGTATCGACCAGGAGGGGCGCAGCAGTGTCATCACCACCAAAGGCAATCCGTTCGGTCATCTCGTGCTTAGAGGTGGCGAGAAGCCCAATTACGACGCCAAAAGCATCGCTCTTGCCGAATCATGGATTGAGAAAGCCGGACTTGAACAGTCACTGCTTGTCGATTGCAGTCATGCGAACTCAGGCAAAAAGCACCAGCAGCAGCTGAAAGTATGGGAGGATATCCTCTCGCAGAAGGAAGCGGGCAATAAAAGCATTGCAGGTGTCATGATTGAGAGCAATATCTGTGAAGGCAATCAGCCCTTCCCCGAAGATCCGGAGAAGCTGCGCTATGGTGTCTCCATTACCGATGAGTGTTTGTCGTGGGGTGAGACCGAGCGCATGCTTCGTGAAGGTGCGGCTAAAATCCACAAGCTTATCAGCTGATAGCGTCTTTAACGGCGTTGCCCTTATCCCCATCACCATTATTTCGTTACTGGCAGGGGTTATTCTATAATCCGGGTATGCAAGCAGAATGCACGCATGCCATAACGTGAGGGAGCATCACCATGGCTATAGAGATCAGGCAGGTAACGAACAAAAAGGAACGAAAGGAGTTTATCCGGTTTGCGTGGAAGATCTACCGCAATGACCCGGAGCTCAATCGATACTGGGTACCTCCAGTTATCGACGATTACATGAAAACCCTCGACACAGAAGCCTTCCCGCTCTATGAACATGCCTCTCTCGCCATGTTTACCGCATGGAAGGATGGCCAGATGGCCGGCACCATTGCGGCCATTGAGAATCGTCGGCACAATGAGACGCATGGCGACAAGGTCGGCTTTTGGGGCTTTTTTGAGTGCATCAACGATCAGCAGGTGGCAGACGCGCTCTTCAAGGCAGCTGCCGACTGGCTGAAGAAGAAAGGGCTTAATGCAATGCGCGGCCCGATCAGCCCCTCCATGAACGACCAGTGCGGGATGCTCACCCGTGGCTACGACAGCCCGCCAGTCTTTCTCATGCTCTATAACCCGCCTTACTACAACGACTTGGTACGCAACTATGGCCACCGTGTCGGACAGGAGCTTCTTGCCTGGTATATCGATCAGAAAATCATTGATATCGCACGTCTTCGCAAGATTGCCCAGCATGTTATGAAGCGGGAGCAGTTGTCGATCAGGATCATGAACATGAAGGATTTTGATCATGAAATAGAGCGCATCAGGGATATCTACAACAAGGCCTGGGAGAAGAACTGGGGATTTGTGCCCATGACCGACAAGGAGTTCAATTTTCTTGCAAAAAGCCTTAAGCCCCTTGCCAACCCGAACTACATCTACTTTGTTGAAGACAAAAACAAGAGAACTGTCGGGTTCTCTCTCTCTCTTCCCGATATCAACCAGGCATTGAAGCATGTAAACGGCAATCCGTTTTCACCGCTTGGGCTCATCAAATACCTCTGGTACAGCAGAAAGATCTCGATGGTTCGCACGATAACCATGGGCGTACTGCCCGAGTATCGCAGCAAGGGCATCGACAGCATTCTCAACACGCATATTGCTGACTATGGTGGAAAGCACGGTGTGTTCGCCAGCGAGATGAGCTGGGTGCTCAAATCAAATGAGGCAATGAGCAAGCTGGCAAAGGTGATCGGCGGGGTGCCCTACAAAGAGTATGTGATCTACGAAGCAGATATCTGAGAAGTGCTGAACTGACAAATTCCACTAAAAAAAAAGAGGCCGCTTCAACAACGGCCTCTTTTTTTTATTACCTAACGGAAAGAACAACAGACAAACTTTTTTATCAGAACGATGCCATGAAGACAAGGCTCGATTTCTCGGTGTCGGGGTTGTAGACAAAGGATGCTGTGTAACGATCCTTTGCTACGGAAATACCAGTGTTAACAACTGCGATTTTGCTGGTTGCTGAAAGGTCACCGTAGAAGTCTTTGTCGCCAACGCCGACGACAGCCTTGGCTGTGTAACCATCCTTGTCGTAGACCTTGTAGCCAGCCTCAGCATACTTTGCGCTTTTTGCTCCGGCCAATTCACTGCCGGCAACGTTGATGGCAGCCAGAAGGCTGAGGCTATCCTTGGCATAGGCAGCGCTGAGCTCAACGACGTTCGGTCCGTCATTAGAGAAGTCAAACGTTTTCGATGTTGCACTGTTAACGTAGTAGTTGGTGACGGTAAAGCTGAAATCACCAGCAGGAACTGTTGCATAAAGATCAACTTCCTGACGCCTTGTCGGGTTGGCACTGGCAGTCTCTGTTGCTGCAGCAGAACCCCATGCACCGATAACAATGCCGCTGTCCTTGAGTGTATAGGATACTGCAGGCTGAATGTTCGGTGAGTTGTTGATTTCAGTGCCTCTCCATACGTAGGTGTTGACGAGGTCAACGCCAACCTTGAAATCAGCGGCCTGTGCGGCGGTTGCGGATCCTGCGGTAAGCGCAAGGGCAAGGGTTAAAAACTTTGCTGTTTTTTTCATTGATTAACTCCTGTTTCGGTTATTGTTTGGTTGAGTGGTGTCATGCATCACTTTTTCGATCCGTTAAAAATCCGAAGACCTTTAGCAGATCGTCACTTTCAATGTAAATAATTTATTAATTATTACAAAATAGTAATAATTAATAAGGCTGTTCGGCTGTGTCAATTAAATAATTAATGCATACAAATCCTTTGCGCACTCTTGTCATCGACTATGCTTCGTTGTACATTTGATGCAGGGTCTCTCTTCATGCAATCTTTTTAATATGCATGGATCTGCTGAAATAGTGGTCATGAGTAGCTATGCTGAATACGCAGCGATTCATCGTTTTATTGATGCTTTTTTTTGCGGTGAACGCTACAGTGCCCGGTTTGGCGAAAGTTTTCAGCTTGCAATCAAGGAGGCTTTTGTCAATGCAGTAAGGCATGGCAACAGGGAGCTTGAAGATTTGAGCGTTGGGCTCTCACTCTCCTCTTCATCCGGGAGCCTTTTTGCGAGGGTTACGGATTGCGGAAACGGCTTTGACCCCGATGCGATTCCCGATCCTCGCCTTCACCAGAATCTTTGCGGAAGAGGTCTTTTCATTATCAGAAGTATCGCTGAAATAATCGGACTGGAACGAACCGCCGGGAGCTTCACCATCCGCCTGCGTTCAACCCCGTTTTAAACACCGCTTTCCTTTTTATGACTACAACTTTAACTAACGAATAAGGATACCAGATGGATTTATCGCGCAGCGCGGCATGGAGTGCTCTTGTCTCCCACCGCCAGGAGATTGACAAAACAAGCATGAGGGAGCTTTTTCTCCGTGACAGCGAGCGGTTCAGCCGTTTCTCGATCAACTGGGGAGACCTGACACTTGATTATTCAAAAAACAGGGTTACCTCCGCAACCATGGAGCTGCTGCTTGAGCTTGCACGCAATGCTGGAGTCGAAGAGAGAAGAGACGGGATGCTTGAAGGCGAAGCGATCAACTTCACCGAGCGCCGTGCGGTGCTGCACACAGCGCTGCGCCATCCGCCAGGCTCGAAGCTTACGCTTGAGGGTGTTGATCTTTCCGCTGAGGTCGCCGATGTTCTCAGCCAGATGAAAGCCTGCTGCGAGCGCGTTATCGGCGGGGCGTGGAAAGGCTACACCGGCAAGGTGATGACCGATGTGGTCAATATCGGTATCGGCGGATCTGATTTGGGGCCATATATGGTGACCGAAGCGCTGCGTCCTTTTGCCCATGGAGGACTGCGGGTCCATTTTGTCTCCAACATTGACGGTACACATATTTGCGAGACCCTGAAAAAACTCAATCCGGAAACGACGCTCTTTATCATAGCCTCCAAAACATTCACAACACAGGAGACCCTCACCAATGCTATCTCAGCAAGGGAGTGGTTCCTTCGTCGTGCCGAAGATGAGCTGCACATAGCAAAGCATTTTATTGCGGTATCGACAAACCGCGCAAAGGTTGTAGAGTTTGGTATCGATGAGGCGAACATGTTCCGCTTCTGGGACTGGGTTGGCGGACGCTACTCCCTCTGGTCTTCGATCGGACTCTCCATTGCGCTCTATCTTGGATTTGAGTGTTTTGAGCAACTGCTTGCTGGTGCCCATGCGATGGATGAGCACTTCAGAACCGAGCCTCTTGAGGGGAATATTCCCGTTCTGCTTGCACTGCTCGGCATCTGGTACAATAACTTTTTCGATGCCCAGTCGCATGCTGTAATTCCTTACGACCAGTATCTGCATCGCTTTCCGGCATATCTCCAGCAGCTTGATATGGAGAGCAACGGCAAACGCGTGGACCGGCTTGGACAAAGTGTCGAATATGCGACCGGTCCTGTGATATGGGGCGAGCCGGGCACCAACTCACAGCACGCCTTTTTCCAGCTCCTGCATCAGGGCCCCGGATTCATTCCTGCGGATTTCATTGTTCCGCTGAAGAGCAAAAATCCGATAGGGGAGCATCACGATATTCTTCTGGCCAACTGTTTTGCCCAGACGGAAGCCCTCATGAAAGGCAAGAGTGAGCAGGAGGTCCGTCTTGAACTCGAAGGTGCCGGATGCAGCGCCGCAGAGATGGAGATGCTCCTCCCGCACAAGGTCTTCCCCGGAAACCGGCCGACCAATACGATTCTCTTCAGCGAGCTCAACCCGTTTAACCTTGGCAGCCTCATCGCCATGTATGAACACAAGGTTTTCGTGCAGGGAGTTATCTGGGAGATAAACTCGTTTGACCAGTGGGGAGTCGAGCTTGGCAAGCAGCTGGCAAAAGCCATATTCCCTGAAATACAGGGAGATGCGGAGGTGACAGGCCATGACTGTTCAACAAATGCACTCATTAACCGCTATCGCGAGGCCCGCTTGATAAATGCACGCGACTCGGGTTCTCAGCTCTCATTTTTCAGCTGACACGCCGCGCTGTTGCGCATTGTAAAAAACAGTATAAACAGAAAAGCCGCCTTGTATAACGGGCGGCTTTTCTGTTTGTATCTGGAGGGTGTAGAGGAGATCAATCCTTGTTATACATTGAGTCATCTCCACTCTCGCCGGTACGGATACGGTAGGACTCGTCAATGCTCCAGACGAAGATCTTTCCGTCGCCAATCTCACCGGTATAGGCTGCTTTCAGGAGGCAATCGACGGCTTTGCGCAGGTTGATGTCGCGAACGACGATCGAGAGGGTCAGACGCGAGATGTAGTCGGTATCGGTTGATCCGCGGAATACATCCTTCTTCTTCCTTTCGTTTCCTACGCCATGGGTCTCGAAGTAGGTGAAGAAGTCAATGTCGATCTCATGCAGGGCCTTTTTTACCTCTTCAAATTTGGAGCGCCGTATAATGGCTTCAATTTTTTTCATAATCCAGTCGTTTACGATTTAGAGATTCTCCGGGAGAGTGGATGGCTGATAATGAATCGGTCAGTGCATCCACTCTTCAGAATTTAAGTTAATCGGTGTATGCCTCTGCACCGTGCTCGAAGACATCAAGACCGCCGACGCCGGTTTCACCTTCAGGCTCAACACGCAGCTTGAACGGATAAGGGAGCTTCATGATTACCCACATAAGAACGATTGAAACGATAAAGGTTGTCAGGGTAATGATTCCGTTTCCAATAAACTGGGCAAGGAACACATTCCATCCTCCGCCATAGAACAGGCCGGCAACAGGAGCGGCATTATCAGGGCCGAAAGGAGTTGAGCATCCATACTGACCGGTTGCGAACAAGCCGATAGCCCAGGTACCGAAAATGCCGTTCAGACCATGAACAGGAACCGCGCCGACAGGGTCATCAATTCTAAGATACTCGAGAAGGTAGATGCCACCAAACACAATGGCGCCAGCAACAAGACCTATGATGATCGAGCCGAACGGAGAGACCCAGTAACAGGGGGCCGTGATGGCAACCAGACCGCCGAGAAGACCGTTAACGGTGAAACCAACGTCAAACTTGCCTTTGAAAGAACCGAGATAAAAGGCGAGGAACATTGCACTCAGGGCACCTGCACATGCTGCGAGGGTGGTGTTAGCGGCAACGCGTCCGATACCAACTGCATCAAGGGCGGAAAGGGTGCTTCCAGGGTTGAAGCCGTACCATCCGAACCAGAGCAGGAATGCACCTGTAACAGCAACCGGAAGGTTGTGGGCTGCAGGCAGACCGCCTCTCTCCTTGTCATCCCTGAGGAATACGCGACCGATACGAGGTCCCAGAACAATCGCACCAGCAAGTGAAACAACACCACCAATGGTGTGAACAACCGTAGATCCGGCAAAGTCACGGAAAGGGTTGCCAAGTTCAGGCAGAAATTTTCCGGCAGATCCCATTGTTACGAGGAAGCCGTCAGGACCCCATGCCCAGTGACCGATGATCGGATAGATGAAAGCCGTCACGCCGATACTGTAGAGAATGTCGCCACGAAAGCTTGTACGACCGATCATAGCACCAGAGGTGATGGTGGATGCAGTGTCAGCAAAGGCAAACTGGAATACCCAGTGAGCAAGAAGAGCTACACCAGTTGTTCCGTAGGTTTCCGGAGCACCCTGCAGGAAGAACCACTGCTGGCCGATGAAACCATTTCCTTCACTGAACATGAATGCGTATCCGATAGCCCAGAAAGAGATGCCGCAGATAGCAGTATCAAGCACACACTCAATCAGGACGTTAACGGCTTCACGCTTTCTTGCAAATCCAGCCTCAAGCATCACGAATCCAGCCTGCATGCCAAAAACAAGAGCTGCGGCAACAAGTGTCCAGACGGTGTTGATTGAGTTGATAAGCTTCGTCTCAATCGGAGAGTAGGTGTCCGCAGCCATTGCAGGGAGACCAAGGAATCCGGTTAACGAAGACATTGCAAGGAGAACAAGAAAAAGCCCTATCAGCTTGCCTGCAAATACGGTTGCACCAAGTTTCCAGTTTTTCTTCTTTGACATGTTCTCCCTGATTCGGGTGAAGTAGTCACCCCTTCCAGGGCTTGCTGTTGTTGATTTCATGATTGATTATTTATTGTTAACGAAAAATAGAGAAACGTGCTTATCCGAAAACCAACCCGCCTCGGTGAGGCCCCTCTTTTTCTTTCCTCAGCTACTTGCCGAGAGCCTTACCAATAATAGACGACCTAACTTTTGTTGTGAACCTGGATCGTTTGGGTTAATTATTTAGGTTCTTCTAAAAAGTAATAGAATATTTTTAATATAAAAAGACAAAAGCGTGAAAAATCTTAGTTTTCTGACTTTTTTGTATAAAAAATGATGGCGCAAGAGCCCTCCTGCCGAAAATAATTAAGCGGCATGCTTTTGTGGCGGGATCTTTGTGAGGCGGGAATGGCCGTGTATAATAAAAAAGCCCTGCGAATGGTTTCATTGCAGGGCTTAAATGCCAGAATGGGGCGGGTGGGGAGCTTAAAAGCCGTTTCTTTCGAAAATGATATCGACGCTTGACTTCAACTTGTTAAGGATGTTTTCAAAGCTGAAGAGCTCTCCTATCTCCTCTTTTGAGATGTGCTGCAGAAGCTCTTCATCCTTGAGCACAAGCTCGCGAAGGTGGACCTTTGTCGACCAACTCTCCATGGCGTTGCGCTGCACGAGGCGGTAGGCATCTTCACGGGTCAGACCTTTGGCGGTAAGGGCGAGCAGCAGTGTTTGCGAGGTGGTAAGGCCATAAGAGGAGTTGAAGTTCTCCTCCATGCGCTCTGGATAGACCAGGAGTGTATCAAGGGCCTCGCTTAAGGTGCGAAGCATGTAGCAGAGCGCCGTTGTGGAGTCGGGCATGATGATTCGCTCGACAGAGGAGTGGGATATGTCACGCTCATGCCAGAGAGCAACATTCTCCATGGCGGCAATGGAGTTCGAACGGACTACTCGGGCAAGACCGGTTAAGCGCTCAAAGGTTATCGGGTTCCGTTTGTGCGGCATGGCCGAGCTTCCTTTCTGCCCCTTGCTGAAAAACTCTTCAGCCTCACGGACCTCTGTTCGCTGAAGGTGTCGAAGCTCGACGGAGAACTTTTCGATTGAGGATGCGATGATTGCCAGCGTGGTTGCAAATTCCGCATGCCGGTCACGCTGAAGAATCTGGGTTGAGATGCTTGAGGGCGTAAGGCCGAGCTTGCGGCAAACCGCGGCCTCAATATCAGGGGAGAGATGCTGGTAGGTGCCGACTGCTCCGGATATTTTACCGACTGAAACGGTTTCGACCGCCTTTTTCATTCTCTGAAGATTGCGAAGCATCTCCTGATGCCAGAGAAGAAGCTTAAGGCCAAAGGTTGTCGGCTCGGCGTGAATGCCGTGCGTCCGACCCATCTCAACGGTATACTTGAACTCCTGAGCCCTTTTGGCAAGTACAGCTATCAGCTGCTCAATGTCTGCAAGCAGAATTTTACCGGCATCACGCATCTGCATGGCAAGGCAGGTGTCGACCACATCGGAGGAGGTCAACCCTTCATGGATATAGCGTGAGTCGGGTCCGACATATCCGGCAACATTGGTAAGAAATGCTATGACGTCATGTTTCGTCTCTTTCTCGATCTCAAGAATCTCTCCGACATTGAACGTAGCCCGCTCCTTGATGTTGGTGAGCGCATCTTCAGGCACCATGCCGGCTTCCATACGGGCTTCAACTGCGGCTATTTCAAGCTGGAGCCATCTCTGGAATTTCGCATCTTCAGTCCAGATTGCCGAAATGTCCCTTGGGGAGTAACGAGGTATCAAGGTAGGTAGGGTTTAAAGTTTGTATGGAGCGTGAGCTTTGTGAAAACGATCAATATAATGAGCGGCAGGCGGAAATGCCACTCTTTGCCACAACGAGCAATCAGGGGCTCTCTGGAGCCACGCCATCTTTCGGCATGTTGCGGTAGTAGGTTCTGACAAAATCGAGGGCGGCATCACGATCGTAGGAGATGAGACCGTCAATGACGGCATTTTCCATCGCCTTCTTGATCACTCCCACGACTTTTCCGGGAGCCAGGCCTAGCTCATCCATGATATCCTGCCCGCTTGCTGGCGGCCGCCATTTGGCAAGGAGATCCTTCTCGGCCACCTCAGCGATCTTCTTTTCGACATAACTGAAGTTGTTCATGACCATGGTCACCTTGCGCGGGTTCTTGCTGGTAACATCCGCCCTGCAGAGCGTCATGAGATCCTGAAGATCCTCTCCGGCATCGAACATAAGGCGCCTGATGGCCGAATCGCTGATCTCCTCTTTGGAGAGGGGGATGGGGCGGTGGTGGAGTCGGACCATTTTCTGGACATATTCGAGCGGATCAAGCGGCCAGTGCATCTGCTTGAAGATTCGGGCTGTGACTCTGACGCCAACGGCATCGTGGCCGTGAAAACTCCATCCGGAAGATTTGCTGAACCTTTTTGTTGCCGGCTTTGCAATGTCATGAAAGAGCGCTGCCATTCTGAGCCAGAGATTTTCGGAGGCCGCGGCGACGTTATCAATAACCTGAAAGGTATGGAAGAGAGTATCCTTGTGGCCGAGGCCGTCAACCTGTTCGATTCCTGCCATGGCCGCTACGTCGGGAAGAATATCCCTGAGCACTCCTGTTTCATGCAGAATGATCAGCCCGGTCGAGGGTCGCGCAGAGCGCATGATCTTGAAAAACTCCTGGCTGACTCGCTCTCTTGATACGATCTCAATGCGCGACGACATCGTCTTCATTGCATCAATAACCACGGGAAGAACCGTGAATCCAAGCTGGGCTGCAAATCTGGCAGCTCTCATCATGCGGAGCGGATCGTCGGAAAAGGTCTGCAAAGGGTCAAGGGGAGTGCGAAGAATACGCCGCTCGATATCGCCGAGACCGTCAAAGCGGTCAATAATCTGATTACGACTCTCACTGTTGAGCGACAGGGCCAGCGCATTGATGGTGAAATCCCTGCGCGAGAGATCGTCGTCGAGAGTGCCGATAAGGGTTACCGGTTTTCTTGAATCCTGGCTGTACGACTCTTTTCGGGCCCCGACCAGTTCAAGCTTGAATGATCCGAAGGAAGGGTCGTCAAGTTCAAGCTGGGCGGTGCGGAATCGTTCAAACAGAACAAAGTTTCTTCCATGGAGCTCATCCCTGACCTGTTTGGCAAAGGGGAGCGGGTCGCCGGTGACCATGATGTCGATATCAGTGCAGGGCCGCTGCATCAGGAGGTCTCGCACATACCCGCCAACAAGGTAGCAGCCGAGGCCGTTTCTGTCGGCAAGGTCGCCTATATGGCAGAGGATTTCGGGCAGGGCCGGCTGGATAGGATGAGTCATCTCCTGTGGGTCATTCATTCAAATAATGCGGCATTGGCTGCAATCTCTTCGGCGATTTTGCCGGCGACCATGATCGCCCGGCGTCCGTCGAGAGAGGAGACCGCCACAGGGCCATTGGTGGAGACTGCATTGATGAACTGTTCGAGCTCGTCTCGCAACGCGTTGACTTTAGGCGCCTCAGGATGAATATAGTCAAGAACCATACCCTGCATCGACTCCTGTATCTCACCGAACTGCTCAAGTATTTTTCTTGCAGCGAACGATTTAAGCGGATTTTTCGAAGAGGCCTCAGCGGGCTTGACCAGACGGAAAACCTCCGACTTTCCGGTTGTCAGATCAAGTGATGCATAGCTTTTCGGGGATGTTCCGAAAAAACGGAGCTTGCGCATTCGGCTCCGACTCAGGCGGCTCGCTGTAACGTTGGCAGTAGCTCCGTTCATGAAGTCAATTCTGGCGGTTGCCATGTCGAGCTCGTTGGAGAAAACCCTTACTCCTGAAGCAGAGATGTTGCGGATCTCGGAGGGAATGAGGGAGAGGACAAGATCGATATCATGAATCATGAGGTCAAGCACAACGGAGACATCGGTCACCCTTCTCGAAAAACCGCTCAGCCGTTCGGCCTGGATATACATGGGTTGTCCGATATATGCCTCAACTGCCCGGAGCGCAGGATTGAACCGTTCGATATGGCCAACCTGAATACGAACGTTGTTTTCAGCTTCAAGACGGATGAGTTCATCCGCCTCCTCAACCGTTGTGGTTATCGGCTTCTCGATAAAGAGGTGAAGCCCCAAAGTGAGGAGCTGTTTTGCTATGGCGAAATGGGAGCTGGTTGTTGTGGCGATAACGGCAGCATCGCACTTCTCGGCAAGCTCGTCGAGGGAGGTGAAGCAGTGCACACCGTACTTCTGCGCAATTTCATCCGCACGGCTGCTGTCGAGGTCAAAAATGCCGGCACAGGTGGTTCCCGGAGATTGCCCTGCTATCTCCACAAGCAGTTTTGTATGGAACTCGCCGAGCTTGCCGACACCGATAACTCCTATCTGCATAGGTATCTCTCCCTTGTTTCAATAACGTTGCTGGCTCAATTCACTCAGGTATTGCCAGTTCGGCCGAGGGTTCAAGCGCTTCAATTTTGTACTTGAACAGGGCGATGGCGATGACGGTGCCCAGAAGCGTCAGAATACCGGCAAAAATATAGGGGGCGTGGAAATTCATGCCGTAAAGAATGCTTCCGCTGAAAGGTCCCATAATACGCGCAAAAGAGTTCACCGACTGGGAAAGGCCAAGAATCTGCCCCTGCTGCTGCTTGTAACTGTAGAGGGAGATCATGGAGAAATTGATCGGAGAGACCAGGCTTGTGCCTATTGCAAAAAAGAAGAGGATGAAGAGACCGATGGAGAAGAGCGATTCACGCGGAGCGAAGGGCACGAAAAAGACCCCGACAAAGGTGAAGAGGTGTCCCCACAGGAAGAGCTTGTGTTCGCCGAGCTTTTTGATCAGCTTGCTGATAAGTCCGCCCTGTACGACGACCGACCAGATGCCGACATAGGCGAAAATGTAGCCGATCTGCTGATCAGAGGCAGAAAAATACTCTTTCCAGAGCAGTATTGAGGCAACCTGCATATTGACGATCGCAAAGGTATAGACATAGTTTGCGATCATGAGAAGCGCGAGCGGGCGAGAGCTGAAGACCAGACGCATTCCTTCACCGGATTCCCGTACTTTCTGCATGGCCAGAGTGGGCAGCGAGAGCCTTTCTTCGCCAGGAGTTGAAGGTTTTAAGGGGAATGCAAGAGAGAGCTTTTTGGCATTGCTGTTGGATTCAGGGAGGAGGAATATGGCAAGAAGAAAATCGAATGCAATAAGGGCAGAGGAGACATAGCCGACCATCGCAATGCCGTAATTATGCTTGAGCAGTCCGCCGATAATCGGACCGATGATAAAGCCGATTCCGAAAGCTGCGCCCATCATTCCCATAGCCCCGGAACGGTTCTTGCTGTCGGTAACGTCAGTGATATAGGCCTGTGCTGCTGCAATGTTCGCTGAGCCGATGCCGGAGAGACCCCTGGCAAAAATCAGAAGCGGAATTGTATTTGCTTGTGAAAAGACAAGATAGGAGAGTGCTGTGATGAAGATGCTGATCAGCATGACAGGGCGTCGGCCGATCCTGTCGCTAAGCTTACCCCAGAGCGGCGAGAAAATGAACTGCATGATGGAGAAAATCGCGGCAATCATGCCAATCATAAACGGATTGGCGCCAAGATCCTTTGCGTAGGTCGGAAGCAGGGGAAGCACAATACCAAATCCTATCAGATCCAGTAATACCGTAAGGAGCAGGATGAGAAGAGGAGAGCGCTTCATGAAAACATAGAGTTTTGTTCCGCCAAAGGCACAAAGATATAAAAATAAACCCCTTTTCTGGTAGCCGGAATCAAAATATCGGAAGCGCGGGCCTCACTTCCGCAGGATAGTTTCGTGAAGCTGACGCACAGCCTCCAGCACTCTGGGTCCGGGTCGTAGAAATATGTTGTTATCGAACCGCTCATAGACCCGGCCATGGCGTACTGCGGCAATATTTGCCCACCCCGGACGACTGGCTACACCTCCTGAGGCAGACGATGGTTTTGACATATACATGCAGGCAATGATATCCGGATTTTGAGTGATCACCCACTCCGCCGAGGTTTCAAAATAGTCCTTGTCGACTGCGTCACCGATATTGCGTCCTCCGGCGTAGGAGAGCAGCGCTGAAGTATAGCTCCTCTTTCCGCCAGTCCAGAGCGGATCGTCCCAAATCTCTAGGTAGACCGCTCTTTTTACTCTAAGAGTTGCTGCCTCTTGTTTGTAGCTTGCAAGACTCTTTTCAATAGTGAGCGCAAGACTGTCCGCCGCGCTCTGATGGCCGGTGAGCTGGCCGAGCTTGCGGAGTGCAATCGGGATATCAGCCGGGATCAGGCAGGGAATGGTTTCATGTCGAATGCCAAGTGAAGAGATCTTTTTAGCACTCTCTTTATCAGCCAGATCAACATCAATAACCAGATCGGGATGGATGGAGGCCAAAATCTCAAGCGACGGGCTTCCGAATGAGCCGACGACAGGAACCCTCCTGGCTTCCGGAGGCCAGTCGCAGGCATTTGTCCGGCCAACGAGCTGCTCTCCTGCTCCGATAGCGAACATCATCTCCGTCAAGCTCGGAGCAAGAGAGACAATTGCCGGCTTCCCGCCCAGGCGTTTGGGAGTGCCCTCACGGTTCCAGCCGCACCCCGAATGAACAAGCATGATCAGGGCAAGCACTAAGGCGTGCAGTGATTGACGGGGCAGAAACAGCTTCATGGCAAGAGCTTTGAGAGGTTTGAACCGGAAATTAACCCATAGGAAGATGAAAGCAATGGCGGTGCGGTTACTTTTTCATCCTCTTCACGGTTACTATCTGTATAATCAGGGTTAACCTCATGGCTCGATGAAAGACTCCTCCTCGCCGGTTGCATTGATGTTGCTCTTTGCAGGCGGCCTGTGCATTTTTCTCTACGGCATCAGGATCCTCAGCAGTGGTCTCAAGAAAGCATCTGGTGAACGGGTACGAGGGCTGATCTCGAGAGTCACCGGCAACAGGCTCTACGGGATCTGTGCGGGTGCACTCGCCTCGGTGATCGTGCAAAGCAGCAGCACCATTGTGGCCACACTGGTCGGCCTGGTACAGTCTGGACTCATGAACAGCACCCAGTCGCTTGCCGTCATTCTGGGCGCCGAAATTGGCACGACCGCCATGGCGCAGCTGGTTGCCTTCAGACTCCATGATTATGCGCTTGTCATCTTTGCCTCCGGATTTCTCCTGAATACGCTGTCGAGAAAGGAGCCTCTCCGCTTTGCCGGTGAGGCGCTCTCCGGGTTCGGCCTCCTGTTTTACGGACTCAAGCTGATGAGCGAAGCGACCACTCCGCTGCAACTCAATCCGGGGTTTCTCGCCCTCCAGCACTATCTCGACACTCCGGTTCTGGGTATTGCGGCGGGGATGGCCATAACCGCCCTCATGCACAGCAGTGCTGCCTTTATCGGTATTGTCATAACCCTTGCTCAGCACGGCACCCTTGATCTTGAGGGTGGAATCCTGCTTCTTCTCGGGGCAAACATCGGCACATGCATTACCGGAGTAATGGCCTCAACCGGCATGCATCGAGCAGCAAAAAGAGTTGCCCTCGCCCAGATCATGTTCAATGTTGCGGGGGTACTCATAGTGCTCCCTTTCGTCCACCAGTTCGCCGAACTGATCCGCTTTATCTCCCCTTCAGGAGGAGGCGTTGCATTCGAGGTGCCGCGCCAGATAGCCAACGCGCACACTGCGCTCAATCTTCTTATGGCGCTCTGTGTGCTTCCTCTGCTCTCTCTTTTTGATTCCATTCTTAACAGGATTCTTCCGGACGACCCCAAAGAGCAGCGCCTGCTCCCCTCGGTCTGGTACCTGAGGGAGTCTGCGCTCACCACGCCGCTTCTGGCTATCAGCTATGCCAAGGCTGAAGTTGCAAGAATGGGACGCATTGCTGAACGAATGGTTCACGCCGCCCTCAATCCCTTCGTCTCCAGCGCACCGGGAGCGGACATGGTATTTTCAGATCTCAGTGTAGTCAGCGGAATGCTCATGAGGGAGGAGAAACTGGACTTCCTTAAAAGGCGCATAACCGGCTACCTCATTGCCATTGTTCGCACCGGTCTGAATGAACGGGAGTCGAAAGAGGTTTTTGCTCTCATGAATATTATCAGGGATCTGGAGTCGATAGGGGATGTCATCGAAAAACTTCTCGGGAAATTTCTCGAAGTAAAAAACGAGTTGACATGCGAGTTAAGTGAAGAGGGGAAAATGGAATTGATGGAACTGCACAATCTTGTATCGAGGGAGCTCGACCAGCTTGTCCTTTCCCTGAATGATCTGGATGCGGTAAAGGCCGCCGTTGTTCTTCAGTTTGACGAGCGATTCAGGCAACTGGCCGCCAGGGCCGAAAGCGAGCATCTTAAAAGAGTCATCCACCTTCATGAAGCTGAAATCACCCACGACATCCACATGGAGCTGGTAAAGGTGCTCAAGCAGATCCACCACTACAGTCAAAGTATTTGCGGATCCATTTTTGTTTCTTAAAGCGGAATTTATTATCTACGAAGGTATTACTTGTTCTTTTGTCGTAACTGGTGCCGGCTTGAAAGCCGGAGAATAGGGAATTACGTGAAAATCGTAAACTGTACCCGCAACTGTACAACGGAAACCCTGGAAGTCAGCATGGCCACATGCGGATTCTTCTACGGGGCGTTTCAGGTCACTGCACTGTTTTCCACCCTGGAAAACTGCGGGAAGGCCGAAACGGAGACCAGCCGTGATAGTCAGGAGACCTGCCAGTTATTTTGCATTACAAGAAGAGACTACGGGTTATAGTCAGGGCAAAGCTGTACGTCATTCGCATTGCTCACCGCTTGATCTTTTTGCAATTCATCGTCACGGGCCAAACAGAGGTTGTAACGCCGCATCGGGCAGCGCACTTTTTTTTCCCCGGACTCCGGTTGCAACAACCTCATCGGTAGAAGTGAATTCCATTACACGCCGCCTTTGGTCAGACCCCTGTCAGTTGATGTATCTCTAAAACTGAAAACAGGAAAACACAATGAACAAAAAAGTATTTCTCGTCGTCATGGCCGCCCTGCTCTCAAGCAAAGGGCTTTTGGCCTCTGAACAGCCAAAAAGCTTTACCGGAGAGGAGATGGTCGTGACCGCCACAAAAACGCTCAACAGAATCAGCGACGCCGGCGGTGCATCGGTTACCGTTATCAGCTCTGCAGACATCCAGGCATCTGGAAAAGAGACGGTCGGTGAGCTTCTTTTGGGAGTCGCGGGTATCGATATCACCTCCAATGGCGGAATAGGCTCACAGTCAAGCATCTTTATCAGAGGCGGAGAGGCAAAGAATACCCTCGTTCTTATTGATGGCATAGCGGTTAATGATCCGTCAACCATCAGCCGTACGCCAAATATCTCAAACATCACCCTCGATAATGTCGCCCAGGTTGAAATAGTTCGAGGCCCGATGAGCGTTCTGTACGGCAGTAACGCTACGGCTGGCGTCATCAATATTATCACGGTAAAAGGCAGTGGCCCGATGAAGGCCTATGCCGGAATTGAAGGGGGCGCTTACGGCACTCGCAAGGTTTACGGGGGGATCAATGGAAAGAGTGGTAAAACCGGATATGCGTTAACCATTGCAAGGCTTGAGACGGATGGATTTTCAGCTGCAGACAACCGCAATGCGCGTATCCCGCATAACGGCAATACGAGTGAAAAAGATGGTTACAGCAACTCAACCCTTTCAGGATCGTACTCCTACGAATTTTCGCCAAACTCTCTTTTTGAGAGCACGTTGCGATACTCCAGTGCATCGGTAAAGTACGATGAAAACGCCAATGGATACAGCGGAGACCGCTTTACCTTCAATCCTGTTACCTGGGCATCAGACCCGGACCCATCAGGAAAGACTGAGCGACACGGTGACAACCAGCAGTACTCGTGGCGAGGCGCCTACAAGCACAAGGGGGCATTCCTTGCTTCGACCCTCTTTATTCAGTATGCCGGCATTGAGCGCAATGATTACAGCAACGATGGGGATAAAGAGACCAGATACACCGGAAACAGCTATGAGGGCGGCTGGCAGGGCGACTTGAATATTGCCGCCTCGAACACCCTCACCCTTGGTCTGTCAGGCAAAAGCGAGAGCATGACCTACAACGCTTACGCCTGGCAAGCACCAGCCATAGATAGAGGGGTGCTCTCGTGGAACGCATGGGCAGAGGATCAGTGGTCTATTTCTGGAGTTAAACTGGTAGGCGGATTTCGTTATGAAGGCCATGAGATGTTTGGCCATAAACTGACAGGGAGGATCGCCCCTTCATACACCTTTGGCAACACCGTTGTAAAGGCCAGCTATGGCACCGGCTTTCTCTCGCCAACCCTCTATCAGCTCTATTCCGAGCACGGCTTGTCCACACTCAAGCCTGAAACCAGCAGAGGCTGGGATGGCGGCGTCGAGCACAAGCTCAGCGAGAGCATGCGTGCAGGAGCAACATGGTTTGAGACCTTCTACAATGACCGGATAGACTATGATTCTAACGCAGGCCCCTTGGTCGTTTACAGCTGGGGAACCTACCCTGTCGGTCAGTACTATCAGCCGGAAGGGGAGTCGAAATCGCGAGGCATCGAGAGTTTTATTGAGTGGGCGCCTTTTCAGAGGGTACTTGTCACGGCTAACTACACAGCCATGAATACCACTGGCATTGACGGAACGCAGCTTGTGCTTCGTCCAAAGCACAAGGCTGGGCTGATTGGAACCTGGAAGATCAGTGAGAAGGCAACGCTCGCTTCAAACATGCAGTGGGTAGGCAAGCGAAAGGCGAACGGCGGGATCTATGGTGATTTTGACAAGGACGGAAATCCCGTAGGTACCCTTGACAGCTATTTCGTCGTCAATCTTTCAGGAAGCTGCAAGATCTCCGATACGGTTGAGCTCTCCGCCAGAATTGATAACCTCTTCGATAACTGGTACGAGACGGTATGGAGTTATGCAACCCCTGGGCGCTCTGCATACGCAGGAATAAAGGTTACCTTCTGATTGTTGCTTCTATCCGGTGCCGGAGCCTCAAGCTTCGGGGCCGGATATGGATTTTGCGCATCCTTCCCGTCTGCTTATTTTGCGGCGGAGTATCAAGTGAACACCGAAAATAGCTCAACTCAATGGCAAAACGTAGAATCCTTCTTTTTACAGGTAACGGCAAAGGCAAAAGCACTGCCGCATTCGGCATGCTTGCAAGAACACTCGGTCACGGAATGCGAGCAAGGGTGATTCAGTTCGTCAAGTCTGACGATTCGGTTGGAGAACAGAAGTTTTTCAGCCGCTTCAGCGAGGTCGACTGGGATCAGTACGGCAGGGGATTTCTTCCAATAGATCCGCAAAGTCCCGAGATGGAAGCACACAGAGCCGCAGCCCGCGAGGGCCTCGATGCCGCAATTGCCGCACTAAGCTCCGAGAATTACGATTTTGTGTTACTCGATGAACTCTGTTACGCGCTTGGCCAGAACCTCATTGCAATCGAGCCGATCCTCAATGCGCTCAATGCCGCCGATGACGGAAAGATTGTGGTACTTACCGGCAGAAACGCTCCCGATGAACTTTTGGCAGTGGCAGATACGGTGACAGAAATGCAACTCGTCAAGCATGGCTGGGAGCAGGGGATTACGGCCCAGACTGGTGTTGAAAACTGAGTATTGATGAACGCCAAGGAACATCTCTGCACCGACAACCGCTTCTCTGCACCTCACAGGGCAACCCAATGGCGCAAGGTGGCGCTTTTCTGCGCAGCAGTTCCGTTACTGCTTTGTTTTTCCCTTTTCTTCGGCCCTTCAGGCATGGGCCTGCCTGATATTCAAACCCCTTTTGGCAGTGCAATCCTCTCCCTGCGCTTCAATCGTCTCCTGATGGGGCTGATGACCGGCGCAGCCCTCTCCGCTTCAGGTGTCATCTTCCAGGCGCTTCTGCGCAACCCTCTTGCCGAGCCTTATGTTTTGGGGGTAAGCGGTGGCGCCGGACTCGGGGCCACACTCTGCATTCTTCTCTCTTCAGGAGTTCTTGTTACCGTCGGCCTGCCCGTCGTCGCCTTCATCTCTTCACTCCTCACCCTGATGCTCGTCTACACTATTGCCGGACAGGGGTCGAGCGGCCCCCCATCAGTTTACAGCCTCATCCTCAGCGGCGTCATCGTAAGCTCAATCTGCTCAAGCATCATCATGTTTCTCGTCTCCACGGCCAGCATCGAGGGATTGCACAGCGTCATCTGGTGGATGCTTGGAAGCCTTCAGCCAGTCCCGGCCGGCCAGCAGCTTCTCTCCGCGGCTCTGATCACGGGAGGCATTGCGGGCATCTGGCTGCTCTCGCCACAGCTCAACGCCCTTGCGCTCGGCCGGGAGATGGCTCACTACCAGGGCCTGCGGGCGGACCGTGTGATTGCCGCCGGCCTGCTCCTCGGAACCCTTCTTGCCGCCACAGCGGTCGCACTCTCGGGCATGATCGGATTTGTGGGGCTTATCGTACCCCATGTCATGCGTGCAATCTTCGGGCCTGACCACCGAAAGCTTGTGCCGCTGGCGGCCCTCGGAGGCGGAGCCTTTCTTGTCCTTTGCGATGCCATTGCACGAACCATATTCTCCCCCGTTGAAATCCCCGTCGGCGTAGTCACCGCTCTTGCCGGCGGCCCGTTTTTTCTCATCATCCTCCAGCGGCGGATGAAACAGGCCTGGATTTCCTGATATGGAGCGTGCCGCACTGACATTCAGCGATGTATCTGCCGGATACAGAGCGCGCAAGGTCCTTGACGAGGTAACCTTCACCGTCAACGAGGGTGAGCTGGTCTCGCTTATCGGCCCAAACGGATGCGGCAAAAGCACACTGCTTAAAACTGCCGCAGCGCTCATCAAACCGCTTTCCGGGCGTGTTGAGCTTTTTGGCCGTGATGTTCAGCGTATCAAGCCGGCGGAGCGGGCATCGCTTCTTGGTGTAGTCCCCCAGAAAATAGAGTCTCCCATGGCTTTCAGCGTCACAGAGATTGTCTCTAACGGCCGAATCAGCTCGATGGGGCGCTGGGGCACCCTCTCCGCCAGCGATCATGACCTCATCGAACGAGCCATGATCTACACCGACGTCTCCGGGCTGCGTGACCGCTATTTCAGCGAGCTGAGCGGAGGAGAGCAGCAGCGCGTTGCGCTTGCCATGGTTCTGGCGCAGGATCCACGGATCATCATGCTTGATGAATCGATCTCCCATCTTGATATCAACCATCGTCAGGAGGTTCTTCAGATTCTCTTGAACCTCAACCGCGAAAAAAGGATGACCATCCTGCTGGTGAGTCACGATCTGACGCTTTCGGCTGGCATATCCGACCGTTTTCTGCTTATGGATGCCGGCCGTCTCGTAAAAGCCGGAACCCCGGCAGAGGTGCTCGAACCCGCGCTGCTCAGCACGGTATACAACTGCGAGCTGCAGGTCAAGCAGGACCCCTATAGCGGCACCCTCCAGGTTACCGGTGCGCTCGACAATCTCCGCCATCAGCGAAAACTCGGCCGGACGGTTCATGTTATTGCCGGAGGGGGAAGCGGGCTTGAGCTCTACCGCCGTCTCCTGATCGAGGGCTATGAGGTGACAACCGGGGTACTCAACCGGCTTGATTCCGATGCCGAATCAGCAAGGGCGCTAAGTGTCCGCTCGGTACTCGAACAGCCCTTTTCAGCTATTGCGAGAGATGCGGTTGACGAAGCCCGGAAGATGATCGACAGCGCTGACGTCGTCGTTATCAGCTCCGTTCCTTTCGGTTCGGGCAACATCGTCAACCTTGAGCTTGCAGCCGAAGCCGCCTCAAAGGGCAAGGTCGTGCTCTTTGCCGCCGGAATCGAACAGCGTGACTATACCAAAGAACACGCAGTGCGTCCCCTTACCGAAATACTTGTGGCAGAGGGAGCCTCGCCATGGAATACCATCCAGGAGCTGATGGCCGAACTGCTTCGCCTTCAACCCTCACCATGATGCCGCCGCTCGATTTCACAACACTCCCGCTGCCAGCAATCCATTTTGGTGACGGACGATTCTCCATGCTTGCAGAGCTGGCGCGTTCATTCGGCAAGAGCGTACTGCTTGTTACGGGTGGCCATACCCTCCAGAACTCAGGCCGTCTTTCGGCGCTCGAGGATGCACTTGGCGAGAGGGGCGTGAAGGTTTTTCATCAGGTCGCTGAGGGGGAGCCCTCTCCGGAGCTTGTAGACCTTGCGGTTTCCAGATGGAAGGGGGAGGGCATCTCTTCGGTGGTGGCAGCAGGAGGAGGAAGCGCGATTGATGCCGGCAAGGCCATATCGGCAATGATGCCGCAGAGCCTTCCGGCGGAACGGTTCATCGAGGGCCGCCCGGGATTCCTCCCTCATGACGGACGCAAACTGCCCTTCATTGCCGTGCCCACCACATCAGGAACAGGCAGTGAGGTGACGAACAATGCGGTCATCAGCAGGGTCGGGCCTGAAGGGTTCAAGCGCTCTCTTCGCCACCCCTCATTTGTGCCCGATATTGCCGTTATCGACCCCGAACTCATGATCACTGCTTCAAGAGAGCTGACCGCCTCATCCGGCATGGACGCCTGCACACAGTTGATCGAAGCCCTGACTTCGCCCCTGGCAACCCCCTACACCGACGCCGTTGCAAAGAGCGGTCTCGAGCGCTTCAGCCGCTCATTCATTGCCGTCTGCTCCGGGCGTGGGGATGAGAGCGCATTGCGAGGCGATATCGCATACGGCGCCCTTATGTCCGGCATTGCGCTCTCCAATGCCGGACTCGGCATTGTTCACGGCTTCGCCTCTTCGGTTGGCGGGCTCTTCGATATACCTCACGGAGTGCTCTGCGCAACACTCCTTCTTGAGGCCACTCGCGAAAACATCAACTGCCTTCAGCATCTCGACCCAAAGCACCCGATGCTCGACCGCTATGCCATCGCCGGACGGATTCTGTCAGGGAGCGCTGAATCGGATATTGCCGATGGTTGCAGCCGGCTTCTCGAAACGCTCGAAGAGTGGCAGGAGCTTCTCGGATTCCCGAGACTTCGCAAATTCGGGATAGTTCCTGAGGATTTTGAGAGGATTGCTGCGCTCACCCGAAGCAAAACAAATGCTGTCGATCTTGATCATAATTCGATGCAGAGAATTCTCTCAAGCCGCTGGTAAAGGGTCGCCCGCCTAAGGCTGTCTGGTTATCCACCAATTTTCACCGTAATTGTAGAAGAGCTCTTCGCCCTTCGAAACATCGCGGAGAGTCCAGAGAACGAGCTCCAGGCCCAGTGCACTATCCTGGCGGTAGTAGGCGACATTGGGATCCGCCGAATGATTGAAGAGCATTCCGTAACCCATGGCAACAAGGCGCTTGTCCTCGGTATTCCCATAGAAAACATAGTTCACCAGTTCACCCCCCACGTCACCCTCATCGACCTCAATTGCCGGGCAGCGCTCGATGATCTCGCCCTTTTTGATTTTGCGGTTTGCAAACGCCCCTCGACCGCTCACCGTTGACGCTTCAATCGAAATCGCGCCTCTCTGGATCTCCCCAGAGCGCCGCCTCATGAAAAAGCCGATCACAACGCCGGCAAGGGTTCCGATCGCCAGAGCAACGGGAATAATGAGGAAAATGTTTGTTTCCATAGATATATCAGACAGTGGCATCAATCATAGGCAATGTTACGAAAATGATTTGGTTAATCGAGCGCTTCCTGCCATCGCCGACACGCCTCGTCTCTTTTCTATAAACCAGAACTTGCGAATCTATCATACCTAACCGCTTTCAGGCCTCAAGAAGGCCAAAGGGCTGTCGATGAAGGCCCGCAGAGCCTGGATCAGCGAAAAAGATCCCCTGCCGGTTGCAAGGCAGTGCGCGTTGGCCGGAACCAATCGCACGACATTCTATATCCTGCCGGTCAGTCCATTCTCTGGCGATGAGGAGGCGAGGCTTCTGGATCTGATCGACAAGGAATACACCCGGCATCCGTTCTATGGCAGCCGTAAAATCAAGCATTACCTTATCGGCCTTGGATACAAGATCAATCGCAAACGGGTGCAGAGGCTGATGAGAAAGCTGGGACTGGACAGCAATTATCCGAACCGTGTGCGTGAAGGCATTTGACGGTGCACCAATAATTTGATAATATGAATCTTATACGCTACATTTTAGGGGTTGACGGGTGATAATGTAGCGCATAAGATACAGATATGAGCGATATTCAGGAAATCGGTGAGTTGCTCTACCGTCGGAGGAAAACGGCAGGACTATCTCAGCAGCAGGTCGCGAGCGCAAATGGAATGAGCCGCATCACACTAAGCCGTTTTGAAAATGGCAAACTGCCGGAAATCGGTATACGAAAGGTTATGGCCATCTGCGCAACACTTGGGCTTGAGCTCACCATAAAAGATGCTTCACAGCGCCCTACTTTGCAGGAGCTGATAACCGAACGGGAGAATTAGGATGTTAGATGTATGGGTTACTCCTCATGTTGTCGGCTCACTCGATCGCCACTCACTTGAATCCGGTGCTTATACGTTTGCTTATCGTTCTGCAATTCAGCCCGGTGAGGAAGTCTCTCTGACGATGCCGTGGTCACTGGAAAGTTATCGGTACCAAAACGGGTTACATCCGGTTTTTCAAATGAATCTGCCCGAGGGCAGGCTGCGGGAGTCAATTGAACTCTCATTCCGAAAGCGTGTCAAGGGTTTTGATGCGCTCTCCCTGTTGGAGGTTGTCGGACGCTCGCAAATTGGCCGGCTGCGTTTTGCCAACGATCCCGGTGTAATCGACCAGGTTCCCCTGCAAAGTGTTTCGGAACTGGTCGCCTATGATGGATCAGAAGACCTGTTGATTGATCTTCTGGAGCGCTTTTCTACGGTTTCAGGTGTCTCTGGAGTGCAACCGAAGGTGCTCATCAGGGACGATGAAAATGGAGAAGGCGAAACGCACACATTGGGACAGTCTCGTGTTACGGTCAAAGGAGCCACTCATATTGTCAAGGGTTGGGACAGCAATGAATATCCACATTTGGCGGCTAACGAGTTTTTCTGCATGAATGCCGCCCGCCGAAGCGGGTTGGAAGTACCGGAGTTCACGCTTTCGGAAAACAATCAGTTCCTGGTGGTCAAGCGGTTTGACTTAACAGAAGATGGGCAATATCTTGGGTTTGAGGATTTCTGTTCCCTGAATGGGACCGGTACGGCAGAAAAGTATGACGGGAGTTATGAAAAGCTGGCAAAACGGATTCGCCAGTTTGTCTCGCCTGAACTGCAGGCATCTGCCTTGGAGGTTTACTTCCGTTCACTCGCGCTTTCTTGTATCGTCAGAAACGGAGACGCTCATCTCAAGAATTTCGGTGTACTCTACTCGGCATCAAACAAACCTGTGCGCCTTGCTCCCGCCTACGATATTGTTTCTACAACAGCATATATCAAAAAGGACTCTCTGGCGCTTACTCTAGACGGCAGCAAGCGATTCCCTTCAGCCAAGAAACTCATTACATTCGCAAAAATGCACTGTAATCTTCAGCCAGCAAAAGCAAAACTCATTATCGAAGAGGTTGCTGATGCTGTTGCTGAAACCGCTACAGGCTTGCGCCAGCATACGCTCGATTTTGCGAACTTTAAGCAAATTGGGGAGAACATGCTCAGTGAGTGGAATGTGGGGCTTATCGCTATTGGGCGAACTCAAGGAGAATGAACAGACTCGCCTTATGTAGGGGGTACAACGATGGCTATGGCTTCTTAAGGTGTCCATCCCCGCGATTGTGAATTGATATCGTGAAATACAAGGTTTTAATAGGCTATATTATTGGATGATGGAAGGGCAGCTGGAGATCGGATGCGCGGAGCGAAAACGATCTCCAGCTGCCCTGAGAAAACCCATATATGCCCGCCTCCACAACCTTGGAGAACACGACATGGAAAACTATGGCAAGAAGCAACGGCGACGGTTGTCTCCAGAAGAGAAATGGAACATCTATCAGGAGTGCGAACAGCCCGGTGTAAAAATCGGTGAAGTGCTCAGAAAGCATAGCCTCTACTCTTCAGACCTGCAGCTGATCCGCCGGGAAGTCAAGGAGGCAGCTCTTGAACGCTTGAGCCGGAGCCGACCGGGCAGAAAGAAAATGACGGTTGTCCCCCTCGAGGAGCATGACCGGCTTAAGAGGGAACTGGAGGAAAAAGAGAAGGCACTTGCCGAGTTGAGCGTGATGTTCACTACCCTCAAAAAAAAAGTAAACATGGAATAGAGGGCCCGTTTCCCGAAGGTCGGTTGCCGCTTGAAACCCGCCAGGAGATTCTGGAGATCATCGATGCGGCAAAAGCATCAGGGATTGCTCGGTATACCACCTGCGGATTGTTGCAGATCAGTATCCGCAGGGTTGAGCGCTGGGAGTTCCGGCTGCACTGGAACGGATCAATGGCTTATGAGAAACCGGGCCCCGTCAGCCAGCTCACGCCCTGATGCCTGTCGAGAAAGATGCAGTGCTGGCCTTTACCGGCAAGTGGTCGTCAATGACCGGGGCGTTCAGATGAAAGCCAAAGAGGTCAAGCAGATGCTCACGGATCTGGGGCTGACGCAGACGTTCAGCCGGCCGAGGACGCCGAACGACAACCCTTTCATCGAGTCGTTCTTCAGTAGCCTCAAGCGGGCTCCGGTGTACCCCGGCAGGTTTTCGCATCTGGATGAACGGCCCGTTATGGACTTTTTCGAGTGGTATTTTCGCTGGTATAATACGGAGCACTACCATTCACGCATCGGCTACCTAACACCGGAGCAGAGGCATCAGGGCCTTGCAGCAGGGATAATCGCTGAAAGAAAACGAGCTTTGGGAGAGCAGCAGAAACTTCGTAAATGTACTGGTCAACAAATCAAACAACCGGAAGCGGGCTGTAGTGTATTGGAAACCCGTTTCGCGACATAATCCAAAAATCGCGCCGAAATACAATGTCCACGCAATGTCCACGCTGCACCCCTCTTCACACCTGAGTGCGTTTGAGCACCTATTGTAGAGTTAGTCGAGAACGTCCCGGAAGTCGCCCATTCCCATATCGGACAAAGTGATTGTAATGTTGCGGGAATACTATAAAATATATCGCCCCAGGATTTGGTTGTTTGAGGGTCAGGAACCTGGTACACAGTACAGCGAAACCAGCTTGCAAAAAGTGTTAAAACATGCACTCGATCATGCAAAAATCAAAAAACCAGTAACGCTTCATTGGTTGCGGCACTCTTATGCAACACATTTACTGGAAGCGGGAACTGATCTTCGATACATACAAGAGCTCTTAGGGCATAAGAGCAGTAAGACGACAGAAATCTA
>CAIJVD010000027.1 GCA_903824045.1 uncultured Chlorobiaceae bacterium
CCGTCAGGGTGTTGCTCTGCGTCACAGGCCCACTTGAGGTGGCAAGCAGATCACCGGTCACTGTGGTGGGGGCAGCGCCGAAAGTGAGGCCAGCAGAATTCGTTGTCAGGTTGCCGCTAGTGCCGTCAAGTGTCAGACCACCAACCGCAGTCAGTACGGTTACGCCGGTGGTCAGGTTGGCCGTCAGGTCGTTCTTGTCCTTGATGGTGGTCGCGCCGCCGGTCAGGGTAAGCGCTCCAACAAAGTCATTGCCGGGGTCGGACAAGGTGACACTGTTGCTCCCCGCATTGATGTTCGATGTGCCGGTGACCGTCAGGGTGTTGCTCTGCGTCACAGGCCCACTTGAGGTGGCAAGCAGATCACCGGTCACTGTGGTGGGGGCAGCGCCGAAAGTGAGGCCAGCAGAATTCGTTGTCAGGTTGCCGCTGGTGCCGTCAACCGTCAGACCACCAACCGCAGTCAGTACGGTTACGCCGGTGGTCAGGTTGGCCGTCAGGTCGTTCTTGTCCTTGATGGTGGTCGCGCCGCCGGTCAGGGTAAGCGCTCTAACAAAGTCATTGCCGGGGTCGGACAAGGTGACACTGTTGCTCCCCGCATTGATGTTCGATGTGCCGGTGACCGTCAGGGTGTTGCTCTGCGTCACAGGCCCACTTGATGTTGCAACCAGATCCCCTACTGTGGTGGGGGCAGCGCCGAAGGTGAGGCCAGCAGAGTTCGTTGTCAGGTTGCCGCTGGTGCCGTCAACCGTCAGACCACCAACCGCAGTCAGAGCGGTCACTCCGGTGGTAGAAAGCGACACATTCAGCGCGTTGGCATCTTTAAGCGACACATTACGCCAGTTCCCATTGTTGGCGTTGTCAAAAGTGACGAGCCCACCAAAGTCATTATTCGCATCGGTCAGCAAGGCATCCTGATTTATTGCTGTGCTGGCAGTAAAAATAGCGGTATCACTCACCACAATGGGGCCAGCCTGTTGAACACCACCGGTAATACCGCCGACGCCCGTAGTCACATGCAGGTTACTGGCATTAATTGCGACCGTAATAAGGTTTCTGTCTGTGAGACTGATATCTTTTCCGGATGCCGTTATGGCGCCACCAAAATCGTTGTTATCATTTGTGAGGGTGATGTTTCTGTCGATAGCACTGACGCTGGATGTACCTGTTACGGTTAGTGAACCGCTCTGTTCGACGGCACCGGTGGAGTTCGCTGCCAGATTTCCGGCTATCGTGGTGGCGGCATCACCAAAGGTGAGGCCAGCGGAGCTGGTGGTCAGGTTGCCGGTCGTGCCGTCGGCTTTCAGGGTTGTCGCGGCAGTCAAGTCGGTCGTACCGGTGGTCAGGTGCGCCGTTAGACTGTTTGCATCCTTGATGCTGGTGGTACCGCCTACTGCCGTTAATGCGCCCCCGAAGTCGTTGGTTACATCGGCCAGGGTGACGCTGTTGCTGCCGGCTGCGATGTTCGATGTGCCGGTTACAACAAGTTTGCCGGTCTGATCTACTGTGCCGGTGGAGGTGGCTGCCAGATTACCGGTTACCGTGGTGGCGGCATCGCCGAAGGTGAGACCGGCGGAGTGCGTGGTCAGGTTGCCGGTCGTGCCGTCTGCTTTCAGGGTGGTCACGGCAGTCAGGTCAGTTGCCCCAGTCGCCAGGTGGGCCGTCAGCGTATTGGCATCCTTGATGGCTGTTGTGCCGCCTGCTACCGTCAGAGCGCCGCCGAAGTCGTTGGCGGTTGTATTTAGTGTAACCGAACCGGTGCCGGCATTGACGCTGGTAGTTCCGGTCACGTACAGAGCCGCATTCTGCGTTACGGCACCGCTGGCGATGACATCCAGGTTGCCGCCAAAGGTTCCACCGGCCAGTATCAGGGCGTTGGCATCGGTGACAGCGGCGTTGTTTGTGCCGCTGTTGCTTAGCGTCACTGTACCGGTAAAGTCATTGGCCTGGGTCAGTGTGATTGGGTTCGCTCCCGCATTGAAGGTAGCAGCCCCCGCACCCGTCGCCTGAGTGACTCCGCCAGTTTCGGTAATGGCACCGTTCGAGGAAATCGTCAATGTTCCGCTGCCTACCGATGATGCGCCAAGGATGGTTGCTCTATTGTTGGTAAGTGCTACGTCATGTGCGCCGCTGTTGTTTAATGTTACCGCCCCGGTAAAACTGTTGCTTGCCGTATCCAGTGTTATTGCATTTGCGCCGCCGCTGAGGGAGGCTGTGAGGGCGACAGTAGCCGTCCCTGAATCGGTTATTGCGCCCGCCGTGGAAGTCACGCCCAGGGTTCCCGTTGCCGTCGTCGTTCCCAAATCAATACCGCCAACGCCATCAACAAGGGTTACGTTTCTGCCACTGGCGTTGACTGTGCCGAAGTTGTTGGTAGCCGTGTTCAGCGTGATGTCTGCCGCAGGAGCGGTCAACGTCGTAACGCCCGTTACAGCCACCACCCCGGAACCGGTGATTGCGCCATCCGTTGAGGCCACGTTCAGAGTTCCCGTTGCGGTGATATTGCCCAAATCAATACCGCCCGTACCATCAACCAGAGTGACGTTGCCGCCACTGGCATTGACCGTGCCAAAATTGTTGGTGGCTGCGGTCAACGAAAAGTTGCCCGGGCCAGTGAGAGTCAGTGTGCTGCCAGCGGCACTGAAAACACCTCCCGAAAACGTCTTGCCGCTGGCTTCACTGAGCCCACTATCCGCACTCAGGGTGACAGTACGACTGCCAAGATCCACGTTGTCCGTAGCCGCAAGCGTGCCACCGCCCAGGCTGATATTGCCTGAACCTGTACCTGCCGCAGTTGCAAGAGAAAGTGTGCCAGCACTGATTGTCGTAATGCCTGTGTAGGTGTTGATGCCTGACAGCGTCAGCGTGCCATTGCCGATCTTTGTTACTCCTCCACCAGTGCCCGAAATCACACCGGCATACGATAACGGTGTCGTATTATCTCCGCCAACCGTCAACGTCGCTGAACCAAGTATTACGTTGCCTCCATTTATTCCTCCACCGGTCAGTGAACCGATCTGCGTATTGTAACCGGTAATATCCAGAGTAACACCCGAGGTGTTTGCCAACGACACAGCAGAGTTATTTCCGAATGCTCCGCTTGTACCGCCAACTGAGAGAACTCCAGCCGCAAGCGTACCCTGGTTCACTGTTGTCGCACCAGTGTAGGTGTTGGGGCCAGAGAGCGTCAACGTCCCGCTGCCTGCTTTCGTCAGGCTACCCAAACCGGATAACACTCCTGAATATGCAGTTGAACTATTGTTTGCGCCAACGGTGAGAGCAACAGGCGTGGTTGCCAGATTGGAGAGGCTTAAAGTACCAGTACCAGCCAGACCTTGTGCTGTTATTGTCGTTATTCCGGAAGCTACATTGACAGCACTGTTATCGGTCAAGGTTCCACTGCCAAGCGCGGTTGTATTGCCAAGTGTCAACGTACCGGCTGAAACTGTTGTGCCTCCGCTATAGGTGTTTGCGCCAAAGAGCGTCAATGTGCCATTGCCATCCTTCGTCAGGGTGCCTGTTGTGGTACCTATAATACCGCTGGATGCAATGTTGCCAGTTCCGCCAAAGGTCACATTTTGAGTATTACCGCCGATAGTATCGCTCAACGTCAATGTGTTGCTATCAGAGTTGATGCGTGTTGGAGCACCCAGGGTAATTGCTCCGCCATAGGTATTATTACCACTGATACTACGAAGTGCTCCTGTCACTGCGCCGGTACCCGTACCTGAAAGGGTCAAAGTTTCGGCACCAATTGTTATATCCCCGGAGAGTTCCAAAGCAGCACCGGAAGTGACGCTCACTCCGCCTGCAGTAGTACCAAGCGCTGTATTGTTCGCCGCCCTGAGCACCCCAGCACTGATTGTCGTCAAGCCCGTGTAGGTGTTTGCTCCCGAGAGCGTCCAAGATCCCGTGCCCGTCTTTGTCACTGTGCCTGCACCTGTTCCGATGATACTCGCGAGACTGCTGCCTGCAGCCGTGCCGTCAAGCGTCAACCCGAATCCGGATCCGGTTATCGTACCGATATTGGAAAGAATAATATTGCCACTGCTGGCCACAATACTGCTGCCGCTGCCGAGCGTGATCAATCCACTGTAGGTTGATGCTGTGGCGGAACTGTTGGTCAATGCTCCACCACCCGCAACACCTGTACCGTTCAGCGTCAGTGCCTCGGCAGTGCCAAGCGTAAACCCGTTCAAGTCAAGTGATGCACCACTCGCGGAGACTATGGTTCCACTGCCTGTGGTGCCCAACGGAGTATTCGTTCCGTCACCCGCAGCACCAAGCTTCAACACTCCGGTGCTGATTGTCGTCAAGCCGCTATAAGTATTCGTGCCCGACAACGTCAGCGTGCCAGTGCCGGATTTGGTCAGCGTACCGCTGCCGGAAATGGTACCGTTGTAGCTCAGTGCATCCGTGCGGTTGATTACCAGCCCTGCGTTGTCGACAATATCACCGACGACCGAGCCGGTGGTGCTGCCTGAACCGATCGACAGAGTGCCCGCACTGATTGTGGTCGCACCGCTGTAGGTATTGGTGCCGGTGAGTGTCAGCGTACCGTTACCGGATTTGGTCAGCGTACCGCCGTTGCTCGTTAGTGCTGTGGCGAGCGTTACGCTCTGACCGTTGGTATCGAGCTTGTATGATTGGCTGACGGCATTGCTAAACCGACCGGAATAGTCTGAGGTATTGCTGCTGGAGGACTGCAGCGTGCCGCCGCCGAAGGTGATGGTTCCTGAGCTGCCGATAGCGCCGGATGACCCGAGCGCCAGCGTACCATCACTGATAGTGGTACCGCCCGTGTAGGTGTTGGCACCCGAAAGCGTCAGCGTGCCAGTGCCGGACTTGGTCAGACTGCCATTACCACCGATCGCGGTACTTGATGTCTGGGTTATATTGCCAGCAGATGCAACACCAAGCGAACTGAAACCTGAGATGTTCCCCAGTGTGAGCGTGCCGCTCGTCTGGGTGAAGGAAAGCGCCCCGGTGGAGGTGATGGTGCCAGCGGTCTGGCTGAAGCTGTTCGTCGTCGTCAAACTTCCCGCACCACCGATGCTGCCACCGGTCATCGTTAGTCCACTCAAATTCAGGCTGGTGGCGACGTTCAATGTGCCTGCGGAGAGCGCCAGGGTTACGCTGGGACTGGTGCCGCTCATCGAAATAGTGTCAACAAACACCGGGCCAGCCTCGGCGGTGCCGCCCAGCGTGTTGTTGAAGCTCACCGTGGTGCCCGAAGGAATCACCACGGTGGCGACGTTGGACTTGTCCGGTACCGCGCCGCCATCCCATTTGGTCGAATCGAGCCAGTTACCGGTTGCACCTCCAGTCCATGTTACCGAATTTAAACGGGTGATTTCACCGGTCAGTCCGGTCGGTTGAGTCAGCGTGTAGTTTGAAATTGCGGTGCCGCTCAGGCTGTCGTTTGCCGTGACCGATAAACCGGTGCCGACATTTTTTGAAGAAAAGGTGCCCGCCTGAGTCAGGGTGACATCTTCACCGGAAACCACACCCACAAGCGTGCCGGCCGAAAGAGTTGCCGTGGTGTTGCCGTTGTACGTCTTGTCCGCAACCGTCGTATTGGTTACTGTCAGGGCTGCCTTGTTGATGGTAATCGTGCCGGACCCGGCAGCGGTGGTGTAGTTGGCGTTTATGGAGGCCAGCGTATCCATGCTGGTAATGTTCCGTGTTCCATTATCTTTGCTCGCCAGGGTTGCCGTGCCGGTGAAGCCAACAGAATCGCTTCCTATTTTGTTGGTAACGGTGAAGGTCGTCCCCGATGTTGTGGCATTGCCGTCATAGGTTTTGATGCCAGCGAGCGCGACGGTCTTGGGGGTGATCGTCGCCGCAGTCATGAGGGATGTTGTGCTCAGACTGTAATCGGTGACTGCTGAGGTATTGCCACCGGTGATGCCCGAGATTGCGAGGCCACTCACCGTCACATTGGCTGCAGTCAAAACATCCGCGTGGTCGTAGGCTCTGCTGGTGTAGGTCAAGGTTGCCGCCGTGTCGCCAGTGACCAGTCCGCTGTAGCCCGGCGTCAGCGGAGTGCTGGTGCCGCCGTCGTAGACCTTGGCGGTGCCGCTGGCCAGCGTTGGAGTTAGCGTGGCGGCGGTGATGTCTATGTGGTTGGTCGATGCGTTGTAACTGGCTGGAATCTGGTAATTGCTGGCCAGGCCACCGCTGCTGCCAGTGTCATTCGTCAGGGTAATGGCGCTGACGTACTTGTTGGTTGCTGCCACATGTGCACTGCTTGCCGAAGCGACACTGTAGCCGACAGTCTCGCTGCCGACGAAGCCGCCCAGGGTCAGCGAGCCTACCATGTTAGAGGTGCCGTCGTAGGTCTTGCTTCCGGTGACCGTCAGCGTCGCCTTGTTGATCGTCACAGCATTGTTGGCACTGGCGGCGGTGAGCTCGGGAAGCGTGTAGTTGCTGGTAACACCGCCATTAGTGCCGGCACTGAGAGTAATGGCGTTAATGTAATTGTTGGCGCCAAAGTCCTTGCTACTGGCGGTAGCGCCGCTGTAGGTAAGTGTCTCAGTGCCAGCCAGATTACCCAGGTTCACACTGCTGAGATCGACGGTGCCGTTGTAGGTCTTGCTGGCCGATAGCGTGAGGGGGCGTGGCGTGATCGACAGCGTGCCGGGGCTGTAGGTAATTGCATAATTTGCCGCGCTGCCCGTTGTAAAGGCTTGTGAACTCGGTGTCAGCGAAGGCGTCGATCCGGCGGCTGTAGTGCTCGTCGCCGCTGAGGTGACAGTTGCCATACCTAAAGCATCGCCCGATCCAAGGGTGCCGGTGAGGGTTACAGCACCCGTCGTCGGGTTTGCACTGCCGTAGGTACGTGACTGGTTATTTGCAGTAACGGTTATAGCGTTCGTCGTAATGGAAGCACTGGCCGGACTCTGCATAGTCAAGCTGTAATTGCCAGCCTGAGCCCCCGTCAGGGAAAGGCCGCTGAAGCTTACTGTTGTTGCGCCAACATTCGGGCTGTTATACGTACCGACCGATGTGCCGGTTAAACTCACCTGGTCTCCGGTATAGGGTATGCCGTCTGCCGTAGTACCGGTGCCTGTCGCCTCAGCGGATTGCAATGCGGCGGCGCCGCTCACTACGGCTGCTGCAGTGCCGTCATAGGCTCTGCTGGCTGGCACTGTCAGACCGCTTTGTGTCAGCGCTTTCGGTGTAATTGTACTGGTAGAGTTACCTACATAGGTAAAGGTATAATTCGTTGGAACGCTGACTGTGGCGCCAGTAAAGCTTACCGTCTTGTTGGAGGTTCCAGCATTCTTGTCAGTATATGCCAGCGTAATACCTGTTACCGTATCACCACTCACGCCAAGCAGGTTTGAAAGAGTAGTGAGATCACCCGCTATAGCGGTATAACTCGTGCCGCCATCATAGATTTTGGTCAACGCAGGCGCCGTCAGGGTCACCGGCTTGGCCGTGATCTTTCCGGTTAATCCGGTTGGCTGGGTCAGCGAGTAATTACCGGCTGCTGTGCCGGTTAAGGTATCCGCAGCCGTCACGGCAATGCTATTAGCTGCGTCCTTTGAAGCGAAGGTACCCCCTTGTGTCAGCGTTACATTCGAAGTATCGCCATCAAGCACCCCAGATAGCGAACCTCCCGTCAGGGTTGCTGTGGTGTTGCCGTTATAGACTTTGTCGCTGAACGCTGTGCCGGTTACGGTAAGGGCTTTCGGGGTTACTGTCAGCGTACCGGGAATATATTTGACGAAGTAGTTGGAGTCGGAGAAAGTTCCACCGGAAACAGTAATTGCATAACCACCGCTCAGGACGGGTGAGGTTATAAGGGCTGCGGTAGTTTCCGTTGGAGCAGTGCTAAAGGTACCTGTTCCACCACCAGTAACGCTGTAAGAGAGAGTCGGAAGAACCCCTGCGCCATAAACCATGCTGGCGCTGTTTGCGCTGACCCTGACCAATTGGGCGAGCGCCTGAAGCTTGGGACTGTCTGTTCCAGTGGAAAACCACGTGTTGTTGAAGTCAAACCCGGTAAAATTACTCTCAGCATTCATCTGGGCATGGGTCAACCCTGTAACTGCAGCAGCTCCCCAAGCCGACCCGTATCCCGCCAATCCCGGAGTTGACTCATTATCCCAATATAAATTTATAGTAGGCCCTGCAACCGCTCCGACAAACCCACCGATCCAGCCGTCTCTCCCAGCTGTGACATTTCCGCTGGCATAACAAGATTTGATTGCATAAGGCGCAGTACCATTTCTGGGTGGGGTATATGAAAACATCCCAACGAATCCACCAACAGCCGCGGTGTTGATTCCGCCAACCACGTTGCTGCCAATCACGTTGCCGGTAGCATAAGAATCACTGATTACCCCGATGCTAAAACCTGCGAGACCACCAATATATCCACTATTGTTTTGGCCTGTTACATTACCACTAGCGTAACTCTTGCTAATCGTGCCTCCATCTCCTAAGTAGGCAACAAGTCCACCGGTACCTTGATCTGCAGTTAAACCGCCCATTACTGAGCCTGTGGCATAGCTATTAATCATACTTCCTGAGAAGCTCCCTACCAAACCACCAGCCCCATTGGTGTCGCCAGTGACACTCAATGTTGAGTAAACGTTGCTGACTATACTAAGGCTGCCCGTAGATCCAGTTAACGCACCAATATATCTGGAACCAGCCGCACTGACGCTGCCCCCGACAAGTCCAAAATCACGAAAAGTGGAGTAGCCCACCCATGAAAATAGACCGACGTCAGGATTACCTGATACACCATTTAACGTATTGATTACAACATTACTTATGGTATGACCAAGGCCTGCAAAAATACCCGAATAACCGCCATTAATTGGTGTAAATGGAGTGCTGGTAAGGTCGACATTGGCGCCAAGAGCATAGTTGGCGTTGACGTTATTATTTATCCCCATCAACCCGGTTCGGTCGGTGATGGTGGTATAGGACATTTGAGTCCCATTATTCCCTTCTTTTGTATAAAGTTGGGCGCCGCTACCCAACAAATCAACAGAAGTGCCAAGACCAAGATTGTAGTTATATGGATGCGTTGTTTGATAAGCTTCGGCCTGCCCATAAATCAGACTCAACACTCCGCCGCCTGTAATCGACACATTGGCGTTGAAGTTAATATTGTGCCAAGCGTTGAGGGTCAGCAGATATCCGCTTGCCCATGTCACTGGTGTATTGATATTGATATCCCCATTGCCACTGCCGGCTGTTCCGGAGTTGGTCGTCGTGATGATGACGTTTCCTGTACTCAACGCGGTTTGCAGGGTAGTGACATTAACCGTCGAGGTTGCGGACGATGAAGTGGGCGTGTATGTCCCACTGGCATTGGCATAGTTTGCATCCGAGGAGGATGAAATCGTCACATCGGCTGGATCGAGCAGCCAGTTGCCGCTATTGCCGTTGGTTGATAGGGTGCTGACACGGACGCTGTCGCCAATGTTCAGCGTGTGCCCCGAGGTTTCGATCTTGCCGCCGTCGCCCGATTCGCTGCCGCCCTTGGCGAGAATCTCACCATTAACGCGGGTCACGCTGCCGTTATTGGTGACATCAGACCACAACACCGCCGTACCACCGTTACCGCTTTGGGTCGCCGAGACATCAATCTTCGCGCCCCGCTCCATCGTCACCGTGGTGGCCTGGTGCAGGGCGCCGCTCCCCTGCCAACCGCCGCCAACCAGCACCGTGCCGCCGCCGGTTGCGCCTGAGGCATCGAGCGTGCTGCCGCTTGCGAGAGTGATCTGGTCGCCGGCCAGGGTGATTGCGCCGCCTTTAACCCCTGATACATCCAGCGTGCCGCTGTTGGTCACGCTGTTCCCTTCAATAACGATCTCGCCGTTGCGCTCAACCATGCTGCCGGCGCGGACGGTGCCGCTGTTGTTCACCACCGTGGCAAGCAGGGCATCTGCCGCGCTGGCAGTCATAACCACCGTGCCACCATCAGCCTCGATGACTCCGCTGTTGCTGACCTGCGCCTGATAGGCCGCTTTATCAACCGTGATGGCCATCAAGCCGTTGGGGTCAAAGCCAAGGGTAATTGCCTCACCCGCTCCAAGTCCTGTTGAGCCTTTGGTGGTAACGATGGTACCGCTGTTTTCTACCGAGTTGCCGAGCAGTGCCACGAATCCACCGGTCAGGCTCCCCTGGTTGACGACGGAACCTGCCGTACCCTCTTTTAAGAACGAATATTTCTCAGCAAGGAAGTCGCTGTCCTTGATGTTGAGGGTGGACGCAACCAGAGCACCAACATTAACGCTGGCTCCAGGTGCAAAAAGCACGCCGGAGGGGTTGACGAGAAAAACCTTGCCGTTGGAGGTGAGCGAGCCGAAGATCTGAGATGGGTTGTTGCCGACAACGCGGTTGAGAGCTGCGGAGTTGACGCCGGGCTGGTTGAAACGCACCGATGCCGCCGAGCCAATATCAAACCCCTGCCAGTTGGCAATCATCTTCTGGGTGGACTGGTTGACCGTCATCTGGGTCCCGCTGGTGACTACGCTGGCGCTGCCGGAGGTTACCTGCCCTCCGGTCGGGAGGGCTCCGGAGTCAAGCGCATAAGCCGGCCCGCCTGAAGCAAGCATGGCTGCAAGCACTGCAATACTTTTGAGCGGTGAAGAAGGTACTTTTCCATTCCCTTTGACCTTTTCAGAGACGACGATCCACCGCTCTTTGGTTTTGGACCAGATGAGGTTGTATATCCTATTCATGGGGGGGGGGCGTTATTCGATTTCTAAAATTAACCACGCGACGATAGTTTCTTTTTCCTTTTTGAATTGAATTCTTTGACAACCTCGTCTGTCAAATCGCGTTAATAACGAGTTTTGTTTTGAACAGCTACTGCATTCATGATCGGAGGAATCGGAGCACAGGCGTTACGAACGATTAATGGTTATAAATTCAACCGGCAGGCCTTTTTCAGGCAAGTACAATGGTCAACCACTATGTTACGAGAAAATCATTCGTGAGCTGATTTATGATTTATACCATCAACTGACTATTTTATACCATCTTTGGTTGCTACCCTTCGAGGTGTGAGTTATCCCTTTGATTTGTTACTCTAAGCTCTCATGAAATCGACCATTATCAGTACCCGATTTAACTGGATCGCAGACAGTACACAGCCTTCATTTTTCGACGACCCATTGCTGGATATAGAGCGAACGACGATGCCTATGCCTCGGAAGATTGGGGATGCTTCGTTTATTTCAGTCGCTCTGCCGATGAACATGGTTGTCCGCCGCGGTTATCACCATTTCAGGCCCGAAGCTGCTGGCAAACTCCAGCCCATGTTTCACTGTGTGGAAGAGTTTGTTGAGCCGGCGCTTTGTGTTCAATCGCCAAAAAAAGGGAGGGTCATTTTAGAGGAGAGACGTGTAGGGCAGGTGTTCGAGTTTGGACCATCAGGGTGCCTTTTTCAGCATATTGATGCTTTTGATAACCTGCCGACAGTGGATACCAGCGAAGATTTTGAAGTGACAGTGCTCATTGCAGGGAAGTCAATACTCGATACACTGCTTGGGGAAGAGGAGTGCGGGATGCTGCTCAAAAACATGAACATAGCCTCTGTGCCTTCCGCTTCCGTCCGGAAAATACCCTACCCCTTAAGGAACATCCTCTATTCGTCGATCCCTGATCATCTGACCGGTACTATCCGTAAACTGTTTATGCAGAGCAAGGTGCTTGAGTATCTCTGCGGGCTGGCAGAGCACTTTGCCTGTACAGTTGTACCAGAGCGGCAGGAGCAAAACAGGATTGAGGTGGCGCTGAAAGAGATTCATGAAGAGCTACTCCTGCTTGAGGGAAAGCTACCGATGCTTAATGAACTGGCGATGAAGTACAATATGACGGCACAAAAGCTTGGGCTTGAGTTCAAAAAGAGGTATGGACAATCTATCTACCTCTATATTAATGAGCTTCGGCTCAATGAAGCTCGTGGCGCTATTCTCCGTACCGACATTCCGTTGAAGGCGATTGCAACAAAACTGGGCTATTCACACGTAAACCACTTTAGCCGGGCCTTCAGCAAACTATTTGATTGCTCTCCGGGAAGCCTGAGATGTGTAGTGGACCCCGATTTTCAGACAGTTGATTAAGGTGGTAACTTGCCCAAAAACAAGGACAAGTTATGAGCGAAAAGAAACGGAAGAGCTTTACGTCACAGTTCAAGGCCAAGGTGGCGCTTGAGGCGATCAGGGGCGAGAAAACCCTGAACGAGATTGGCCGGGAATTCGGGGTACACCCGAATCTGGTTGGGCAATGGAAACGGGAGGTGCAAGAGCATGCCGCTGGACTGTTCGAGGTCAAGCGGGGTCCGAAGCCAGTCGATCCACTCGCAGATCCGGAAAAGCTGTACGCCGAAATAGGCCGGCTGAAGGTCGAATTGGGGTGGCTCAAAAAAAAAGTCGATCCTTACCTGTGAAGGTGCGTAAAACATGGATCAGTGAGCAGGAGCAGCTGCCGGTATCCACACAATGACAATAAATGGGGTCAGGTCTTGTATTTTGACCTTTTCGCCGAAAATTGCAGCGACCAGTGATACCGACCTGGTGCTCCTACCCCGCCAACCCTATTGTAATATGCTTGTTTATCAATGGGAGCCCAGATTACTCTTGATAATCGATTCCTGCTTAAACTCTATGAGGCATTCTGCATAGCACTTGCGAATAACGAAACTTATGTATAGGTTTCACTGTGTTTTGCTCAACAGCTGATCCATATCTGCCATATCCGGTTAACCGATAATCCCATAAAGAGATGTTCTATTTCGATCCTTTATATTTTGTTTTCGCCCTGCCTCCGATGCTTCTTGGGCTTTGGGCGCAGTTCAGGGTGAAGTCCGCCTTCAGGAAATATTCACAAATTCCTACCCAGAGCGGGCTGAACGGTGCTGAAACTGCCCGCCGTCTTCTTGCGCGAGGGGGGATGCCGAATGTCACCGTTGAGAGTGCCGAAGGGATGCTCTCCGACCATTACGATCCGCGCGAAAAAGCTCTGCGCCTGAGCGAAGATGTCTATAACCTGCCGAGCATCGCTTCTGTTGGCGTGGCAGCTCACGAAGCTGGCCATGCGCTTCAGGACAAGACCGGCTACGTGCCGCTTCAGCTACGCTCATTTATGGTTCCAGCGGTCTCCATCGGCAGCAATATTGGCCCAATACTCTTTATTGCCGGTCTCTTCCTCTCGCGCATACTCGGCTCTCTTGGCACCACGCTTGCATGGGCCGGGATCATGATGTTTGCCGCTACCGCCCTCTTCGCCCTCATAACGCTGCCGGTTGAATTCGATGCGAGCCGCAGGGCAAAGGAGCTGCTCGTATCGCAGGGAATCCTCTCGAGCGCAGAGATGGTGGGTGTCAACGCCGTGCTCAATGCCGCCGCGCTGACCTATGTTGCCGCCGCTGCCCAGGCGATCATGCAGCTTGTCTACTATCTGACGATGATGAATCGCCGGGATTGAGAGAGAAAAGGAAAAGTCAAAATCTTGCTTTGGGAATTTCACCATAACTGATAAACCATCCCCGATTTGAAAAACAGCTTCAGAAAAAAGCCGCTTGCCCTGCTGCTCGAGGAGTTGAAGAGCGAACACCGGCTCAACCGGGTGCTCGGCCCTGTGGCGCTTACCAGCCTTGGCGTCGGAGCCATCATCGGAACAGGCATCTTTGTGCTCATCGGCGTCGCTGCTCATGACAAGGCGGGTCCGGCCGTCTCCCTCTCCTTCGCCCTGGCGGGTGTGGCCTGCATTTTCGCTGCGCTATGCTACGCTGAGTTCGCCTCCATGGTACCTGTGGCAGGCTCTGCCTACACCTACGCCTATGCTTCACTCGGTGAGCTCTTTGCATGGGTCATCGGCTGGGACCTGATTCTCGAATACGGAATGGCATCGGCCACCGTCGCGCATGGCTGGTCACACTACTTTCAGGATTTTATAGGCATTTTCGGGCTCGGCGTACCGCTGATCTTTTCGAAGGCTCCGCTCGACTTTGATCCCACCACGGGAATCATGAGCTATACCGGCGCATGGTTTGACCTCCCTGCCGTGCTGATCACCTTTGCCGTCACCGTCGTTCTGGTCAAAGGCATCAAGGAGAGCGCGGGCTTCAATGCCGGCATGGTTATCGTCAAGGTCGCCATCGTGCTACTGGTGATTGTGCTCGGGGCGATGTACGTCAAGCCAGAGAACTGGCACCCCTTTGCACCATTCGGCTACTCTGGACTCAGCATCTTCGGCCATACCATCCTCGGCGATGCAGGTGCCGGCGGCACACCTGTCGGCGTTCTGGCTGGCGCGGCAATGATCTTCTTTGCCTATATCGGTTTTGACTCCATCTCCACCCATGCCGAGGAGGCTAAAAACCCACAGAGAGACATCCCGATTGCCCTCATCGGCTCGCTTGTCGTCTGCACCATTCTCTATATCGCTGTAGCCACGGTCATCACCGGCATGGTGCCCTACAACCAGATCAATATCGATGCTCCGGTCTCCAATGCCTTCAAGCAGGTCGGCATCGGATGGGCCCAGTTTGTCATCTCTCTTGGCGCAATCACCGGAATCACCTCGGTGCTGCTGGTGATGATGCTGAGCCAGCCGAGAGTCTTTCTTGCCATGGCGCGCGACGGACTCCTGCCCAAGTCCTTCTTCGGAGACATTCACCCGAAATTCAGGACGCCATGGAAATCCACCATTCTTACAGGCGTTTTCGTTGCGGTGCTTGGAGCCCTGCTCCCCTTGCGCCTTCTGGCAGAGCTGGTCAATATCGGCACCCTTTTTGCCTTCGTAGTGGTCTGCAGCGCGGTGCTCATCATGCGCAAAAAATATCCTGATGCCCACCGCCCCTTCAGGGCGCCACTCGTACCATTCGTACCGTTGGCAGGCATCTTCACCTGCCTTGTCCTTATGCTTTCGCTTCCTGCGGAGAACTGGATCCGGCTTGTCGTCTGGCTGTTTATCGGCTTTGTGATCTACTTCTTTTACGGCCGCAAGCACAGCCTCCTCAACAACACAAACTCATAGGTTCAGCGCACTATGTCGAGCAAGGTTTTTCTCATTACCGGAGCATCAACAGGGATAGGCGAATCGACAGCGCGCCGCGCCGTCGAAGCTGGATTCAACGTTGTGCTTGCCGCCCGTTCGACCCATAAACTTCAAAAGCTGCAGGATGAGCTCGGCAGAGAGCGGGCCCTCGCCGTAACTTGCGATGTTGCAAGCTGGGAGTCGCAGGAGGAGTTGGTGAGGCTCTCCCTTGAGCGGTTCGGAAGAATCGACGTAGTCTTTGCCAATGCAGGTTTCTCCAAAGGATCGACCTTTTACGGCGGAGATGACCGGCCGGAAGAGTGGAAGGAGATGGTGCTCGTCAATCTCTTCGGTGCAGCTGCAACCGCTCGCCTTACCCTGCCCGAACTCGTCAAAACCAAAGGGCACTTCCTTGTGACCGGCTCTGTTGTTGGTCGAATCACCTCCATCAGGAACCTCTACTCCGCCACAAAATGGGGAGTCACCGGCATGGCCCAGGCGATCCGCAATGAGATGGCCGGATCCGGCGTCCGCGTAACGCTCATCGAGCCCGGTGTTGTCGACACCCCTTTCTGGGAGAACCTTCAAAAACCATGCGTCGCCGAACTCCAGCCGGATGACATCGCTCGCGCGGTACTCTTCGCCGTCACTCAGCCGCCCGGTGTTGACGTCAACGAAATCATGATCCGTCCGACGGGACAACCCAATTAAGCGCCTGCGTACATCATTTTAGAACACTCCGTTTTCAGGAAGCTCAATGCTGATAACTTTTGAAGGAATAGATGGCGCCGGCAAATCGACGCAGATCAAAAAACTCGTCGCCTGGCTCGCCTCTCGTGACGTTGAGGCAGTAACCCTCAGAGAGCCCGGGGGAACGGCGGTCGCAGAAAAGATACGTTCAATCCTTCTGGAGAGCCGGGAGGATATCAGCCCGATCGGCGAGCTGCTGCTGTTCTCTGCAAGCCGTGCGGAGCTGGTGCAGGAGGTCATCATGCCTGCGCTCTCATCAGGAAAAACCGTCATTCTTGACCGCTTCTACGACTCCACCTCCGCATACCAGGGGTACGGCAGAGGGATCGACCTTGAGGTGCTCCGCTCGATCATCGCCATTTCGACCTGTGCCATCACCCCCGACATCACCTTCTACCTCGATATCAAGCCAGAAGAGGCCCTTTCGAGAAAGTTCTCCGCCAAATCCCTTCCGCTGGCCTTCGACCACGAAGAACTTGACCGGATGGAGCGCTCCGGTCTGGAGTTCTACCGCCATGTCCGCCAGGGATATCTCGACATTATCAGTCGTGAGGGCGACAGGTTTGTAAGCCTTGATGCGCTAGAAGATGCGGAGTGCATCCACCGTAAAATCGTCGAGACCCTTAACAGCCGCATCCAGGCCTGACCCTCACGCCCCGGCAGTCGCATTATTACTGCGATATTCATGTTTTGCAAATTATAAAAATCTTTATACGGCTTTTGGCCGGATTTTGCTTAAATTGCGGTTCAAACTACACTAAAGCCACATCCTTACCTGTAACGCATGCACGAGAGTATTCTTAGAGAGCGCAAGCTGAACACCTGTGCCACCTCGATCACGTTGCAGGATATCCGCACACTGAAAGAGCTTTATCAGCTCAAGGCCGAGACCAAAGAGATTCGCGAACCGATCGTCAAGAACATCATCAAGCAGAGAATGGTCGGCCAGACCTGCGTTGAGTCGCTGAAAAACGCACTCTACTCGCTTGAAACAATCTATATCGACGACGATACCGGCCACCGCCTGCTGCGCCTTGACGGCATGAAGCAGATAGAGGTCGACCTGACCTACGAGATCAGGGAGCTGCAGAAGGATATCTACTATCTCGAATACGGAGAGGACAAGTTCATCGACTACCTCGCCAAGTTCATGCCCGGCTTCCGCACCTACGTCAACGACGGCGTCAGGCTGCTCAAGGGAAAACGGTTCAGCACCTTTATCACCGATCGGGACGGCACGACCAACAACTACTGCGGCCGTTACCGCTCATCAGTCCAGCCGATCTACAATTCCGTCTTCCTGACGCGTTTTGCAAAAAACTGCTGCCACTACCCTATCATCATCACCTCGGCACCGCTGAAGGACTTCGGAATCCTGAATGTCTCGATCAACCCGAGCAATACCTTTGTCTACGCCGGATCGAAAGGCAGAGAGTTCATCGATCTCAACGGCGAGTTCAACAGCTTCCCTATCGAAGAGAACAAGCAGAAACTCATCCGCCTTCTCAACGACCGGATGCTTGTACTGCTTCAGGATCCGAACTTCGAAAAGTTCAACTTCATCGGTTCTGCCCTCCAGATCAAGTTCGGCCAGACCACCGTTGCCCGTCAGGATATCACCCAGTCCATCAAGGTTGACGAATCGAAAGCCTTTCTAGAAAAGGTCAAGGGGATAGTCAAGGAGATAGACCCGACTGGCAGAAACTTCCGTATTGAGGACACCGGCCTCGACATCGAGATCATCCTGACTATTGATGCGCCTTCCGGCGACGCCCCGATCAGGGACTTCGACAAGGGAGACGGACTCTCGTTCATCTGCAATAAACTTTCCATCACCTCAAAAGAGGGGCCACATCTTGTCTGCGGCGATACCTCCTCAGACATACCCATGCTGAAAAAGGCAATGGAGATGTTTGATGACGTCTGGGCAATCTTTGTCACAAGAGACGAAAAACTTAAAAAACAGGTCGAGGAGATCTGCCCCAACTCCTATACCGTACCCTATCCTGACATTCTTTTGACCATTCTCGGTCTGCTTTCACTGTAATCATATAACCCATTACCTGCGGTATGAGTATCCACTTCAAAGGCGCGATTTTCGATCTTGACGGTGTTATTACGGGCACGGCTAAAGTGCACAGCCTTGCCTGGGAGTCAATGTTCAACTCCTTTCTGAAGAATTATTCCGAAGCGAATGCTGAACCCTACGTTCCGTTCGACCCGGCTCACGACTATCACAAATATGTGGATGGCAAGCCAAGAATGGAGGGCGTCAAGAGCTTTCTGAACTCTCGGGGCATCGACCTCCCCTACGGTGAGCTCGACGACGTGCCGGAGAGAGAGTCGGTCTGCGGACTTGGAAACCGGAAGAACGAGCTCTTTACCGAGATCCTCATCAAGGAAGGGCCTGAAGTCTATACAACATCCGTAGACCTTATCAACGACCTGATCGCCCAGGGCGTCAGGATCGGCATCGCATCCTCAAGCCGCAACTGCCAGCTGATTCTCCAGCTCTCCAAGCTCGAGCATCTCTTTGAAACCCGCGTTGACGGCGAAGTCTCCATCGAAATGGGGCTAAAAGGCAAACCAAACCCGGATATTTTTGTTACCGCCGCGCATAATCTCGGGCTCGAACCGCACGAGTGCGTTGTTGTCGAGGATGCCATCTCCGGCGTCCAGGCTGGTTCACGAGGCAATTTCGGCATGGTGCTCGGCATTGCCCGCGATATTGAAGGGGCCAAGCTCAGGGAGCAGGGCGCCGACATCGTTGTGCGTGACCTCGGCGAGACCTCGGTTGAGGCCATCGACCGCTGGTTCACCGAGGGTCTCGAGCACGAGGGATGGAACCTTACCTACACACAGTTTTCCGCACGAGACGAGAAGCTCCGCGAAACTCTCACCTCAACCGGCAACGGTTACCTTGGTGTACGCGGCGCATACGAAGGCTCTTCGATCTCACACCATCACTACCCCGGCACCTACATTGCCGGCATTTTCAACAGGGTTCCCTCAGAAGTTCACGGCCAGACCATCTTCAACAACGACTTTGTCAACACCCCTAACTGGCTCCCCATTGAGTTCAGGATCGGCGGCGGCGAGTTCATCGACCCGTTTGAGCAGAAGATTCTCAGCTACCAGCAGAACCTGAACCTGAGAAACGGCCTGATGGAGCGCGAGCTCGTTATTCAGGACAACCTTGGCAGAATATCTCAGATCAGCAGCAAACGTTTCGCAAGCATGGCTGACCCTCATCGCTGCGCAATAAAGTTTACCCTCAAGCCGGTCAACTACACTGCAGATGTTGAATTCCGCACCTCGATCGACGGACGGGTGCAGAACAAGGGAGTTGCCCGATACAGCGAACTGACGAGCGACCATCTCCAGCAGCTTGACAGCAGCGCTGAAAACGGCACCATGCTGCTTCATACCCAAACCAATGTATCCGGATACGAAATCGCAACCGCAGCCAAAACCCGTGTTGTCTGCCACACGGAGGAGATTGACGTAACCTTCAAGCCGGTCAGTGAGAGCCGTTACATCGGCGAGTGCTTCACCCTCTCGCTTAAACCGGGGAAGAGCTGCTCGATCGAAAAACTCGCATCCATCCATACCTCCCTTGATGAAGGCTCGACCAACCCGGTAAAAGCTGCCAGAACGTCGCTTGCCCAGAACGACTCTTTCGACTCCCTCTTGAAGGCGCACAACGATGCGTGGGAGAAGATCTGGAAAAAAGCGGACATCGGTGTCGAGGGCGACCGGTTCAGCCAGAAGCTCCTGAGGCTTCACACCTATCACATGCTCTGCACAGCCTCACCCCACAACCCTGCCATTGATGCAGGAATGCCGGCCCGAGGGCTTAACGGCGAGGCATACCGCGGTCATATCTTCTGGGACGAGATCTTCATCCTCCCGTTCTTCAACCGCCACTTCCCCGATATTTCCAAGGCGCTGTTGATGTATCGCTACAACAGGCTCGACGCGGCAAGGAACTATGCTCGCGACAACGGCTACAGGGGGGCGATGTTCCCCTGGCAGACTGCCGACGACGGCATTGAGGACACCCAGATCATTCACTTCAACCCAAAGAGCGGCGAGTGGGGACCGGACTACAGCTGCATGCAGCGACATGTCTCCATCGCGGTATTCTACAATACCTGGCGCTACATCTACGACACCGGCGACACCGAGTTCCTCAACAGCTGCGGTGCAGAGCTGATGTTTGAAATTGCAAGGTTCTGGGCATCAATAGCGACCTTCTCCCCCGAGAGCGGCAAGTACCACATCGAGGGCGTCATGGGACCTGACGAATTCCACGAGGAGCTCCCTGGCAGCGGCAAGCACGGCCTGAAGGACAATGCCTACACCAACATCATGACGGTCTGGCTGCTCGACAAAGCCGTTCAAATCAGCGAAACTATCGACGCCACCGTCCTCAGCCGCCTGATCGAGAAGATGAGGCTCGGTTTCGACGAGCTCCAGCAGTGGAGAGAGATCAGCAGCAAAATGAACATTCTGATCGACTCCGCAGGCATCCTCGAGCAGTTCGATGGATACATGGGGCTTAAGGAGCTTGACTGGAAGCACTACCGCGCAACATACGGCAACATTCACCGCATGGACAGGATCCTGAAGGCCGAGGGTGACACTCCCGACCTCTACAAGGTTGCCAAGCAGCCGGATGTGCTGATGACCTTCTATACCATCTCTCCCGGAGAGGTTGCCGAACTGCTTAACCGAATCGGCTACAAAATACCCGATGATTTGACCCTCGTCAGAAACAACTATGCATACTATGAACCGAGAACCAGCCATGGCTCGACGCTCAGCAAGGTTGTTCACAGCATCATCTCCAGCTATCTGCACGACGGCCATGACATGGCGTGGAAGTGGTTCTCTGAGGCGCTGAAGAGCGATATCAATGACACGCAGGGCGGAACAACCCAGGAGGGCATCCATTGCGGCGTGATGGCTGGAACGCTCGATACCGTTACCCGCTATTTTGCCGGCATCTCGTTCTACAACGAAAAGCTCAACATCCACCCCAACCTACCGAGTCAGTGGAAAAAACTCTCGCTGAATGTCTGTTTTCGCGGCAACATCTACAGCATAGAGATCTCCAAGGGGAAGATTACGGCAACCCTGGTTGACTCTATAGAGCCAGAGGCCCCGGCATGCATTGCGGGAGTACACATGACGCTGAAAAAAGGAACGCCATACCACTCCGCATAACCGGAGCTCATTTAAGGTCGGGCTTGAAGCCCGGCCTTTTTTTGTATTTTGGGCTTAAACCATATTATATTCAGCATTTTACTTCACTTGCCAGCTTACCTATGCGCCTGTCAAACTTCCGATATACACTGCCAAAAACCAAGGTAGCCGATCAGCCAACCTCACCGAGGGACAAGTGCAAGCTGATGGTTCTGAACCGCCGCAAAAAGGATATCGAACACAAGGTATTCGACGAGATCACCTCATACTTCAAAAAGGGCGACCTCCTGATTCTCAACAACAGCAGGGTATTTCCGGCAAAGATCTTCGGACAGAAAGAGAAAACAGATGCAAAAATTGAGGTATTCCTGCTTCGTGTTCTCAACAAGGAGGCCGGGTTGTGGGATGTTCTGGTAGACCCGGCAAGAAAGGTCAGAGTTGGCAACAAGATATACTTCGATGAGGACGTGGTTGCTGAAGTGGTCGATAACACCACTTCGCGCGGCAGAACGATACGCTTTCTCAATCCTGAAATTGATGTCTTCAGTCTTGTCGAAAGGATCGGCAGCATTCCCCTGCCGCCCTATTTCACAAGACCTCCCGAGGCGTCGGACAAGGAGAACTACCAGACGGTCTATGCATCACAAACCGGTGCTGTTGTTGCGCCGATGGCCGGACTTCACTTCACCATGCCCCTGCTCGAAAAGATAAAGAAGATGGGGGTCAAAATACTGCCGATCACCCTTCATCCCAGCCTGAGCACCTTCAATGCAATTGAGGTCGAGGATGTATCGAAACACAAGATGGATTCGGAATATTTCAATATTCCCTACCAGACGGCCATGGAGATCAATGATGCAAAGATCAACAAGACCGGACGCATCATTGCCGTAGGCACAACGACCTGCCGTGTGCTTGAAGCGAACGCGACGGTAGACGGAAAGATCAAGTTTGGTCGTGGCTGGACCGACAAGTTCATCTATCCCCCCTATCAGTTCAAGGTTACCGATGCACTTGTAACAAATTTCCAGCTGCCGGAGACCACGCTGCTTATGGCGGTCAGTGCCTTCGCCGAGCACCGCCTGCTCATGGATGCCTATAAAGTTGCGCTCAAAGGCGACTACCAGTTCCTCGCATACGGTGATGCGATGTTTATCCATTAACCGCGGGAACGCCTCTTTTTTGCCATGAACGCTTATGCCATCATAGCCGCAAGCGGCATTGGAAAGCGGATGCAGCTCGGAGACGGACGAAGCAAGCAGCTGCTTGAAATCGGCGGCCTCCCCGTCATCCATCACACTCTTCAGGCCTTTGAATCGGCCCCCTCCATCAGCGCCATCTACATCGCTACCAGGGAGGAGAGTATCGCCACTCTCGAAGAGATTATTGCCAGAGCCAGCTTCCGCAAGGTAAAGGCGGTCATTGAGGGAGGAAAAGAGCGGCAGGATTCGGTAGGCAACTGCATCAGACTCATCGAAAAGGAGATCCGCCTCCGAGGAGATACTCCGGACGCCATTCTTGTGCATGATGGAGCCCGACCGTTCATTCAGCCACAGGAGATCGAGGAGATCACCCGCCTTTCCATAGAATATGGCGCCTGCGTCCCGGCAAACAGGCCAAAAGACACCATCAAGGAGATCGGTTCCGATCCCGGGTTTTTTGGTGCGACGCTCAATCGCGCCAACCTTCTTCAGGTGCAGACCCCTCAGGGGTTCCGAAGCACCATTCTGATTCAGGCACACGAACAGGCTGAAATCGAAAAATGGTATACCACCGACGACGCAGCACTGGTCGAGCGTTTTTTTCCTGAGCAGCCCGTCAGAATCCTCGAAACCGGCTACCACAACATCAAGATCACAACGCCGGAAGATATCCCCTTCGCCGAAGCCATTCTGAAGAGCCTTCAGTAATCGACTCATTCCAGCCATTTCCATCCGTCGAACCCTGAGCACTGAACACACCATTGCATGAAACTCCCTGCCTGTCGGGAGAGAAGTATTCGTTGTATTACATCACAACTCTGGTTAGTTGAATTAGTTGTGAACGTCCCCCTTTTTCCTGGTTAGTTGAATTAGTTGTGAACGTCCCCCTTTTTTGGAAATAAAGGCCGGGGAACTGTTGTATATTGCGGAAGGCTATTGTATATTTTCAGCCCGGAAAATGGTGAGGTAGCTCAGTTGGTTAGAGCACAGGATTCATAACCCTGAGGTCGAGGGTTCAACTCCCTCTCTCACCACCACGGAAAGCGGGTGTAACTCAGTTGGTAGAGTGTTTGCTTCCCAAGCAAAATGTCGCGAGTTCGAATCTCGTCACCCGCTCCTCTGCCGGATTCAGATGCGTCCATCTTCACCACGACCAGCCATGGCTACAGCCTCCATCTTCTTCTCGCCTGTCACACCCGAGGAGATCAACGCCACCCAGATCATCGAAGGCCAGATGGCCCGTCATCTTGGTATCGAAATCAGTGAGGTTGGCCCTGACTTTATGAGGGCAACAATGCCGGTCGACCACCGGACCATACAGCGCATTGGCATACTTCACGGAGGAGCATCACTCGCACTTGCAGAGACCGTGGGCAGCATCGCAGCATCTTACTGTGTAGATCGCGAAGCATTCTACATTGTCGGCCAGGAGATCAACGCAAACCATATCCGACCGGTCAGCACCGGTCAGGTCCATGCTACGGCAACCCCGCTCCATCTTGGCAGAACCACACAGGTCTGGGATATCCGCATCAAAAACGACGAAGACAAGCTTGTCTGTGTAAGCCGCTTCACTGTTGCGGTACTGAAGAGGTCCTGACCCGCCTGAAAAGCCGCTCTCTATTGCTATTTTTGAGCTCCCCTCCCGTTATTTGAAAAACTTTTCATACCTTAGTTTTTCGCTGTAAAGATTTTCCTACACCTATTGCAGATTTAAGGGCATGCAGACCATACAATCAGAAACTGTCCCCTCACCGTTCGATCCCTCCCCTGAGGAACTCCTTCAGCAGCTCGCCTCACAACAGAACCGCCGCAAGAGATGGCTTCTTGTCCAGCCGATGAGCAACACCAGCATGATGGTCGACTCCGGAACGGTGAGCATGCCGCTGAATTTGATCATGGTTGCCACCCTCGTAGGAAAGCTTTTCGACGTAACCTTTATTGATGAGCGGCTTGGTGACAAACTCCCCGACGACCTCTCACCATTCGATATTGTTGCAATCACCTCACGCACGCTCAACGCGAGCCAGGCCTACCGCATAGGAGACGCTGCCCTGCGCCAGCACAAAACGGTCATCCTTGGAGGTGTCCATCCCACCATGCAGCATGAGGAGGCCACAAAGCACTGCACCAGCGTGGTCTACGGAGAGATAGAGTCGATCTGGACGGAACTGGCAATCGATGTCCTCAACGGCAAGATGCAGCCAATCTACCGGGCCAAGGAGCTCAAGCCGATGAGCGAGATGCTTCATCCTGACTTCAGTTACGCACTCTCCTCCAAAAACGCCAAAAAATACAGCTCCCGTATCCCGATTCTTGCCACCAAGGGTTGCCCGGTAGGATGCAACTTCTGCACCACACCGACTATCTACGGCAAAAACTACCGCTACCGTGAGCTTGATCTGGTGCTGGATGAGATGAAATACCATCAGGAGCGGCTCGGAAAGCGGGATGTCAACTTCTCCTTCATGGACGACAACATCAGCTTCCGCCCGCAGTACTTCATGACCCTGCTTGAAGAGATGGCCAAGCTCGGTGTGCACTGGAACGCCAATATCTCGATGAACTTCCTTGACAAGCCGGAAGTTGCCGAACTGGCCGGCCGCTCCGGATGCGACCTGCTCAGCATCGGCTTCGAATCGCTCAATCCCGAAACCATCAAGAGCGTCCATAAGGGATCAAACAAGCACGGCAACTACGAAAAGGTGGTCGAGAACCTCCACAGAAACGGCATAGCGATTCAGGGCTACTTCATGTTCGGCTTCGACAACGATACCGAGGAGAGCTTCCAGCTCACCTACGACTTCATCATGAATAACCGCATTGAGTTCCCCGTCTTCTCGCTGGTCACACCATTCCCCGGAACCCCTTATTTCGAGGAGATGAAGCCCCGCATCCGCCACTTCGACTGGGACAAATACGACACCTACCATCTGATGTTTGAACCAAGCAAGATGACCTCAAAACAGCTGCTCGAAAACTTCATCAAGCTCCAGCAGGATGTCTATACCGGCGGAGCTATCCTGCGGCGCATGAAAGGCAAGCCCCTGAACTGGGTCTGGCTGGCCAACTACGCCATGAACCGCTTCACCAAAAAGCTGACTCCGGAATATTTCTATTGAGGTTTGAGGGCGGGCAGAAATAAAGTAAACGAAATAAAAAGAGGCCGACAGTGTCGGCCTCTTTTTATTTCGTTTACTTTTTCTCCTCTTCCTTCTTCGGCAGGTCGATCTTCAGGTGCAGCTCCCTGAGCTGTGAGGCAAGAACCTCGGAGGGGGCGTTCATCATGAGATCCTGTGCCTGCTGGTTCATCGGGAAGGCTATGACCTCGCGGATGTTCTGTTCGTCGCGAAGAATCATCACCAGCCTGTCAAGACCGGGAGCAATGCCTCCGTGCGGCGGAGCGCCGAGCTTGAATGCCTCAATCATGTGACCGAAGCGCAGGTCGACCTCGTCGCGGGTGTAGCCTGCAATCTCGAACGCCTTGTACATAATCTCGGGCTTGTGGTTACGGATGGCTCCACTCGAAAGCTCAATGCCGTTGCAGACGATATCGTACTGGTAGGCGAGGATATCGAGCGGGGAGCGCGTTTCGAGAGCCTCCATCTCGCCCTGCGGCATGGAGAAGGGATTGTGTGAAAAGTCGATCTTTTTGGCATCCTCGTTGTACTCGTACATCGGGAAATCGACAATCCAGCAGAATGAGAGCTGATCGCGATCGAGCGTAAAGAGATCTCCGAAATAGGTTCTCATGCCGCCCATGATCTTGCAGGTCGGTTCCCACTTGCCGGCAGCAAAGAAGACCACGTCGCCGGTCTCAAGGCCGAGCTGCTGCATGAGCACGGAGAGCTCATCGGCCGAAAGGAACTTGACGAGCGGCCCTTTAGGCCCCTCCTCCCTGAACTGTATATAGGCAAGTCCGCCGGAGCCGAGTTCCCTTGCCCTCTTTTCGGCCTTGTCGTAAAAGAGGCGCGACTCGCCGCCTCGTCCTTTGAGCACAAGAGCTTTGACGCATGTGCCGTCAACGGTGTTGCTGGCAAAGACCTTGAAGGCGGAGTTTACAAAAAGCGGTGTGACGTCCTGAATTTCAAGAGGAATGCGCAGGTCCGGCTTGTCGGTTCCGAAACGGTTCATCACATCCCTGAAGCTTATTCTCGGGAAGGGGAACTGGGCAATGCGCTTCGTTGACATGGTGCGGGTAAGATGCTCGACCATACCCTCAAGAATGGAAAAGAGGTCGTCCTGCTCAATGAAAGCCATCTCCATATCGAGCTGGTAGAACTCGCCGGGGCTGCGGTCAGCGCGGGCATCCTCGTCCCTGAAACAGGGGGCAATCTGGAAGTAGCGGGGGAAGCCGGAAACCATCAGCAGCTGCTTGAACTGCTGTGGCGCCTGCGGGAGCGCATAGAATTTGCCCGGATGAAGGCGGCTCGGCACAAGGAAGTCCCTGGCTCCTTCGGGTGAGCTTGAGGTAAGAATAGGGGTCTGAATCTCGATAAACCCCTTCTCTTCGAGATAGTGGCGGATAGTTGCCGTCAGACGGCTGCGGAAAATGATGTTCTCATGGATCTTTTCACGACGAAGGTCAATGAAGCGGTACTTCAGGCGAAGCTCCTCGGAAGTCTGCACCTCGTCGGCAACCGGGAACGGAAGCGGCTGGGCATGACTCTCTACCGTCAAGGCGCTAACGACCACCTCTATCTGGCCGGAGGCAAGCTTCGGGTTGATGGTGGACGCGCTGCGGAGTACCACCCTGCCCTCGATGCAGATCACCGATTCCAGATGCAGCTGGCCCGCAACAGCGAACAGCTCCTGCTGCTCCGGCTGGACAACAAGCTGACTGATGCCTGTATGATCTCTCAGATCGATAAAAACCAGCCCTCCGTGATCACGTTTTCTGTGAACCCATCCGGCAAGTCTGACAACCCGATTCTCGCTCTCGGGGTTCAACAGCCCGCAATATTCGGAGCGGAAACGGTTTTCAAGAGTCTCTGTGCGGCCTGCAGCTATACTCATAGCGATCTATAGTCCTTTACTGTTGAAATTGTAATTAAAAGTAAAAACCCGAAAAGACTGAATATGATGAATTTTTCATGATTTGGAAAGCGCGAAGATAGACTCAGTAGACCAGTTCACCGCCAAACTCGGTAATCAGGTAGCGGATAACCTCATTCTCCTGGGTCAGCTCCTGAAAAAGGGTGAACACTGTTTTCTCCCTGGTGCAGGCATCCTTCTCGGCATCGTAGCGTATGCGCAACTGGAGCGGCAGAGCATAGAACTCCGAAACCTCTTTCTGGAGGAGTGCGCGGTCCTGCTGAAGCTCCTCGTAGGAAAACTTTCTGCAACAGGCTATTTCAAGAACACCCCCTGGAGTGCAGGCGACAAGCTCGCATGACTGGAGGTGGGTCGCCATGAAGTTGTGGCTTTTTTTTGAGATGTGTTCAAGAAACTGCCGCCACTCGAGCTTCAGCACCTCAATATCGGCACTGATAGCGGAAGATGGCATCCCGTTTTCATCCTGAAGGGCAGGCTCAACTCCCACGCGAAACTCTTTGGCCGTTGAGTTGACGGCAAAACCGGAGAGTTTCTTCTGCCACGAGCCAAGCGCAAGGCTTCCCTCGGCGGCGGCTGTTGAAGGGGTTGGGCGGGAAACTGCGGGCTTTGGAGCAGGAGGCTCAGGCGCCAGCGCTTCAGTTATCAGCGCCTTGACGACCGGAGGCTCGGCACCTGCCTTCCGAACAGCGGGAGCGGGAGCCGAAGGCGGAGCGGAGATCAGGGGCTTGTCAGGGGCTTTTTTTTTTGAGGCCGCGTCGGCGGCTGCTGCTGAACCGCTGAGGGCGGAGGCCTGGCTGCCGATATCAATAAGCTTCAGAAGGGCAAGCTCAAAGCGGAACTGGTATTCGAACTGGAACTTCAGCTCTTTCTGTGTCAGAAGCAGAAAGTCGACCATCCGCATGAGGGCGTCAGGCGAGAAATTTCCGGCGTCTCGCATGTAGCGTTCGCATACCGCCTCTGGCCGTTCAACAAGACGGGTGGATGAGAGATTCTTTACAACCAGGATATTGCGCAAGTGCTCTATGAGCTTTTCAAGAAAATCCTGTTCGTCGTAGCCATTCTGGAGCACAAACTGTGCGACACCGAGCATTTTGGCAGCATCGTGCATGCTCACCGCATCGGTAACGCCAAACATCTGGTCATCATCAATATAATTGAGCAGTTCGGCCACCTTCTGGTAGCTGATGCGACCCTCATGATCATTTTCGACAGAAAAGGCTATGACCTGGTCAAGGATGCTCTGGGCGTCACGCATTGAGCCCTGGGCCTTTCTGCCGATGAGCTGGAGCGCATCGTCGTCAACCGGAATATGTTCAGCATCGCAGATAGAGTGAAGCTGCTTCTGGAGTTCCGGCAGCGGAATCCGCTTGAAGTTGAACCGCTGGCAGCGAGAGGCGATGGTGGCCGGAATCTTGTGCAACTCGGTCGTGGCGAAAATGAATATGGCGTGCGGAGGGGGCTCCTCAAGAGTCTTCAAAAACGCATTGAAGGCTGCAATGGAGAGCATGTGCACCTCGTCGATGATATAGACGCGGTACTTCCCTTTCTGGGGGCCATAGCGGACATTCTCCCTGAGGGTGCGGATATCGTCGACACTGTTATTGGAGGCCGCATCGAACTCGGCGATATTGAGGCTTGTGCCGGAATCAAAATCCCTGCAGCTCTCGCACTCGCCACACGGTTCAGTCACCTTCTGGAGATACTCGGGATCCTCCATCATCTTGCGGCAGTTCACCGCTTTTGCAAAAACCCTTGCCGCAGTTGTCTTGCCGACCCCGCGAAGCCCGGAAAAGATATAGCCGTGGCCAAGCCTCCCCATGCGCAGGGAGTTCTGAATGGTTGTGGTGATATGTTCCTGCGCAGTAATATCGGCAAACTTTGTCGGCCTGTATTTCCTTGCTATAACCTGATAACTCATAGGTGGTGTTCGTTGCCTTCATCCAGTAAGGTGACAAGCGGGAGATCCATGCTGCTCTTCAGGCACGCTGTCACTCCCCTGCCTATCATCTCCAAATGTACGCTATTGACGCCTGATTCCATCGCAGAGTTTTCCTCCTGGGCAAACCCCGGAGGGATGAGTGCGTAAAGATCATAGAGCTTCAGCAGATGAAGATCGCGGCTCACAGCAAGGTCGCCGTTTGCCGTGACGTGGATCCAGTCGTTGTCAAGCAGAATATCGACAATTTTTCGCAAAACCGAGGGGTCTCGGGGGTGGAGCGCCTTGAGAAGTTTTTTCATGTTCGCCGGGGTCCCGCCGTTCTGGCCTCCACGAATATGACTGAGCACCGCAAGAACGACCGGCAGGCCTGCCAGCGGATCAAACGCCCCTGAAATGGAGCCAAGCGGCTTGAGGGCGCCGAGACAAAAGACAAATTCCGCGCCGGTCAGCACCACGACCCATCCAAGATAGATCCAGAAAAAGAGCATCGGAATGACCGAGAGCGCTCCGTAAATGTGCTGAAATGTCGCAATATGGCCGATGTAGAACGAGAACCAGATCTTCGATAGCTCGAAGAGCACCGCGGCAAGAAGCGCGCCGGAAAAAGCGTGAACAAACCTCACCCTGCAGTTCGGCACCAGCATGTAGAGGAGAAAAAAGGCCACAACGGAGTTGATAAAAGGGAGAAAGGAGAGCAGCTGGGTTTTCAGTGCAAGAAGAGGGCCTTCAGTAAAGACCGTATACCAGACATAAGATGCGGCGGCAAGGCTGCTGCCGATGAAAACAGGGCCGAGAGTCAGAACAGTCCAGTAGAGGGTGAATCCCTGAAGCATCTTGCGGGGAGAGTGAACCTCCCATATCTCGTTGAGGGTGTGGTCGACCGTTGAGATAAGAACCAGCGCAATGATGAAGAGGAATATGCCGCCGAAAAGAGGGACCGTTGCAGTCTTGCCGAGAAATTCAGAGAGATACTGATTGATAAGGTTGCCCGCATCAGGCATGAAATTCTGGACAACAAAATCCTCCATGGTACGCTTGAGCGGGGTGAATACCTTGAAGACGCTCAGTATCGAGAGCACGACTGCCAGAAAAGGCACAATGGAGAGCAGGGTCTGAAAAGCCAGCGAGCCTGCGCCGAGGAATATCCGGTCATGCTGGAAGTTTTTCCAGAAAAACGGCACAAAAGCCCTCATGTACTCGGCGAAACCCGGCTTCTCTATGTTCTCCCTTTTCTGCAATGCTTTTTCCTGCTTGTTAGAATAAAACGCGCCAGACGGCAACTCTGGATAAGGTAGTGTTTTTTTTACTCCTGAGGGCTATAGCGGCTTCCGGCAGAGCCGACTCTGGTCATGAGCAGAAGCCCGATGGCAAAAAACATGAGCAGCGAAGCGAGCGCCACCCGCTGGCTTCCTGCCTGCGCCGATACCAGACCAAAGACAAGTGGACCGATGATTGCCGATGCCTTGCCGAAGGTTCCGTCATAAAAGCCGAAGAACTCGGTAACATGCTCGATCGGGGTGAGACGGGCCATCATGGAGCGGGAAGCAGCCTGGGATGAACCCATGCTCATACCAGCAAGCATGCCGGTCGAGAAAAAGAGCTCCTTGCTGTCGGAAAGGATTGCCGCAATCACCACAAAAAACCAGATCACCAGCGTAATAACAATGGTCCTTTTCGGGCCGATCCTGTCGGTGATAAAGCCGAAAATCACCGAACCAGCAATGGCCGTCGTCTGCACCAGCATGAAAAAGAGGATGAGCTCTCCGGTTGTAAAGCCGAAGGTGTTCTGGGCATAGATCGACGAAAAGGCAATGACGGTGAGGATGGCGTCATTGTAAAAAAAATAGGCGAGAAGAAATCGAGAAAGGTCTGGGTAGTTCAGAATATGGCGGATCGTATGGCGCACCTCACGGATGGAGCGAGTGACGGAAGCGATGGAGATCGCCGTTGACACCTCTTTTTTCTCATCCCGAAGCGCCAGAAATATCGGTGTCGCAAACAGAGCGAAAAAGAGGGCCGATGCAAGAAAGCTCATCTGAACATTGTGAACGTTTGCAAGCACAATTCCATCACTCAGAAGCGGTTTGAGAAGCAGAAGAATGACAAGCGCGCCGAGATAGCCCATGGCAAAACCGTAGCCGGAGACCCGGCCAAGACTCCTGTCAGAGGTCAGCTCCTTGAGATAGGCGTCATAAAAAACAAGGCCACCCTCAAAGCCCATGTTGGCGAAGACAAAAAGCGTCGCAGCCATAACGGCCATTCCCGGCCCGGAAAAAGAGAGCAGAGCGGTTGCCACAACAGAGAGCAGGGTGAAAAAGAAGAGAAATCGTTTGCGACGTCCGGAATAATCAGCTGCGGCGCCGAGAACCGGTGATATCAGGGCAACGAGCAGCATCGAGATACTGACGCTGAACCCCCAGATGGCATCGCCGGAGGGATCGCCATGACAGATAACATTCTTGAAATAGAGCGGGAAGGCAAAGGTCACCATCATCACGCTGAACGAAGTGTTGGCAAAATCAAACAGCAGCCATGAGAATACCTTCAATTTCTCTGTCACAACAGCCTGGAGTTTAACTTGTGGTGAATGTGTCAACCATTGCGCCTCTCCCCGGGCGGCACCGGGGAGAGGGTATTTTCAAGGCTTCACATGCCTGAAATATGGGTAAACAGGGAGTCGAAGAGCGCTCTTCCGTCATCCGATCCGAGCTGTTTTTCACTGGCGCGTTCGGGATGAGGCATCAGGCCAAGCACATTGCCCTGAGGGTTGACGATGCCGGCTATATTGAGAAGTGAGCCGTTCGGATTGGCCTCCGGGGTAACGTTGCCCGAAGCATCGCAGTACCTGAAAGCAATCTGCTCGTGCTCTTCGAGGCTTTCGAGAACTTCCGGCGGAGCAAAGTAGTTGCCTTCACCATGCGCGATAGGAATATTGAGCACATTATCGGGAGCATAACGGCTGGTAAAGATCGTCGAGCAGTTCACCGGCTTGATGGTAGTCCGGCAGCAGAGGAACTTCTTGTCACGATTGCGCGAAAGAGCGCCCTCAAGCAGACCACTCTCAAGCAGTATCTGAAAGCCGTTGCAGATGCCGAGCACAGGGTACCCTTTTCGGGCGAACTCGATAACCTCCTTCATGATTGGGGAGAATCTCGCAATTGCTCCCGAGCGAAGGTAGTCGCCATAGGAAAAACCGCCAGGCAGAATGATCGCCTTTGCGCCCTGGAGATCATGGTCGTTATGCCAGAGCATGACAGGCTTTACGCCGCTGAAGGAAGCGACGGCATGTTCAGTATCATGATCACAGTTCGAGCCGGGAAAGACAACGACCCCTACAGTTACATCAGACATAGTAAAAAGTGATGGTTAGTTGACCTTTTCGAGTTCGAGGGAGTAGTTCTCCATGACCGGGTTCGACAGCAGCTTCTCGGAGATCTCCCTGCCGATGCGTTCGGCAGTATCCCGGGACTCTTCGTTGATGGTCACCTCGATATACTTGCCGATGCGTGCAGACTCAACGGTGCCGTAGCCAAGATTTTTCAGGGCATGCTCGACGGCTTTCCCCTGAACATCAAGAATGGACTGGCGAAGGGTCACCTTAATTTTAGCAGTATAGGGCATTGTATGCGGTAAGGTTGATTAGGAAAGATCATGTCTGCCACTGACGGTAGAGAAGAGAGATTGAGCGTCCGATACCGAGCAGAATATACAACAACATGGCAAGAAAAAAAGCTTTCGCATGAAAGAGCAGGACACAGAAAATCGCCCCGACATAGAGGGACATCTGCACAGGTTTCTGGCGGAAAGAGTCGACAGTCGGCTTGGGCAGGGTGTCATAATTGACCTTGCTGACCATGAGCAGTGCCAGTCCGGTCGAGAGCCATGCAAGACCGTTGCGCATAACTTCGATCGGAAAAATCGGATCGGCGATCATCCAGAGCACAAACCCCGCGATGGTCAGCGCCTGGGCCGGGGTCGGGAGTCCGGAAAAGGACTCCTTGTTGTAGCCAATCATGCTGATATTGAAGCGGGCAAGGCGCAGGCCGCTGCCAACCATCAGAAGAGAGCTGACAAGAATCCCGGTCTTTCCGGGAAGTCCCTCAAGGCCGAACTTGTAGACGAGATATGCTGGTGCTGCGCCGAAGGAGACAAGGTCTGAAAGCGAATCGAGTTCGACACCGAAGTCGGAAGTTCCCTTGGTAACCCTTGCCACAAAACCGTCAATCGTATCGAAAAAGGAGGCGAGAATGATAAACCAGCAGGCGGCGACAAAACTCCCCTCTCCTGCCATAACAATGGCGATATAGCCGGAAACCATGTTCATGACCGTAAAGGCCGAAGGAACAAAAGAGCGGGAGACGGACGGGAAGAGCTGGGGACGACCCTGCGGGCTGGTTTTCAAAAAAGGGGGATAGCGCTTCTGCGCCTTTCTGCTGCCAGTATCAGACATAGATCAGGAATCCGTCATAAAAAATATTATCCCGGACCAGGCAAAAAGATACCTTCGGGGGTTTCAGATTGAAAGTACAATCTTTCCTGTAGCTTTAGAAGAGAAAAGCAACACAAACATTCCGTTCAGTAGCTTTCGTCGGGAGAGGGGAAACTGCGACTCCTCACATCCTGAACATACTGCTTAACTGCATTCTCAACAAGGCTGTTAAGGTCGGCGTACTGGCGCACAAAGCGGGGATGAAACTCCCTGTTGAGGCCAAGTATGTCGTTGATCACCAGCACCTGCCCGTCACACTCGACCCCGGCGCCGATGCCAATAGTCGGAATGGTGAGTGAGCGGGTAACCTCTCGGGCAAGCGCCGTCGGAATCTTCTCGAGAACAACAGCAAAAGCACCCGACTCCTCAAGGATCCGGGCATCCTCAATGAGCTGTTCGGCCTCACTCTCATCCTGAGCCCTGACCCGGTAGCTGCCATACTTGTAGATCGACTGGGGCATAAGACCCAGATGACCCATCACGGGAATACCCACATCGGTTATGCGCTTGACGCTGTCGGCTATAACCCTGCCGCCCTCCATCTTGAGAGCATCGCACTCGTGCTCCTTCATGATTTTGCCCGCATTGCGAAGCGCCTCGTCTCCCGAGATCTGGTAGCTCATAAACGGCATGTCTACCACCACCATCGCCCGGCTGCTCTCCGATTGAACACCCTTGACAACCGCCTTGGCGTGGTAGATAATCTCCTCAACGGTGATAGGCAGTGTCGTATTGTGTCCGGAAAAGACGTTGCTGGCAGAATCGCCGACAAGAATGACGTCGATACCCGCTCGGTCAAGAATCCGCGCCATGGTATAGTCATAGGCGGTCAGTACCGAAATCTTCTCACCGTTCTGCTTCATGTCAAGCAGCCTTCGGGTAGTAACGTGCGCCTGTTTCGGCTGAGCCATACTGTTCATAATGCCTTCCGCTTGTTAGGTGTATTGTTCGCTATGCAACAAAAATTCCTCAAGTTCTTCAGATCGGATAACTGTTGGCGCAAACCCGTTGAAACGGCCAACAGCATCTTTCATCAATTCAGAGAGCGACTTGTAGAGAGGAATATAGCCAAGGATCTCCTCAAGAGAGACCGCTTTCTGCTCCAGCTCCTCCCTGATGCTCACCAAATCTTCCCGGGTTGAAGAGGCGATGAGGGCACCGAGCTCCTTGTGACGCGAGGAGAGTGGCAGAGAGCCGTGCTGAAGCAGCACCTCTCCGGTCCGGCGTTGGGCCGATCCAACCAGCTTGCGACCATCGACCTGCAACTCGTGACGGGCAGAGGCCGTAAAGCAGCTTACTGCTCCCCCGCCCCTCCGGGCGTCAGAACGGGCAAGCGTTGAGCGGCAGAACTCCGCGTTAATGCCCAGCCCCTGAAGAGCAAGTCGGATCGTCTCGTGCACATCCCGATAGAGCGTGGCATTATCCTCAGGGGAGTCCGAAAAGAAGCTGTAGGTAAACTCTTCGGCATGAAAAACCGCTCTTCCGCCGGTCGGGCGTCGAACAATATCAATGCCCGCCTGGAGGCACTTTTGGGCATCCAGCCCGCTCTCTTGCTGGTTATAGCCGAGAGTGACGGCAAAAGGGTGCCAGCCGTAAAACCGCCAGAGTGAACTGGAGGAACCATAACGGGCCTGAAATCGGCCATCGACGAAAGAGGCCATCAACCGGCGGTCGAAGGCCATATTCTCCTCCCCGGAACGCATCCCGGTATCAACACAGTATACCTTTGGGGTCTCTGGGGTCACAACACTAAACGCTCAATTATTTTTCGACACCTTCACTTAAGAGAAAACGGTCAGGCACTATGCTACACACTCATAGCGGGAAACCTTCAAAAACCCGGAAAAACAGAGAAGCATCATTGCCGGCTGAAACAGGCAATGATGCCGCGCTGGTTTAGTCTCCAAGATAGTGGAAAAGGTTTTGTCCGCAAAAAATGTGATGCGCCCCGGCTTACTTCTCCCTCTTGAGCGGAGAGAACAGCTCGATAATCTTCGAAACGGCACTGTCGATATCCTCCTGCATCGACCCGGGATCCCTATAACCCTTTAGCGCTCCCGACGCCTGCCCTCGCCAGACAAGCTTGTTTTGCACTCCGTCCACAACGTCGACGGCAAGCACGCCCTCCCGATAGTACCCGACATAGGGCCTGGAAAAGGGACCCCACCAGGGATCATAGCGATAGAACTGGCCCCGGTAGTACCCTCTTGAATAGAGAAGCGGATCCTCGTAGATCGCCGCATGCAGCCTTGACTGAGCGTGCACGGCAACAATAAAGTCAACCGAACCTGTTGTTTTCAGCTTGTATCCCCTCAGGGAGAGCTCCCTGTCCACGGCGCTCTTAATCCTCGAGTAGACAAACGGGTTCATATCGAGCTCAGAGGGCGTTTCGCCCCCCCCTGGCGAAAGAGACCATGCGTAGGAAACATATCCGGAGCGGTCAAAAGAGGGGTCGCTGTCGGAAGAGAGCGAGAGCGTGTAACACCCGGCAAGCATCAAAAAGAGTGAAAGCAGAAGCAATCTGCCAGTTTTTGCTGCGCTGAAGAGAGAAATCATCATGACCCGCCTCCTGCATCTGTCGATAAAGAGATACGCATTATCAGCCAATGATAACGACCTTGTCTTCAGTGTAACTAAGTGGCGGCTCTTTTCGTTTCAGTAAAGCGGCACCCTGCGTTTGCTTGCGGCTTTGGTCGGCGAAATACCTTTTTTCGATTATTTTTCCCTCTCACTTTGTATGTAAGAACCCATACAGGTATTTTGACAGCTACATTGATCGAACAATATCCCCAACGTTAATCGAAAACGCCACGTAACTGCCCTATGTCACTAACAACTGTTGCGCTCATTTTCGGAGGCAGGTCGGCTGAACATGAGATATCGATCATCTCGGCCAAATCGATCGAGGCGAACATCAATCCCGAACGCTACCGGGTGGTTCCGATTTACATCACCCATGAAGGCGTCTGGCTTTATGAGGGCGTTGCCCGTGAAATTCTGGGCCTCGACCTCTCCGGACTCTTGAGAAGCACTTCGCTGGAAAATGCGGACAATACCCTCCGCGGCATGGTATCGAAAGCGGCCCAGCCCCAATTTGACCTTGACTTCCGCAAAGCCGGAATCGATGTGGCATTTCTTGCGCTTCACGGCACCTTCGGCGAGGACGGCCGGGTACAGGGACTCCTCGACACCTGCGGTGTGCCCTATACAGGCTGCGGCGTTCTCTCCTCGGCGCTGACGATGGACAAGGCGCTGACAAAGCTGTGCGCCGCCGATGCCGGCATCGCTGTAGCCCCAGGAGTAACCCTCATGAGTTCAAATTACCACGACGACCCTGCCATAACCTGCCAGGAGATTGCCGCCCGCTTCAGCTACCCGTTTTTTGTCAAGCCTGCCAATCTCGGATCCTCCGTCGGCATCTCCAAAGTTCACAACGCCTCGGAAATCCAGCCCGCCCTCGACAGTGCATGCGCCCTCGACACAAAAGTGCTTGTCGAAGAGGCCATCACCGGCCGTGAGGTCGAAGTAGCCGTGCTCGGCAATGATCAGCCGCTTGCATCGGTACCAGGCGAGATTGAGCCCGGAAGCGACTTCTACGACTATGAGGACAAATACATCCGCAACTCGGCAAAGCTTTTCATTCCTGCCCGCATTCCCGCTTCACTCCAGGAAGAGGTGCGGCGCCTTGCCGTCAAAGCCTTCAAGGCTCTTGGATGCAGCGGACTTTCACGCATCGACTTTTTTGTTAATGAAAAGAGTGGCCATATCGTCCTGAACGAAATCAACACCATTCCCGGCTTTACCGACATCAGCATGTACCCCATGCTCATGGAGTCAAGCGGCATATCTTTCCCGGAACTGACTGAACGTCTGATCCGTCTTGCGCTCGAAAAACCACCAGAAAGCATCACCGCCTCCCGTTCATGACCAGTAATCATGGAAATTACACCTGGGGATATGACCGGAATGTCATCAGCGAGCCTCACCTTCTCTTTGCCGAGGTCTCACTCGACATCTCCCGCGGGGAGTATCATGCGGGAATCGACAAGCTCTCCCCGTTCTCTGGCCCTCTTGGCGACTCATACCTCTACTGCCTGCTCTATGGAAAGGCGCTCAAAGGGCTCAATAGCCGGAAGCTTGCGGGAGAGTACCTCAAAAAATGCTGCCTGATAGCACCGGCAAACCAGATCGCATGGAACGAACTGCAGGAGCTTCAGACCCTTCACAGCTCTTATGACGGCGACCAGCAGGCTTCGTCCGATCAGTTTTTCGACCCCATTGCCGATGAGCTCGACAAACTCTCTCTGGCGCTGATGGAGTTCCAGCCAGTCAAAACAACCGAAAACGCCGATCCAACCCCGATCAACGAACAGAAGCAGCCCTTCTCCGACGATACCGCTATCGCCGTACCAACCGAAACTCTCGCCACCCTCTTCACCGCCCAGGGCGCCTACAAAAAGGCAATTAAAATCTTTTCCCTTCTCATCCAGCTCAAGCCCCAGAACGCCGAACACTACCAGCGGGAGATCGACCTGCTGCTTGAGAAACTGTGAGCTCAAAGCGCCCCTTAGGCTACCAACATTTCGCTCCTCTGGAGCGGCAAAATACAGTGTCGGTTCAGAGCTCCCGACTTGTCGGGTGAGAATAGATCCATACAGCCGCTGGGCGGTGACATGTTGGCAGCATGCCGGAAATGTGTCATCCAAAACAGGGTGAGGGATCTGGAGCTGTCTTTGTTTGCCCGTCACGACCTGTCGGATGAGGGATCTCATGGATAAGGCCCACATCTTCACAAAGAGTCGCAGGGCAGAAGAGGAATGGTCGTTCCGGAACTTTTACCTCGCCTGATTGGTATATAACTCGTTATATTATTGCAAAAAGAAGCCGGTATGCTACCCTTGAAAGCCAAACGCCCGAAGAACCTCGTTACAGCTCTCTCCAATTGCCTCTGCAGTGCGGCAGCGCTCTTCATGCTCTTCTGGCCGTCACCCGCCCTCTCGGCGGAAGCGAATTTACAATCGCTCACTCTTTCCGACTGCATCCGGATTGCTGTGGAGAACGCAACATCGAAAATAAAGGCTGAAAACAACCTTAAACTGCAAGGTGCCGATCTGCTGAGAAGCTACGGGAACTTCCTTCCAACAGTAAGTTCTTCGGCCAGTTATACCCCCTTTGCGCTTAGCAGGAACTACAGCTCCCTCTACGGCAGTAACCTCACCCGCATCAAAACGGACTCGCGCTCGACCAGCATCACCCTTACGACGTCGCTCAATCTCTTCAACGGCTTTGCCGACTATGCCGCACTTCGCTCAGCCCTCCAGAGAGAGAAGGCAGCTAACCTCACCCTCGACCGGGCGCTGCAGTCCATAGCCTTCGATGTCACTCAGGCTTACTATCAGGCGCTGCTTGACCGCGAACTCCTCGATATCTCCCGCCAAAACCTCCGTTCAGCAGAGGATCAGCTCACCCTCACCGAACGGCAGTACCAGATAGGGCTGAAATCGTTGATTGACCGCTACCAGCAGCAGGCTGAAGCCTCACAGAGCGGTCTCGTGGTCATAAAAGCAAAGACCCGGATGGAGCACAGCATGCTCGAACTCCTCCGGCGCCTCGGGTTAGAAGGGATGAGTAGAATCGACATCGCACCTCAACAAAAGAGCAATGAAACGGCCATTGCTGTGAAGATCAACGTCGACAGCCTTGCCACGATGGCTATGGAGAGGCGAAGCGACCTTACGAGCAAAAGCCTTGAAGCCAGCGCTGCAAAATGGCAGATCACCCAGGCCCGCTCCGCCTGGTTCCCCCGTCTCGACCTCGACTTCAATGTGGGAAGCGCCGCCACGAGTTATCTCAGCGGATCAACCTATGCCTATCCGACCCCTACGATCTCCGACCAGCTCGGCAACTCGATCGGATATTCGTTGACGCTTAACCTTCGCTGGTCGATTTTTGACGGCTTTCAGACAAGCTACAACGTCCAGTCGGCCAAAATTGCCCATAGCAATCAGGAGCTTGACTATCATGACCTGAGGGACAACATCAAGATCGATCTGCAGCAGGCTGCCGGGGAGTACTCCTCCGCAGGGCGACAGATCGAGGCTGCAAAAGTTTCGCTAACAGCCGCAAATGCTGCCTTTGACGGAATCAAAAGAAAATACGAGCTTGGTGCCGCGGGCTTTACTGAGCTCAGTGCGGCACGCGCGGCCCTCTTCAGCGCCCAATCCACTCTCTCGCAGGCCAGATGGAATCTCGCGCTTCAGAAAAGCGTTCTTGACTATACAACCGGCAGCCTCACGCTGCCATAGCTACCAGAATTTCTCTACCAGAGTACCATGAGCAAACAGAAACCCCTTCTGAAACGAAAAACCATCCTGTTATCGATTGCGGCCGCTCTCTTTGCCTGCGCCCTGCTCTTCTTTTTTCTCAAATTCAGGGAAAAACCCGTAGAGGTGACGACCGAAAAAGCATTTATCAAGGAGGTCGTCCATATCGTCACTGCAACCGGCAAGATCGAGCCAGAGCTCGTTGTTGCCATGTCACCGGACGCCTCGGGTGAAATCATTGAGCTTCCGGTACGCGACGGCCAGAACGTCAAAAAAGGGGAGCTTCTTTTCAAGATACAGCCCGACCTCTACATCAACCAGGTGCAGCAGAGCCGGGCACAGCTCAATACGGCAAAATCGCAGAGCCTCGAGGCTAAGTCCCGCAAGCTCAAGGCCGAGGATGATTTCCGAAAGGCCGATATGCTCTTCAGGGAGAAACTGATCTCCCAGTCCGACTATCTGGGAGCCAAAACCGCTGCGCAGGCCGCAAAAGCGGTCTGGCAGGCCTCACGCCATTCGATAGAGCAAAACAAAAGCCTCCTCGAACAGAACGAGGACCGCCTCAAGAAGACCGTTGTGCGCGCCCCGAATAGCGGCACCATCATCCTTCTCAACAGCAAGCTCGGCGAGCGCGTCGTTGGCACAGGACAGTTCCCCGGCACCGAGGTACTGCGCCTGGCCAACCTCGACAGCATGCAGGTGAAGGTCGATGTCAACGAGAACGATATTGTCAACGTCAAGCCGGGCAATCCGGTATCAATCAAGGTGGACGCCTTCGGCGACCGCATCTTCAAAGGGATTGTTCACGAGATATCCAACTCTGCCATTGCCAAAGCCGCCGGCACTCAGGAAGAGGTGACCAACTTCTCGGTCAAGATCCGCATTTTCAACCATGACCGGTTGCTCAAGCCCGGCATGAGTGCCACGGCAGACATTGAGTCGCAGCGCATCAAAGGGGCGCTTGTCGTCCCCATACAGAGCGTGACGGTCCGAAGCAGTGCTCCCGAGGGTGTGGCGCAAAAAACCGAAAAAAACGGTGTGATGATGACGACAAAACCAAGGCCTGCTGAAAGCGTGCAGGGGGTCTTCATCGTCAGTGACGGCAAAGTGCTCTTCCGCCCTGTAAAAACGGGAACGACCGACAATACACACCTTATCATCACCGACGGGCTCAAGGCTGGCGAGGAGGTGGTCTCGGGAAGCTACTCCGCCATCACGAGCCAGCTCAAGAACGGCGGCTCCATCAAAAAACAGCAGCGCTGAGGGGCCGATGACCAATAAAGCGATCATCACCATGCAGTCGCTCTGCAAATTTTATGAGATGGGCGACCAGGTCGTTCGGGCGCTCGACTCGATCGATCTCGATTTCCGGCTGAACGACTATGCCGCCATCATGGGACCGTCCGGCAGCGGGAAGTCGACACTCATGAACATCATCGGCTGCCTCGACACGCCAACATCCGGAATCTACGAGCTGAACGGCCAGCAGGTTGCCGATATGGATGACGATGAACTGGCCCGCATCCGGAACCGCGAAATAGGCTTCGTCTTTCAGACATTCAACCTGCTCCCACGCCTCAACTGCCTGCGCAATGTTGAGCTCCCCCTGATCTATGCCGGAGTTCCGCCCGAGGAGCGCGAGGAGCGTGCCGCAGAAGCCCTGAAACGGGTCGGCCTCGGCGACCGCATCACCCACAAGCCGGCAGAGCTCTCAGGCGGCCAGATACAGCGAGTCGCTATCGCAAGGGCGCTCATCAACAAGCCCTCGATCATCCTTGCCGATGAACCAACCGGCAACCTCGATACCGCCACCAGTATCGAAATCATGAAGATCTTCAGCGAGCTCTCCGACGCTGGCAACACCATCATCCTCATCACCCACGAAGAGGATATCGCACGCTATACGCGGCGCATCATCCGGCTGAGAGACGGCAAAATCGAAACCGACTCCCGGCAATGACCGCGAACCGGCGACAGTTTCGCTACGAGAGTGCGGAAAGCCTCAAAATGGCCCTCTTCCAGATCAGGGCCAACAAGACCCGTTCCTTTCTCACCGCGCTCGGCGTCATCATCGGCATTGTCGCCATAACCTTGATGGGCACGGCCATCAACGGCATCGACCGCGGGTTCGACAAGAGCCTTGCCATGCTCGGCTACGACGTCATCTACGTCCAGAAGTCATCGTGGAGCACCATGGGAAAGTGGTGGCTCTTCCGCAACCGTCCTGACCTGAAAATCGAGTACGCCGACCAGCTCAACCGCATCATTGCCGACGATCCGCACTCCGAGCTGCAGATAGCCGTGCCGCAAATGTCAACCTACCAGGCTACGGCATCCTACAAGGAGAAGACCCTTGAACAGGTCTTTTCGCTCGGCACAACCCACGACTACCTGCAAACTGCCTCGGGGGCCCTCTCGGCCGGCCGGTTCTTCACCATAACGGAGAGCGCCGGAAGCGACATGGTCGCAGTCGTCGGCGACGACATCGCCACCGCGCTCTTCCCCAATGAACCCGCTCTCGACAAGTTCATCCAGCTCAAGAACCGGAAGTGCCGGATCATCGGCGTCTTCCGCAAACAGGGAAAGTTTCTCGGCCTTTTCAGCTTTGACAATCAGATCATCATGCCACTCGGTGCATTTGAAAAGATCTACGGCAAGAACCAGTTCACCACCATCAGGGTCAAAATCAAGGATCAGACGCACGTCGGACAGGCCAAAGAGGAGCTGCTCGGCCTGATGAGGCGGATCCGCAGAATTCAGGCAGGTCAAGAGGAAAACTTCTCCATCAACGAGCAGCAAGCCTTCAAGAGCCAGCTCGACCCTATCAAAAACGGCATTGCCATCGCCGGTATCTTCATCACCGGACTCTCGCTCTTTGTCGGCGCTATCGGCATCATGAACATCACCTTTGTGAGTGTCAAGGAGCGCACCCGCGAAATCGGGCTCCGCAAGGCCCTCGGCGCAAGACGCAGAACCATCCTCCTGCAGTTCCTCATCGAATCAGTGATGATCTGCCTGATCGGCGGCGTCACGGGAATGGCCGTCGCACTCTCCATAACGTTTGCGATCATCATCATTGTGCCCGATTTTCCGGTTCAATTCTCTTTCAACCTGGTACTGGCAAGCATTGCGGTTTCGGTCATTACCGGCATTATCTCGGGTCTGGCTCCGGCTGTAACAGCCTCAAAGCTCGACCCGGCAGACTCGCTGCGCTATGAATAGGAGATGCTCTTGAAGACCGCTGAAATCATTAATCAGGCGATCTACTCCCTCGCTGTAAACCGCCTTCGCTCATGGCTCACCATCATGGGCGTAGCTGTCGGCGTATTCTCCATCATCGCCGTTATGACCGCGCTCGATGCGATCGACAAAAGCGTTGAATCCGGCCTTACCAGCCTCGGTGCAAACACCTTCCAGATACAGAAAAACCCTGCAATCATGTTCGGCAGCGGCCACAGCCGAAATTTCTACGCCAACCGAAAGGACATCACCTACCAGCAGGCCATCCTCTTTCGCAAAAGCATGGAACAGGATGCCCGAAACATTGGCCTCGTCATTGTCAGCCAGGCAAACCTTGCCAGATTCGCAAACCGTGCATCAAACCCTGACGTCTCCATGACCGGCGGAGACGAGAACTTCGCACCCTCCAATGGCTACACCCTTACTGCGGGCCGAAACCTGATCGAGAACGACATCCGCACAGCGCGCAACACCGCCGTCATCGGCAACGAACTTGCCGAAACCCTCTTCCCTTCCGGCGAAAGCCCGCTCGACAAGCAGATAAAGGTCAACAACGAGGTCTACACCGTTGTCGGCATCTTTGAAAAGAAGGGGGCCGCCTTCGGCCAGAGCCAGGACAACTTCCTGCTTATCCCGATCACCCGCTTCCTCGACCATGTGAACGAAAAAAGCAGCCTCTCCATAACCGTTGAGGCACTGTCGCGAAAAGCATATCCCGAAACCATAGACCGCGCCATAGGGGCAATGCGCCTTGCAAGAGGGCTCACCGTCAAGGACAGCAGCGACTTTGAGATCCGCACAAACGAGTCGCTCATCGACAGCTTCCGCGACATTCAGCGCGCCATCAGCACGGGTGCTTTCATCATCAGCTTCATGGCACTGCTCACTGCAGGCGTTGGCATCATGAACATCATGCTTGTCAGCGTCACCGAACGAACGCGCGAAATAGGCATCCGCAAATCGGTCGGTGCACAAAAAAACAGCATTCTCCGCCAGTTCCTCTTTGAAGCTCTCTTCCTCTCTCTGGCCGGAGGAGTAATCGGCATCCTCGCAGGTCTTGCAGCCGGAAACATCATTGCGCTCAAATTCAACCTCCCGACGATCTTTCCTATCCTCTGGATAACCGTCTCAATAGTGGTCTGCAGCGGAATCGGCGTGGCCTTTGGCCTCTTCCCCGCATGGAAAGCCGCAAACCTCAACCCCGTAGAGGCGCTGCGTCCAAAATAAGGGTAACTATCAATCACCACGCCCCGCATATGGCATCGGCAAACAACAATAAGAGCGCTTTGTGGCTGAAAAAGCTGCCGGGGTTTCTCGGGCCAGGGTTCCTTGTAACGGTGGGGTTTGTCGATCCCGGAAACTGGGCTACAAATATCGAGGGTGGATCGCGCTTCGGCTACGAGCTGCTCTGGGTAGTGACGCTTAGCACCGTCATGCTCATCCTCATCCAGCATATGGCGGCAAAGCTCGGGATTGCGACCGGAAGCTCGCTGGCAGTCAATATCCGCCAGCACTTCCCCAAACCCGTAACGGCCCTCTTCGGCACGAGCATTATGCTTGCCTGTATAGCAACCGATGTGGCAGAGCTGCTTGGCGGGGCAATCGGTTTCAGCCTTCTTTTGGCAATACCGATCTGGGTCGGAGCACTCTTTACCGCTACGTTGAAGGTATTCCTGATCATCAGCCAGCGCTACCACCGTATCGAATCAATCATTGTAGGGTTCCTCGCCATCATCACACTCTCTTACCTCGCTGAACTCTTTATCGTCAAGCCTGAGTGGAGTCAGGTTCTGCCTGCGCTCGTGGTGCCAAAAACCGGAAGAGAGAGCATCTATGTCACCATGGCGATTCTTGGCGCACTGGTAATGCCTCACAACATCTTCCTGCATTCGAACATCATTCACAGCCGCAAGTGGGGGATTTCCGAGGAAGAGAAGCTCTCTGTGTTGCGGTATGAAAAAATTGATACCATCGCCGCAATGACTCTTGGGTGGCTGGTTAACTCGGCAATGATTATCGTTGCGGCCGCCGTGTTTTTCCGCAACCACCTCTCTGTCGGAAGCATTGAAGAGGCGTCGGCAACACTGAAGCCCATCGCCGGGCCGCTTGCTGGCCTGCTTTTTTCGGTAGCGCTCCTTTTCTCTGGAGTCGGTTCATCAATCACCTCCGCCATGGCTGAAGCCAACGTCATCACCGGCTTCCTCGCCAAAGCCGAAGACCCTCGCTCCCCTTTCTACAGAGTTGCCGTTATTGCCATTGCCATCCCTTCGCTGCTGATTATCCTGCTGACAAGCGACACCTTTCGCCTCCTGATACTGAGTCAGGTGGTGCTTGGCCTGCAGCTCCCCTTGACGCTCCTGCCGCTGCTCATTCTTTCGAGAAGCCGCAGGGTGATGGGCGCGTTCAGAAGCAGCAATCCTGAATTTGCGGCGGCTCTCCTGGTTTCCGTCATCGTTGTCGCACTCAACATCTTTCTCTTTTACATAACCTTCAACTGAGGGAGCCAAGATGGCCGATTACCGTGAAATCCTTGTCGCCCTTGACTGCTCATCTGTCGATGATAGACTTATCGAGCATGTCTCGGTGCTTGCCCAGGGGCTTCGATCGAGGCTGCATCTTCTGCACGTAGTACACTCACACACCCTTGATCAGGAGCGCACGCTCAGGAAATCGGCTTCCCTTCGGCTCAACCGGTACCGGGAGCGATTGCTTTCAGAGGGCATAACTGCAGAGGTTCTGCTCAGAAGCGGCGAGCCTGAAGAGGAGATTCTCGGAGAGATCAGGGAGCATGACTATGACCTTCTGGCGATGGCCTCCCACGGCCACCATCTGGCAGGGAGAATCCTGTTCGGCAGTGTTTCAAGAACACTTCGCCAGAGCGCGGATATCCCGCTGCTGATCGTAAAGTCGTAGGATCCTGGTTGGTGCTGTTCAGTTGGCGTGGAGAGGGATTATCACCTTGGAGGAGAAAAAAAAAGCGCACCCCGGTCAAAAAAGAGTTCGAGGTGCGCTTGAATAAGGAACGAGGCGGCTCAGCCTAATTTTTTAGGTGTAACTGCTGCAGCTGCACCCTGGAAAACCTGTGTAACCTGAGCGGTAGCACTGCCAGCAAGGTCAGATGCGGTTTTGCCAAGCGGGGTAACAAAGGAGCAACATGCATCAAAAAGTGCTGTGACAATGTTGATGACCTGCTGTGGCACTGTACCTGCAGTCTGGAGAATGTTGTTGAAAGCAACTGACAAATCGTTGAACTGGTCGTTTGACATGGCTTATGATGTTTTGGTTAAAAAAAACATTGTTTTTTGTTTATAGGATAAGTTACATGATTTCGTTCAATTACCCTAAATCAAAAATTCAGGGGCTGCAAGTCATCGGGCCTGTGTGGCGGCTTGAGCGGCAGAGAAAATGGGAGCGGGTTTCCTGAATGGCTGAACTCACTCCGATCAAGCTTTTTTTATCTACGGATTAAAAGGAAATAACTTACTTTTCGGCCGAAACTTGCCAATAGATGATCTAACCAATAAAGCGCGTCATGATCTATTTCAAAAATGCTGAAGAGGTTCTGTTTCAATGGGTTTCACGGGTTTGCAGCGGGAGTCCGGATGACATTGCAGCTCTCTACCAGGAGTCCGCAGTGCTTGTCCCGACCTTTTCACCACATACCGTCACAACACCCGAAGGGGTAAGAGGATACTTTGGTCTCCTTGCAACGAGGGAGGGTCTTGGCGTGCGACTGCACAACAAGGCGCTCAGAAAGCAGGCCCTGAGCGAAACACTCTTCGCCCTGAGCGGGATTTACTCTTTTGAATTTGAAGTCGATCAGGTACTGCTCTCATTCCCTTCACGATTTTCCTTCGTAGTCGATATATCGCTGGAAAGGCCAATCATCCATCACCACTCTTCGCAGGTGCCGAGAAACCTCTCCTGAAGGCGCCATCGAGAGACCGGCTCCTCACGCTCCGGTTGCGGCAGCCAGATCAAGGGCGAGCAAGCCGAGCACGCCCGCCCATTCACCGAGGGCGGGTTGCCGGTAGAGTTTTACGGAAGCGTACCAGGGGCTGTCGCTCCTCTCCTGCATCCACCGCCAGTCCGGATTAAAGGGCAGGAGCATCCAGGTCGGACGACCGAGGGCCCCGGCAAGATGCGCCACGCTGGTGTCAACGCTGACAACAATGTCCATGAGCGTGCAAAGCGCGGCAGTGTCACCAAAATCCTTGAGATCACTACCGAAATGCAGAACGCCTTCAAGCGCCTCCTTATCGGCGTCGCGAACCTCTGGCTGAAGGCTGACATACTCAATTCCTCCGGGAAGGCCGTGCAGGAGGGTTGCGAGCGGGATACTCCTGCTGCTGTCATTGCGATGGCCGGCGTTTCCGCTCCAGACGAGCCCAACGCGCGGTTTGCTCCTGCTGCCCAGCCTTTTTTTCCACTGCCCCACCCTTGCCGGATCGGCTTGCAGGTAGCCTGCTCTGGAAGGGATGGTCTCAAGGGTTGTCTTGAGGGCAAGCGGAAGGCTGAGCATCGGACAGTGGAAGTCAAACGGGGGCAAGGGGCTCCCCTGCGCCACCACCTTCGAGACTCCTGCAAGAGGGCTGAGGAGCCCGACCAGCGGTTGCTGCACCTCCAGAATCACCCTTGCGCCAAGCCCTGCAACCAGGGCTGCGTAACGGCAAAACTGAATGGAGTCACCAAAACCCTGCTCGCTGTGCAGAAGAATGGTTCTCTCTTTCAGCGATTCACGACCAAGCCAGAGCGGCTTCGAAAAAATCCGTCTTCCGGGAGAGTACCTGCCGTTCTTCCAGCGCCACTCGTAAAGTTCAAAGCCCAACGCAAACTCCCCTTGCAGCAGCAATACCAGCGACTTGTTCGCCCATGCTTCGCTATAATCAGGGTTGAGAGCTATCGCCCTGTCATAACTCTCTATGGAGGCCTCGAGCTGGTGAATGGACTGAAAAGCCATGCCGAGATTGTACCATGCAGCCGCAAAATCGGGGCGCAGGGTGACGGCCTGCTGATAGCTGCTCACTGCGCCGGCAACATTGTTCTGTTCATGAAGAGCCATACCCCGGTTTGACCAGGCAGGAGCGTAGCCGGGATCTATGGCAATAGCCTTGTCGAAGCTGAGAATGGCCGCATCAAGCCGCTTCATTTCGAACTGGGCAAGTCCACGGTTGGACCAGAATTCCGGGTGGCGGGGCTCGAGGGCAATGGCTTTTTCAAAACACTCAAGAGCTTCGGACCATCGCTTCCGTTCGTAGAGCGAAATACCTCGTTGAGAGAGCGCTTCAGCCGGTTCAGGGCCGGGCTGAGGAGCGAGGGGCTCAAGCTCCCGTGCGAGGGCGTCGAGCACGCGCGCCCAATCCCCTGTAGCCGTCTGCCGCCAGAGTATTGCGGATGGGTACCAGGGGGTGTCGCCTCTGTCAAGCATCCACCGCCAGTCCGCGTGCCGGGGAAGCAGGATATGCACGGGACGGCCGAGGGCACCGGCCAGGTGCGCCACGCTGGTGTCGACACTGATGACAAGGTCCATGAGGGTGCAGAGCGCGGCCGTATCGGTAAAATCCTTGAGCTCACTGCCGAAATGCAGCACTCCCGAGAGCGCCTCCCGGTCAAGGTCGCGCACCTCCTGCTGCAGGCTGACATACTCAATCCCTCCGGGCAGGTGTTGCATCAGGGTCGAGAGCGGAATGCTCCGGTAGTGATCCCCCTTGTGCAGTGTGCCGCCGCTCCAGACAACTCCGACTCGTGGCCTTGTTTTTTCTCCGAGCCTTCGCTGCCACTGCTCTATCCGGGCGGGATCAGCTTTGAGGTAGGCCGGGGCGGCCGGAATGGTATCGATACCCGTCCTGAAGGCGAGCGGCAGACTCAGAAGCGGGGTGTGGAAGTCGAAGGGTGGGAGCAGTTCACCATGCCCAACCACCTCCGACACCCCCTCCAACCCCCTGAGCAGTTCACAAAGCGGTGGCTGCACCTCAAGGATCACCTGTGCGCCAAGCTCCGCGACAAGGGTGGCATAGCGGCAGAACTGGATAGTGTCACCGAGCCCCTGCTCGCCGTGCAGCAGGATGCGCTTTCCCTGTATCGACTCCCGGCCCAGCCAGAGGGGACGAGGAAAGTTACGGCGCTTTGAGGGAAACTTGTCATTCTTCCAGCGCCACTCATAGAGCTCCCACCCTCGTTCAAACTCTCCAAAGGTGAGCAGGAGAAGCGATGTATTCCAGTGCGCCTCCGCGTACTCTGGCCTGAGAGCGATGGCGCGCTCGTAACTCAGTTTAGCTTCGTCGAAACGGCTCAGCTCGTGGAGGGCTATACCGCGGTTCAACAGGGCTTCAGCGTAAGCGGGGTTGATCTGGATGGCTCGATCGTAACTCCGGAGAGAATCTTCGAATCGGTTCAGCTCGCTGAGGGCTACGCCCCGGTTCGACCAGGCTTCGGCGAAATGGGGACGGATGGCGGTGGCACCCTCATAGCTCTGCACGGCAGCCTCATGCCTGTTGAGGGCGAGCAGTGCATTGCCTCGATTGTAGAAGGCTTCGGCATGGCCGGGCTGGAGGGCTATCGCCCGATCGTAGCTCTGCGCGGCGGCCTCATGCTGCTTCATGGAGAGCAGGGTGTTGGCGCGATTGTACCAGGCTTCCGGGTAGCCGGGACTTACGGCAATGGCCCGGTCGTAGCTGACAAGAGCGGCTTTGAGCTGTTTGAGCTCTTTGAGCACATTGCCGCGGTTGGACCAGGCCATCGCATAATCGGGTCTGATGGCAATCGCTTTGTCATAGCTGGCGACGGCGGCCCTGAGTTGCCCCATCTCCCTCAGCAGGTTTCCACGGTTGCACCATGCATCATGGGCGTCAGGATGTAAAGCGATAGCAAGGTCGTAGCTGGCCAAGGCGGCGTCGAACTGCCGGAGCTCCTTGCGGGCGTTGCCGAGATTGGTATAATAGGAGGGTTCAACAGAAGAGAGGGCAATGGCCTGTTCGATCAATTCGACAGCCCGACGATGGTTGCCGCTCTGAAAGGCGATAACACCGAGCAGATGGATGGAATCGGCATGGTCAGGCGCTCTTTCAAGAATCGAGGCATAGATTGCCCCTGCTTCGCCATGACGCCCCTTCCGGTGTAGCTCCAGAGCCTCCTGAAACTGCGTTTGAAGTTGCGCACTCAGTTCAGATGCACCCATGCCCTGCTCCATGTTATCTGCCATAGGCCACGCTCAAATCCTCCATGACCCGCCGAAGCACCCCGTCCCAGTCATCAAGCAGCTCCTGGCGATAGAGGGTTGCTGAGGAGTAGAAGGGTGAGTCCGTTCGATCAAGCAGCCAGCGCCAGTCGGCGTTGCGGGAGAGGGTGATCCAGACAGTTTTACCGAGGGCGCCGGCCAGATGAGTCACGCTCGTATCGACACCAACAACTATATCCATAAGCTCAATAAGAGCTGCTGTATCGCTGAAATCCAGAAGCTCTTCGCCAAAGTGCACAATATCAGCGCACCCCTCAAGCGCCTCCCTGTCGCTGTCGCGAAGCTCTTTCTGGAGGCTGACATAGTGAAACCCTGCTGGCAGGTGGCGGATAAAGGCAGAGAGCGGACAGCTGCGGTTGTGGTCGTTCTGCTGCCCAGAATTCCCGTTCCATACCAGCCCAACCCTTGGTTTCGTTCCGGGGCCGAGCCTGTCACGCCACGTTTCAAGCCTCAAAGGATCAGCCTTGAGGTAACCCCCGGCAAAAGGAATGGTGTCGAGGGTTGTTTTGCATGCAAAGGGCAGGCTCAGGAGCGGGCAGTGAAGGTCGAAAGAGGAAATCCGCTCGCCCTTTGCGATGACCTCAGCGACTCCTTTGAGCTCTCTAACCAATCCGACCAGCTGCTCCTGTACCTCCATAATAACCGTAGCACCGAATGCAGCAACCAGTGGCGCGTAGCGGCAGAACTGGATGGTATCGCCGTTACCCTGCTCGCTGTGCAGCAGGATGCGCTTTCCCTCTATCGACTCCCCGCCAAGCCAGAGCGGTTGCTGAAAGTCTCGTCGGGGAGAGGTGAACTTCTCCTTTTTCCAGCGCCACTCATGGAGCTCAAAGCCGCGCTCAAACTCTCCGCGGATAAGCAGGGCATGTGATTTATTGCACCAAGGCTCGGCATAATCGGGCCTTAAGGCGATAGCCCTGTCGTAACTTTCAGCGGCCTCATCAAACCGCTTCAGCTCATGCTGGCACATGCCGCGGTTGGACCACGCTTCGGCAAACTCAGGCATGATTTCAACAGATCTGTCGCAGCTGGCAAGTGCCTCCTGGTAGTGCTTCTGCTGCTGGAGCGCAAGCCCCCGGTTCGACCAGGCCTCAGCATAGTTCGGCCGGAGCTCGATGGCCTTCTGGTAGCTGTCAATCGCGGCATCCAGCTCTTTCAGCTCCTGAAGTGCCAGTCCCCGGTTCGACCAGGCCTCGGGATAGTCGGGGCGCAGGGCCACCGCACGATCATAGCTGGCAAGTGCCGCCTCAAATTCGGAGAGCTGAAAGAGGGAGATCCCCCGGTTCGACCAGGCCTCGGCAAAGCGAGGCTGGATTGAAAGCGCCCGGTCAAAGCTGGCAACAGCGTCAATAAAGCGTTTCAGTGCGTGCAGTGCGTTGCCGCGATTGAACCATGCGTCTACATTACCCGGTCTGAGGGAGATCGACCGGTCATAGCTGGCCAGGGCCGAGTCATACTCTTTCAGTGCCCGAAGCGCTGCGCCACGGTTAATGTAAAAGTCGGCACTCCCTGGCCGAAGTGCAATGGCTCTCTCAATCAGGTCGGCGGCCTCCTGGTAGTTTCCGCACTGGAATGCTGCAACACCGGACAGGTGCAGGGCATCGACATGGTTCGGTTCTTTGTCGAGAACCTGGGTATAGAGGGCCTGTGCCTGGTCGAGAACGCCCCTCTGATGCAATGCAAAAGCCTGCAGGAACTGCTCTTGCGCAACCACTACAACTGATTCTGGAGTTGGCATGGCACTCGTTCTGAACGAAGGATAATAAAGCGCCTACTCGCGGCTTTTAAGCGCTTTGAGCTCAGCTTCAAGGTGATCAAGTTTCTCTTTCATCGACCCGAGACCACGCACAAGCGCCTCCTGGCGAAACTGGTCGCGCATGGGCTGGGCCGGAACGCCACGGATGGCTTGACCGGGTTCGGTAAAGGATTTGGAGATGCCTGCCTTTGCAGCGACAGAGGTTCTGTCGGCAAGCTCGAGATGGCCGGCAAAACCGGCCTGTCCGCCGATCATGCACTGCTTGCCGATAATAACGCTGCCGGAGATGCCAGCCTGTGCGGCGATAACGGTATCCTCCCCGATGCGGCAGTTATGGGCAATCTGAACAAGATTGTCGATCTTGGCGCCCCGCCGGATAACGGTGCTTCCCATGGTCGCCCGGTCGATGGTTGAGTTTGCGCCGATCTCCACATCGTCACCGATCTCGACAATACCCATCTGCGGTATCTTCACGTAGGAACCGTCCCGCTGCGGAGCAAAGCCAAAGCCGTCCGCCCCGATGACACTGCCGGAGTGGATGACCACCCTCTTGCCGATAAGCGTGCCGTCATAACAGGTGACGCGGGGGAAGAGAAGTGATCCCTCCCCGATTGAAACATTATTCAAAAGCGTTGTGTGCGCGCCAATAACCGTACCGCTGCCGATCGAGCAGCCATCGCCGATGACGGCGAACTCCCCGATCGATACCCCTTCACCAATTGAGACAGACTCCCCTATGACTGCGCTTGAGGCGATGCCGGGTCTGGCTACAGTGCGCGGAGTGGCGAACTTCTGAAGGAGGAAGACAAAGGCGGAGTAGGGATCGCTGACCTTGATGAATGAACGGGCAGTGATATAGCCCGAGACATCGACCGACTGGTGAACGATGACAAGGGATGCCTGTGTAGTGGAAAGGTGACGGATATACTTCTCGTTGGCAATAAAGCTGACCTCTCCCTTAATGGCCTCTTCGATTTTGGCCGGTCCGGCAATGGTGACCTCACCGCTTCCCTCAAGTTCGACAGGGTCAAAATATTGAAGCAGATAGGTGCGGATCTCCTGAATAGTCATATTTTTCAAGGAAATAAGATCTCGGATGCAAGAGGAAAAAATTAGTTAATTTTTCACCCTTTTTGTTTTATATTCGAAGGCTCTTGACGGTATCACCTCCGGAATCGGCCGGTAAGACTGCGGGGGCTCGGAAGTACTGCCATAATATAATCCCTTTCATTTGAAAATGCAGGACAGGATGGCAAAACCCATTAAAATTTTCGCAGGCCGCAGCAACCCTGTACTTGCAGAGAAAATTGCAGGCTATCTCAACATGAATCTTTGCGACGCAAAGGTTGAGAATTTTTCGGACGGGGAGATCTCCGTCAACTATTTCGAGTCGATTCGCGGATCGGACATGTTCATCATCCAGTCCACCAACCCGCCGGCCGACAACCTGATGGAGCTGCTGATCATGATTGATGCAGCTCGACGCTCTTCGGCTGCCAGAATCACCGCGGTCATCCCCTACTACGGCTATGCCCGCCAGGACCGCAAAGATCGTCCCCGCGTGGCCATTACGGCAAAGCTTGTGGCCAATCTGCTCACTCAGGCAGGCGCCCACAGGATCCTGACAATGGACCTTCACGCTCCCCAGATTCAGGGCTTTTTCGATATCCCTTTCGATCACCTCTATTCGAGCGTCATCCTTATCGATGATATTCGCCAGCGTGATTTTCGTGACAACCTTGTTGTAGCCTCCCCTGACGTCGGTGGCGTCAAGCTGGCGAGGAAATTTGCAGAGGAGCTTGGTACCGACCTGGTGATTGTCGACAAGCGCCGCCCGAAAGCAAACGTGGCTGAAGTAATGAACATCATCGGCGACGTCAGAGGCAAAAACGTCCTCCTCGTTGACGACATGATCGACACTGCCGGTACGCTGGTCAATGCAGCAAAGGCAATCCGAGAAGCTGGCGGACTGAAGATCTATGCCGCTGCGACACACCCGATCCTCTCCGGCCCGGCCATCGAGAGAATCAATGCTTCGCTGCTTGAGAAGCTGATCGTCACCGACTCGGTGGTAACCAGCCATGAGTACTCGCCAAAAATTGAAACCGTTACGGTAAGCAACCTCTTTGGAGAGGCAATCAAACGCATCTACGAAGATGATTCCGTCAGCTGCCTTTTCGACAGCAAAAACATCACTGAAAAACTCACAAATTTACATTAAACACAAGCGATAAAAGAGATAAAGGAATAGCATGGAAACTATTGTACTGGGGGTAGAACCTCGCATTATTAAAAAGAAGGATGCAGAAAAGCTGCGCAAAAACGGCATTGTTCCTGCCGTCGTCTATCATAAAGGCGAAGAGACCCTTCCGATCAGCGTCAACGAAATAGCACTGAAGAAGCTGGTGCATTCAGCTGAGTCACATATTATCGACCTGCAGTTCCCAGACGGCAGCTTCAAGCGTTCGTTCATCAAGAGCGTCCAGTTCCACCCGGTGACTGACAGAATCATTCATACTGATTTCCAGCTCTTCTCGGCTGACGAAGTTATCGAGCTTGAAGTCCCCGTATCAACCTCAGGCCTGAGCGCAGGCGTTGAAAAAGGTGGCCGGCTCCAGATCATCCGCCATGCGCTTACCATCAAAGGCAAGCCGGAGAACATGCCAGACCATCTCGTCATCGACGTCACGGCTCTTGAAATCGGCCACTCCATCCACGTCAAGGATATCCCTATGGATGCATACGCTGGACTGACCATCGACGCCGATCCGGATGCCCCGGTCATCACGGTTCTGGCTTCCAAAAAAGAGTCGGAAGCAACAACCGAAGAGGCTGCAACCCCGGCGAGCTGAGTGTCGCCCGCCAATGGGACCATCACTTCAAAAAGCTGCTTTTCTTTCCTGAGAGGCAGCTTTTTTTTTGCCGATAGTGCTTGATTTTCTGCAACTTGAATGGTTCTTTTTATGTACAGAGAGATCTTATTCATCCAACGCCCATAAAAGCTTGAAGACTGCAACCGGCACATCGTCACCCCAAAAGAGTCTCCCCTCCGGAAGTGGAGAGGGCTCCGTGCAGGAGAAGAGCAAAATCCTCTTTCTTTTCTGCTCTCTTGCGCTCTTTCTCTGTACTCTTGCATTTCGTGCGGATCTGGTCGTCATCAGCTTCCGCTCCTTTTTCACCGCGGCGGCCCTTTTTTTTTCAGCACCCGACGCCCTCAGCGATATCTTCACACCAGAGATTCTCGAGTTCTGGATCGGCTCACTCTACCTGCTTGCCGTTCCGGTCATTCTTTCCATCATCATTGTCCGCTCGTTGCGCCGAAAACCAGCTGAAGGGAGCGCCGCTCAGCAGGAGGAGTTGAGCCTCGGCAAGATTAGCCTCCGTGCATTTTTGCGCAATACGACCGCGCTTTACGCCGCAGCCGTTATTTTTCTTCTCTACTCAGCTGCGTTCCTTGCCCCTTTCATTGCACCCTTCAGCCCCTACGACCAGCAGGATTTTCTTGTAACCGCCTACCAACCCCCTTTGGCCAGAATTGATGCGCTGGTGCTCCGTCAAGAGAAAAACCTCGCCATCCCCATTCAGGCCGGGAGCGGCAGAAAAATCGAGCTTGCCAACAGCCTTATCAGCGACTTTCAGCTGCTAAAAACGCGCAATGAACCTCACGCACTGCGCTTTGTCAATGAGTACCGGATTGAAGGAGAGAGTGTCGTTTTCCGTCAGGGGATCAGAACCAAAAGCCTCCCGCTCGCTGAACTTGCCGGCAGCCCGAAGCTCATCGGTGGCAAGCCGGGCTTTGCCATTACCCGAACCTTTATTCTCGGCACCGACCAGTATGGCAGGGATATCCTCAGCCGCGTCATCTACGGCTCCAAAATCTCGCTCTCCATCGGATTTCTTGTCGTCCTGATCTCCGTCACCCTCGGCACCGTCATCGGCGTCTCTTCCGGCTATTTCGGAGGGTGGATTGACGCAACCCTGATGAGGATCGTTGACGTGCTTATCGCCTTTCCGGCGCTCTTTCTGATACTCATCATCATTGCGACCTTCGGCAACTCGATCTATCTTATCGTCATCACCCTCTCCTTCACCGGATGGATGGGTGTAGCAAGGCTGGTGCGAAGCCAGGTGCTCTCGCTGAAGGAACAGGAGTTCATCCTTGCGGCCAAGTCGCTCGGACTCTCGCACATGAGAATCATCTTCCGCCACCTTGCGCCCAATACCATGACACCGGTCATTATCGCCGCAACCCTGCGCATTGGCAGCATCATCCTGACCGAGGCCGGGCTCTCCTTTCTCGGACTTGGAGTACAGCCGCCGACGCCGAGCTGGGGCAACATCATCAATGAGGGGCGCGACAGCCTTCTGAACTACTGGTGGATCTCGACTTTCCCCGGCATAGCCATCCTGACGACCGTAGTATGCTTTAACCTTATCGGAGACGGCGTCAGGGATGCCCTCGATCCGAGAATGCGAGGATAGCCATGACCAAACTGCACGACCCGGGAGAGTGGAAAACCCTCAATTCACAGTATCTCTACCGAAAACCCTGGTGCACCATGCGCCAGGACTCTGTCATGCTGCCGAACGGACGGGTGATTGAGGATTACTACGTCTGGGAGTATCCGCCCTGGAACAATGTCATTGCCGTAACAACGGATGATCAGATTGTGCTGATCAGGCAGTACCGTCACGGGATAGGACAGGTTTACTATGAGCTTCCCGCCGGTGTGCACGACAAGCCTGGCGATTCATTGCTCGATTCGGCAAAGCGCGAGCTGCTCGAGGAGACCGGTTTCGGCGGCGGCACCTGGACTCCCTGGATGGAGCTCAGTGCCAATCCCGCACTGCAAAACAACATCACCTACAGCTTCCTTGCTGAAGGAGTTGAAGCGCTCGGAACGCAGCAGCTCGACCTTACCGAAGAGATATCGGTGCATCTGGTGAGCCATGAAGAGCTTCTGCGAATTGTGCTTGAGGGAGAGATGATGCAGTCCCTTCATGCTGCACCGTTGCTGAAATACCTTGCCCTCAGAGCTCGATGAACACATAACCGAGGTAGATGGTCATGAAAAAATCCGCACAGCTTCCTCTGCTCGAAGCCGCCATCAAGAATCTCGGCTACAGCCTCCGCTACGAAAAAGGCAACTTTACAGGCGGAGAGTGCCGGCTGAGAGAGGACAACGTGGTCGTGGTCAACAAGTTTCTCCCTCTCGAAGGCAAAATCTACACGCTCGCCCTCGTCATCAGCAAAATCAATCCTCCCGGCCTCTCGCCCGACATTGCCGCTATTGTAGACAATCTCATACAGAACGGCCTTTTTACCAGGGAGAGCCGGGGGTAGGAGATTCCGGATTCTGGATAGTGGATTTTGGCAATGCCTATTCGACGACGAGCTGGCGGGTTTTGTTGCGAAGCTCTGTTCCAGGATGGGTTGCGACGAAGCGACGGAGGCTTGAGAGGTGAGCTCTGGAAAGAAATGAGCCCGGAGTGAGCATGCACTTTTCAGGACTGGCAAATTTCAGCCATCTGTCGAGCTCCTGCTGCTGTTTGTCACCGAAGCGCCATATCCAGACAAGCCCAATATCGGCCTTGAAGGTTTCGTTCTGGTGAAACTTCCCCGTCCCTGAGGCCACAAGCAGCGACTTATTGCGGCTCCAGAGCTTGAGAACTCTCTCCTCGGGCCGAACAATGACCATTGAGGGAAGCACAAGAAGAGTGTCCGCCTGAAGCATGTGACGGTTCGACTGCAGCCGGGTTGCGACGGAGTCCGGAGAGTAGAAGCTGACGACGGCTTCAGGGGCAGCAAAACCGTACTCTCCGATCTGGCGAAGAATACGCTCCTGATCCCTCGGCTCACGGCCGGCATCAATCACCACCGTTGAAGTGCCTGTAGAGATGATGGCCGCAATATTCCTTCCCATATTGACCGTTACAAGTGCGGGCACGCTCCTCGAAGGCCTGAGAACCGCTGAGTACCAGAAAATCAGGTTGAGTCCGAGCAACAGAGCGATTGCGACCTTTCCCCATGCCTTTCGACTTGCAAAGAAAATCGCAACGCCAAGCATGATGTAGTAGCATATGACCCCTGCAAGGTCAGGCTTGAGCGGCAGTGATGCCAGCGGGATGCGGCTGAAGAGGAGCGCAGAATCGAGGGTGAGGCGGGCAAAAAAAGCGGCTGCGGCGGCAAGGCAGGATGCCGCATATCCTGAAAACAGGTTCACCAGCAGCATCGGCACCAGAGCATACATCAGAATGGTTGAAAAAAGCACTACAGGGAGATTGGCAAGCAGGCTGACAAGCGAAAAGGTGCCGAAGTAGAGCGCGATGACCGGAGCGACGCCGATGATTGCGGCAAAAGTGACCATAAAAGCATCCCGAAGCAGGCGCCAGGCCGCCCGGAGTAACCCATCCGAACCCCTCTTCTGCGCCGTCAAAAGCGGGTAGATGAGCAGAATAGCGATCACGGCCGTGTTGGTCATGATGAACCCTGGATTGAGAAGATCAAGCGGGTCGACGAGAAGGATAAGGAGATCGGCAAGCGCAAGGGAGTTAAGTGCAAAGGTTTTCCGCCCGAGAGTCTCTGCGCCCGAAAGCACTGCGGTCATTATGGCCGCACGCTTGACCGAGGGAGAGTTCCCGGTGACATAGCTGTAGAGAATCAGGATAAAGAGCACAAGCAGGAGGGCAATCCATCTGCCCGCCCTCGTTACCTTCAGGCGCTGCAGGAAAACATGGACCAGAAGAACGAGAAGTCCGACGTTAAGACCTGAAACAGCAAGGATATGCGCGGTGCCGGTAATCTTGAATGCATCAAAAAGCTCTTCGTCGAGGAGCGCCCTCTCTCCGGTTATTACACCTGCCGAAAGCTGTCGTTCCGCTTCACCCGGGACAAGATCAGCGATACTTTTCATGATATAGCCATAGACCGGAACCACAAGCCAGCTCTCGAAAAAATTAAGCCTTGGATGCCCTTCATGCAGCACCTGCCAGGGACCTGCTGTGAAAAGCTGCACAGAGAGCTGCCGCATGCGTCCTGTAAGCCGCGGATTGAACTCCCCTCTGTTGGCGGCTTCGGGGAGAAGATCAAGCTTCCCTTTCACACGCAACATGTCGCCATAACAAATCGGCGTCCCAGGGTCAGCGGCCATGCGCATGAAGATCTTCGCCCTGTCATGGACGTCCTGTGACCTCCCGTCAGCAACAACCTCTTCGACCTCCATCACCCAGCCTGTCCCCTTTTTTGTCTGATCGGGCACGACTGAAACCCGGCCGTAAAGCATCACCTCCTTGCCTGCATGCTGAATCAGACCATCCCCCGGCGAATAGTGCATCCGGAAGTCGCTATAGGCGCCAAAGGAGGAGAAGAGAAAGAGGGCGTACCCTATTACGCTTGCGGTTCGAGGCAAACTCGCTTTATGCTTGAGCTGTTCATAAAGCAAACTGCCAAGAAGCTGAAGGAGTGAGAGGGCGCAAAGCACCAGCCACACCTCAATTCCCGGAGAGGAGAAGCTCCCGGCAACTATCCCTGTTGCAACAAGAACAAGGAGCCTTACAGCAGGCCAGGGGGCAAGCGAAACGGATAGCATTGCACCGGGCCGCCTTAATTTTTTCAGGCTTGCCAAATCATTGTTTTGTATATTCTTCTTTTCTTGAAAGCCTCTAAACGCAATTGACCTGCATGCTTGTCAAAGAGATTCTCAGCACCGCATCCCGACCGGTATTCAGTTTCGAGTTTTTCCCGCCGAAAAAAGATGAAGAGTGGGAGCTGCTTTTTAAAACCATTGCGGCCCTCTCGCCGCTCGACCCCTCCTATGTCAGCGTCACCTATGGAGCCGGTGGCTCGACGCGCTCGAGAACGCATGACCTTGTCACAAGAATTCAGAGCGAGACCGGCCTGACGGTTGTATCGCACCTCACCTGCATCTGTTCCGACATGGAGGAGACCGGCTCGATCCTGCAACACTACATGGAGCACGGCATCAACAATGTCCTTGCGCTCAGGGGCGACAAGCCCGCAGGAACGGCGACACTCGCCGAGGCCATCAAGGATTTCCCTCATGCCATCGACCTTGTACGGTTTATCAAAACCAACTACCCTGCTATCGGCGTCGGCGTGGCCGGATTTCCCGAAGGTCACCCGGAAACTCCCAACAGGCTGCAGGAGATAGAGTATCTTAAAGAAAAAGTGGACGCAGGTGCCGACTATATTGTCACACAGCTATTTTTCGACAACAGGGACTTCTTCGACTTTGCTGAACGGTGCGCGATAGCAGGCATCAACGTGCCCATTATCCCGGGCATCATGCCTATCACGACACGAAAGGGGATGATCAGGATGTCAGAGCTTGCTCTCGGAGCCAGAATCCCCGCTCCCCTGCTGAAAAAGGCACTCTCTGCCTCAACCGACAGCGAAGTAGCAGCAATCGGCATAGAGTGGGCCACCTCACAGGTTCAGGAGCTGATCGACCATAAGATCAAAGGGGTTCACTTCTACACCCTGAACATGGCCGATGCAACCCTGAAGATCTTCAGAAACCTCCACCAGTAGAGGGCTGCCCGTCACAGGCAGCCGGACACGCCCCTAAGAGAGCAGTTCGTTCTGGACGAGCTGCTCATAAGTCTCACGCTTACGGATAAGGCGCACGTCACTCCCGTCAACCATAACCTCTGCGGGCCTTAGTCTGCCGTTGTAGTTGCTCCCCATTACTGCCGCATAGGCACCGGCCGACATCACCGCAAGCAGCTCACCCTCTTCGGCCGCTTCAATCTCCCGGTGACGGGCAAAAAAGTCGCTGGATTCGCAAACCGGACCAACAACATCAGCCACAATCGTTCTTTCATGGGGGGTTACCGAAAGGATCTCATGGTGAGCCTGGTAGAGCGCAGGACGGATAAGCTCTGTCATGCCTGCATCGACAACAAAAAACTCCTTGCCGGTATGGTTGCGTTTCCTGTAGAGTACTCTCGTCACAAGCGCAGAGGCGTTGGCAACAAGGTAGCGGCCCGGCTCAAAAATGACCTTCACGCCAGCCGGCTTGAGCATGACAATGAGCTTGCGGGCAAACTGCTCAATCGGCGTTGCCTCCTTGAGAGGATCATAGGTCACAGGGAAGCCTCCGCCTATATCGAGGAATTCAATGGCAAACCCGAGTGATTTGGCCGACTCAAAGATATCGAGCAGCTTGGTGACTGCGGCAACGTAGTATTCAGGATCGAAAATCTGGGAGCCGATATGCATGTCGAGCCCGACAAGGGAGACATGCTTGAGCTGCCGGATAAGGGTAAAGAGCTCGGGAAGCTCACCCTCATCGATGCCGAACTTCTCCTTGCTGTCTCCGGTTGTTATGTATGGATGGGTCTCAGCGGTCACGTTAGGGTTTATGCGTATTGCGACCGAGGCGGTTTTGCCCTGGAGGGCGGCGATGCGGTCGATTGAGCGGAGCTCCGGGATTGACTCCACCTTGAGCATCAGCACTCCGCTCTGAAGGGCATACTCTATCTCTTGGGGCTTCTTGCCCACTCCGGCAAAAATAATCTTCTCCGGTGCCACCCCGGCCTGCAGGGCACGGTAGAGCTCTCCTCCGGAGTTGACATCACATCCGGCACCAAGCTCCGCAAAGGTTCGGATGACGGAAAGATTGAAATTCGCCTTGACCGAATAGCAGGTAAAATGCGGCAGGTCAGCAAAAGCCTGCTCAAAGCTTCTGTAGCTTTGAACAAGAGTTTTTTTGGATGTCACGAACAGAGGGGTGCCGTAAGTGGCAGCAAGGCCATCGAGGGAGAGCTGATCGCAACTGAGCGCCCCGTCGGTATAGTGAAATTGGTTGCTTTCGAACACGAGGGAATTACCTGTTAATTGGGTTTGAAAAGCGCTGAGTTGCCTGATTGTCTGCTGAATAATGAGTTGAAAAATAGTGTTTCTTCGCATATCTCAGAAAGAAAAAACCCTGAACTTGCAAAATCGTCCTGACGGGCTTATATTCACAACTCTTTACAACTCATACCTGATTGATTTTATCATGGCAAAAGGCAAAGAAAACAGAATAGTCATCACGCTCGAATGTACCGAAGCGAAGAAAGAAGGAAAGACCGTTTCCCGATATACGACGACAAAAAACAAGAAAAATACCACTGAGCGTCTTATCTTGAAAAAGTACAATCCAAACCTGCAGCGTCACACACTGCACAAGGAGATCAAGTAAGTAACTATCTTCATCTCTCTTGAGCTTTGGACTGAGAAGAACGTTGCTTTTTTTTCCACGCATAACGCAATGCCCGAATGGCGGAACTGGTAGACGCACTCGTTTCAGGGACGAGCGCCGCAAGGTGTAGGAGTTCGAATCTCCTTTCGGGCACAAACATTCTTCCGACGCGATATGCAACAGAATTCACTCGTCACTGCAGCAACAGCCTGCTTGTCGCAGAAAGCCTTATCACCATACCAGACAGAGTACGCACCTTTTCTCGGGAAGGTGCTTTTTTTATGCTTTAATAATCCAAAACATCAGCAGTAGTGGATCATACCAAAATCAACCTCCTTGTCAGGCTCCAGCACCTTGACAACCAGATAGAGAGCATCGTCAGCCTGCAGAAGGGGCTCCCTGAGGAAATCAATGCTCTTGATGAGGACCTTGCATTTACGACCCGCCAGATTGAGTCAAGAAAAAAGGTTGCTGATGACCACCTGAAACTCCGTCAGCGCCTGCAGGAAACGGTTAACGAGTGCAAGGACAAAATCGCAGGATTCAAGGAGAAGCAGACTCTCGCCAGGAACAACAAGGAGTATGATGCTCTTTCCAAGCAGATAGAGTATGAGGAGAAGGAGATCGCCCAGGCAGAGATCCAGCTTCAGGATATTGCCCATGGCGAACAGCGCTCCCAGGAGATACAGCAGAAAGGGCGCCAGCTCATAGCTGAAAACCGTTATGACGAGATCACCGAAGAGATGATGCCCGACGACCTTCTCGGTCAGCAGCTTGAAGACCTCAAGACTCAGGTTGAACAGAAGAGAGAGGAGCTGAACAGCATCGTCATTGAAACCGCAGCCGATGTTGATCATCTGAAAGGAAAAATAGAAGATCAGCGCAAGCTTATCGAAGAGGAGGCAAAGCGCCTGCTCGACAAGTATGACCATCTCCGGAGCGGCACGCTTCAGAATGCCGTCGTCAAGCTCAGCAGAAATGCCTGCTCAGGATGCAATACAAGGGTACCAACCAACCGCCACACCATGATCGTTCAGGGAGGATTCTACCTTTGCGAGTCATGCGGCCGGATCGTAGTCCACGAAAGGCTGTTTGACGAAGCCGAAAGCTGAGTTCACTACCCGAACCAATTCGAAACAACACCGTTCTTTTTTATTGCTGGAATCGCAAGTGTGCAGTCGCTGTGCCGCCAGAGGGCAGCACAGAGGAAAGTCCGAACTTCACAGGGCAGGGTGCCGGTCGAGATGAACGGAGAGTGCAGTGCAAACTGCTTCCCTCCCGGAGTCAAGCCCGGGGATTGCGGCGCAAGCCGACTTTCACAGAGAGTGCAACAGAAAACAAACCGCCCCGGGAAACCGGAGTAAGGGTGAAATGGGGGTGTAAGAGACCACCAGACAGTGCAGCAATGCAGTGTGCTTGGCAAACCTCCCCGAAGCAAGGCTAAATAGGAAAACTTTCCCCGCAAGGGGAGAAGGGCGGCCCGCTCAATTCTGAAAGGCCACCGCTAATAATTGTCGTTAGCGGGCCGAGTGTTAGGCGGACGGAGCGCAGAAACCGGCATGTCCCGACATGTCTGGACATGAGGATTTCGAGCACCGACCAACAACGCAATCGGGTCGCGGAACAAATTAGTAGCGGTGGCCTGAGGAGAGTTTTCGGGTAAGCCGCATTAGATAAATGGCTGCAAATCTACCCGGATTTCCGGGCAGAGAACAGAATTCGGCTTACAGCTTCGGTTCCGGCTTTTTTTATTTCATCTGCCGTTTTGTTCAAGCAGCTCCTGCAGCTTGGCGTACAGGGCCTCGATAGAGAATGGCTTCTGTATGAAGGCCTCCCCCTCTTCCACGCCATGCTGGATCAGCACGTTATGGGTGTATCCGGACATGAAAAGCACCTTTATGCCTGCACACCGAGCCTTCATGAGCTCATAAAGCTCCCTGCCATTCATCCCGCGCATGACGACATCGGTCAGCAGAATATCCGGGCACAGCTGTTGCTCCTCGGTCATCTTCACCGCCTCCTCCCCTCCCGACGCTTCGATAACATCATACCCTTCAAGAATAAGAGTCTCAACGACGAATTCTCGAACCATTTCGTTATCCTCAACCACAATGACGGATCCGGTTTGCTTTTGATGAACCGAGGCAGAAGGCTTCTCCGTCAGGGCTTCGAGCGGGGAGCTCTCGAGAGGAATAAGAATGGTGAAAAGAGCTCCCCGGCCCTTTTCACTTGATACAGTGACAATCCCGTCGTGCTGACGGACAATGCCATACACGATAGCCAGCCCGAGACCGGTCCCAAGCCCCTCAGCCTTTGTCGTAAAAAAAGGCTCGAATACATGGGCAATCGTCTGGGCGTCAATGCCTGATCCAGTATCAGCAATTCTCAGTTCAGCATAGGTTCCTTCACGCACTCCATCAAAACCGGGATAGTCATTCGCCTCGACTTCTGCCGTCGATGTTGCAATGTCAATAGTGCCACCCTCAGGCATTGAGTCCTGCGCATTGACCGAAAGATTCATGAGGATCTGTTCGATAAGACCTACATCTCCTCTGAAGTTCAGCGTCCCGGAAGAGAGGCTGTAGTGAATATCGATATTCTCCCTGATCGTTCTTCTGAGCAGCTGCTGGAAATCGCGAATAACCGCATTCAGATCGATGATGGTAACCGCACCGGACTTTTTTCGGCTGAATGCGAGGAGCTGATGGACGAGATCTCTTGAACGAAGCCCTGCACTGTGGATTCCCTGCACCGAAGCAAGACGCTTGTCGTCCCTGAAAAACTGCTCCAGCAACATTTCAGAATATCCGATAATCGGTGTAAGCATGTTGTTAAGGTCATGGGCGACACCACCGGCAAGGCGGCCGATCGACTCCATTTTCTGTGCCTGAAAAAGCTGCCGTTCAAGTTTCTCATGCTCCAATTCCGCCTTCTTCCTCAGAGAGATGTCACGCATGAAAACAAGAGCACCATGTTCTCCTTTGAAGAGAAATGGCACTGCCGAGACTTCACCAAAGATCGAAGAGCCGTCGAGACGAAGGTAGTTGGTCTGCTGAAGTGGAACGGGACGTCGCTCCTCATTAAGGATCCGGATTCTTTCGGCAACACTGTCGCAAAATTCGGGATGAACACGATCCATGACCTGATCGCCGAGCAGTTCGGCCTCACTTGACGCCCCAAAGAAAGCTGCTGCTGCGGGATTCAAATAGGCAAAGAGCCCTTTTGTCTGGATGAAGATAGCCTCGGGAGCTGACTCCACAACCGAACGGAAGCGAAGCTCGCTCTCGCGCAGGGCCACTTCCGATGCATGCCGGTCAGTGATATCCTGTGCAGTGGCTATCTGATAAACAAGGCTGCCGGAAGAGTCCTGCACATTGACGACGTCCATCTGAACAGGAACATGCGAGCCGTCTTTTCTGTTTTTGAACGCTTCAAAGCGGAAGCTCTTCTCCCCCTCCGCGCCCTTGAGAATGCCGGAGACATACTCCCGCTGAGGCTCGGCATAAAGCTCGAGAAACAAGCGGCCCTCAAGCTCTGCGACTGTTGAGCCATGCAGGAGGGCAAAGGCCGGGTTACAGAAGATGATTCTTCCGGTAACGGGATTGCCTATTGCAATACCATGAGCACAAAAGGTAAAGGCGTCTGCCATTATTTTCCGCTGCTCTTCACCCCGAATCCTCTCGGTAATATCACGGGCAACAGCGTACAAAATGGAGGTGCTACATTATTATGGACACTCAAAGAAGCCATATATTCCTCAAAAACAGGAGATATGAATTATGGCACCGCAAACACCCCGTCGGCAGTACGACAAGCAGTTTAAAATGGATGCCGTCGAGCTGACCCTCAAGGGCGACAGGACCGCGAAGGAAGTCGCCGATGATCTCGGGATCAATCCATACGTTCTTTACCGGTGGCGGAGCAAGTACCTGACCGAGAAGGACGGCGCTTTTCCCGGGACAGGTAACCCGAAGGATTCTGAGACTGAAAAGCTCCGTAAGCTTGAGCGGGAATTGAAGATAGTAACGGAAGAACGAGAGATATTAAAAAAAGCGCTCGCCGTGTTCTCAAGGTAAAATCATTGATTTATAGCTTTATCAATGAACACAAGAATGTCTTTGCTGTCAGGACGATGTGCCGGGTTCTTGACGTCACTTTCAGCGGATATTATGCCTGGACACGGCGACCTAAAAGCTCCAGAACCGAAGAGAACGCGAGAATCATGACCGCTATCAAGGATATCCATAAAGAGAGCCACGAGACCTATGGGAGCCCCAGGATAGCGCTGGATTTGGGGAAGCGAGGCATCAAATGCAGCCGGCCCCGGGTAGCCCGACTGATGCGGGAAATGGGCATCCGGGCAAGGTGCGCCCGAAAGTTCAAGGTGACGACGGACTCGAACCATAAGGAGCCCATAGCACCGAATTTCCTGGATCAGGACTTCTACCCGGATATGCCGTTTGAAGTCTGGACGAGCGATCTGACCTACTTGTGGACCGATAGCGGCTGGCAGTATCTCACAGTGGTCATGGAGCTCTTCAATCGGGAGATCATTGGGTATTCACTCAGCAGAAGCATGTCGACCGAAACCACCGTCATTCCTGCATTTGAGATGGCTGTACTGCATCGGCAGCCACCGGAAGGAGTCCTCTTCCATTCTGATCGTGGCGTGCAGTATGCCAGCAAATCATTCAGAAAAAAACTCTCCGAGTACCGGATGATTCAAAGCATGAGCGGCAAGGGAAACTGTTACGATAATGCGGCAACAGAGTCGTTCTTCAAGACCCTGAAATCCGAATGGATTTACGGCAGAAGGATCCGTAGCAAGGAAGAGCTACAGAAGCTCCTGTTTGAGTATATCCATGTCTTTTATAACCGGAAACGGATGCATTCGACCTTGGGATATCTCTCTCCAGCAGAATACTTACGCAATTATTACCAATCGAGGTCTTTGGCTTCTTAAAGTGTTCATTTTTCCCTTGCAACTCCAAAAGTCCATCTTCGGCTGGTGAGGCACTCCATTCGAGCCAGCGATACTGACCATCCTTTGCCCTGAAGCGATTGACGAAATTGAGGACATGACGCCCCCCCTGCTGACGACCCACCTCCTGCATAGTGGAATTGAGATCATCAGGGTGGATGAGGTCAAAAATGGAGAGCGACAAGAGCTCTTCGGACGAGTAACCGAGAGCACCCTGCCATGCAGCATTAACTTTTATCCAGCCACCTTCGGGAGTGCCGATGGCCAGAAGATCAGGCACAAGCTCAAAAAAACGGTCGAGTTTATCCTGAGCAAGGCGCAGCTCACGCCTCAAGCCATCAAGCTCTCTGTCTCTTGCATCCATACATGCCTCCTGTGTCATAATGAACGAGAAACCTTCAGGTCATCAGCCGTCTTCAGGTCGTCCGACCACAGATGCAATACCGGAATCGGTAAGGGTAACCGTTATGGTAACGGGCTTGCAACAGACCGGACAGTCCTCCATAAACTCCAGATCACTGTCAACACAATCAATCTGCAACTCCATAATCTCACCGCAGTATGGACATGGCACCGAAACAGTCTCAATACTTTTCATAGCCTCTGCGCTCCTCGCTTTTTTTTATGCTTTTCATATAAACAAACTGCCGGGTGAAGGAGTTCCTCTGCAATCCCCCCTTGGCGGCAACTGCATCAGGCAAGAAGCTGCAAGCGCCGGCACGCCTCATCAAGAACGCTGTCATCCTTGGCAAAACAGAACCGGACCATCGATTCACCGCTGCCATCATGGTAAAACGCGCTGGCAGGTACGCTTGCTATACCGGTAGATCGGAGAATGTGCATCGCACGCTCTTTGCTTGTCTTTCCGGGAATTCGTGAGACATCGGCAAGCACATAGTAGGCTCCATCAGGAATACAGGGTTCAAGACCGGCCGCGGCAAGCGCCCCGCAGAAACGGTCCCTTTTGGCCTCATATTCAAGCGACAGAGCCCTGTAGTACTCCTCGCCAAGCTCACGCAGCCCCCTGGCGACCCCTGCCTGCAAGGGCGCAGGAGCGCAGACGTAAACCAGGTCGTTGAAATGGCCGATCGATTGTGCCCAGCGAGCGGCACAGATGACATAACCAATACGCCACCCCGTCACACTGAAGGTCTTCGAAGCCCCTGAGACCGTAATGGTGCGCTCCTTCATTCCGGGAAGGGCGGCAAACGGAGTGTGCCGGTGTGCTCCATAGATAAAATGCTCATAAATCTCATCGGTAAAGACAATGAGATCATACCGCTCGGCGAAGGCGGCAACAACCTCAAGTTCGCCTTTTGAAAAAACCTTTCCGGAGGGATTTGCCGGGGTATTGACGATGATGCCTCTTGTTCTTGGGGAGACGACCCGTTCAAGATCTTCCGGGGTGAACGACCACTCCGGGGCGTGGAGCGAGAGATAGACCGGCACAGCCCCGGATGCCTGGAGGGTGCTGATATGGTAGCCGTAAAAGGGTTCAAAAAGAATCACCTCATCCCCCGGATTGAGCAGAGCCTGGAAGGCGCAGTAGAGTGCTCCGGTCGCCCCTGCGCTCACAATGATTTCGGATTCGGGATCGGCGTGAATGGCGGTGCATCGAGACTGCTTCAGGGCAATTGCCTCGCGCAATTCGGGTAATCCCGCATAGTGTGTATAGGTATTGATGCCACTGTGCAGTGCTTCGGCCGCACCCTGCAGCACGATATCGGGCACGGGAGTATCACAAACGCCCTGGGAGAGATTGATGCCGCCAATGCGGCGGCACTCGTTCGACATGTTCCGGATTTCCGACTGAAGCACGCAGTTGTGCCGGTCGCTGAGGGTAAGTGCCATAGAGTCATCTGTTTTGCTGCAAAAGTCCCCTGTTAGAGGATTGAGAGGCAGGCGGAAAAAAAATGGAATAGGCCACTCTCAATTCAGCAAATATAAGAAATTCAAGAAGGAGGGAGTGACTCTAATCCTCAGCAATGGGGCCGGTGGCAGAGATCGGGATGGGCGGGCGAAGTGCTTCAGGGCTGTGACAGCACGGGATAGCTATAGACAAAGACAATGGTGCCGATCTTTGCGTTCAGCCCCATGATGGGGACGACAAACATGCTTTTCCGCTCCTGAAGCCGGTAGGATAGTGTTTCCGTGACATTGAGGTTGATGTCGGGATAGCATAAGAGAAAGAAACGTCCCTGAAGCTTCCGGTCAGTCGAGACCCTGATGATTCCGGACGGAGTGACCAGCATGATGAGATCAAACCCCTTTTTTGAGATGAGCTGGCCGAAATACTCATCGATCTGCTCGTAGTTATCTTTCATAAGCTCCTTGCGCACTGCCCATGCAAAAGGGAGAGCGAAGAGCTTCAGGTCCTGGCGCTGCATGGCGACTGCGCTCGTACGGGCAAGTGCACTCTGGCGGAGGAGCTTCTGCTCACCCTGGTAGCGTACAAGGAGAATGCCGCCGGCAAGGGAGATCAGAAGGGCCGAAACAAGCACAAAGAGAAGTTTCCTGAAAAATGACGGCCTCGTTCGGCTCTCTCCCATAAAATCATTGCTGTTCTTCATACCTTCACCTCCCGATTCTGTTGAGATAAAAGCCCTCTTTTTCCTGCATCCGTTCGCGCTCTTTGGCAGTAGTATCATCATAACCGATGAGGTGGAGCGCGGAGTGCACGCTCACCCGGAGCAGCTCCTGAAGAAAATCCACCGAAAATCGGCGGGCATTCTGGCGCACCACATCGAGCGAGATATAAAACTCCCCCTCAGCTTTATGGTCGTTGCTGTAGCTGAAGGTGATGGTATCGGTAGGATAGTCATGCTGCAGATACGCCCTGTTTATGCGCTGTATGAGTGCATTGCCGCAGTAGACAGCCGATATGGAGCCGACAGCAAACCCCTCGCTTTTGAGAACAAGGCGAACAGCATCACCAAGAAGCTTCACGGGAAGCTTGTTTCGGGTTGTGTTATGAATCTGCAGCGTCATACTCGAGTGGTTCGGAGGATTGTACGAGCGCATCGATATGCTTGAGCTGGTTTTTGTGAACCCTGAAAGTCAGCTCAACATCCTCGTCCAGATAGCGCTTACCGGTAACCTCGGTATGCTCGTAAAGGTAGCCGATGAGCTTGTAGTTGGAGACGTGCGTCCGGAGTTTTCTCTCCTGGTAGTCGCGTGCGACATGACGGCTGACGATATCCTTCAGCGCGGAGATGTTGATTCCCCGGACTGCCGAGATAAAGAGTGCATCAGGATACTTCAGGCTGGCCTGGCGAAGCATCTCATGATCCTCAAGAAGATCGATCTTGTTGAATACCTCGATAATGTTCTCATGCTCGACGCCTATCTCCTTGAGGGTCTGGCGCACCACCTGCATTTGCTCCTCAAAGCCGGGATGGCTGATATCGATGACATGAAGGAGAAAATCAGCCTGCAGCACCTCGTCAAGCGTGGACTTGAAGCTTTCGACAAGGTGATGGGGAAGCTTGCGGATAAAGCCGACCGTATCGGAGAGGAGCACCAGCTTGTTGATCTTCAGCTCGAGACGGCGGGTTTTGGTGTCGAGGGTGGCAAAAAGCCTGTTTTCGGCAAACGCATCAGCTTCAGGACAGAGTGTGTTCATGAGGGTTGACTTTCCGGCATTGGTATAGCCGACAAGTGCCACTCTCGGCACTGTGACTCTGCCGCGCGTCTGGGTGTCGTGCTGGAGGAGAACCTCCCGGAGCTTCTTTTTCAGGAGGGAGATCCTGTTGCGCACAAGCCGACGGTCGGTCTCGATCTGCGTTTCACCCGGCCCCTTGCTGCCGATACCCCCCTTCTGCTTCGAAAGGTGGGTCCACTGCCCGGAGAGACGGGGCAGCATATATTCGAGCTGCGCAAGCTCCACCTGCATCTTTGCCTGGGAGGACTGGGCCCTTATGGCAAAGATCTGCAGGATAAGGCCGGTGCGGTCGATAACCTTGCATTCGAGGGCGCGCTCAAGGTTTCGGGCCTGGCCGGGGGTAAGATCATCATCAAAAATGACAATATCTATCACCTCATCCTTGACAAAAAGAGTCAGTTCATCGACCTTGCCCTTGCCGATGCAGAGGGCTGGATCGCGGAGCTTGCGCTCCTGAATAAAGCTCTCAACGACGTCCGCCCCGGCGGTATCGGCAAGAAAAGCAAGTTCACTGAGATATTCCTCTACAAGAGTACGGGGGATTTCGGGAGGGGAACAGATACCGATGAGAACGGCCTTTTCGCGTGTATTTTCGGGAACGATAGTATTCAACAGAGAGGATTATATTTTCGTAACCATTTAAGTGATAAGGATCTGCAACAACTCTTGTTGCTATATTAGAACCATTGTTTTATCTTGACAACTCTTCATACCAACGGATTCAAGTCCTGAAAAGTTACACATTTTTCGTTCACGGCACACCACGAAAAGGTGAAAAGAGCTGTGAAGAGGGGAACCTGCTCATAAAAGCACGCATGCCAGATGAAATACAGCTATAACGGAAAAACTTCCGTCAAGGATGCAGGTACCCCGATAACCGTCGAAAACGCCTATCAATACTGCCGCCAGATCGCCCGCCATCACGCAAAAACGTTCTATCTTGCAAGCCTTTTTCTGCCTAAACATCAGCAGAAACCTATTTTTGCCATCTACGCCCTCTTGCGGACTGTCGACGACCTTGTTGACACGGCTGAAGACAAGCTCACCAACGGACTCATCACCCCGGAAGAGATCAAGAAGATGCTCGACGAGTGGAAGTCGAAGCTGCGGGCCTGCTATGCCGGCCAGACAGGAAACGACCCGATCATGATCGCCTGGCATGACACGCTCAAAAGCCATACCATCCCCATAGAGCTCCCGCTGGACCTTATGGACGGCGTAGCCATGGATATAGAATTCAAGCCTTTCGAAACCTTTGAGGAGCTCTACGTCTACTGCTACAAGGTCGCTTCGGTTGTCGGGCTGATGACCTCCGAGATTTTCGGATACAGTGACCGCCAGGCGCTGCAGCATGCCATAGAGCTCGGCATTGCCATGCAGCTCACGAACATTCTTCGCGATATCGGAGAGGATGTCGACCGAGGAAGGATCTATCTTCCGCTCGAGGATCTCCGGAAGTTCGGCTACACCGAGAAAGAGTTCATGGAGAAACAGATAAACCGGAACTTCAGGGAGCTCATAAAGTTTCAGATCGATCGTGCAAGGAGCTACTACCGCTCAAGCGAAAAAGGGATTCCGATGCTGGAACGAAAGAGCCGTTTTGCCGTTGGCATCAGCAGCGTCAACTACAGCAACATCCTCAACACCATCGAAAAGAACGGCTACGATGTCTTCTCGAGACGGGCCTATCGCTCTCTCGGCCAGAAGCTTCGCACCATTCCCATCGTCCTCTATAAAACAGCAATTACTTCCTGACAGTCAACTGGAAAAGAAATCATTACCGTTTCACTCACCTACTGAATTCAAGGTACACTCCATCATGAGCAAGGATATCGAAAACAACCAGCACTCTTCCGAAGAGGCCCCTCAGCTCTCACTGAACGACCAGATGCAGCGACGCCTTGAAGAGCGCCAGCACCTCCTCGACGCAGGAATAGCTCCCTACCCGTGCAGCTTTGATGTCACCCGGCACTCCCTGGAGATCATTGCCAACTTCCAGGAGGAGACAGCGGAGCCTGTATCGGTGGCAGGAAGAATCATGACCATCAGAAAGATGGGAAAGGCCTCCTTCTTCCACATCCAGGACTCGAAGGGCAGGATACAGATCTACCTGAAAAAGGACGAGGTTGGCGAAGTGGCATACGACACCTTCAAACTCCTCGACATTGGCGATTTCGTCGGCGTCAGAGGGTTTACCTTCAAGACAAGGACAGGGGAAATCTCGGTCCACGCCGAAGAGTTCACCCTGCTCACCAAATCCCTTCGACCGATTCCGGTTGCCAAGGAGAAAGAGGTTGACGGTCAGAAGGTGATCTTCGACGCCTTCAGCGACCGTGAACTCCGCTACCGCCAGCGCTATGTCGATCTTATTGTCAACCCTGAGGTGCGCCAGACCTTCATCAAGCGAAGCGCCATCGTCTCGTTCATGCGGCGCTTCTTTACCGAGAGCGGATGGCTTGAGGTTGAAACCCCGATTCTTCAGCCCATCTACGGAGGTGCTGCAGCAAGGCCCTTCACGACGCACCACAACGCGCTCGACATGCAGCTCTACCTGCGCATTGCTAACGAGCTCTACCTCAAGCGACTGATCGTCGGAGGCTTCGACGGCGTTTTCGAGTTTGCCAAGGACTTCCGCAACGAAGGGATCGACCGATTTCACAACCCCGAGTTCACCCAGGTTGAGCTCTACGTTGCCTACAAGGATTACAACTGGATGATGGAGCTTGTGGAGAACCTGTTTTACAAGACCGCGCTTGAGGTCAACAAAAGCGATGTCACCCTCTTTCTCGGCAATGAAATCAGCCTCAAGCCTCCCTTCAAGCGCCTGAGCATTATTGACTCAATCGCCGAATATACTGGCATGGATATTCGCGGGAAATCGGAAGCGGAGCTTCGCAATATCGCTAAGGATCTCGGCCTTGAGCTCGACCCTAAAATCAGCAGCGGAAAGATCATCGACGAGATTTTCGGAGAGTTCGTAGAGCCGAAACTGATCCAGCCGACCTTCATCACCGACTATCCGACCGAAATGTCGCCGCTGGCCAAGGAGCACCGCTCAGAGCCCGGCATCGTGGAACGCTTTGAGCTTATTGCCGGAGGCAAGGAGGTCTGCAACTCCTTCTCGGAACTCAACGACCCGGTTATACAGCGCGAGAGGCTCGAAAGCCAGGCCCGCCTGCGCCAGCGCGGGGACGAAGAGGCGATGATTGTCGATGAGGACTTCCTGCGCGCCCTCGAATACGGCATGCCGCCATGCGCCGGACTCGGCATCGGCATCGACCGCCTGGTCATGCTGCTGACCGGCCAGGACTCAATTAGAGATGTGATATTCTTCCCGCACATGAAGCCGGAGTAAAGAAGAGCGCTGGTGGAGGGAAGATCGCTCTTCTCTCCTACTCCTGGATCTTGTAGTACTCCCGGTACCAGGCAACAAACCTTCTGATCCCCTCCTGCACGGGGGTTTCGGGCTTGTAGTGCACGTCCTGCATGAGCTGGTCGACATCGGCGTAGGTGTCCGGGACGTCGCCCGGCTGCAACGGGAGATACTCCTTCTCGGCACTCCGGCCGAGCTGGCCTTCCAGCGCTTCGATATACTCCATCAGATTCACCGGGCTGCTGTTGCCGATATTGTAGACCCGCCAGGGAGCGCGGCTTGTTCCGGGGTCCGGCTTGAGTCCCGACCAGTCGGGATTGGGCTGGGCAACGTGATCCAGCGTCCTCACAATCCCCTCGGTAATGTCGTCGATGAAGGTAAAATCCCTGCGATGCTTCCCGTAGTTGAAGACCTTTATCGGGAGGTTGTTGACGATCGCATCGGTAAAGAGAAAGAGCGCCATATCGGGCCGTCCCCAGGGGCCATAGACCGTAAAGAAGCGAAGACCGGTCGTTGGCAGATTATACAGATGGCTGTAGGTATGCGCCATCAGCTCATTGGCCTTCTTGCTGGCCGCATAGAGAGAGAGCGGATGATCGACATTGTCATGCACCGAAAAGGGCATGGTCTCATTGGCGCCGTATACCGAACTCGATGAGGCGTAGACAAGGTGCTTGACGCCGTTATGGCGACACCCCTCGAGAATGTTGAGGAAGCCGAGAATATTGCTCTCAATGTAGGCATGGGGATTGGTGAGAGAGTACCGGACACCTGCCTGGGCGGCAAGATTAACGACCCGTTCAAACTCTCCCGACCCGAACAGCTCCTCCATCGCACCCCGGTCGGAGATATCGGCCTTGACAAACCGGAACCCTTTGCGTCCGAGAAGCATCGAGAGCCGCGATTCCTTGAGCGTGACATCATAGTAGTCATTCATGTTGTCGACCCCGGTCACCTGGTCTCCCCTGTCAAGAAGCTGCTTGCATACATGGAAGCCTATAAATCCGGCCGCGCCGGTCACCAGTATATTCATTGCTTACTGTAGTTAAAGCGTTTTTGAGGAAGCGCGCTCTCCCCTCGGAGGGTTCTATCTCCCTGTAATAAAAACATTTCCACACCCTCCACAAAACCCGGAACGATCTGAATGCAGATGAATGAGAGAGATTGAAAAGCTTACTTCTTCATAATTGTAACTTTTTTAGGTTATCCATGCTATTTTCCATAAATATTTAAGTATATATCGGTAAGGAAGGGGGGCTCTGTGAAGTCCGCCTCAGCAATCATGAAGAACCACCTGTTATGAGCCGCTTTTTCGAGAGATATGAAGCAGACCCCGCGAGCTTTTTCGACGAGGTTATCTCAAAAGAGGGTGTGCCGAGGGCGCATTACGACAAACTCCTTCACCGTTTCGCCCAGTTCACCACAGAGGACATCAGGGCTCGACGCCAGATCGTCAACATCTTCTTCCGCAATCAGGGCATAACCTTTACCGTCTACGGTGTCGAAGAGGGTATTGAGCGGATCTTCCCTTTTGACCTCATTCCCCGTGTGGTTCCTGCCCATGAATGGCAGACCATTGAAAAGGGGCTTGCCCAAAGGGTCACTGCTCTGAACGAGTTTCTCAAAGACATCTATCACACCCAGAAAATCCTCAAGGACAAGGTTGTGCCGGCAGACCTGGTACTTGGCAGCAAGCATTTCTGCCGTGAGTTTGTCGGGGTCAATCCTCCGCAGGGCATCTACATTCACGTCACCGGAAGCGACATCATCCGGGACGGCAGCGGCAACTATCTGGTACTCGAGGACAACCTGCGCACTCCGAGCGGAGTCTCCTACATGCTGCAGAACCGGCAAGCGATGAAACGCGCCTTCCCCGTGCTTTTCGAAAAGTACAAGATCCGCCCGATCGAAAACTATCCTCAGGAGCTGCTCCGCACCCTTCAGGAGATCAGCCCCGTATCCCGAAAAGAGCCGAATGTCGTCGTGCTCACTCCCGGCATCTACAACTCCGCCTACTTTGAGCACAGCTTTCTTGCCCGTCAGATGGGCGTGGAGCTGACCGAAGGCAAGGATCTGGTCGTCAACAACAACAAGGTCTACACCCGCACCACGCGAGGCCTCGAACGGGTCGACGTCATCTACCGCAGGGTGGACGATGCCTACCTTGACCCGCTTGTGTTCAGACCCGACTCCAAGCTCGGCGTAGCCGGACTCATCAACGCCTACCGAAAAGGCAATGTGGCGCTTGCAAACGCCATCGGCACCGGCGTGGTTGACGACAAGGTCATCTACAGCTTTGTGCCGGACATCATCAAATACTATCTCGGCGAAGATCCGATTTTAGAGAATGTGCCAACCTGGCTGCCCAGCAAACCGGCACATATGAAATACATCCTCGAGAACCTTGGTTCGCTCGTCGTCAAAGCGGCCAATGAGTCGGGCGGCTACGGAATGCTTGTAGGACCTGAGTCAACGATTGCCGAACAGGAGAAGTTTGCTGAACTGATTGTGGCCAATCCCCGCAACTATATTGCCCAGCCCACCATTTCGCTCTCGCGTCATCCAAGCTTTTTCAACGACACGGAACTCTATGGATGCCATATTGACCTTCGCCCCTATGTATTGTACGGCAAAACCATTACTATAGTGCCTGGCGGACTGACACGGGTGGCTCTCAAGAAGGGCTCTCTGGTAGTCAACTCCTCTCAGGGTGGAGGAAGCAAGGACACCTGGGTTGTCGACGAATAACCATTAATAGCCCCATTAGCGTATGTTAAGCCGCGTTGCCGAATCCCTCTTCTGGATGAGCCGATATTTTGAAAGGGCCGAGAACACAGCCAGGTTTCTTGACGTAAATTTCAACCTGCTGCTCGACCTCAACAACATCACCCATGCAGAGAATCCGAACTACTGGATAGCACTGATACTCGTCACCAGCGACAGGGACCGGTTCAACGAACTCTACCAGGAGTACACCGCCTACACCGTCACCGACTATCTGGTCTTCAACAAGGAGAACCCCAACTCTATCACCTCCTGCATTGGCCTGGCAAGAGAGAATGCGCGCAGCATCATCGAGAGCATCTCGAGCGAGATGTGGGAGCAGGTCAACAACCTCTACCACTATCTGCAGAGCGTCACCCCCCAGCTGGTGCAAAACGACCCCTACACCTTCTACAAGGAGATCAAAAACGCCTCCCACCTCTTTCAGGGGATCACCGACAACACCTTCTCGCATAACGAGGGGTGGGATTTCATACAGATCGCCAAGTACCTTGAACGGACCGACAACATCGCCCGGCTGATCGACGTAAAATACCACATGCTTCTGCCGGAGCTGAAAAGCCCTCACCCGCTCTCTGAAGAGCCTATGGACGTTGTCGAAGGGTCGGTCGACATCATCCAGTGGATGGCCGTCCTGAAAAGCTGCAGTGCGCTCGAAGCCTTCCGGAAGGTCTATCTCTCGAGGATTGACCCTGACAACATTCTCCGTTTTCTCATCCTCGACAGGACCTTCCCGCGCAGCATCAATTTTTCGGTCTGCGCCGCCGAAGATGCGCTCTGGAGAATATCGGGCAGCTCCCGTCACCGCTATGTGAACAATGCGGACCGTCTCATCGGAAAGATGGAGGCAGAGCTCAGCTATACCTCCATCGAGGACATCTACTCAAAAGGGTTGCACCGCTACCTCGAAGAGCTTGAGCAGCGGCTTGTCAAAATCGGCGAACAGGTGCATCTGACCTATTTCGCCTACCACACTCCTGAAATCGAGTCTGCCGATATTGATGCGGCACTTCCCTTTACCGGTATTTCCGGAGGAAGAGCAAACTGGAGCCAGGCACAGCAGCATCAGCAGCAGCAATAACCGGATGTAAATCTCAAAACAGAATGATCCTAAAAGTTGAACACTCCACGCTGTTTGAATATGACAACCCTATCTACGAAACAGCAACAGAGGTAAGGCTGCACCCTGACAGCAATCATGCAGCTCCCCAGCGCTGTGCGAGCTTCAAGCTGCAGGTCGATCCATCGGCCACAATTTTTGAATACACCGACTTCTACGGCAACAGTGTCCACCACTTCAATCTGCTGCAGAGTCACAAGCGGGTTAAAATCGTCGCCACCTCCGTGGTGGAGACGGGCGTGGGAAACTCGCGTGCCGCCGATGATGAGGAGATCCTGCTGATGGATTTTTCTGCCGAAAGCCGCTATGTCCATTTCGACCAGGCCATCAAGGATTTCACCTCACGCTTTCCAACCGATCTTGAGAGCTACGGGCTCGCTGAATCGATCTGCCGCACCATAAACGAGTCGTTCATCTACGAACCCGGAGTCACCGATGTTCACAGCACAAGCTCGGTGGTCATGGCCCTCGGACGCGGAGTCTGCCAGGACTTTGCCCACATCATGCTTGCATCCTGCCGCTATCTCGGCGTTCCAGCCCGCTATGTCAGCGGCTACCTCTACGGCGGAAGCACTCCCGACGGAAGGGATGAAGCAAGCCACGCATGGTGCGAGGTATACTGCGGAAAGGAAAAGGGATGGATCGGCATGGACCCGACCCACAACACCCTTCTGGCCGATGAGCGCTACATCAAGATCGGCTCGGGAAGGGATTACGACGACGTCCCTCCGGTCAGGGGAACCTACAAGGGGAGTGCCATAGAGAAACTCAGCGTATCGGTTAAAGTCTCCTCAATGGAGTAGCGCGGCAATACTGAAAACAGGTGAGCACCCTCACTGCTTTTTTTTCTCGCGCCCTTTGCCTACCTTGCCAGAGCAAAAAGCCGACCCACAGTTATCGGCCATCACCGCCCGGTCGGACGCTCTGAAACGGCCGTTATCAACTTTTTTCTGATCTACCGCACACCCTCTGCCCGCATGAAATTCAGCGTCCTCAAAACCGACAGCCGTTCGTCAGCCAGATGCGGACTCCTTGAAACGGCTCACGGAACGATACAAACCCCGGTATTCATGCCTGTCGGCACCAGGGCAAGCGTAAAATCTGTTGAGCCTCATGAGCTGAATGAGCAGAAGGTCCAAATCATCCTTGCAAACACCTACCATCTCTATCTCAAACCCGGAAACGACATTCTTCGAGCCGCCGGAGGCGTACACCGTTTCATGAACTGGCAGGGCCCGCTATTGACCGACAGCGGCGGCTATCAGGTCTACTCACTCTCCGACCTGCGCAAAATCAGCGAAAAGGGAGTGATCTTCAAATCGCACCTTGACGGATCCAAACAGCAGTTCACACCCGAAAACGTTGTCGATACACAGCGCATCATCGGAAGCGACATCATGATGCCGCTCGACGAGTGCCCCCCCTCCACCGCAGAGAAGGAGTATATCCGCAAATCCGGAGAGCTGACCATCCGCTGGGCGGAGAGGGCAAAAGAGCACTTCTCCTCAACAGAACCACTTTACCGCCACGAGCAGTACCTCTTCGGCATCACGCAGGGTGGCATCCATGAAGATCTGCGCACCATCTCAACCAGAGCTCTCGTCGACCTCGATTTCGACGGCTACTCCATCGGCGGCATGGCCGTCGGCGAACCGGCTGAAGAGATGTACCGCATTCTGGAGCTCTCCAACACCCTCCTTCCCCAGCACAAGCCCCGCTACCTGATGGGGGTTGGAACACCCGAAAACATCCTCAACGCCATTGAGCGCGGCGTAGACATGTTCGACTGCGTCATCCCGACAAGAGAGGGCCGAAACGGAAGGGTCTATACCCGCCAGGGGTCGATCAACCTGCGCTCAGCCCGCTACTCCGCCGACTTCCGATCCATCGATGAAGGGTTCGACAACGATATCTGCCGCAACTACTCCCGGGCCTACATCCGCCATCTCCTGAATGTCGGAGAGATTCTCGGTCTCAAGCTCTGCACACTGCAGAACATCTCATTTTTCATGTGGCTGACCTCGACCGCCAGACAGGAAATAGAAAAAGGCTCCTTCATGGAGTGGAAACAGGATTTTCTTGAACGATTCAACAGCAATGAACAAGCATAACGTCTTTCTCCTCAGCCTCGGCTGCTCAAAGAACACCGTAGACTCCGAACGGCTGATGGCACAGGCCGAAGCATCCGGCATCTGTTTCACCGACCATGCCGATGAGGCCGACACCATCCTTATCAACACCTGCGCCTTCATCGAGGACGCCAAGGAGGAGTCCATTGCCGAGACCCTTGCGGCCATCGAAAAGAAAACGAAAGGAAAAATCCGGCGCGTCTATGTGATGGGCTGCCTCAGCGAACTCTACCGCAAGGAACTTCTCGAAGAGATGCCGGAAGTTGACGGCTTTTTCGGCACCCGCGAGCTGCCTGAAGTGCTTGTCGCAATCGGCGCCGCATACCGCGAGGAGCTCTTCGACCGCCGCTCGCTTCTGACGCCCTCCCACCATGCATACCTCAAGATTGCCGAAGGGTGCAACCGTTCATGCTCGTTCTGCTCGATACCCAAGATCAGGGGACGCTATGTGAGTCAGCCACCCGAACAGCTGCTGCGCGAAGCCGCCCTTCTGAAAAGCGCCGGAGTGAAGGAGTTGAACCTGATCGCCCAGGACATCAGCCTCTACGGCTACGACCTGGCCGGCAAAACCCTCCTGAACGACCTGGTACTGAAGCTTTCGGATATTGATTTCGAGTGGGTCAGGCTATTTTACGCTTACCCGGTGAACTTTCCGATGGAGGTTATCCGCACGATGCGTGACCGAAAAAATATCTGCAACTACCTCGACATCCCCCTCCAGCACTGCAACGACCGGATCCTCCGCTCGATGAACCGCGGCATCGACAAGGCCGGAACCATCCGGCTGATCGAAACCATAAGAGAGAACAATCCCGATATCCGCCTGCGCACCACCTTGATTGCAGGCTACCCCGGCGAAACCCGTGAGGAGTTCGAGGAGCTCTTGCAGTTCGTCGAAACCAGCCGCTTCGACCGGCTCGGATGCTTCCCCTACTGCCACGAAGAGCACGCCCCCTCCTTCACGCTCGAGGATTCACTTTCAATCGAAGAAAAACGTGATCGTGTCTCGGAGATCATGGAGCTGCAGGAGTCCATTTCGGACGAGAAGAACCGTGTCTTCGAGGGGAGCTCACTGAAGGTGGTGATTGATCAGATCGAGGGCAGTACCGCCTTCGGCAGAACAGAGTATGATGCACCGGAGGTCGACAATGAGTGCATTCTGGACATTGGAGCTTCCAATATCAGCGTCGGCTCGTTCTGCATGGCAACCATCACCGACACTTCACCCTACGAGCTGCACGGCAGAATCGAAGAGGTGCTGTAAGTACAAGAGCGTGGTTCATTAACAGAGGAACGTCATGAGCATCCGCTATCTGGCTCCGCGCCAGCCCCAGGGCGATACCACTGCCCCAAAAATCCTTTCAACCATAAAAAAGGAGTTCGGTGCGGCCGTGGAACCGTTCACCCGTCACCTGCCCCAGCCTGAGCTCCTTGCCGGAATCCGGATGACCTGCCGCGGAGCAGTTGAACGAGTTGGAGCATCAGCACTCTCCGTTGAGGTTCGTCACGTGGTCATCCAGGCCGTTGAGAAGTGGAACGGCAGTGATCCCGGAATCTCCTCCGGCTGGTGCGAAGATGCGAGTCAAGGCTTGAGCGCACCCGACAGAACACCGGCAAAGCTCGCCCTCCTGACCGCTCTTGCCCCCTACCGTGTCGACCAATCTCTGGTCAAGGCATTTTCCGCCTCCTTCCCCGGCGACCGCAACCTTCTCTCCGCTCTTGCATGGAGCAGTTTCAAGGCCGCAAGAAAGGTCGGAACGTGGCTTTAGCGGCATAATCAGCAAGGCAAACGCTCTGGCGCGCCTACCCTCTTTATGGTATATTTGCGGTAGCCACTTGGAAACAATCATAAGATTCCGTTTTATTAACGATTGTGAATCAAATGAACGTACCCATGGCAACAAAAAAGCATACCATAATCCTCTCCTGTGACGAACGATGCTGTCGCTGCATGCGACTTTCTGAAAAAGGATTTTCCGGTTCGTGTCGACGCTCACTGCAGTGTCCAACACACCATTAACCGGTTCCTGAACAGATAGAGAGAGCCGGTTTTTTTTTGCCCTTAAGATCACTTTAAACAACTGAAATCAACCAAACTGAGGATTATAACCATGAGACTTGACTGGACCAGAAAAATAACACTTGCAGCCTCCCTCCTTCTTGCATCGGGAGTTCCCGCTTCCATCGCTGAGGCCGCAGCCGCTCAGACGCTTTTGAATGTCTCCTACGACCCGACAAGGGAGCTCTACCAGAGCGAGAATGCAGCATTCATCAAACATTGGCAGAAAAAAACCGGACAGACAGCCGTCATCAACCAGTCGCACGGAGGTTCAGGCAAGCAGGCTCGCGCTGTCATCGACGGCCTTGAAGCCGATGTCGTGACCCTTGCGCTTGCCTATGACATTGATGCCATCGCCGACAGCAAGCTTCTTGCTGAAAACTGGCAGAAAAAGCTCGCACAGAACAGCACCCCCTACACCTCGACCATCGTTTTCGTCGTACGCAAGGGGAACCCGAAAAAGATCAAGAACTGGGACGACCTGGTAACACCGGGAATCTCCGTTATCACGCCTAACCCCAAAACCTCAGGCGGCGCTCGCTGGAACTACCTGGCAGCATGGGGATACAAGCAAAAGCAGACAAAATCCCCTGAAAAGGCAAAGGCATTCATCAAGGCTCTCTACAAGAATGTTCCCGTGCTCGACACCGGTGCCCGCGGCTCAACCATCACCTTTGCACAGCGCGGCCTTGGTGATGTGCTGATTGCATGGGAAAACGAAGCCCACCTGATTCTCAAGGAGTTCGGCTCGGACAAGTTCGAAATCGTCTCGCCATCGGTCAGCATCCTTGCTGAACCTCCGGTTGCCATTGTCGACAAGAATGTTGACAAGCACGGCACCCGCAAGCTGGCTGAGGCCTACCTGAACTTCCTCTACACCCCTCAGGCACAGGACATCATTGCTCAGAACTACTATCGCCCAAGAAACCCTGCAGCGCTGAAAAAGTATGCGGCGAACTTCCCGAAAATCAAGCTCTTCAACCTGAGCGAAGTATTCACTGACTGGCGTACGGCACAGAAGACACATTTCAAAGACGGCGGTGTGTTCGACCAGATCTATACACCCTGACCGGGCTTTAACACTCTTTCATTAAACTGCAGAGGACTCCCCTAAGAAGGGCTCCTCTGCGGTTTGCTTTATACAAAACCTGAATGTCAATCGTCAAGAACAAAAAACGCAACATCCTGCCAGGGTTCGGACTTTCGATGGGATACACGGTGTTCTATCTCTCCGCCATCGTCATCGTCCCGTTGAGCATGGTCTTTTTCAACACCGTTCCGATGGGCTGGGAACCATTCATGCAAGCCGTCACCGCCCCAAGAGTGCTGGCAGCATACCGGCTCAGCTTTTCGACGGCCTTTTTCGCCTCACTCTTCGATGCCGTCGCTGGCCTCTTGACCGCATGGGTGATTGTGCGTTACCGCTTCCCGGGCAAGGCCATCCTCGACGCGCTTGTTGACCTCCCCTTTGCCCTGCCGACCGCAGTGGCCGGCATCTGTTTCGCCACCCTCTACTCCCCCGCAGGGTGGCTCGGAGAGATCAGCGCAAAATGGAACCTGCAGATCATCAACACCCCGACGGGAATCGTTCTGGCGCTTATCTTTATCGGCTTTCCGTTTGTGGTACGAACCCTTCAGCCGGTGCTGGAGGAGCTTGAGGTCGAGATCGAAGAGTCCGCCCACTCGCTTGGTGCCACTCGATGGCAGACCTTTCGCAGGATCATCCTGCCGCACCTCTTTCCTGCGCTGCTTACCGGAGTGACGCTCGCATTTGCACGATCGATCGGAGAGTACGGCTCTGTGATCTTCATTGCAGGAAACCTGCCGATGAAAACCGAGATCGCCCCGCTGATGATCATGTCGAAACTTGACCAGTTTGATTATGCCGGAGCTTCTGCCGTTGCTCTTGTGCTGCTCTTGATCTCATTTTCAATGCTTCTGGCGCTTAATGCGATCCAGGAGTGGCAACAGAAGGCATACCGCTGAAAACCATGCTGAAACCCGAAACATCAACCACCACCACCGCTGTAAAGAGAAGAGTCTCCGACCCTCTCTGGGTTCGCATCGTGCTCATCAGCCTGACCTTTCTCTTTTTTGTCTTCTTTATCTTCCTTCCTCTCGGGATGGTCTTTGCGCAGGCATTCCAGAAAGGATGGGCCTTCTATCTTGAATGCATTACGGAGCCCTATGCCATCAAGGCGCTCCAGCTGACGCTTACCACTGTTGCCATCGTCGTTCCGCTCAATGCGCTCTTTGGACTGTCGGCCGCCTGGGCAATCACCAAGTTCAATTTTCGCGGGAAAGCGACGCTTAAAACCCTTCTCGACCTTCCCTTTGCGGTCTCCCCGGTTATTGCCGGCCTGATCTTTGTGCTGCTCGTTGGCAGCCGTACACCCTTTGGCGGATGGCTTGGCGAACACGGCATCAAAATCATCTTTTCTACCCCAGGCATCATCATTGCCACCCTCTTTGTCACCTTTCCCTTCATCGCCCGCGAGCTTATCCCGCTGATGGAAGCCCAAAGCCGTGACGAGGAGGAAGCCGCTCTCACGCTCGGCGCAAAGGGGTGGCAGATATTCAGCAAGATCACCCTGCCAAACATCCGGTGGGGCCTGCTTTACGGCATGATTCTCTGCAGTGCGCGCTCCATTGGCGAATTCGGTGCGGTATCAGTGGTGTCGGGTCATATCCGCGGCCAGACCAATACGGTGCCGCTGCATGTCGAGATCCTCTACAGCGAATACAACTTCACGGCATCCTTCGCCGTCGCATCAATTCTGGTATTCCTTGCACTGCTTACCGTTGTCGGCAAGGTCTCCCTGGAAAAACACTTTCAGAAACACAGCTTGGAAAACTAACCTCCGTCATGGGTATCGAACTTCAGAACATATCGAAGCAATTCACCGGCTACACTGCTCTCGACAACATCAATCTCAGCATCGCCACAGGCGACCTGATTGCGCTGCTCGGCCCGTCCGGCTGCGGCAAAACGACCTTGCTGCGCATCATTGCAGGCCTCGAGAGTGCCGACTCAGGAAAGATCATCCTTGAGGGTAAAGACACCACGAACCTCTCGCCCAGAGAGAAAAATGTCGGATTCGTCTTTCAGCACTACGCGCTATTCCGCCGTCTGAACGTCTTCGAGAATGTCGCATTCGGCCTCAAGGTTCTCGAGCGGAGCAAGCGCCCTTCAAAAAGCGAGATCAATGACCGTGTAGAACACCTCCTGAAACTGGTGCAGATGGAGTGGGCGATAAAACGCTACCCCTCCCAACTCTCGGGCGGACAGCGCCAGCGCGTAGCACTTGCCAGAGCGCTTGCCGTCAACCCGAAGGTGCTGCTTCTTGACGAACCCTTTTCAGCGCTCGATGCCAAGGTGCGCCAGGAGCTGCGTCGCTGGCTGAGAAAGCTGCACGAGGAGATCCACGTCACCAGCATCTTTGTGACACACGACCAGGAGGAGGCGCTGGAGCTTGCTGACCGGATAGTCGTCATCAACAAAGGACGCATCGAACAGCAGGGATCACCGCAGGAGGTCTACGACCACCCGGCCAACGCCTTTGTCTATAACTTCCTTGGCAACGTCAATGTCTTTCATGGGCGTATCAAGGAGGGGATGGTAAGCCTCGGCGAGCATCTTGTTGACGCACCGGACGAGCTGAAAAACGTGGATGAAAAACCGAGCCAGACCTTCGTCCGCCCGCATGAGATCGGTATCAGCAAGATCCGTAGCAGTGAGACCGACGTCATCGGCACCATCCGCGAGATCCGCCTGCTTGGAGGCCAGATCGGCCTGAACCTATCCTGCGAAGGGTTCGAGCACCCCATCGAGGCTGAAGTCCCCCGTGAGCTCTACCTGAACCTGCAGCTCTCGAAGGGCGACAAGGTATTCGTCTCCTTCAACCGCGTCAAGGTCTTCAGCGGGGACTACGAGATCTGATCACCACATTTATCCGTACGTCTTGAAGTCGTACAAGTCGAAATATTTCGTACTTTACGCTATGCCTTCTTCAAAGACCATAAGAGAACTGTTGCCATGCCACAGAATCCGGTAGTCAGCAATGAGCGCCTCTCGCTTCGAATCGATGCCGCAGACAAGCGGCTGCTCATGCGGGCCGCATCGCTTCAGTCAACGGATCTCACCGAATTCGTCACCCGCACAGCCATTTCAGCTGCCAAAACAGTTATCGAACAGCATGAAAATGTTGCGCTTTCAGGGAAGGACAGCCTGCACGTTCTCCTGCTGCTTGAAGATCCACCCCTGCCGAACAAAAAGCTCATGGCGGCGGCCTTCGCTCTCAGAGATCAATCATGACGCTGCCTCGCTGGCATGAAGAGCCGATAGCCCGACAACACGACCGGAAGGCTTTTGACTGCGGGGACGATGCGCTCAACATTTTTCTCGTCAATCACGCTCGCAACAGTCACAGCAAAGGCGGAGCAAAAACATTTCTCGCAGTAGATGACACCAACACAACCATTCTTGGCTACTACAGCCTCAGTGTTGCCTCTATAGCCTATGCAAATACTCCTGAGGTCATCAAGCGGGGGCTCGCCCGCCATGAGGTCCCGGTGTTCAGACTTTGCCGACTGGCGGTAGACCGGTCAGTTCAGGGGAGAGGGCTGGGTGGACAACTGCTGCTCTCCGCAGGCCGAAGATGCTTGCAGGTTGCAACACAGGTAGGGGGGGTTGCTCTCCTTATCGATGCAAAAAACATGCGGGCCAGAGCATGGTACGAAAGCTATGGAGCCATCCCGCTGCTTGATGCACCGCTCTCTCTCCTGCTCCCCTTCAAAACCATCTATACCGCACTCGAATTTGCCGCCAGAGGGTAACTGTTTCCCTCGAGAACTAAAGACGATTGAGGAAGCAGAGATCCATTACTGTTCAAGAGGCCATCTCCACAACAGAGGCACCGAATCCTGCTGCGCTGAGCCGGTTTGCGCTCTCGTTATGGTAGACAAAGAAAAGCAGATGAGGCGGGACTCTCTTCACCGACTGAAGAAAAGCCGCAGCATCCCGATCAGATTCAAGCGCGACCGCGTCGAACCCCTGAAGTTCCTCTTCACCAAGGAGTCGCCCCGGTAAGAGCGGAACGATTTTACCCCTCAACAGGCAGCTGTATGGGTCACTGCCAAGATAGAGAACCCTCTCCCGTTTCCGGTAAAACGATGCCGTTCTTCCGACAATGGCAAGCAGCGGTGAAGCCTGCTCCTGAAGGTGCATGGAGCTGACCGTGGTCAAAGTCACCATCTCATCCGAAAAACCCGCCTTGTAGACGAGTGCGACCGCCATCTCCGGGTCGACCTGCTCCTCATCAATGAGTATCTTTTGCAGTTCCTGAAGGCGACTTGCGCACATGAAGAACACCAGTGTCCTCGCCTTCCCTCCGGCAAGCACGTTGTGGGCGCTGAGCAGGGTAACTCCCCCGCTGACCCCCCTCATGGTGAGCGGGATAGCGGCTGCAGCTGCCGCACTCTGAAGGGCGGAGACCCCAGGCACGATCTCGACATCAACATGCCGCTCGCGCAGATAGAGCATCTCCTCGCCTCCCCGGCCGAAGATAAGCGGGTCGCCCCCTTTGAGCCTGACAACGATCTGTTTTTTCTCTGCGGCGAGATAAAGCTCGCGATTGATCTCCTCCTGGTCTCGATGATGGTGCCCCTTGCGCTTGCCGACATAGACTTTTTCAGCATCGTAGGCGTCAAGCAACGATATGTCAATGAGATCGTCGTAGAAGATCACCCCTGCACGTCCCAGAAGCCTGTCGGCACGTAGCGTCAGATAGTCACGCCCGCCGGCACCGGCGCCACAGAGATAGACCTTTCCATAGCTCTGCCGGATGTCGTGACGAAGAAAGCTGACCTTCAGATCCGGGCGTTCCCTGCGGGCAACAACCGCCGTCATTGCCGAAAGCGGATGCTCTGAGGGTTCGGCAATGAAGACGCTCTCTCGGACAACTGCAACGAGATTAATGCCCTCAGGAAGATCAGCCGGCAACTCCGTCGCAGGAAAGAGCGCAAAATCAACACCTCCCGATAGCAGCGCGAGGCAGGGATCGGGGTCAATATGCAGAGAGAGAATCGCCAGACCGCAAAACTCCCCAGCCTGGGGAAGCAGGAGGCATCCTCTCGGAGTGACGACCCGCTGCGGTTCAAGCGTCCGGGCCATCTGCAGTGAGCAGTTGCTCTATCTTGTTGCGCCAATCGATTGCCTTCTTCACATCGGTGCCTGAGGATGAGACTGCCACGGTCATAGGGCACCGGGCGAAAATGGCGGGAGTGAAAAAGTCACAGAGTTCAGGATCGTCCGGGGTATTGACGAGAATGCCGCGCACATTTGCCTGGAGTTTCAGAAAACGGTTGGCTTCACGATCACTGCTGCAGAGATAGAGAACCATCACACCCTCCAGATCGCTCTGGCTCAACTCGCGCAACTCGACGATGCATCCGCTCTGAAGAATCTCATCACAAATCTCTTCAGCAATGACGGTGAATGGGCAACAGAGTCGTTGAAGCATCACGACCTTTTCAAGAGCAGCGGCTCCGCCTCCGGCGACCAGCACGCGCTTCCCCTGAAGTTTCAGCGTTACCGGCAGACTCTTCATATCTGCCAGTCGTTGATAATTTCCCTTGTTTTCAGCATGGTCACCACCAGGGCGACCGACTCCTTCAACTCGCCGACCGAGGGAAGGTGAAGGTCGGGCTGGTAGCGCGAAAATCCGTTCTCGCCGAGATTGATGACCAGAATATCGTTCGGCTCGTTGAGCTGCTTGAGGGCTTCAATATCGAAGTCGTCGGCGTCGTCGATTGTGGTGATAAAGATAAGTCCTGCATCGGTAAGGATGCGGGCAAGTTCACCGATCCTTCTCAGCCTCTCGTCAGCACTGTCCGCTTTGGCGCCGATATCGGCATCGAGCCCGCGGTCGATACTCGCTACCCCGAGATAGTAGGCGTTCATCCTGTTTTCGAAGAGCGTGCGCTCAAGCGATTTGGCAACCGCACGTTTCCCTGTTCCAGGTGCTCCGGTAAAGACGATAAACTTCGGCTGGTGGCTGTTTGCCTGAGCTCTCTCCTCGACTCGGACATGACCGGCCTCCCAGTTGTTCTCACGCTCACGGATGTGGCGCTGCAGGAGGGTCTCTCCGGAAGAGAGGTTTTCGACAACGATTCCGCCCCCGGCGATCTCGAAATTATCGACAATAACGAACCGGCCGGTACTCTCGCTTGATGAGGAGGGGTCGAAGGCAATCGGACGTGATGTTTCCAGAATGCACTCACCAACGTCACGGCATTCGAGCTGCTGCTTGCTGCTGCTGAAACTCAAGTCAGAGGCGTCGAGGGTATTGCAGATTTCGGCAAGGCGGACCGAGGCCTTTGCCGAACCGAGCTTGAGCTTGTACTCCCGGTCACGGACCATCGGCGCGCGGCCAAGCCAGAAAATATTCACCCTGAAACGGCTTCCCACCTCGGGCTGCGGGTCGGAGGGCTTCACCATCAGCTCTCCCGGACGGATATAGATCTGTGTGGCAAGCGTAAAACCGATGGCATCGCCAACAGTGGCGGCTGTTTTCGGTCTGGTATTGAAGGACTCCACCGAGAGCACTCTGGACTGCTTTCCGGATGGGAGAAAGAGCACCTCATCACCGGCATGCACCGTTCCTGCCGCAACCGTACCGGCTACAATTCTGCGGTCGTCATTCTCTTTGGTGAATTTGTAGATATCCTGCACGGGAAACCGGAAGGGCTTCTCCTGCAGGTCGGCCTCACTTGCAAACCCGTCGAGCTGGTCGAGAACAGTTGGGCCGGTGTACCACCCCATCAGTTCGGAGTGCGATGCGATGTTCTCCCCCTCTCGAGCGCTGACGGGAATAAAGCTTACCGGCGTCACCTTGATTTGCCGGAGAAATTCGGAATAGTCGGCTTGCAGCTTCAGATAGACCTCTTCGCGGTAGCCGACGAGGTCCATCTTGTTGACCAGCACCGTCACCTGTTTGACGCCGAGCATGGAGACCATCTGGCCATGGCGCCTCGAGTTCTCCTGAATCCCCTCGTCAGCATCGATGACAAGCAGTGCCGCTTCGGCACGCGATGCGCCGGTAATCATGTTTTTCAGAAACTCGATATGGCCCGGAGCGTCAATGATGATGTAGTCGCGCTTCTTCGTCTTGAAAAAGCAGCGAGCCATATCGATGGTGATGCCCTGAGCCTGCTCGTCCTTGAGCGCATCAAGCAGAAACGCATATTCGAACGGCTTCGAATTGCGCCGGCAGCTCGCCTTCACCGCATCAAGTTTCCCCTCGGGAAGCGACCCCGTATCAGCCAAAAGACGACCAATGACGGTACTCTTCCCATGATCAACATGCCCGACAATAACAATATTCATGTCTACAAACGCTTAATGCTGTTTACCGTTCAAACTCACACAACAAGATCTTGGTCTTTACATAGATCCCATTGTGTAAGTCCGTGCCACCAAAATCCAAAATCTCCTCAATTCGTGAAAATTCGTGCAATTCGTGGACCAACCTCTTCCAATCCAAAATCTCCTCTTACATGTACCCGTCACGACGGAGGGTTTCAAGACCGCCGTCTTCGCTGTCCTGCGCCCGGCCTGATCGTTCGGCAATGTTGGAGAGCTTGCCGCTGCGGAGCTCTTCGATGACCTCTGCCAACGTTCTCGACTCAGAATCAACCGGATTGGTGCAGGGATAGCATCCGAGCGAACGAAACCGTGTACCTTCGCCCTGGTTGAAGTAGAGAGAGACAATCGGGATATTCTCGCGTTCGATATACTCCCAGATATTGAGCTCTGTCCAGTCGAGCAAGGGATGGATGCGCACATGGGTTCCCGGGGCAAAATCGGTCTTGAACTGGTTCCAGAACTCGGGCGGCTGATCACCGACATCCCAGACGTTATCCTTGTCCCTGGGCGAGAAATACCTCTCCTTCGAACGACTCCCCTCCTCATCCGCCCTTACACCGGCAATCACGCCCGTATAGGGTTCCTTTCCCTCGTCGGGCACGTATCGCTTCAGCTCATGATCGAGCCGGTAGCGCGGCCACTCGCCGGAGAGCGTGTGCTTCAAGGCCTCGCTCTTCAGATACTTGCAGCAGGTCAAACGGTCGGTATTGCCGTCAGGAAAGGTGAGTTTCTGCTCCAGTGCATCACGGTTCTCACCGTAGATCATGTTCAGATTCCACTCGAGCGCAATGCGGTCGCGGTAGGCGATCATTTCCGGAATCTTGTAATGCGTGTCAATATGAACGAGAGGGATGGGCACATGGCCGAAAAATGCCTTGCGGGCCAGCCAGAGCATCACCGTACTGTCCTTGCCTATCGACCAGAGCATGCAGAGGCTCTTGAACTCCCTGTATGCCTCCCTGAGAATATAGACGCTCTGCGCCTCAAGTTTGTCGAGATGATCCATGCTGTCCTTCAATAGTGTTAGTGTTTGTCGCGATGCAGGCCGCACTCCCTGTGTTCAGCCATCTCCCACCACCAGCGTCCGGCCCGAACGTCCTCGCCCGGCTTGACCGCTCTGGTGCACGGTGCACAGCCGATGCTTGGAAAACCCTCGTCATGCAGTGCATTGTAGGGCACGGAGTGCTCTTTGATATACTCCCAGACCCACTCCTCGGTTGCTTCAGCAAGCGGGTTGATCTTGTAGAGACCGAAAGCCGCATCCCACTCAATCGGCGCTACGGCGGTTCTTGTTACCGACTGCTCACGGCGCAGCCCGCATATCCAGGCGGTGAGGGTGGAGAGCTTTCTTTTCAGGGGTTCGATCTTGCGAACACCGCAGCACTCGCGACGGCGTTCAACGCTTTCATAAAAAAGATTCGGTCCATGGCTCGTCACCATCGTTTCAACTGCCCCTCGCTCGGGAAAGAGCACCTCAATCTGCAGGCCGTAGCGAAGCCTTGTTGCATCAAGAACGTTGTAGGTCTCCTGATGCAGCCGGCCGGTATCGAGCGTAAACAGAGGAACCTGCAGATTTTCGCTGTGGATAATATCGGTAATGACCTGATCTTCCGCCCCGAAGCTTGAGGCAAGCGCGCAACCCGAGGCCCCAAAGGAGTCCACGGCACGGCGAAGGATCTCCTGCGGTGACTTCCCCTCGAGCTCACTGTTGAGGCACTCTATCTGCTCCCTTGTTATCATGCTTTCAATCGATTCGTTTAGCTCTGTTTAGATTTCCCGACAATCAGGCTTACACCGTGACCGCGGTTTTCGACCTTGACGATCCTGTGACCGGAGTCCTTGAGTGTCTGGGCGACGCGCAGAACCCCCTCCCCTTCATCGACGAGAATCTCAAGCAGTTCATCCCGCTCGAGCTCGGAAACTGCCGCCTTGACGCGCATCGCATTGAGCGGGCATGAGATCCCCTGCACGTCGATATGTTTGCGGGGTTTACTCTGTACCAAGAATCGCCTCCTTCACCGTGTCGAGCCCGATTCGGTCGATCATGTGGCCGAAACGCTCTTTCTTGCGACCGTTTGCGCAGTAGTAGCCAAAAGCCTTGTCAATAAGCAAATAAAGCTCCTCCTCCGTCTCCACCAGCTGCTTGAGCACCGATGCCAGCCGGGGGATTTTGCCCATCGTACCCCCGATAAAGAGCGTATAGCCAATCCTGCCGATCGCCCAAGAACCGGAGGGGCAGAGAGAGGTGCAGATGCTGCAGTTGATGCAGCTCTCCCAGTCGATCTCATACGAAAATCCCTCGTCGCTGTCCACGCGAGAGATTGAGTGCAACGGACAGAGCGAAACACAGAGACCGCAGTCGTTGCAATCCGATGCCTCCCACTTAGGCTCTATGGCGCCACGGATACCGATGTCATTTTCATTTGCCTTGGTGCAATTATGCGAGCACCCTGTTACGGCAAGCTTGAACTTTGAGGGCGCCTCCTGCTTGAAATAGCGGGCATCAAGCTCTCTTGCGATCTTTTTGGTATCGATGTTTCCCCACCGGCAGGAGTCATCTCCAGGACAGGCAACAATAACGCGGACCCTCGGCCCGCAGGCACCCATCTCGATGCCGGCTTCCAGCAGTTCAAGACGGGCAGTTTCGAGATTGTCCTTGTGGACATAGTGGATTTCGATGCCCTGTCGTGTTGAAAGATGAACAAACCCCCTGCCATATTTGCGGGCAACAACGGCGACGCAGGCGAGCTGGTCGGCAGTGAGGTCGCCGGCAACCGCCTTGAGGCGCATAACATACATATCAGGCTGCTTCTGGCGCATCATGCCAACTTTGCCAAGGGCAGCAGAATCAAGCTCATGTCCACTCATTTTCTACGAAAATCTATGATATTGAAAAAACAAAGGGCACCCCATTCACGATGCAAGAGAAAGCCCGGGGGCTCTGTCATACGTCACTCTGAAAGGGGGGAGCAACAGCAGATTGCATTAACGATTGTTAAAAAAAGCCAAGCGGGCACATATATCCAAACGCTTCTTCTTGAAATCCTGTAAATATCGCAAAAAAGAGGGATTCAGCACTCCTTTAAAGTGACTTTTCCAAAGAAGAGGGGGGCTGGAGGAAACAAAAAAACATCCGGGTGTCTCTTAAGGAAAAATGCACCCGACTGCACTTTTCACCGAGACACCCGGATGAAGGGAGGAACTGCATTGCACTGAACTTGAGAGGCGATGACAAGATTCGAACTTGTGATAAAGAGTTTTGCAGACCCTTGGCTTAGACCACTCACCCACATCGCCTAAAAAAAACATCCGGACAGCGTTGATAACAAGATGCACACACACACCAGCGAAGTTTCCATCAAACTTCCCCTCACCGCCCGGATGCCCGGAGTAAACAGCTTAGAAAGCTATCGTTGCTACAACTTCCGTGCGCAGACGATTGATGTCTGTATCAGCTGCGGAAGTATGCTTTTTTGTGGTCAGGTAGCGTACAGTCGGCTGAATGGTCAGCTGCTTGCTGGCAGCGATCTTGTACTGTGCCCAGATAAAGTTGTTAGTGTAATCAACCTCAGTAGTTGCTGACTTGTCATTGGTCTTGTTGTAGTCATACCAGGCAAGGAACTGGCCGTACTCAACTTTTGCCCTCAACAGGTAACCCGTGTAATCAACTTTGCCTCCAGCAGCGGCGCCATAAATAGCTGAGGAGCTCGGGGTCGTCCCTTTACCACTCGTATAGAATCCGCTGAAACCGAGCTTCACGTCACCAGCCGGAACCGCAACATTTGCACCGAAGGTTATAGGAGCGATACCTGCATGAAAAGGATTACCTGTAACATAGGTGTTGTCGGTCGAGAGGGCCGTCTGGTAGACGGTCTCGTGTTTGGTCAGCGCAGTAACCACCTGTGGCTCGAAGGAGACATCACCAGCTTTGGTTTTGTAGCTGACACTCAGCGCATAACCATCGTTCAAAACGCCATCGCCGGTTTTGCTGGTATTGGGCTTGGATTGATCATCAAAAACTCCAACGACCACGTTCAGGTCACCATCGCCAATTTTCGTGCCGTAGTTAAAACCAAAGAGCCTGTCGTTATTGAAGGTGTTGGCTGGAACTGTTTTGGTTCAGCGTGAATTGGAGAATTCAAACGTTTGAGTTAGTGTACAAAAACGGAGGAATTCATCATGCGCAAACATCGTAAAAACTACCAAGCTCACGAAAAAGTAATCATCCTGAAACGGCATCTGGTTGACC
>CAIJVD010000028.1 GCA_903824045.1 uncultured Chlorobiaceae bacterium
AGGGAGAATCTATGCGAAAAGTGATGGCGGAAACAGGTTAACTTCGAACACTTTTTTACATTGCTTCTTGCAGACAGAATGAAGGGCGGGTACTGTTCGAAGTTTTCCGGACAACCTGTTCGATCTTGCCGGATTAAGCATGCAACCCGTTTAACTCGACCTGATAACGAGGCATGTTCTTTTTATCGGGGTAAATCAACACGGAGTTTCCGTAAGGCAGCTCCAGCACAGAGGTGCCACTTTCCGCTGTGATGACCGTGACTTGTCTCGGAATAAGGGTGCTCCGCGTATGGAGGAGGAGTGATGCATCTGCATTCAGACTATATCTCTTCTTGAAGCGCTTTGCCAGATAGCCAGATAAAAATGACCAGAAATTTGCATGCCACGCCGTAGAATCCCCCTCATGATCACGCGGGTTAGCACAGATATACCACCCTTTCATAACCAGCCGAAGAAATCCCTCCTCTACCAGAATCGCACGATGAGCCTCCTTGATATCTCCCGACTCAATCACGCCATGGTACTTACCCTGTAATCGCTTCAGCGCCCTCAAAGCGTCAGCCAGCTTTTCGTTTGGCTTTGCCATCTTCCTTTAAAAGTTGGTTTTACCTTGCCATGTCACCTTGTTTTTCTCCTGTAATATAACTTTGTTATTGCTGTTTGTAAAACTTTGTTATTCCAATAAGCAAAACTTTGTTATTCCTTTCGAATACGCACTCCAGCCTGTGGAACCAGAAGAAAAAGAGGGAGAGGGCGCTGGTGTACCCTGACCAATCCGCCACTGGATCAAGGTCGTCCAACCCAGGAAAAAACAGCCCTAACGGTATGGCAAAGTATGCCACACCAATCTCGAGCCAGCGAGGCCATTCGACCGGAAAAGCCCGGCTGACAGAGTGCCCCAGGGCAAAGAACAGTGTCGGCACAACCTTGCAGAAAGAGGATCGCTCCAACCGATAACGAGAGGATCCGATACCTGAGAGAGACGTTTCTCTTCATGAAGGCCAGAAGCGTTGCACTATACTCTTCAAACATGGCTGTGGCACTCCCGAATTAAAGCTGAGAGAGACTTTTCAGATCCCTGGCGGTAGGCAGAGGAGATGATCTGCAATAATCTCATCATGGAATATCCCGGGAATCATCGTTTTCATATCCATGCTTTTGAGCCTGACGTGCCCCGGCAATTCCGGAATGGCTCGACTATACAGCACTCCACGCTCACAACTACATCTATTTAATGTAATAAAAGTGAATTAATACCATGAATAACCACTGCCCCACAGGCTTGGGCATCTGCTCCGAAGAGGCATACCGGATAAATCAGGGAAAAAATGTAAGTTTCAGCCAACAGGGAATGGCCCGAAGGTAACGAGTAACGAGAACGTATGAGCGAAAAGAAAAAAGTTGTTGTTGGCATATCGGGCGGGGTTGATTCGGCTACGACGGCATGCCTCCTTCACAAGCAGGGCTACGAGGTAATCGGGCTTAACATTCGGGTGCTCGACACTCCCGACGAGCAACCCTCGCTCCACCCTTCGCAGATGGTCATCAGCGACCATCCCGATTTTCAGATTCCGGTCTTTACCCTCAACCTGACGAGCAAGTTCAGGGAGGATGTGATTGGCTATTTTCATCAGGAGTATCTCGGCGGAAGAACCCCGAACCCATGCATGGTCTGCAACAAGAAGATCAAGTGGTACGGACTTTTTGAAGGACTGAAGCTGCTTGGTGCAGAGTTCATTGCAACCGGCCACTTTGCTTCGACCTCATTCAGCGAAGGAAGGCACCGCCTCTACAAGGGGGTGGACCCGGAGAAGGACCAGAGCTACTTTCTCTGGATGCTCACCCAGGCCGATCTGTCGAAAACCCTGCTTCCCCTCGGCGGGCTGACCAAGCCCGAGGTCCGCGAACTGGCCCGCAGCTTCGGCGTCAGGGCTGCCGAGAAAAAGGAGAGCCAGGAGATCTGCTTTGTGCCGCACGACGACTACTGCAGCTATCTCAGCGACGCCATTCCCGGCCTTTCGGCAAAAGTATCGGGCGGAGAGATTGTTGACGAAACCGGCAAGGTCATCGGCCACCATCGGGGCTATCCCTTCTATACGATCGGCCAGCGACGCGGGCTCGGCATCTCATCAAAGGAGCCGCTCTATGTCACCGCTATCGACGCCGAAGAGAACCGGGTCCATGTAGGCATAAAATCCGCGCTCGAAAGCCGCCAGCTCATCGCGTCCGGGCTTAACTGGATCGGCATCGACAGCCCCGGCGCCACCTTCAGGGCAGAAGGAAAGATCCGCTACCGCGACAGAGAGACCCCTTGCAGTGTGGAGCCTCTTGGAGCGCGGGAGGCCAGGGTAACCTTTGACTCCCCGAAAACAGGGGTCTCTGCCGGCCAGGCGGCAGTCTTCTACGATGGAAGTGAGCTCCTCGGCGGAGGCTTCATCACCCGGATCATCAACGATTTCCAACAGTAAACCAGGCCGAACATGCTTCAACGACAGAACCGCTCCCTCACCTATCTTGACCTCGCGCCCGAAAACCCGCTGAACGCGCCGCTCGTCATCATGCTTCACGGTTACGGGAGCAATGAAAAAGACCTGATCCAGCTCGCCCCGTCGCTTCTCGAGGGAGTCCGCTACATCAGCGCCAGAGCCCCCCACACCCTCGACTACGGCATGTTCGGATGGTTCCCCTTGCAGTTTACCGATAACGGCATCATCGCCGATATTGATGCGGCAGCGGCATCCCTTCAGCAGCTTACCAGGTTCATCGAAGAGGTGATTGCAGAGTACCGCCCGCATGGAAACAAGGTCTTTCTGATGGGATTCAGTCAGGGAACGATCATGAGCTACCTGACCGCCTTCACTGCTCCAGAGCTGCTTCACGGCGTCATCGGCCTCTCCGGACAGCTCCCCGAAAAGACCTTGCCGCCCCAAGCTTCTCTCGACCGGTTGAGGGAGCTCCCGTTTCTGGTGATGCACGGCATCTACGACGACATCCTGCCGATTGAAAAGGGACGGGCAGCCAACCACTGGCTTGAGGCGCACGTCGATGACCTAACCTACAGGGAGTATCCGGTCGCGCACCAGATCTCCGACAGCGGCATTGAATTGATCCGTTCATGGCTCAAGACGAGGTTGCCGGAGTAGGAGAAGCCGCAAAACCGGCGGTCACCAAAACGCACTACAGAATCATCCGGGCAGCAGCAACAACGCGAACGGAATTGCTGACTTATCCGTATATTCCTTCTTTTTTAACGCCGCCATCCAACGCATGAAGGACATACTATTTCGCCAGCTCGAACAGCGCATCCTTGTACTCGACGGTGCCATGGGCACCATGATCCAGCGCCACAAACTTCAGGAAGAGGACTACCGGGGCAGCCGGTTTGCTGCGCACTCGCACCCTCTGATGGGCAACAACGACATCCTCGTTCTCACCCGGCCGGATATCATCTACAACCTGCACTGCGACTTTCTTGAGGCGGGATCGGACATTATAGAAACCAACACCTTCAATGCGAACCCTATCTCCCAGGCCGACTACCACGCCGAACACCTTGTCAGGGAGCTGAACGTCGAAGCGGTCCGCCTGGCAAGAAAGGCCGCTGATGAGTACACGGCACGCAACCCCGAAAAACCGCGATTTATTGCCGGCTCCATCGGTCCGACAAACAAGACCCTTTCGCTCTCGCCGGATGTCAACAACCCCGGATTCCGTGCGGTCAGCTTCAGGGAGGTTGTCGATAACTACACCGTGCAGCTCGAAGGACTTATGGAGGATGGTGTCGACCTTCTGCTTGTCGAAACCGTTTTCGACACGCTCAACTGCAAAGCCGCACTGTTTGCCATAGAGGAGTTTTTCAGCCGCACCGGAAAGCGCATTCCGGTCATGGTTTCAGGCACGGTTGTTGACGCGAGCGGACGGACGCTCTCCGGCCAGACCACCGAAGCCTTCTGGATATCCATCGCCCACATGCCCGACCTGCTCTCCATAGGGCTGAACTGCGCGCTCGGCTCCAAACAGATGCGCCCCTTTATTGCTGCGCTCTCCTGCATTGCTGAAAGCCTGGTGAGCGTCTACCCAAACGCCGGCCTGCCCAACGAGTTCGGTGAGTACGACGACTCACCCGAATACATGGCCGCGCAAATTGCAGAGTTTGCAACCTCCGGATTTGTCAATATCGTTGGAGGGTGCTGCGGCACGACCCCGGGCCACATCCGGGCCATCGCCGAAGCGGTCCGAACACTCGCGCCGCGCCGTCGCCCCGAAAAACGCCACGAGCTTCAGCTTTCCGGCCTTGAGCCGCTCGTTGTCAACAGCACGACCGGCTTCATCAACGTCGGCGAACGCACCAACGTTACCGGCTCGAAAAAATTCGCCCGGCTCATCAAGGAGGGCAACTACGACGAGGCGATCTCCATAGCCCGCCAGCAGGTAGAGAGCGGCGCGCAGGTGATCGACGTCAATATGGACGAGGGGATGCTCGACAGCGAAAAGGAGATGAAGGAGTTCCTCAACCTGATCGCCTCCGAACCCGAAATCTCCCGCGTACCGGTCATGATCGACAGCTCGAAGTGGTCGGTGATCGAAACCGGTCTCCAGTGCGTCCAGGGAAAAAGCATCGTCAACTCCATCAGCCTCAAAGAGGGCGAGGAGCTCTTCAGGGAGAGGGCAAAGAGGGTTCTCGAGTACGGGGCCGCCGCCATCGTCATGGCTTTTGACGAGAAGGGACAGGCCGACAGCTTTGAACGGCGAGTCGAGATCTGCAGCCGCGCCTACAACATTCTCGTCAGTGAGGTCGGCTTCCCTCCCGAAGACATCATTTTTGACCCCAACGTGCTGACCGTCGCCACCGGCATCGAAGAGCACAACAACTACGCCCTCGACTTCATCCGCTCCGTCCGCTGGATCAAGGAGAGCCTCCCCTACGCCAAGGTCTCCGGCGGCATCAGCAACGTCTCATTCTCCTTCCGTGGCAACGAGCCGGTCAGGGAGGCGATGCATGCGGCATTCCTCTACCACGCCATCCAGGCGGGGCTCGACATGGGAATTGTCAACGCCGGCCAGCTCGCCATCTATGAAGATATCGATCCGGAACTGCTTCTGCGAGTCGAGGATGTGCTGCTCAATCGCCGCCCCGATGCGACCGAACGCCTTGTCAGCTTTGCCGAAACCATCCGCGACGGCGGTGAAAAGGTTGAAGCCAAGGCCGCCGAATGGCGGAGCGCACCGGTCGAGGAGAGGCTTCGCCACGCACTCGTCAAGGGGATCGTCGAGTACATCGAAGAGGACACCGAAGAGGCTCGCCAGCTCTACCCGAGCCCGCTCCAGGTAATTGAAGGGCCGCTGATGGACGGCATGAATGCCATTGGCGACCTCTTTGCTGAAGGCAAAATGTTCCTGCCGCAGGTGGTCAAAAGCGCCCGCGTCATGAAGCGCTCCGTCGCCTGCCTCATTCCCCACATCGAGGCCGAAAAAGCGCGCAACAAGGACACCCGCGCCGCCGCCAAGGTGCTCCTGGCAACGGTCAAGGGCGATGTTCACGACATCGGAAAGAACATCGTCGCCGTCGTGCTCGCCTGCAACAATTACGATGTCGTCGATATCGGCGTCATGATGCCCTGCGAAAAGATCCTCGAAGCCGTCGAGCGCGAGAAGGCCGACCTGCTTGGACTCTCCGGGCTCATCACCCCCTCTCTCGATGAGATGGTGCATGTTGCCAAAGAGATGGAACGCCTCGGCTTGAAGATCCCGATCCTCATCGGCGGAGCAACCACTTCGCGGGTGCATACCGCTGTAAAGATCGCTCCGGTCTACTCGGGAGCGGTCGTTCAGGTTCTCGATGCTTCACGCAGCGTTCCGGTGGTCAACAGCCTCCTCAATCCGCTGCTCAGGGAGAACTTTATCGCCGAGCTGAAAAAGGAACAGGCCGGGCTCAGAGAGAGCCATGCGGCACGAACCTCCACCAGGAAGTTTCTCTCAATTACCGAGGCGCGAAACAACCGTGCGACCGTGAGATGGGACGAAACCACACTCTGCAAGCCGCTCAAGGCGGGCATCACGGTGCTCGAAAAGGTCACCGTCGGAGAGCTGCGGCCCTACATCGACTGGACGCCCTTCTTCATGGCATGGGAGTTGCATGGCCGCTACCCGCAGATTCTGGATGATGGCAAGTACGGCATTGAGGCCACAAAGCTCTTCAACGACGCCACAACACTGCTCGACAGGATTGAAAAGGAGGCGTTTCTCGGACTCAGGGGGGTTGCCGGCATCTTCCCGGCAAGCAGCACCGGTGACGACATCGAGGTCTACAGCGACGAGAGCCGCTCCTCGGTGCTCATGACCCTGCACACCCTCCGCCAGCAGCAGGAGCAGCCCGCCGGAGAGCCGAATCTTGCGCTTGCAGACTTCATCGCCCCACGCGAATCGGGAGTGAAAGACTACATTGGCGGCTTTGCCGTCACCGCCGGACTCGGCATCGAAAAGCTGCTCAGGGAGTTTTCCCTGGAGCATGACGACTACCACCGCATCATGACCCAGGCGCTTGCCGACCGGCTTGCCGAAGCCTTTGCAGAGATGCTGCATGAACAGGTGCGCCGAGAGATCTGGGGATATGCGCCCGATGAACAGCTCGGCCCAGAGGCGCTGCTTGGAGAAAAATACCGGGGCATCCGCCCGGCACCCGGCTATCCCGCATGCCCCGACCACACTGAAAAAGCGGAGCTCTTTACCCTTTTGAACGCCGAGACCTCCACCGGCATAACGCTCACCGAAACCTTCGCCATGAACCCGGCGGCATCGGTCAGCGGCCTCTACTTCGCCCACCCGCAGGCCCGCTACTTCGTGCTTGGCAAGATCGGCCGCGACCAGGTCGAAGAGTATGCAAAACGCAAGGAGATGAGTGTCGGGGAGGCAGAAAAATGGCTCGCGCCAGTTCTGAACTATGACCCGGAATAAGCAAAAAATCCCGTAGGGACGGCATTTCCGTCCCTACCGTATCATTTCGAGAGCTGCTGAAGAAACCAACAAGAGCTTTATCTTGTCGGTAATTCAACTCACTGAAAGAGTGAGTCCGACTGTATTCTCTGAAAAAGGTTACCGATTTTTCTTCTTTTCGAGGGAAGAAACAGGAATGCATGTCCACGTACACAGCACAAATGGTGAGGCGAAATTCCGGCTTGAACCTGATATTCTGCCAGATAAAAATCACCGACCTTCAGAAGCTGAACTGTTACAGATAGAAAAAATCATCAGGGAGCACTGCGATGAGCTTACAAGCGCTTGAAGAGAATACTTTAACGGCTGAGGTAACAAATATATCAGCTCACGGATTCTGGATGCGGACTGCAGAAAAAGAGGTCTTCCTCTCTTTTGAGGAATCCGGGTGGTTCAAAGAGGCTCCCATCGGAAAAATCCTGCATGTTGAGGAACCTCAAAGCCACCACTATTACTGGCCTGAGCTCGATATCGACCTGACACTCGACATTATTGAACATCCGGAGAACTACCCCCTCAAGTCCCGCTAATCGAAAGAAAGCCCCCCTACCGCTTCAGCATCGGCAGCGGGTTGAGCGGATGGGATTTCAGGCGTGCGAGGGCGAGTTCGGCGATTTTGCGGTGGAACCCCATGTTGGCAAAACCGTAAATCACATCCATAACAAAGTTGTCCTTCAGCCTGAACCGGAGCAGCCCGCCCGACATATCGACCCAGTCCGCCTTCCTGAACGGCTCAACCAGCCACGAAGGGTTCTCCTCATACCGCGAAAGCTTGTGATGGTTGTCGATCATGGCATCGATCTCCTCACTCCACTCACCCCTGCCGCTCTTTTCGAGATACTCCCGTGCAAGCTTTCGCGATGGGGCGAGGTAGTCGAAGCTCCCCCCGGTCCAGATGCCGAGATCGTGAAAGAGTGTTGCAATGGCGATCTTCTCATGGTCACACCCCTCGCCAGCAAAGGAGCGGCAGAGGTTGAAGACGCGGTAACAGTGGTTTCGGTATCCATCATAATCCGCCCCGAGCACACCCCGGTACTCAGCAAGCAGTTCCTCAAGCAAAGGGAAATCACGAATCAGGTCGGGTGCCGCCAGCTTTTTTCTTTTTGACATTCGTATGGTTGTTAATGCAGGGCATTTGACCTGAGGGCGAAAGCAAGCATAGGCTCACATCGCGCTGAAGGTCTCTTTGAGATGTACAAGGTAGCGCTCCATCAGGTCGGCAAACTCGATTTGCACGAGAGGCGCAATGATGATCTGAAGGATTGCCGGGAAATCAATGGTCATCTCCCCGCTGCTCCTCAGGGTTACCGATGTACCGCCATCTTTCGGCGTCAGCAGCCACTCCCCCTCGACGAGGGCATTACCCACACCGATAACAGGAGTCCAGCTCACCTTCAGGGTTGCAGGATCGCAAATATAGCGGCTTGCGTAAACGGTCTGCTGCAGGGTGTAGTTTCCGACGCAGATTTTCGCCATCTCCCAGCGATAAACATGGTCACCCTCATCGATGATCCTCTCCACCTTTGGAAAAAAAGAGGCAGAACGACGCACATCGGAGAGAAGCGAGAATACCTTTTCGGGAGAGCAGGGAGTTTCAAACCCCTTGTCAACAGTTATGGAAACAGAAAATGACATCTCATTATAAACCGAAGTTTACCGTTTTGTATTGTGGAACCGGCTTTTCAAGCGCTTTGAGCACGGCACTGTCACGACTGTAGACATCATCATGGAACTGGAGTTCATCACCCTCATCAACTGCCGTCAGGTAGACGATAATGACCGGCACCCGCCTTGGGAGGGGAACGGAAAATGTTTTACCCGTATTGATGGCGCCCTGGATCCGCTCCCGGCTCCATTTACTCCCATCCTGAAGCACCAGCCAGGCCAGCTCCTGCGGGTTTTCCACCCTGATGCAGCCTGAACTGAAAGCCCTGGAACTCTTGGCGAACAGCTCCTTTGAGGGAGTGTCGTGCAGATAGATCATGTAGCGGTTCGGCAGCATGAATTTGATCCGGCCAAGTGAGCCCTCATCACCGGAGGACTGCTGCAGGCGATAGGGAAAATTCGACGCCGTATACTTTGCCCAGTCGACCGATGCGGGATTGACCACCTGGCCATCCTTGTCGACAATGGTCAGTTTTTTCTTGGCAAGATAGCCCTTGTTTTTTCGAACGCCCGGCAACACATCCTTGGTGAGAACTGTCGGAGGCACAACCCACTTCGGATTGAAAATAATATACTGCATCTCCGCCCTGAAGGCCGGCGTCTGGCGTTCGGTCTGCCCGACAATCACCCTGGTATCCCAACGGTTGCGGCCATTCTCAATATAGTGCAGGGTAAAGCCCGCCGTGTTGACGAGCACGCAGGTTGGCTCAAGTTCATGGGAAAACCAGCGATAGCGCTCCAGGTTGACGCGGATCTGCTCGATACGGTGCTCGACGGAAAGATTCATCGCGCGAATTGTTGCCGGGCCGGCAATGCCGTCAACCGCCGAGCCGTTGCGCTTCTGAAACCGCCGGACACCTTCGACCAGATCCCTGGAGTACACCATCGAGGTATCCCCATTTGCGGAGGCGATATCACCGGTTGTTTCAAGGCGCTTGCGCATAAGCGGCGCCCGGCTCTCCCTTGCGCCCTCCTTCACTCCCGGCCCTTCAGGAACAACCGGCCAGCCACCCTTTTCAGCAAGCGCACGGTAGTGGGCAAGCCCCTTTCTGAGGCGCTCGTAGCCCGGATGCTTCAGACGCAGTTCCTTTATGACGCCGGCAATCCGCTCCCCGGCAATAGCACTCTGAAGCCTCGTTTCCAGTGCGATGCGCCGGCTCGAATCACTGAGATTCCAGTTAGGGTCTACACTTACCGGATCGACCTTTCCATAACGGAGATGACCGGCAAGAGTAAGAAAAGCATCGCTCAAAAGCAGGTCATAGCGCGCTTCGAGCTCCGGTGTTGCTGGCGGCTGGCTCAAAAAAGCCCTGATCTCGCCGACATGGTAATCAACCGGATCGAGGCCGTCATCAAGAGAGCTTTCGACGGAATTGAGCAGCTCGGTTACCATCGCCGGCTTGGTCCATACCGGCTGATAGCGCCTTGCGGCGTAGAACCGTGAGAGCCTGCTGGCAAAAAGCGCCCTCTCGCTGCCCGAACCATCCTGCGCCTTATGAAGCAGTCGATCGAGAGCCTTGTGGATATTTTCGGCGGCGGGAGTTAACGGCGCACTCTTCTGGCGGTTCGGCTGACCCTCATTATGATGCTGGAGCTGTTCCTTACGAGGGGCCGGAGCTTTCACCGCCGACGGCTGAAAGGGATTGAAAAAAAACCATAACAGAATAAGAGCGGTCATGCGTGCGGTTCCCGGTTATGAAATAGGCAACGAAGCGGCCTGACGGCGGGCAAGACGGCTCTTGTGCCCTTTGGACTTGACGACGTACTCCCTTGCATTGTTATAGATAAAGAGGCAGCTCCCCCCCTTGATAAGGTCGATGACCTGCTGAAAGCCCTCAAACGAGAGTGCCGGGCAACCCTGGCTTCTTCCGAGGCGGCCATGTTTGCTGATATAGTCGTAGGAGACGTAATCGGCCCCGTGCATCACAATGCTGCGCTTTTGGGCTTTATCGTTGACTCCCCGCTCCATTCCGAGAAGCCTCAAAGAGTAACCGTTATGGCCTTCATAGGTATCGCCTGTCGTAAAAAAACCAAGGCTGCTGCGGCGGGACCCCGGACGGTTCGAAAAACTCCGGGCATAGTTCTCGCCGCTCCGGCTGCCATGAGCGACAAGACCTGAATAGAGCAGGCGACCGGCATTGACGTCAATAACAAAAAGTCGTTCATCAACCGATGGCCGGTTGAAATCAATCACCGTCAGAATCCCGTCACGACTGACCTTTCCCTGCTCCTTGAGGGCGTAGTAACCGGAAAGCGCCTTACTGAGAAGTTTCGGATCGACTTTATCCTTGAGTTCGGCAGATTGTGTGAGTTCGGAAATGGTTTTCCGGGAAGGACTCTCCTCGGCACTCTGGGCATATCCACGAAGAGGAAAGGTCAGGGCAAGCATCATCAAAAGCATAATCATCAACCGCATCATAAGCAACTCCTTGCTACATCATAAAAAAACCAGGGGGCGCCCCAAGCCGGGAAGACTCAAAAGGGAAAAAAGAGTGGGGGGAATTGAAGTGACCACCTCCGAAAAGATAAGCTTTTTTCCTCCCCGGTCAAACATGCCCGCCGCCGGCTGAGCCAACCCTCTGCCCGGCTCTTTCAACTGCCGAGTGGTAAAAAAGCACCTCGGCGCCGGCGATTCGCTGAAACAGCCGGATCTGGACAAGGTGGGGCACAAAATTGAGAAGAAAGGTAGCTACGCCCTCCCACATCGCCACCCACGCCACAATGGTAAGCCCCTCGGCCAGGAGATCGTTGATAAAAAGCTCCTGACCCTCGATAAGGTGATTGACCCAGAGTGAGATACCGAGAATGACCAGTCCGGCAACCAGCAGCGTCACCGAACTCCCCAGCATTTGTTTCATCGCAGCAAGCTCACGCTCACGCTGATAGATGAAAAACTTCTGAACGCTGGTTTTAACCCTCTCCCTGAACTCTTCCGAAGGAAATGCCTCGAACATGAATCGCAGCACAAAACCGGCGCGGCCGATTTCGCGTGCGCACTCCGTAAGGTACTCGACAAGATCGGCATCGAAATCTTGTTTATGGTAGGGCGCCGTCCTGTCGAAATCCTCATAGAGATCCTCGACCCGCCTGGCGGCCACATCGATAATGACCGACCCCTTGTCAGTCTTTTCGTACCGATCAAGTATCCGCTTTTTTGCGTGCATATCCTTCCCCCCCATCCCTCAGCTACCACTCTGAGGAGTGCAGACCGACAATCTCCCTGTAGGCAACTGCCGCCGCGCAGGCCGAGACTGGCACGCTCACCAGAAGGCCCACACCGAGAGCCAGCAAGCCCAGGAGGTTCACGCAAGCCAGCACAACCCCGGCCCAGAGAATCAGAAACCACCGTTTCGCCACAATTTTCCGGCTTGTCTCCATCGCCTGCCAGAAATCCATACGGCAGTCGACCACGAGGAAGAGGGCAAAAGAGTAGCCGACCGCAAGATAGATTCCCGGAAGAATGAGCAGCACCAGCCCTACCGTCACCAGCAACCCGATGGCCAGACCGGCAAGAAAGAGCGGCAGAAAGTAGTTGAACCCCCGGAAAAAGTCGGAAAACTCAATCTCCTGACCGCTCAGCAGCTTGAAGACGACAATGCTGTACCCGGCGTAGAGCGGGGCGGAAACTGCCGAAAACAGAATCGAGCCCAGAGAGCTGAAGGCCGAACTAAGGGCAGAGACAACAAAAACGATCAGCGTAAAACCCACAAACTCCCCCACATGCTCCCGAAAGATCTCCCTTGCCTGGCGGACATAGCCTGAAACATCGACCTCATACTCCCCGTTGAACGCCCGCTGAAACAACGCCGGATCAACCTTCACTCCAAAATCAAACGCAGCCATCATCAACCTCCCCTCTCATGATTATCAGTAACAGGTTCACTTCATCGCAAAGATTATACATGAAATTTACACAAGGAACCGGTAAGCGGCAACAGAAGCCTGAAAAGAAAAGCTGTTGGGGTAAGGGATGGGTGCTGAGTGTTGGGGAAACAGGGGGTTCACCGCTTTGTCATCTCGACGAAAGGAGAGATCTCCCTTCCGAGAGTGCGGGTTCGGCGAAGAAGTGCTGGCTGCGGAATTTGCAGAGGAAGGCGGCGGCGGTGTTGTCACGGCGGAGGGCGACGACGGCTCCGTCCTGCCAATGACCGTTCTCCTGGTGCCATCGGCTGTATGGAGGGTCGCCCTGATTCTGATGGATGTTGTGTACCCCTTTTCCGTTCCTGAAGGGCTCGCCGAAAACCAGAATCTTTCGCGCATGTTTCAGCAACGGTTCGAGCGCCCTGAATGCAGCCACACCGGTACCGTATTTCCATGCCGCACAGTAGGCTCCGTTCAGATGGTCTTCATTTGGCAGAACTGCCTTGCACTCGACTGTCGGCTCAAGTTCCGGGCTGCGGTAGTAATCGAGCGCGCCGCTTTCGGGCGTTGAATCGAGCGGATACCACCCTTCGCGGAGGGAGAGGAGATGATGCAGCGCACCCTGCGCCAGCTCGACCAGACGCCACTGCACGCCAAAAGCGTCGTGCTTGTTGTCGAGATCTATCGGGCAGCGATAGAATGACTTCCCGGCCTTTACCTTGAGATTGCAGTGATAGTATTTGCGGTCGCTGAATGCTCGGTCGCTGTAGTAGGTGTAGAGCGTCCCGACCAGAACGCCGTAACCGTCGTGGAGAGGCATGGGCGCGTCTTTTGGCGGAACTGCGATAATGAAAAGTATCGTTGCAAGTTACGCATATTGCACACCGAAGCCAAGAGTGAATCGGTCTACCCGGCCTTTCAGCGGGGCGCTGCTCTGTGTATATTGAGGCGAAGCGCGCCCGAAGCTTTCAGGTGCATCTCCTAACCATCTCTTATGGAAACAGATTCTCTCGACATCAGGGCCATCAACACCGTGCGGCTTCTTGCAGTTGACATGGTAGAGCTTGCAGATTCAGGCCATCCGGGCATGCCGCTTGGCGCTGCGCCGATGGCTTATGTGCTCTTTACCCGGATCATGCGCCACAACCCCAGAAACCCCCGGTGGATCAACAGAGACCGCTTCGTCCTGTCGGCAGGCCACGGCTCAGCGCTGCTCTACGGGCTTCTCCATCTCTGCGGCTACGACTTGAGCCTTGAGGATCTGAAGCAGTTCCGCCAATGGGGAAGCAGAACGCCGGGGCACCCTGAACACGGCCTGACGCCTGGCGTCGAAACTACGACCGGGCCGCTCGGGCAAGGCATTGCGACCGCGGTCGGCATGGCCATTGCCGAACGGCACACCTCGGCGCTGCTGAATCGCGAAAACCTGCCGCTCATCGACCACCATACCTACGTCATCTGCAGTGATGGCGACCTGATGGAGGGGGTCAGCAGCGAGGCATCCTCCCTTGCCGGGCATTTGAAGCTTGGCCGTCTGATCTGCCTCTACGACAGCAACCGGATCTCCATCGAAGGGGCGACCTCTCTCAGCTTCACGGAGGATGTGGCCGCTCGCTACCGGGCTTACGGATGGCATGTCGAACAGATCGACGGCAACGATCCTGCAGCCATCGAGCAGGCAATTGTGCAAGCCAAAACCTGCACTGAGCGCCCTTCGCTGCTGATTGCATCGACAACCATAGGGTTCGGCAGCCCCAACAAGGCGAACAGTGCCGCCGCTCATGGCGCCCCGCTCGGCAGGGATGAGGTGAAGCTGCTCAAAAAGGCCTTCGGGTTTGCGGAATCGGAGAGTTTTTCTGTTCCGGCCAAGGTTCAGGCTCTCTTCGACACGGTGAAGGAGAGGGGCGAGGCAAGCGAAGCAATGTGGTTGCTGCTTTATAAGGAGTATGGAAAACGCCATCCCGATCTTCTCCGCCAGCTTGAGGAGCGCCTGGAGCGGCGTCTGCCAAAGGGGTGGGAAACTTCGCTGCCAACATTCGAGCCCGCATCGGGAGTTGCAACCCGCCAGGCGTCGCAGCGGGTGCTGGAGGCACTCACCCGAACCGTTCCGTTTCTTGCGGGGGGCTCGGCCGACCTTGCGCCTTCATGCGGCACCTTCATCCCTCATACGACCGACTTTACGGCGGAAGAGAGGGGAGGATCCACTCTCCATTTCGGCGTCCGGGAGCACGCCATGGGAGCAGCGCTCAACGGCATGGCGCTTTCGGAGATCATCATACCCTACGGCGCGACCTTTCTCATCTTTGCCGACTACATGAAGCCAGCCCTGCGCATAGCCTCCCTGATGCAGGTGCATGCCATATTCATCTTCACCCACGACAGCATCGCCGTCGGCGAAGACGGCCCAACCCATCAGCCGATCGAGCAGCTTGCCATGCTGCGCTCACTACCTGGGCTGACGGTGATTCGGCCGGCTGACGCGAACGAGACGAAAGCCGCATGGATAGTAGCGCTCAAAGCTCACCGGCCGGTTGCTCTGATACTTTCGCGCCAATCCCTGCCGGTGCTCCAGGAGACCCGCGAGATGGCCAGTGAGGGCGTTGCACAAGGAGGGTATATCGTCGCGGAGTGGCCGGAAGGCACCCTGCCGGAGGGAAGGCGGGCGGTGCTGATCGCTACCGGCTCCGAAGTACATCTGGCGCTCGAAGCCCGCCTCATGCTTGAAGCCGAGGGCATTGCCGTCCGGGTGGTCTCGATGCCTTCGATGGAGCTCTTCGAAGAGCAGCCGGAGGAGTGGCGCCGGAAGGTGCTCCCCCCTGAAGTTAAAAACCGGGTGGTCATTGAGGCAGCTTCCTCCTTCGGCTGGCACAGGTATGCCGGAGATAGGGGTATTGTACTCGGCATCGACCACTTTGGGCGTTCGGCAAAAGGCCCGGTTGTGCAGCAGGCGTTCGGCTTTACGGCAGAACATGCGGCTGAGTGCGTGCAGAGCCTTTTCAACTCCAGCCAAAACCCCCTATGAAAAGAGCGTCATCACAGGAGTTGTTCAGCGGCAGCGTGGAGGAGATGGCGGAGCAGGCCGCCCGGCTGATCATAGCCGAGGCGCACCGCGCGGTTGCCGCCAGGGGGATCTTTACGCTTGTGCTGGCCGGAGGCAGTTCACCCCGCCCGCTCTACCGACTGCTTGCCAGTGGCACCGGCCAGGAAGCTCTGCCCTGGGAGCATACACGACTCTTTATGGGAGACGAGCGATGCGTGCCCGCAGGCAGTCCCGACAGCAACTTCCGGATGATAGAGGAGAGTCTCTTCTCCACAGGATGCGCTCCAAAGAGCCACTGTTTCAGGATGGAGGGGGAGCTGCCCGATCCGGCAGAGGGCGCAGGGAATTATGAGACCGCCATTCGCACCTTTTTCACCTCTTCCGGCCTCCCGATAGAGGATGGGTTTCCGCTCTTCGACATCATCCTGCTCGGGCTCGGCGAAGACGGACATACCGCGTCACTCTTTCCGGGCAACCCCGAAGTGCTCAAGGAGCGTGAGCGCTGGGTGGTTGCGCTTGACGCACCAAACGGAAAACCGCCAGGAAAGCGGCTGAGCGTGACCCTGCCCGTGATCAACCATGCCCGGTGCGTTGTTTTTATTACCTCGGGGCGCGAAAAAGCCCTGCTGGCAGCAAAGATTGCGAGAGGTGAGTGCAGCGAACTGCCGGCGGCACTTGTTGCACCGCAAAGCGGAAGGCTCTTCTGGTTCACGGCTCAGCCGTAGATCCCCTCCGCTGCATCAGGCCCCTTTGAGTGGGCTGCGTAGGGTTCGGGATCTCTGCCCTCGACAGCCGAGCGGATCGAATCGATGATTCCCCATGAGTACTCGACGCTGTCCTGGCGGATGAAGTTCATCTGATCGCCGGCCATGGCATCGAGCAGGAGGCGGTGATAGGGTGTAAGCCCACCGGTGGCAAACGATGTGCGGTAGTCGAACTTCATGTAGACAGGATCGGTAACAAGCTCCTCGCCCGGCCGTTTGGCGCCGAAGCGTATGGCAATGGTCTCTTCGGGCTGGATGCGGAGGATGACCTGGTTTGCCGTATAGCTGCAACTTTCAGCCTCGCCAAAGAAGTTCTGGGGGGGACAGTTGAAGGTGATGACGATTTCGGTCACCGTTTCCGCAAGGTTCTTGCCCGCCCTGACATAAAACGGCACCCCCTTCCAGCGCCAGTTGTCGACATGGAATTTCACCGCAGCATAGGTCTCAACCGTGGAGTCGGCAGCAACCCCCTTTTCGGAGCGGTACCCTTCGTACTGCCCGAGAACAACCGAAGTGGGTGCGCTCTGAGGTGAAAAAAGCCGGATTGAGCGGAGTACCTTCGATTTCTCGTCGCGCACGGCATCGGCGGAGAGGTCGACCGGAGGCTCCATGGCAACAGCAGCAAGCAGCTGCAGCGCATGGTTCTGCATGATGTCGCGAAGCAGGCCGGACTCCTCGTAGAGTGCCCCGCGGCCGCGAATGCCGAAATCTTCGGCGATGGTGATGGTGACGTTGGCAATGTGACTGCGGTTCCAGAGGGGCTCGAAGATGCCGTTCGAAAAGCGGAAGACCATGATATTCTGGACCGTCTCCTTGCCGAGATAGTGGTCGATGCGGAAAACCGCATCCTCCGGGAATACCTCCCCGATCACGGCGTTCAGCTCCCTGGCGGAGCCAAGGTCCCGGCCGTAGGGCTTTTCGATGATGATCTTCCGCCGTCCACCGCCCGCACTACCCTTTCCGCCGAGAGCGGCACGTTCAAGGTTTCTGACAATGACCGGCGCCAGGGCTGGCGGGGTTGCCAGATAGAAGAGTGCGTCGCAAAGGGTGCCCTGCCGCTCAAGTTCTTTCTTCAGGCGATGATAACCGTCAGGATCATCGAGATCCGCGCTCAGGTAGAAGATCCGGTGGATGAACTCCTCAAAAACGGCCTCATCCTTCAGGGAGTCCGGCGAGAGTGTGCGCATTTTCTCCTGCACCACGGCACGGAACTCCTCGTGGGAAAGTGCGGCGCGCCCGATAGCGGTGAGGGTGGCACCGGCGGGCAGATGGCCGAGCCGGGCAAGCTCAAAGAGCGCGGGAAAGAGCTTGCGGGCCGCAAGATCGCCGTTTGCGCCGAAAATGACGATGGTGAAGCTCTCCGGTTTTAGCTGCATGATGGCGCCTCGCTATGGGTTGCCGGTGAAGCCGTGCCCGCCGAACTCGTTGCGGAGTGCCGCAACGACCTTGTCCGAAAGGTTTTCCGGGTCACGGGAGCGAAAGCGGCTGAAAAGGGATGCGGCTATAACAGGAATCGATACCTCGTGCTCCAAAGCGGCCTCAAGCGTCCAGCGGCCCTCTCCGGAGTCGGCAATCCTGCCGGTAAGGTAGTCGAGAGCAGGATCCTTCTGGAAGGCCCGTTGCGCAAGGTCCATAAGCCACCCCCGGATGACGGATCCGTTGGCCCAGACCCGCGAGACCTCCTGAAGATCATAATCGTAGCCGCTCGACGCAAGCAGGTCAAACCCCTCCCCCATCGCCTGCATCATGCCATATTCAATGCCGTTATGAACCATTTTGGCGAAGTGACCTGAACCGGACCCGCCAAGGTAGGCGTAGCCGTTTTCAACACAGAGATCCTTCAGGAGCGGCTCGATCACGAGATAGGCAGCTCTCTCTCCGCCGACCATGACGCAGGCTCCATACCGGGCCCCTTCGAGCCCACCGCTGGTGCCTGCATCGAGAAAACTGATCCCCTCCCCGGCGAGAGCTTCCGCCCTGCGGACGGAGTCCTGATGGCGGGAGTTGCCCCCGTCAACAATGATGTCACCCCGCTCCAGAAAAGGCCGGAGCCGCTCAATCGTGGCGTCAACCGGCTCACCGGCCGGCACCATCAGCCAGATGAGACGGGGAGAGTCGAGCATCCCCGCAAGCGCCTCGACTGCGCCGGCAACCGCAGCGCCTTTGGCGGCGAGCTCCTCAACAGCCGCGCTATTGAGATCGTAAACCACAAGATCATGGCCGCGTTCCAGAAGATGCCGGGCCATATTGCTCCCCATTTTCCCAAGACCTATAACTCCAGCTTTCATTGCAACTTCTGTTTGAACGTTTTATGCAGGCCATTCAGCCACTATACCACCCTGTTTCGATGACCCTCTCTTTGAAACGCTGAAAAGCGGCAGTTAAATCCCCGGCAAGCGACTGAGCACTCACCATGTCGGCAGAGATCGCCGCCTTCTCAATTTCAGAGGCAAGGGAGCTCAGCGCCTGACCGCCGACGGTTGCAGCAGAACCCTTGAGTGTGTGGGAGAGAAGTCGGGTCAATGGTGCATCAAGCATCCCTGCCGCACTTTGGATCCCGGCAATCTGAGCTTCGCCCTCCCCGATGAACTGCTCAAGAATTATTTCGACAATCTGGCGGTCATCCTGAAGGCGGGCGAGAACGTCATCAGCAAGAAAGCAATCATCCGGGCGGGTGATGCTGCAGGACGAGTGCCTCTCTTCGTCAGGCGTCCCGACAAAAAAGCCACCCGCAACTCCCCCAAGATAGCGCTCCAGAACCGACCTGAAATCCGATTTTTTAAGCGGCTTTGCCATGTAGTCATCCATCCCGGCATTGAGGCACTTCTCCCTGTCCCCTTTCATGGCATTGGCGGTCATGGCAATCACAGGAACATCAGGAGAGCAGAGGAGCGTGCGATCCTTCCGAATTTGACGGGTAGCTTCGTAACCGTCCATCTCCGGCATCTGGCAATCCATGAAAACAAGATCGTACACTTTGGTGCGCATGGCATCCAGCGCCTCCAAACCGTTGATTGCCAGGTCAGGGGTGCAGCCAAGAGCGCTCAGTATCGAAAGCGCGACGGTCTGGTTGATGAGACTGTCCTCCACAAGCAGAATGTTTGCCCACGAAAAGGGAGTGGCGACGCCAGCATTCGGATGTTGGGCAGGGAGTGCTTCCGTGCAGGCACTCCTGTCAACAGAGAGCGCTTCAGCAATATTGCGGCAAAGCTCCCTGCGCCCGACCGGCTTATGCTGAAACCTGAAAACCCTGTTGCCGAAGCGCACTTTCATTGCGGCCAGAGTATCGATCGGAACGAAAAGAATGACTTTGCTCTCTCTACTGGCCGAAAAACGATCGAGAAAACCCTCAGCGCCCTCTGCATGCTTTCCAAAAATCTGAAGGTCGAGCAGAAGTACAGAAGGCTTTTGCGCTGCTGCTTCGGGCCGGAAAAGAAGGGATTCGGCCTCCTCAGCGTTTCCCGCCGACCGGCAGATGCATCCCAAAGAATCGAGCAAAGGAAGAAGCATCGAGGTAAGCGCGGAGGAAGGAATGACGAGCAAAACCTCCGCTCCGGCAAGAGAGTCATCCTGCGGCAGCTTTTCTGGTTCAGGAATCGGCAGTTTTTCAAGAGCAATATCGAACCAGAAGGAAGAGCCCTCTCCGGGAGTGCTTTCGACACAGATCAATCCGCCCATCCTCCTTGCCAGATGGCTGGATATCGGCAGACCAAGCCCCGTACCGCCGTATTTCCGGACAGTCGAGCCGTCAGCCTGGGTGAATGGATCAAAAATAAGCTGCTGCTTCTCGGGAGGAATTCCGATACCGGTATCACTGACACAAAAGCGGATGACAGCATGCAGATCGCTCTCTTGCAAGAGGGTGACCTTCAGAACAACCTCCCCGCCTTCGTCGGTAAAGCGGATGCCGTTGCCGAGAAGGTTGACGAGAATCTGGCGGATGCGGGCCGGATCGCCTTTAAGAGCGGCGGGAAGATCTGCTCCCGTTACCAGGACAAGCTCAACCCCTTTTTTTCCGGCTTCCAGGGCGTGAATGCCGCAGAGATCTTCAAGCAGTTCATGCAGATCGAAGTTGATATGGTCCAGATCGAGCCGGCTGGCCTCAATTTTCGAAAAGTCGAGAATGTCATTGATGATTTTCAGCAGGTTCCGGCCGCTTCCGATAATAAGCTCGACATACTTCCTCTGCTCATCGTTGAGGCCTGTTTCGAGAAGCAGGTCGGCCATGCCGATTACGCCGTTCATCGGAGTGCGGATTTCATGACTCATATTGGCCAGAAACTCGCTTTTTGAGGCGTTGGCAACCTCGGCGCTTCGTGCCAGAGCCTTCGTCTGCCTGATGGAGTCCTGAAGCTTCCGGTTGCTCTCGATCAGTTCATTGCGGGCGTGGTTGGCTTCCTCGATAATATTCAGCAGTGCTGCTCGCTGGTCGGTTCTGAAGAGACGCCGGCTATCCTCAAGCGTATAGGGCAGCGCTGATGAGGAGAGGTCGAACAGCCCCATCCTGACCGCCGGAGGCGGCTCTTCATTGGTGGGGGCACTCTCCTCATGCAGTGCAACAGCACCCTTCGGTGATGCCTCCGCGCGAAGATTGACCGAACCATGAAGCCTCTCGAGTTCGGTTTTCAACTCGATGTTGCGGAGCTCCCGATTTACCAGAAGGCGGTTGAACCGTTCCAGGTCTTTCATTGAGCGTTTCAGTTCGCGCTCCATCTTTTTCCTTTCGGAGATATCGGAAATGAGAATCACCACCGCACTCACCACTCCACCTTCAAAGCAGGGAGAGAAGCTCGACGATACCGCCGTGCGACCTCCGCCGGGAAGCCTGAACTCCGTTTCGGTAACTATGGAACGCCCTTTTTTGAAAACACTCGCTATTGCCTGTCGGCAGTTCTCTGCGGCAGGTCCGGCGATATGGCTGCAGAGCTCGTCACCGCAGGAGAGAAGTCCGGTGAAAAACGGCATGGAGCGGTTGACATAGGTAATTCGGTGCAGGGCGTCAACGGCAATGACGGTATCAGGAATGGAGGTCAACACGGTGCTGAGGGCACTTGAGCCGGGAGAAAACCCGGAAGGAAGCTGTTTACGCCTGCTCATATCACGCTCCGCATCCTTGCACCTGACTCACGATGCTATGGTAGCGATCGATGAGGACGCCGTTAACTTCGCACCACGACTGCCCGGCTGCGTAGGCAAGACCGCGGCTTCGCAGCTCAGTGTAACGATCTGAAGCCTGTGAAAGCTCAAGGCAAATGCTGAAAAAATCATCGGCATCTCCGGCCCTGGCAACAACTCCCGCCCCGGAGCGCTCTATGATGTCGCGGCATCCGCCCGCATCCGAAACGACCGCAGGCATTCCTGACGCAAGCGCTTCGAGCGCCACATTGCAAAAAGCCTCGGTGGTGGAGGGAAAAAGAAAAATATCACCGCAGGCGTAGGCCTCGGCAAGCTCCATCCCGGTCAGATAACCGGTAAAGACCGCTTCAGGCATCCGGCGGCGCAGCTCCCCATCCTGAGGACCCGAACCGATCAGCACAAAGCGGACACCCGGCTCACTCTGTGTGGCCATAAAGCGGTCATAGACCCTCATGACCACTTCGGTATCCTTGTAGGGCACAAAACGACCGGCATAGACAATAACCGCTCTATCATGGGCATTCCAGCGAGAGCGGAGGTTTTCGCTGCGGTGCGACGGATTGAAGAGGTGACGGTCAACACCCCTCGACCAGATGTCGACGTTGAGGATGTTGTGCGCGGCGAGTTTCTTGCGGACATGGCCGTTCGGGGCAAAGACAAGGTCGCAGTTGTTGTAGAACCAGGAGAGATATCTCCATGCGACCTGTTCAGCAAAGCCGAGACGGTAGTAGCTGAGATAGGCCGGAAAGTCGGTGTGAAAGGCTGAAGCGACAGGAATGGATCGATCTTTTGCGTAGAGCAGAAACTCTCTGCCGATAATGTCGGGAGTTGAAATATGGACGATATCGGGCGCAAAAGCATCGAGCTGCCGTCTTGTTTCAGACTTGAAGAACCCGAGTTTATAGGCTGGATAGAGCGGAATCGGCACTGCCGGCATAGGGTGAACCGTGACGCCGTCGTGATCGTCCGCTGAGGAGAGGTCAGGCGACCAGACCTCAACCTGATGACCTTTTTTTCTGAAAGAGGCAACAAGCCGATAGATCGATTTTACGGCGCCGTCCTTGTCCCTTACATAGGTTCCCGAGTATAAGGCAATCTTCATAAAAGATCTGCAATACCAAATAAATCAATCAATTATCCGAACAGTGCCGCCGGCGTCGAACAAGTGACTGGAGGGTCCCCCAGCCCTTTTGAAAAGGTAACATTTCCGGCGAAAAACTCATCATAACACCGGAAATTACTTCATCGCCATGACGAGCTTTGCGACTTTCGGACGAACCAGCCGCATGTAATCCTCAAAGGAGAGCCTCAGGAGTTCGGTATGTGCGCCTGCATTAAAGGCGATCTCCTCATCATCTTCAAGCTCTTCGGCTACATAGACCTCCATGCCGTAAAGATTGCCGAAAGGGGGCATGGCACCCGGCTCGCACTCGGCAAAAAGTCCCGCAAACTCCTTCTCATCGGCAAGTTCCACCTCTCTCGTCCCCGTGAGCTCCCGCAACAGTTCGAAATCAATCTGGCGTGATGCCGGAAGCACGACCATTGCCATTTTTCCGGCAATAGTGACAATGACGGTCTTTGCCAGCTCCTTGCCGGGGACATGGGCGGCAGCCGCAATCTCCTGGGCGGTGTAGGCTGGCGAGTGGCTGACGACAAAGTAACGCACCCTGTGGCTGTCAAGAAACTCCCTCAATCTGCGGATAGGCATAGCAACCTCCATGTTCAAGTGGTTCATGACAAGTGGCCGGAACGCCTGAAATCGACTTACAGGGTCCGGGGTTTAATAGTGCCGGCGACAATCAACGCCTCAACATCAATAATAAACAGTCGGTTCCGTTATGCTCTGGCATGCAGGCCGGGGATGCCTGCAGCAACAAAATAAAGAGCGCGCACTTCAGAGCGGCATGTGCCGTCGCTTCAAATTCACCTGGTCCGCTGACAAGAGCCAACGGACGATGGGCGATAACTTCAGAGGCCGAACCTCAGGCCAAGCAGTATATTGTGGCTGCCCATGCTGTACCGGTAGCCGGCAAGCTGGGGTGTAGATGCATCGAAATAGCGGTACTGCACGTCAAGGGTAACGGCCGGAGCAAGGGAGTATGCTGCGCCTGCGCCGATCTGCCAGGCCAAAACAGTGTCACCCGAAAGGAGGCCGCTATTGTGTTCATCAACAGTTGCAACTCCACCTCCGGCAAGGACGAATGGCTTGAGGGGCGAAAAGGGAAGGCCAAGATCGAGATAACCATTGGCCATGTAGCTCTTCATGGTGATGGAGGCCGGGGAGTTCGTCACACCGTTTTTCCGGTAACCCGCCTCGGCCTCCAGTCGGACCGGTCCGTTGTCGATGCCGAAAGCTCCGATAAGAAGTGTGCCTGTATCATATGAGCGGGATACTACAGAGCCGACGCCGGAATCACCGAGCATGCCAAGACCCGCCGAAGCGCTGAGATAGGGCAACGCGGCCATTGCGGGCCGAGCAAAGCAAAAGAATGCCATAAGAGCGCAGAACAATGCCGAAACTCTCTTTTTCATGAAGCGGTTCCCCAGTTGAAATAGTAGTGAAGATGAGTCTTAAGGAAACATAACACATTGCTGGCAGCAAGCCAAGCACTACAGGGGCTGCGCCCTCTGCGTCCATGCCTTGAGAACCGGCAGTGATGAACGGTATCCTGCATCCATGATGTCGGCAAGCTGACCGAAATCGACCAGATTGAAGCCTGAAAGATCGGGAGCAAGGGACAAATCCGCACTTTTCGTCTGGATTGCCGTGGTATTGATAATGTTGATATAAAAAGCGTTAAGCAGAAGACCGACGATGTTTTCGGGCTTTCTGTAGGTATGGTGTGAGAGAAGATCGACAGAGATGATCGGGTCAGCGCCTCCTTCGAGCAGCGGGGAAACGGGCACATTTTCCATCAGCATCCCGTCGACGAGCTGCGCGCCGCGATAGTCAACAGGCTTGAAAATTCCAGGAATGCAGCTGCTTGCCATGACGGCCAGGGCAACGTCCCCTTCCGAAAAGACAACCTTTCGCCCGGTGCCGATATCGGTGGCGATCATTGAGAGCGGTATCTGTGCGTCGCGGATATCTCTCTTTCCAAGAAGCTCGGTGACAATACCGCCGAATTTTTTGTTCGACAGAAGCCCGTATTGCGAAAGCTCAAGGCCGGAAAGATCGAGCCAGTCGAGCTCAAGGGCGATATCACGAATCTCCTGCCAGCTTTTTCCGAAAGCGTGAAGCGCCGCAACAAATGCCCCGATGCTGGTGCCGCTGACCATGCCGATTGCTATCTTCAGCTCATGCAAAGCCCTGAGAACCCCGACATGAGCGGCGCCGAGTACGGCTCCTCCGCCGAGAGCCAGACCGTTTTTTTTCATAATGCAAGAAAATTAACTTATTGCAACTGCCGTTACCTGAGCAATGTAGTGAAAAAGAGGGTTCCGGAGCACAGGAGCTGTTTGTCATAAGCCCTCCGTTGGGTACATTAACCGAAACACCAAACAATTTATTAGCCTATGATGGAATGGATAGCGAGACCTGAAGCATGGATCGCTCTGGGAACACTGACCGCACTGGAAATCGTTCTCGGTATCGATAACATCATTTTCATTTCGATCATTGTCGGCCGCCTGCCGGAGAGCCAGCGCAGCAGGGGACGGGTTATCGGCCTCAGCCTTGCCATGCTGACGCGCATAGCCTTGCTGCTCTCAATTACCTGGGTGATGAGCCTGACCTCCCCGTTCTTCACGCTGATGCAGCGGAGTATAACAGGAAGGGATCTGATCCTGATTTCAGGGGGGCTGTTCCTGCTTGCCAAGAGCACCCAGGAGATCCATCAGAACCTTGAGGGAACGGAAGAGTCGGAAAGAAGCGGCAAAAAGGAGAGTTTTATCTTCACCATGCTGCAAATAGCGGTGATTGACATCGTCTTTTCGCTGGATTCAGTCATCACGGCGGTCGGACTTGCGAAGGATGTTCCGGTAATGATCATCGCCATCATCATCTCGATCGGCATCATGATGCTTGCCTCGAAGTCCATTGGCGACTTTGTCGAGCGCCATCCGACCATCAAAATGCTTGCGCTGAGCTTTCTCATTCTTGTCGGCGTCACGCTGCTTGCCGAGGGAGCCGGCTATGAAATTCCGAGGGGATACATCTATTTCGCCATGGCATTCTCGGTTTCGGTCGAGATGCTGAACATACGGCTGCGCGCCAAAAAGGCAGAGCCGGTCCATCTGCACAAAACCATGAACATCGACGGCGAGAGCGCCTGACCGGCACGAACCCTCACACCAGATTCGACCCCCGCAAACGTTATGGATGTTACGGGGGTTTATTATTTTTACAGTAGGGATACGCCGTCACCTCAAGTTCAGGGCAAAAAAGGAGCGATCGCCGATGCAAATGCCAGCAAAACTCTCTGCCGGACAACTTTACAGAACCTGCGACCCGCAGGAGTTCGGCTTTGTGACTACCGCGGAACTTGACGCTCCCGTGCAGGCCGCAGGCCAGGATCGGGCGTTCGATGCCATCAAGTTCAGCATGGGCATAACGCACCAGGGGTTCAACCTTTTTGCACTCGGGCCGAACGGCACGGGCAAGCAGACCGCCATCATGCACTTGCTCGGCAACATTGCTCCCGAAGCACCCACTCCAAGCGACTGGTGCTATATCAACAACTTCGAAAATCCTGGAAATCCTCTTGCGCTGAGACTCCCCCCGGGAAGGGCGACCACCCTCGCCCGTGATATGGAACACCTTCTCGAGGCGCTCTTTACCGTCATACCTGCCGCCTTCAGCAGCGAGGAGTATCAGGCCCAGGAGAAGGATATTCACGAAAAACTCGAGGAACGACAGGCGGAAACCATCGAAGAGCTGGAGAAAAAAGCGGCGACCAGTAACATTGCTCTGATAAGAACGCCGGCAGGGTTCGCCTTCGCTCCGATGCAAAAGGGCGAAGTGATCAAGCACGAAGAGTTCATGCAGCTCAAGGAGACAGAACGGGTGGCGATCGAGGAGGAGATCGGCAGGCTCAAGTCAGCCATGCAGTCCATCATGGCGCAGATCCCGACATGGCAGCGTGAAACCCAGGAGAAGATCAAGGCGCTCAACCGCAACATCGCAAACTTCGCCGTCAAGCCTCTGATTGCAGAAGTCCGGAGCAGGTACGAATCCCTTGAGGAGGTCACCGGCTACCTTGAACGGCTCGAAAACGACATCATCGAGAACTTCGACCAGTTCCTTGACAAGGAGCCCGACCCGCGCGAAATGTTTCTCGGAATATCATCAGGACGGCTCTCGCATAAAAGTCCGTCATTCAACCGCTACCGGGTCAACGTCATTGTCGATAACGGCAAAACCACAGGGGCGCCTATCGTCTATGAAGACAAGCCAGCATGCCAGAACCTCGTCGGCGACATCGAACACATCTCGCAGATGGGCACGCTGGTCACCGACTTTACCCTCATCAAACCCGGAGCGCTGCACAGGGCTAACGGAGGATATCTGCTGATCGATGCACGACGGCTGCTCGGCGAACCGCTTGCCTGGGAGGCATTGAAAAAAGCGCTTCGCACACGCCATATCCGCATCGAATCCCTTGCCCAGCTCTACAGCCTTGTCAGTACGGTCTCGCTCGAACCCGAACCGATTCCGCTCACCCTCAAAGTGATACTGCTCGGCGAACGGCACCTCTACCACCTGCTCAGCATCTACGACCCCGATTTCAGCGAGCTCTTCAAGGTTGCCGCCGACTTTGAAGACGAGATAGCGGTCAGCACGGAAGGCAAGCTGGCCTACGGTCGCATGCTCGCCTCAATCGCCCGGCAGGACAACCTTCGCCCTTTCGACAGAAGCGCTGTGGCAAGGGTGGTTGAACACGGAAGCCGGCTTGCCGGTGACACGTCGAAACTGACCGCGCACCTGCAGAGCATCAGCGATCTTGCCCGTGAGGCGGACTACTACGCCGCAGCCGCAAATCGACAAAGCGTGCAGGCTGAGGACGTCCAGCAGGCAATCGACGCCAGGATTCTCCGCTCCTCGAGAATCCAGGAAAAGATCAGGGAGGCAACCCTGAAGCACTCCATTCTCATCGATACAGATTCCGAAAAGAGCGGCCAGATCAACGCCCTCTCGGTTTACTTCACCGGAGGGCAGAGCTTCGGCCATCCGGGAAGAATAACGGCCACAATGCGGCTCGGCAAGGGCGAGGTGATCGACATCGAGCGGGAAGTCGATATGGGCGGGCCGATCCACTCGAAAGGGGTGATGATCCTTTCGGGATTTCTCGGAGCCCGCTTTGCCACCGACCAGCCGCTCTCGCTCTCGGCATCGCTTGTATTTGAGCAGTCCTACAGCGGGGTGGAGGGCGACAGCGCCTCATCGGCAGAGCTTTATGCCCTGCTCTCGGCGCTTTCAGGGGTGCCGATACGACAGTGGCTCGCCGTTACCGGATCGGTCAACCAGTTTGGCCAGGTGCAGGCGATCGGCGGCGTGAATGAAAAAATCGAGGGGTTCTACGACCTCTGCAAGGCCAGGGGACTGACGGGAAAACATGGAGTGCTGATTCCGGCTTCGAACATCGACAACCTCATGCTTCGCCGCGATGTGGTCGAAAGCGTCGAAAAGGGGGAGTTTTCGATCTGGCCGATCACCCATGTCGATGAAGGCATCGAGATACTGACAGGCATCCCTGCGGGTGAACTGGATGAAAAAGGGCTCTATCCGCCGAACACCATCAATGGCATGGTGGTTGCAAAACTCGGCGAGATGGCCGAAAAACTCCGGAAATTCAGCGCCACCGGGGAAAGCGAAGAGGAATAAACGACTTTCTAACTCGATCCATGAAGGAACAAAACAGAGCGATGCTCATTCGCCATATCACGGTCGCGCTCGACTGCTCGCCGCACAGCATAGCCTCCCTCAATGCGGCAGCCGAGCTGGCCAGCATGCTTCAGGCCGATCTCACCGGGATTTTCGTCGAGGACATCAATCTCCTGCGGATGGCGGACCTCCCCTTCAGCCACGAGATCCGTATCTACGCCCACGAGCCTGAAAAAATGGAGCCGCTGCAGGTCGAGCGCTCGCTGAGGCGGCAGGCAAGAACGGCCGAGGAGGCTCTACAGCGAATAGCGGATAAGTTCATGATCGAGCACACCTTCATGGTACGGCGGGGAGTGGTTCCTGCGGAGGTCATAGCCGCAGCACTGGAGGCCGACCTGCTCGTCCTGGGTCGAAGCGGCCGCTCCCGCAACTGCCGCAAGGGGCTGGGATCCACAGCCAGAAAAGCCCTTGCCGAAGCAAAAAAACCGCTCCTTTTCATGCGCCCCGGCTTCTCGACGAAAGAGAGCCCGGTGCTGGTGCTCTATGATGGGTCAGAAGGATCCCGGAGGGCGCTCGAAGCCGCACTCGAACTTGTGCAGCCGGAAGGAACGCTCCATCTCCTCATCCTCGGTGAGAGCTTTGAGGAGACGCTCCTGATGGAAAAGGAGCTGGCAAGAGAGATCGCCCTGCCCCTTTACGCCGTCGAATACCACCACCTGCCGCTCAAGGACGGCACGACGCTTGCCCGCTACGTTCGCATGGCCGATTCCGGACTGCTCGTGCTGAGCGACCGAATGAAACTGCCGAGGGAGAGCGTACACGAACTGATCAACACGATCGACTACCCCGTGCTGCTGGTTTGAGAATTACTGATGTCATTTCGTCCCGACTTGTCGGGAGAGAAATCTTGACCGACTGGACGGCTGGCCGAAAAATGCGCTTCAAATCCAAAATCAAGAATTCCATCTCAGGCCAGGGCGAGGCGTTCCATGAGGATGGCGGCAGAAACGGCGGCGTTGAGCGATTCGACGCGGGCTTTATTGCCCACATGCGGGATTCTGATGAGACGGTCGGCAAGCGATTCCACCTCACTGCTGACGCCGTTGGCCTCATTGCCGATGACGAGCACCAACTTGTCGGGCCAGGAGATAAACTCCCTGAAATCTTTGCCCTCAAGCGAAGAGCATGCAATGGAATACCCCTCCTCCTGAAGCCTGCCGAGCTCATCAACGAGACGACTGACGCCGTAATGGCGAACAGAGTAGATGCTGCCGGCGCAGGAGCGCACCGCTTTCGGATTGTATCGGTCGGCGGTTCCCGGAGTGCAGATCAGGGCGTCTGCCCCGAACCAGGCAGCGCTCCTCAGAATGGTGCCGACATTGCCGGGATCCTGAACATCATCAAGCGCAACGAGAAACGAGCCCTCTGCCTTTCCGCCAACCGGTGCTTTCAGCGGCTGCTGTCGAAAAACCCCGAAGACCCCCTGGGAAGTCGATGTCTGGGAAAGCTGCGCCGAGTCCCTTTCGGTTATCGAAAAAACTTTGTTCATCCGCCCGGAAACAAACGCCTCCGCTTCAACCTCATCATCCCTGACAAGAAGAGCCACAAGCATCTCCTCCGAAGGAAGGCTCCCGCAAAGCTCCCTGACGGTACGAAGCCCTTCGGCCAGGAAAAGCCCTTCCTCGTCCCGTTTTCTTTTCTGCTGGAGTTTGGAAAACTGCTTGAGCTTTGCCCTGCTCAACACGGGTATTACTGAGGGCTTCATGAGTCCGCTCCAAGCCGCTTCATGCTTTCAATAATGGCCCTGGGGTCATGCGAAAAATCAACAGGCATGGAGTTTCGACCCTTTGGGATCCCCTCAAAATCAAGATTGAGAGCAATCGCCTCGCCGTACTCCTCCGACTCGACTGGCACATTGCTCATGCTTTTGCGAATGTAGAGATCGAAACTCTCCTTCTCCATGGTGAACCCCTCAAGCCCGCTCGGCTTGTCGCTGCAGCCGCAAGCCGGCAACTCCGGATCGCTGCACCCCTGAACACGCTTCGACGAGCCTGCGCCCAGGAACTCCCGATCGACATCGTAGGCATCAAGGCGCTTGCACATATGCTCATCCTCCTTCGCCCGTGCACGCCGCATCGACACCGTCTCCAACTCCGGTCGAGAGACAACAAGCTTCTTGACGATAAAAAGAATGCCCCCGAGAGCCGCCGCCACAATAAAACAGAGCAGAATCAGCTCAAGGCGCAACCCGACCGTCAGCACCACCCCCAGCTCCGCAGCAACAAGCCCGCCGAGAAGCCCGAGCAAAAGTTTCAGAAAAAGATTATCACTCATAGACAAAAGCCTTAATAGTACCCCGTGATAAAGCAGCACCCTTGGAAGCGCCTTTTCATAAATAAACGTTCTTTTTTGTCAATACCCTCGCACGTGCTATTACTGGCAGATAAACCCCGCGACAGTGCGAACGGCTTGCAAAGCCTTTGCAAAATCAGGAACCACCCCTTCTGCTGCATAAGATACACCTTTAACGAACCGATCATATTCTTGCTCGTATTCTCTATCGCACTCCAGTATCTCCAGCATTTGCCGAATCTTCTGCGCATCGGCATTCCTGCAAATAATGGGTTGTTTTTAGCGCGGCGATCGTCCTGGCGCATAGATGTGGTAACCATTGAGGGGCAATGTTCATGAGTTAATGCCCACTCTTTTAGCAAAGCCAAATCATGAATATGACGAACAAGAAAAGGATCATCATGTATTCCACCTCGCACACGATCCGGGATGCGCCAGGCAAGAGCACTCAGCTTGTCAGCCGCACTTTCCACAGGATCGATACACGCTATTCCGGCTACTTCTGGCTGCTGTTTTGTGCGCGCATTAACAAAACAGGATACAGGAAGATAACGCGGCGGGCACTGAAGAGCTATCAGTTTTATCTCAATCTGAACATGTGGATGCAGAGCATCAGAAGGAGAAAAGTGACTTGGATAAAAGAAGTCCACCGAAAAAAAACGATTGTCATCTTTTGCATCAATATGGTCGTCCTCAATCGCAAAACCGCCTTGCCGAAGTTTTTCTATTACCCCATTTTTGAACTTTCGACGTGAAGTGCGGTTCTGGGGGGTGACTGGAGCAATAACCCGGGTCGCAAACCAATCTTTCGCGATGAAAGAGGGATCAATGTTTTTGAGAAGTGCAACCTCTTCAAAAAGCCCTTTCTCAGGACGCCGATTCATAAGTGACATAAGCACCACCATATCCAATCTTTCGATTAACCCGCCCTTTGACACCGATCAATCGGCCGGCAGGCACTTGCGTTGTCTTGCCGGCATTATAATCTTTCTCGAGGCGTGAAGGCGAGGTTTTGATACCAAGACGAGTCAGGGCTTCTCTTGCCAGAACTGGCAATGGCGCTACGGGCACAAGATCCCCGGTTACGGCTGATTTTTTTGTTTTTGCATAGACTCCGTACCCCAATCGAACAAGCCGTCCCGCCTTGACTATGTTTCTAAGCGCGCGCCCAACCTGATCGTAATCGCTTAAATCCTCAAAATCATCACGAACAAAAACAGACCGTTTCTTCCTCGCTATACGAGCCATAACTCTATACTCTATGCTTCCGTATCTACTCATTTTTTTATAACAACTCACATTGCAAAAACACGACAGATTCCATACGCAAAAATACGACACTTCTCAAACAGTCTCAAATGGAGCTCCCCCCTTTAGGCCAAAAACATTTCTAATGCAAATCTATAAAGCGAACATCTTTTCATGCCGTCCAGCCCTCTCTGTCTGTCGCTTCATCAAAAAGTTTAAGGATATCCTTCTCCGCTTGATCGTCTCTCAAATGCAGAGACTGCCACTGACACTCCTCTCTGAATCCCGATCGACGAGTATCGGGAACCCATAGTTGAACAGGACGCAACCCCGCCCTGCGTAAATTCGCACGATGCTTCTTTATCTTTTGAAACGCCTTACTCATGTCATTGTTCGGTGTTCAGTCACACAAGTTTATATCTGTAACTTACAGTAAGAGTCAATCCATACAAAAAAAAGTGCGCAGCCTCACTATCAACCGTTCGGAATTTGCGGAAGATTGTTATTGTTAAGGGCATTTGACTATTGAACCTAAAGAGACTCTGTGGCACACACCTCCCCCGTTGAACTGATTGCCCCGGCCGGCGACATGACGGCTCTCGTAACCGCGCTGAAGGCCGGGGCGGACGCTCTCTATTTCGGCGCGGAGGGCTACAACATGCGCGCCGGGAGCAGCAACTTCACCTCCGCAGAGTTCCCTGCCGTCATGCAGCTCTGCCGTGAGTATAACGCGAAAGGATATCTGGCGTTGAACACCATTGTCTATGACGGCGAGCTGAAGAGGATGACGCAATCCATAGCGGCTGCCAAAGCTGCGGGGATCGACGCCGTGATCTGCTCTGACATGGCGGTGGTCGAAGCCTGCCGGGCCGCCGGAATGGCCTTCCATATCTCCACGCAGGCGTCGGTGAGCAACTTCGATGCGGTGAAGTTCTATGCCTCGCTTGGAGCGCGGATGATCGTGCTGGCCAGAGAGCTGACGCTGGAACAGGTACGGCGGATCATCTCCAAAATCAGGGATGAGAAGCTGGAAGTGAAGATCGAGTGCTTCGTGCACGGGGCGATGTGCGTGGCAGTTTCGGGGCGGTGCTTCATGTCGCAGGATCTCTTCGGCCGCTCGGCCAACCGTGGCCAGTGCGTGCAGCCGTGCCGAAGGAACTACATCGTCACCGATCCGGAAGAGAATGAGGAGCTCGAACTCGGCTCGGAGTATGTGATGAGCCCCAAGGATCTCTGCACCATCGAGTTTCTCGACGTGCTGATCGACGCGGGCATCAGCGCTTTCAAAATCGAGGGCAGGAGCCGAAGCCCGGAGTATGTCCACACCACCACCTCCGCCTACCGCAGCGCCATCGATTTCTGCACGACCCGCCGCAGCGACCCTGATTTCAGGGATGAGTACAGCTCGCTGACGCGCCGACTCCTTGAGGAGCTTTCGCAGGTCTACCACCGCGGATTTTCGGAAGGATTTTATTTCGGCAGGCCGATTGACGCCTGGGTGCGGGAGTACGGCTCACTTGCCGGGGAGAAGAAGACTTACATCGGCGAGGTCCGCAAATACTACCCGAAGGCCGGGATTGCGGATGTCGTCATCTCCGCCCGGGGGCTCAAAAGCGGAGACAAGCTCTCCATCCAGGGGCCACAAACCGGTGTGGTGACGGTGATTGCCGAAAGCTTCTACACCAACGACAGCCCCTCCACCGAAGCCGCAAAAGGCGACAGCGTCACATTCACATCTCCGAAAGTAAGAAAGCACGACAAGGTCTACCTTCTGGAAAAACGGCCATAAGCGAATCTGCTGCTCACCCTGGCGTCGTTTTCCCCGCCACTTTTTACATGCTGAAAGGTTTTGCGTACCTTTGAAGTGTGAGGCACTCAATCCGACACTCCGAGAACATCAGCAACCGGGCGAGGGGCAATGATCTACAAAGTCATTTCGAAACATGAGTTCCGCAAATTCATCGACGCTCTGGTGCGGAGCAACACCTCATTCGGCCCTAGGCGTGTCGACACCGACAGCAACGCTGAACCGGTCTACCAGTTCCAGCCGGTCACCTCGGTTGAGGATGTCGCGTTTGACTACAGCGTAACAAAATCCTCCGCCAAGCACTTCTTCCTCCCCTTCCGCGAGGAACTCTCACGCTTCGACATCCGTGACGGGGAGTGGGAGCAGAAGATAAACTACAATTCGGATCCGGTCGTCGTTATCGGACTGAGAGCCTGCGACATCAGCGCGCTGAACATCCTCGACGACGTGCTGCTCAACGGCCACTTCCCCTCTCCCTACTATCTGGCGAGGCGCAAGAACACCTTTGTCATCGGCTTTGACCACCTGCCGATGGCGGACTGCTTCTGCAAGTCGATGAACCACCATACCGTCCCGACCGGGTTTAACCTCTTCTGTTCCGACATCGGAGAAGACTACTACCTCGCAATCAACTCCTCGAAAGCCTTCAACTTCCTGAAGGAGTTCGAAACCCGCGAGCCGGAATACGAAGACAACTGCCGGCTGGTCGAGCGGCGAAAAGAGGTCTCGAACGGCTTCAAGACCCACATAGACGTCACCGGACTTCCGGCCATTCTCGACATCGAGTTTGATTCGCCGGTCTGGGAAAAGTGGGGGGCAAAGTGCCTCAACTGCGGCACCTGCGCCATGGTCTGCCCGACCTGCTACTGCTACTCGGTGGACGACTCTTTTGATACCGACATGAAAGGGGCATCGCGCCAGAAACGGCTCTACTCCTGCAATCTTGTCGATTTTGCCGTGGTTGCCGGAGGCCACAACTTCCGTCCGAAAAACGGCGACCGGCTCAAGTACCGCTACTACCACCAGCACCGGGGGTTTGCCGAAAATGCCAACCAGCAGATTTGCGTTGGCTGCAACCGGTGCGGCAGGGCCTGCCTGGCAGGCATCAACCCGAAGGATGTCATCAACGATCTCAGAATGGAGAAGGAATCATGCATGAAGTGCGTTTCGTCATCCCCCGACAAGAGATAAACCGGGAGGATTTCGCATCGTCTGCTCCGGATTTCAACCGACGTTCGGAGGTGATGAACACCGACAGGGGCTTCAAATGCTCCATCACCAATATTGTCCGGCTGACCGGGCAGGAGAAGCTCTTTCAGCTCCGCATCATCGACCCAACCGAGCGCTCGCTCTTCCGCTTCAAGCCAGGCCAGTTCCTGATGCTCGAACTGCCGGGGTACGGCGAAGTGCCGATCTCAATCTCCAGCTCCAACAGCAACCACGAGTTCCTTGAGCTCTGCATCCGCAAGGCTGGCCACGTTACTACCGCGCTCTTCACCATCGAAGAGGGGGCGCAGGTCGCCATACGGGGCCCTTTCGGATCATCATTCCCAATGGACGAGATGGCCGGCAGCAACGTGCTTCTGATCGCCGGAGGGCTCGGCATCGCCCCCCTGCGCGCGCCGCTCTTCTGGATCAACGAGCACCGCGACCGGTTTGGGGATGTCAATGTGCTCTACGGCGCAAAGGTGCCCTCGCAGCTCCTCTTCACCTACCAGTTCGACGAGTGGAAGATGATCAACCATATCAATCTGCACACCATCGTCGAGCGTGCCGAAGAGGGATGGACGGGCAGAACCGGCATGATCACCGACCTGTTTGAGGATATCTCGATCGACATGAAAAAGACCTGGGCCATCGTCTGCGGCCCGCCGGTCATGTTCAAGGTTGTATGCAGTCATCTCGACCGGCTCGGCATGCCGATGAACCGGATGTTCGTCTCTCTTGAGCGGAGGATGCACTGCGGGATGGGCAAATGCTGCCGCTGCATGGTCGGCTCAACCTTCACCTGCGTTGACGGCCCGGTCTTCGACTACTGGTCGGTCATGAATCTCAAGGAGGCCATCTGACGATGAGAAACCGATGAAACAGAAAGGGTTCACCTTTGAAAAACTGAAGTTCGCATCGTTCGACTTCACCTGCTGCGAAGGGTGCCAGCTTCAACTGGCCAACCGCGAATCGACACTGCCCGACTTTCTGGGGCTGCTCGATATCCGCAACTTCCGCGAGATCTCCAGCGAGCGGCATGACGATTACGACATCGCTTTCGTGGAGGGAAGCATCAGCCGCAGCGACGAAGTAACGCGCCTCCAGGCCATTCGCAAACAGGCGAAAATCCTTGTGGCGTTCGGCACCTGCGCCTGCTTCGGCGGGGTGAACAGCCTGAAAAACCGCTTTGCGGAAGGCCAGCCCGCTGCCGAGGTCTATCCCGGCATGCAGGTGGAGAGCCTCCCCGTCCGGAAAATCAGCGATGTGGTAACGGTCGATTTCTCCATCCCCGGCTGCCCGGTCGCAAAGGAGGAGGTGGAGCGCATCGTCGTAAGCCTTGTCACCGGCTCGCTCATTGCGTTGCCGAAATACCCGGTCTGCATGGAGTGCAAGGCCAGGCTCAACACATGCCTCTTCGACCTCGGAGAGATCTGCCTCGGGCCGATCACCCGTGCGGGCTGCGACGCAGTCTGCACAACCGGAAAAACAGCCTGCCTCGGATGCCGGGGACCCGCTGAGGATATCAACATGCCGGCATTCCTCGAACTGGTAAAAGAGAGAGGACTCAAAGAGGAGGATCTCAGGGAGAAGCTCGCATTTCATAACGCTTTTGAAGCCGTTGCCGCCAATGAAACGTAACCTTGAGATCGACATCCACCACCTCGCGCGGGTTGAAGGGCACGCAGATATCACCATAAGCGTCATGAACGGGCGCCTGATAGAAGCGCGATGGGCGGTTGTTGAGACACCCAGGTTTTTTGAAGTAATGGTCAAAGGGATGAGTGCCGAACGGGTGCCATTCCTGACCTCCAGAATCTGCGGCATCTGCTCCATCAGTCACGCCCTTGCAAGCATCCGCGCCCTCGAACGGGCGATGCAGATCGAAGTGCCTCCTGTGGCGGAAAAGACCCGGCTGCTCGCCATGCACGGCGAAACCCTGCAGAGCCACGCACTCCACCTCTTTTTCCTCGCCTCGCCCGACTTTGCCGGTACCGGAAGCGTTCTGCCGCTCATGCAATCCCATCCCGATCTCGTCAGAGCGGGGCTGCAACTCAAATCGCTCGGCAACGAAATCAGCGAAGTCACAACCGGGCGCTGCACCCACCCGGTAAGCCTTGTGCTTGGCGGCATCAGCAAAGCGCCCGAACGCCACCGGCTTGAAACGCTCCTCTCCATGATCCGCGAGAGGAAGAGGGCGCTCGACATTGCTGCCGATTTTTTCAGTACGCTCAACATCCCTGATTTCACGCGCGAAACGGAGTTCATCTCTCTCTCGAACGGCAGCAGCTACCCCTCCATTGGCGGCAATCTTGTCTCAAGCGATGGCGTCAAGAGGGATGAGAACGACTACCTGCAGATGACCAACGAATATGCCAAAGAGGGCTCAACCTCCAAGTTCACCCGGCTCAGTCGCCACTCATCTGCAGCCGGAGCGCTTGCCCGTCTCAACAACAACTTCGCCCTCCTCCACCCCAGCGCACAAAAAACGGCCGAACGCTTCGGGCTGAAGCCGGTATGCCACAACCCCTTCATGAACAACATCGCCCAGCTCGTCGAATGCGTCCACATCCTCCAGGATGCCGAAGAGCTGGTCCAATCACTGATGGAAGTGGAGAGTCCGGAGATCCGCACACCCTTCAACCCGAAAGCCGGATCAGCAACCGGAGCAGTGGAGGCTCCAAGGGGAATCCTCTACCACCACATGGAGACCGATGAAAAGGGAAAAGTAGTAAGGGCAGACTGCATCATTCCAACCACACAAAACAACGCCAACATCCACCTCGACCTGCACGCCCTCGCCGAACGCGCACTCTCAGAAGGCAAAACCGACAGCGAGATCCAAAAACTCTGCGAAATGCTTGTAAGATCGTATGACCCCTGCATCTCCTGCTCGGTGCATTAGTGGGGTCAGGTCTTGTATTTTGACTTTTTCTAAAAAAAAGTCAAAATACAAGACCTGACCCCAGGGGGGAGAATCAGACGATCTCTATGAGTTCGAGTTCGAAGGTGAGGGCCTGGCCGGCGAGGGGGTGGTTGGCGTCGAGGGTTACGGCTGCGTCGGTGATGTCGACGATCATGACGATGGCCTGCTGGCCGTCGGCAAGGCCTACCTGAAGCTGCTGGCCGATCTCGAGTTCCATGTCGGCTGGAAAGTGGTCGCGGTCAACGTCGGTTACCAGCTCCTTGCTGTGCGATCCGTATGCCTCATCGGCAGGGATGACAACAACCTTGATCTCTCCGGGAGCCATATCGAGCATGGCGGCGTCGAAGCCGGGGATGACCTGCCCGCCACCAATGGTGAATTCAAGCGGCTCACGATCGGCGGATGTGTCGAACATCGTGCCGTCATCGAGCGTTCCTGTATAATGAACCTTGACTATATCCCCTTTTTTGGCTTGAGCCATAGCTATCCTCCTGTTTGACTGATCAATAGTTTGATTTCAATATCCCCGGCTGGAACTCTTTCTTGAAAAAAGCGGTCCCGGCTGCAAGGGTCAGCGAAGCTATCAAAAAAAAAGCGAAAGTTGCGTTTTTTTATGATTCTGATTCCCTCTCCTCCTGGATTGCCGATACTGCGGCGCCTTTCAGTTCGGCATCCAGCGTCACTTTCGGGGCCAGTTCAGGATAGTTTTCCCTGAGAAAGTCGATCAGTTTTTCGCGCACATGAAAGCGGAGCTCAGCAAGGTTTGAAGAGTTCGATGCGCTGACAAGGGCCCGCATCTCAATGGCGGTTTCGGTGGTATTGACGACCTGAAGTTTTGCGACCCGCTTGTCCCACAAAGGGGTTGAAGCTACAATGCGCATAAGCTCTCCGCGAAGCGCTTCTGGGGGAATGCTGTAGTGGGTGAAAATGGAGACGGTACCGAGCAGCTCAGCGGAGGTGCGGGTCCAGTTCTGGAAGGGCTTGTCGATAAACCAGGTGATCGGTACAATGAGACGGCGCTGGTCCCAGAGCTGAACGACGACGTAGGTGAGGGTGATCTCCTCAATGCGTCCGCCTTCGTTTTCGACAACGACGACATCGTCGATGCTGATCGGCTGGGTGATGGCAATCTGGATCCCGGCAACGAGAGTCGCAAGGCTTTTCTGGGCGGCAAAGCCAAGCATGACGCCGGCGATTCCGGCTGAAGCCAGAATGCTCAAGCCGACCTGGCGAACCGTATCGAAGGTCATCAGCACGCCGGCGACGGTAAGCAGCACAACCAGCACGTTCAAAATCTTGCGGGCAAGGCTGACATGGGTGGCGATCTTTCTTGCCGATTCGCTCTCCTTGCGCTGTGAGGCGTAGTGTTGCAGAATGAACTGCTCGCCAACCATGAACATCCGTACAGTCAGCCACGATATGGCGACAATGGCCACAATGAGCAGGGTGTGGCGGAGAATCTCCCTGATGTCCGGAGTTATGGAGAGGGAGTGGAGCAGCACGGCAAGGCCTATGAGCAGCACCAGCAGGCGGAGCGGCCCGATGACAAGTTCATAGGGAACGCTGATCTCCCTGATCGACGAACGAATTCGGGCAATGAGGGTACTGAAAAGGGAGTTCGCCACCAGGTAAAAGATACAGGCGGCAACAACAATCAGAAGGGGCACAAGGTAGCCGTCCTGAATTGAACTCCAGAGGGTGAGTAATGTATCGTTGCTCATGAGTGCTGATGCTGAACCCGGAGCGGACGCTCCGGGTGTTCTGATGAATCTATCTTGTGAGGCGTTCGAATTCGCTCTTGGAGCGGCTCACGCAATCCTCGATGGCCATGCCTCCGAAATAGTTGCCCGAGAGCAGCAGGTTCTTGTTGCCCTTGAGCATCCCGTCGATGGTTTCAAGCCACTGATGATGGCCGAGGCGAAGCGAAGGGACAATATTTACTTTGGCAAAACTCTCCTCAATCTTCGACATGCTGACGCCAAGCACATCGGTGATGCGGCTCCGTTTGGTCTTGTCATCCAGACCGGGACGGAAATGGAAGGTAAAGCCGCGGTAGTTTTCGTCCAGCACCGTATCGCGGGAGACGACGGAATAAAAGATATCGTTCGGCGAGATGAGCGCGGCGACAGGGTTGAGCGAAATGTTATCTTTGTGAACAACGACACCCACTGAATCGACCTCGGCTGCCCTGAGCTGGCCGAGATGGTTTGCAATAGCAGGATTGACATCGCACAGAAGCCGGGAAGAGACCGCTGAAGGGGTTGCCAGCACGAGGGTTTTGGCGGCATATTTCGAACCGTCCTCCCTGCTGATGATGTAGGTACCGTTCTCATACTGCACCGCGCTTACTCCGCTGCCGGTGAAAATGTTCAGGCCGCTCTTGGCTGAAATAACCTTGGCAACGCTCTGGAGTCCGCCCTTGAAGGTGTAGCTCTTCAGCATGTCCTTCCGCTTCTCGCGGGTTTTGAAGATCATGTCTGCCGGGAAGTCATCGGTCCGCTGTGAGGGCACGGCATTGAAAAAATGGCTGAGCACGTTCTTGTAGTTTGTCTCCCCCACTATTTTCGAATAGTATGACTTGACGCTCAGTCCGGTTTTCTTCAGCTTGAAAAAGTTTGGAGCGGCACGAAGCAACTCTATGATATTAAGTCCAGAGACGACGGATTTGACCTTGCCGTCGACAAAAAGCGAAAAGGGAACTTTTTCACGCGGGATGATCGTGTTCATCACACCGCACTCCTCGAGGATTGCAAGCAGGTTCTGATAAGAGCTGTAACAGGTGTGTGCTCCCAGCTCCAGCCAGAACTTCCGGCCGCTTGCGCTGAACTGTGGAGAGGCAAAGGAACCTCCAACAGCATCTGCTTTCTCAATAAGCGTAGTCTTCATGCCGGCATTCGCGCAGTAATAAGCAAGGCTCAGGCCGCTTATTCCGCCGCCGACGACGACAACATCGTTTTGCATCATGTAAGACAAGGTATTCCCGGGTATGCATTTTTAATAAAAAACAGGAGCTTGAGGGCTCACTCAATAAACATCTGACGCAATTTAGCGAAATCAGGCAAGAAGACCGCACTCAATCCCCTTTTTCAGCGTCACGATAGTTCTCGGAGTAGCGGACATAGTTTTCCGGCGACTCTGCGATGTTTCGTCTCTCATCCTCGGTTATTGGCCGCATGACTTTGGCCGGAACACCGGCCACCAGCATGCCCGACGGCACCGTGAACCCCTGCCTGACGAGAGCGCCTGCCGCAACAATTGACCATGGCTCTACCACGCAGTCGTCGAGCAGCACTGCGCCCATGCCGATAAGCACATTGTCCTGTACCGTGCATGCGTGAAGGACGGCTCCATGACCGATGGTCACCGAGCTGCCAATGTTGAGCGGGCCAGTGTCGTGCGTCACATGCAGGGTGACGTTATCCTGAATGCTGCACTTCTCGCCAATGCGGATGGGGCAGACATCACCCCGCACCACAGCATTGAACCAGACGCTCGAATGAGCGCCGATATGCACATCCCCGATGACGAAGGCTCCTTCGGTCATGAAAACCGTTTCATGAAGCTGCGGCCACACGCCCTTGTAAGGCATCACTTTTCCCATAAGATGATAAAGGTCAAGAGAGTTGAATGAAGAGGTAATCACTTCGGAGCAATATAGTTATTGCACCCGAGCCTGCCGAAGGTTTCATGCCGAAGAAACGCCCTTCCCCTCTAAAAAGCCGGGAGGAGCGCAAAAAAAAGAGGAAAATCTTTTGACTTATAAAAGCCAATGAGGAAAGAAATTATTTTCTTTTGAGATCCATATTCTCTATCTTACTCTCAATAAGGCATCAACCACATTTCAAAGTAACTGATCATGGGTAAACTTAATGGTGTTTTCGAGAACTGGGGCGTAGCCTACGGCAGATTCTGCGAAGTCTTTATCGACGGTCACTGGTGGGTAGTGGGTGATTCTTTGGAGAATATCGGCAAAACGACCAAAAGGCTTCTCCAGAAGGCCTATCCCTTTATCTACGGAGGCGCAGGTGCTTCGCTCATGAGGGGTTCTTCTCCAAAGGCTTCCGGCTATGCAAAGCCGACCAAGGAGATCTCTCAGCGCTTCAAGGATTGAGCATAAGCCTGCCTGCTTGTCACTCTTGAGTGAGAGCAACAGAGAAAATCAAGCATAAAACGGAGCCTCGGCTCCGTTTTTTATTTCCGTGACTTACCACCAGCCAAAGAGTCAGAAGAACGGGTACGACACTTACCAAGCCATGAGAAACTGCCTCTGCTTGTTTCTAAATCAGAGAAAAAATGTAAGTTTAGCAAAAGGAAGCCATGCCCAAATCCCCCACCAAATGGCTCTGCATTTGAAGTACCCTAAAGAACCTGTGTCCTCCGCACTGTAATGGAAATAACCACTGAGCTATACTTGGGCGACTGCGAGCAAATTCTCAAAGCCATGCCAAGCGATTCGATAGATCTGATTTTCACCTCTCCTCCTTATGCCGACCAGAGAAAGCAAACCTATGGCGGCATACACCCTGACAAATACGTGTCCTGGTTTTTACCCATATCGGAACAACTGCTGAGGGTGCTCAAGCCATCGGGAACCTTTGTCCTTAACATCAAGGAAAAGGTCACGAACGCTGAACGGAGCACCTATGTGATGGAACTTATTCTTGAAATGAGAAGGCAGCAAGGATGGCTCTGGACCGAGGAATTTATCTGGCACAAAAAAAACTGTTACCCTGGAAAATGGCCAAACCGCTTCAGGGATTCCTGGGAACGACTGATACAGTTCAATAAAAACAAACAATTTTTTATGAATCAGGAAGCCGTTATGGTTCCAATGGGCGATTGGTAGAGAAACAGACTTAAAAACCTGAGTGATACCGATAAAACCCGTGATGAGTCAAAAGTCGGGAGTGGATTCGGTAAAAATATTTCCAACTGGCTTGACAGGGAGATGGCGTTTCCTACTAATGTGCTCCACCTGGCTACAGAGTGCAATAATAAAAACCAAAGTGCGGCTTTCCCGGAAGGCCTGCCGGAATGGTTTATTAAATTATTTACAAAACAAGGCGATACTGTGCTCGATCCCTTTATGGGGTCAGGAACGACTAATGCAGTGGCTCAACGAATGAAAAGGAACTCCATCGGCATAGAAATCATGCCTGAGTACTACAGGATGGTGGAAAAAGAACTCAAGCCGGTCGAACTCTATCTGCTTGAAAAACAAGATGATAATGAATCAACTTATTGTAAGTGACGTATCGGCATACGTTGAGGAAAACATCGGTGTCTTTCATCAGAAAAAACTTGATAGTCTTGGCAGATTAAGTCTTTCGAAGGTACTGGCAAGAAAAAACCCTTACCTTTTCAAGGCCAAGCACGTTCTGACCTCCGAAGAAATTGTCAGGGGACTGGTCGATGCTCATATTTCATCGAACGGAGAGACTATTTTGGCGACTGGCTGGAAGGTCTTGCCATTTTTATCAATGAAAAAGTATATGGAGGGAGGAAGTCTGGTATCCCAGGGATAGACCTCGAATTTGATAAGGACGGGAAATGTTACATCGTTAGCATTAAATCCGGGCCAAATTGGGGAAACAGCAGCAAAAACCTTGCGAACAAGTAATTCCGGACTGCATATAGTCGCTGTTAATGGATGCTGTTACGGGAAAACCAACAACCCCGATCAGGGTGAGTATTTTAAATATTGCGGACAGACCTTTTGGGAATTTATCTCATGCAACCAAAACCTCTACATAGAGCTGATCGAACCAATAGGACATAAGGCAAAAGAGAAAAATGACGTATTCTTGCAATCGTATTCCCAAATGATCAACAAATTCACCCTGCAGTTTAGTGGGGAATATTGCTCTCTCGATGGATCGATCAATTGGAAAAAACTGGTGGAATATAATTCAGCTACACTTTCGTCCCGAAAACAATAACATTATCGCACCGGCATGAAAGCAACACTGAGCTGCAGCGGGCTCAAGAAAATCTACAACAAGCGCGAAGTTGTCAAAAGCTCATCGATCGAGGTGAAGCAGGGGGAGATTGTGGGGCTTCTCGGGCCAAACGGTGCGGGCAAAACCACGACCTTCTACATGATCGTTGGGCTGGTTCGTCCTGACGGTGGCGATGTGTTTCTTGATGCGCAAAACATCACCCGCCTGCCCATGTACAAACGGGCACGGCTCGGCATCGGCTATCTGCCTCAGGAACCCTCCGTCTTCCGCAATATGACGGTCGAAGAGAACATCCTGAGCGTCCTTGAGTTCACCTCCCTGTCGAAGTCCGCGCGGCTGGAAAAAACCGGGAGGATGCTTGAAGAGCTCAATATCGCCCCCATTCGCAAAAGCATGGGGTATGCGCTGTCGGGCGGAGAGCGGCGCCGAACGGAAATTGCACGGGCGCTGGCGCTCAATCCGAAGTTCATCCTGCTCGACGAGCCCTTTGCAGGAGTGGATCCGATTGCCGTCGAGGATATCCAGCAGATTGTGGAGGGGCTTATCAAGCGCAACATCGGCGTACTCATCACCGACCATAACGTTCATGAAACCCTTTCGATAACCAGCCACGCCTACCTGCTCTTCGACGGAAGCATCTTCATGCACGGCACCCCCGAAGAGATTGCCGCCAACCCCGAGGTCAGAAAAATGTACCTCGGCGAAAAATTCACCCTCGACCGCTATTAGTTTTTTTCGCAGGTGCACACCGCCTCATCCCCGTTAGCTCCCCTATCCAAAATCCGGAATTTCCCCTTAACGCCTGCGCCTGGATAGGCAAAGACTATTCTATCTGAAGCAGCCTTGTGCTCATGATGCAGGTTTTCCTTATCTTGAAAGGAAAATTCAGCTCTCCCCAACCTCACCTGCGCCATGATAGCCGAACATCTGCTTTTTGAATCCGGGGGCGGATTTATCCGCATCCCGATCTGGGGCCATATCCCGCTCAGCGGGCCGCTGAAAAAGATTCTCTCGCACCCCTCTTTCCTTCGTCTCAAGGGAGTCCGCCAGCTCTCCTTCTCCCAGCAGGTCTATCCCGGTGCAACCCATACCCGTTTTGAGCACTCCATCGGGGTCTATCATCTGATGAAGCTTATCTTGCAGCGGATGCTGACGAGCCCGCTTGCTCTGAAGCTCCAGGATGGCAATTTCCGATTCAACGATCACACCTGCAGGGTGCTGCTCTCGGCGAGCCTGCTGCATGACATCGGCCACTTCCCGCACGCCCACATTATCGAGGAGCAGATTCCCCTCTGCGGGGGCGAGCCGCTCTTTTTGCATCACGAGGAGCTCTGCGACCACTATATTTTCGAGAAGCACCCAGGGCTGCCGACGATTGCCGAGATCCTGCATGAGGAGTGGAAGGTCTCACCCGAAGAGGTGATAAAGCTCATCAAGGGTGGCGGTGCAACCCGCTTCGGCAAGCTGATCAGCGGCACGCTCGACCCCGACAAGATGGACTACCTGATGCGCGATGCGCACCACTGCAATATTCCCTACGGCAGCATTGACATCGAGCGGCTGATTGAATCGTTCGTGCCCGACCCGCAGCGCGAACGGTTCGCCATCACGGAAAAAGGGATTGCGCCGCTTGAGAGCCTGCTCTTTGCCAAGTACATGATGATGCGCAACGTCTACTGGCACCATACCAGCCGGGCACTCTCAGCCATGCTACGCAGGCTTCTGCAGGATATGGCGGCAGAGGAGATGCTGCCGGCTGAAACCATGCGCGAACTCTTCTACGGCAGTGCCGACGACCGCGTGCTCCACGAACTCAAACGGCTCATGGCGCATCAGGCGCACCCGCTCTGCACCCTTCTGGACGATATCGTCATGCGCAGGGTCTACAAGCGCGCCATCACCGTGCAACCCTATATCGGCGACTCCGCCGAGGCCGACGAACGGTGGTTCAGCTACAGCGTCGACAGCAACATGCGTCGAAACATGGAGCAGGAGATCTGCGCGTTTCTCAACAAGCGCCATCATCTCGCTCTTGAGGGGCACGAGGTGCTGATCGATCCTCCGTCGAAAAAGGATATCTTCGATTACGACGATCTCAAGGAGCTGAGGGTCTACCCTACCCGCTCCGAGCACATCCACTACTCGATGCAGCTTGAAGAGGAGTATATCCGCTTCGACGACTTGAGGGAGTCGGTCTTCCGGTCGGATTTTATTCTTTCGTTTGAACGTTATACCAAGAAGTTCAGACTGCTCTGCCGGCCCGATCTGGTGGAGCGCATCGTAGCCTCACGGGAGGAGATTATGGTTATGTTACAGCGTTAAAATCTTATATTAAGGGCACAACCAAACACTATCGAACCATGGAACAGCAGGACAAATTTTATAAGGGACTCTTTTTCGGCGCCGTGCTCGGAGCCGCCGCAGGAACCATCATGGGGCTGCTCTTCGCTCCGCGCAAGGGCACAGAGACCCAGCAGATCATCTCCGGCAAGGTAAAGCATGCGCTCGACAAGGCGACGGAGTTTTACGAGAACAACGAGAATGATGCCGCCTACAGCAATGAGGCGAAACAACGCTCGCAGGAGATCATCGACACCGCTCGCGACGAAGCCAAAAAGATTCTCAACGAGGCAAACGGCATCATCAGGGAGATCAAGGGATACCCGAAAACCCAGGAAAACTGATTGATGCTCACATACCTCGGAACGGCCCCGGCTGAGCATAACCGCCACGCCGTCCTTCTTCTGCATGCCTTTCCGCTCTCCGCCGCAATGTGGCAGCCGCAGATTGATGCGCTCGGACAAGCCGGATACAGGGTTGTTGCTCCAAACGTTTACGGAATTGAGGGCTCGGAAGAGCGCACCGGATGGGATTTCACTGCTTACGCCCATGAACTGGCAGGGCTTCTCGACTCGCTGAATATCGAAAAAGTTACGGTTGCAGGCCTCTCCATGGGGGGATATCAGGCCTTCGAGTTCTGGCGGCTCTACCCGGAGAGAACCTCTTCGCTGGTGCTTTGCGACACGAGAGCGGAGGGCGACCTGCCCGAAGCCCGAGCCGTTCGCGAGGAGTTCATTGCCGCAGTCGAAGCGCTTGGAGCCGTCGAGGCAGCGCGTCGGATGATACCCAACTATTTTGCCCAGAAAACATACAGCGAACGGCCGGAACTTGCCAAAGAGGCGTCAGAAATGATTGAGAAGCAGCCGGCTCGTATCATTAACGCTGCAATGCGGGCGATCATGACACGAGCCGATTCATCGGCGCTTCTCGATTCGATTTGCTGCCCTGTTCTTGTGCTTAACGGGGCGGAAGACCGGCTGACCACACCCGAAACGGCCGCAACCATCAGCGGCTGCATCCCCGGCTCCCGTCTCCTGCTGCTTGCCGGTGCCGGCCATATCTCGAACCTTGAATCTCCTGCAGCGTTCAACCAGGCGCTCCTTGATCACCTCGAAAGCGTCAACAGGGCCTGAAGGCTTCCCTGGAAATCAGACTTCGAGCGTTGCAAGCAGACCGAAGAAGTTCGGAAACGAGACACCCACCACACCGATATCAGTAATATCCATCTCGCACCCCGTTGCCCTTGCAGCAATGGCAAAGCTCATGGCGATACGATGATCGTCAAAGCTCTCAATAACGACACTCCCTGAGGGCATCGAGAGGCGTCCCTTGACCATGAAGCCGTCGGGATACTGCTCGCATGCAAAGCCGAGACGCTGCAAATTGACCGCCAGAGCGTCAATCCGGTCGCTCTCCTTGGTTCTGAGTTCGGCGGCGTTATGCAGCTCGAAGCTGCCGGTGGCAAATGCCGAGAGCACGGCCAGCATGGGAATCTCGTCGATCACACAGGCAATCAGCTCAGGATCGTTGATCAACAGTGGCTGCAGATCACCACTACCCCTGACAAGGATATCGCCGATAGCTTCGCCGCCTATGACTCTCCGGTTCTCGATCTCAATAGCGCCACCTGCGCCCGAAAGAATATCAAGAAATCCCGCCCTTGTGGGGTTGAGGCAGACATCGCGGATCAGAATTTCCGAGCCTGAGGCCAGAAGGCCAAGTGCAACAATAAAGCACGCTGCCGAAGGGTCTGCGGGAATATAGAATGGTTTGGCCGGGATGGTTTTCCTGCCGGGAATGACAATATGGCGCTCGCCATCAACGTCGAGGGTCTCGAGGCCGAGCATCAGTTCGGTATGGTCACGGGAACGGAGGGGTTCGACAATGCGGCTCTCACCGTCGGCATGAAGTGCGGCAAAGGCCACAAGAGACTTGACCTGTGCCGACGGAACAGGCAGGCGGTAGCGTATCGGTTTCAGCTCTTTGGTTCCCCTGATACGGATCGGGGCGGTGCCGCCCTCAGAGAGCCCCAGATCGGCGCCCATGAGGCGGAGCGGCTCGGCAACCCGCTTCATCGGCCGCTTCATCAGCGAAGCGTCACCGACCAGCTCGCTTGCAAAGGGCTGCGCAGCCAGAATGCCGGAGAACATGCGCATGGTGCTGCCTGAATTATTGCACATGAGAGGAGCTGAAGGGGGAAGAAAGCTCCAGAACCCTTTCGACTCGATCACCACGTTACGCACAATCCGGCCCGCTTCGCCTTCAACCAGTTCCTGGCGGAGCGATATGCCTGCATCCTTCAGAACGCCGAGTGTCGACTGATTGTCAAACCCGGCTGAAAAATTCGTTATCTCGGTCGTCCCTTCCGAGAGTGCTCCGATAAGGGCCGCACGGTGTGAGATTGACTTGTCCGGCGGCAGTGAAGTAACTTCACCTTTGAATACTCTCATGAGTCAATGGAGTTGGCGTTCAAAAAAAAAGCAACTCCCGTAAAGGAGCTGCTTGGCATAACTGTTTCGATCGTAATGATCATGAGTTGCGATCTTCGTTCGCCCTCTGCGCCCTGCGTTTGCTTCTTGAGCGTTTCAAACGACCATCTATCGAAGGTTTTACGAAGTATGCGTTCTTGCGAAACTCCTTTAAAACACCTGCACGCTCATACTTCTTCTTGAAGCGCTTCAGCATCTTATCGATTGATTCATTATCATTTACCTGCACACTAACCAATGAAATTCACCCCCTTTTAAAAGATCAACGTCTTAATTTTAGTTTAATAATATCGGTAATACTTTCGGAACTCTTTTCAGTTGCGGGGTTGAGCCTCACGTTTTCGAGAAGCTGTTTCCTGCCGCTTTTGGCAAACTCAACGATAATGACAAAGGCACCACTTCCGGTTGCCTGCTTCTCGCGAACGACACCAACCTCACGGAGCGCCTGGTGGTAGAGCGCGTCGCCTTTGGCGTAGATGCCATGGGGAGAGTATACCTGGCACTCCTCCGCCCTCAGCTCGTCAGGGCTAAGCTCACGGTCAATCTGTATCTGCCACTCCTTCAGCAAATGAACCTGGTTGCACTGAGAACAGCGAATCCAGTACTGGTTTTCGGCTGGAGGCGGCAGAGTGCCGACTATGACCTTTCCATCTTTTGACTTCTTTACCGGTGGCGGCGACAGCAAATCATCGTCCTTTGGCTTGTTGCTCGGCATCCACTCACCGACGAACACCTTGTCGGTAATCTGGCCGCAACCTTCACAGAAGGAGGCCTTGACCTTGCCCTCCAGTATGAACTGCCTTTTTCTGGACTCTACCTTCATATAATATTGCTGATTGTAACCCGCTCATCATCTTGCTATCGAGCGCATGAGAAAAAAGATGCACTTCCCTGCATCTTTTCCGTCCGGCTGAACAACATACGGACCATGCAGCAGAAAAATGCGTAACACTCACGAGTGCTTAATTACATAAATCCCTCCAAAAAAACAACCGGATAATTTCCAGCGCACTCACTGATGGGTCAGGGCATCGATAAGATCTGATTTTGTAAGCAGTTGGAGTCTGCCGTCCGACAAACTTATCAGAACGCCGGAGGCACTTTGCTGCAGTTTGTCGGAGAGTTCAGAGATTGTCGCATCCGGAGGGCAGACCGGAAAGGGTTTCTCCATGAAGCCGACAACCTTTGAATTCATCGCCTCATCGTTTTCAATAAGAATGGAGAGAATCTTGTTTTCGCTGATACTGCCGATCGGGGCGTTGTAGGAAACAATCGGAAGCTGGGAGACATCGTTCTGCTTCATCATCTCGAACACTTCGGAGAGGGTGCTTTCCGGATAGGCGACAATCAGGTCCCGGCGCGCCTTGAGCTGAAGAATATCCTCTGCGGTAATCTGTTCGAGCGCCGACTTGGCCTTGCGGTAATAGCCGTGCTGGCGCATCCACTCGTCACGGTACATCTTGCTCAGGTACCAGCCTCCGAAATCAGGCATCACCACAACAACGCACGCCTCTTCACCCAGGGACGAAGATGCCTGCAGCGCGGCGGCCATCACAGCACCGGAGGCTCCTCCGGCAAAAAGCGCTTCCATGCGCAGGAGCTCCCTCGAGCAGTTAAAAGCGTCATGGTCACTGACCTGCATCACCTCATCGATAAGTGCCGGCTCCCAGAATGCAGAGGGGCGGCGGGAACCAAGCTCCTCAAGCTCTGAAGGGGCAACCGCGCCCGGCGTTCCATCCCTGAACAGACCCTGATAGATTGAGCCCTGCGACTCAACGCCGATTATGCGGATAGCGGGGTTTCGCCCTTTCAGGCAGCGACCGATTCCGAAAGCCGTTGCGCCGGAAACCATCGGCACGAACACATGGGTAACCCGTCCGTCGGTCTGAGAATATATCTCGCTCCCCGTAGCTTCACTATGAACCTTCAGGCTGAGCGGACTCTCGTACATTCCGGCAAAAAAAGCATTGCTCATACCCTTCACCAGGCTTTCGGCCACATTCATGCAGCTTGCCTGCTCGCCTGGCAGGGCGCTCGACGGGGTAAGCACCAGCTCCACTCCGAGAGCCCTGAGCAGATCCTGTTTTTCCTGTGAGATCCTGTCTGGGGCCGCAAGAAGCAGCTTGTAACCACGGCTGATGGAGGCCATCGCCAGCGCAATGCCGCTGCTGCCGTAGGTCCAGTCGACAATGGTCATTCCGGGATGAATCAGCCGCCGCTCCTCGGCGTCCCTGATAATGGCGGAAGCAGCACGGTAGTAGGGGGAGCAGGCCGGGTTCATATACTCGAGCTTCGCCATGACCTTCGGCCGTACCTGGCGGGTCATCTGTTTGAGAAGAACCATCGGCGTCTCTTCTGCGAGACCGAATATATCGTGGTTAGCCATGTTGATGTCGAAAAATGGATTGACTGCCTGCAAGCCCATGCAAATGTTTAACTGAAAATATACATTAATTGATCAATTCGCGCGCAGAGGGGGGAATAAGAGCGGGCGAGGTTTGATAATCATGGGCAAAATATGTTTTTTACAAAGGGCTACCCGCTATGGGCAGCCCCGGTTACCCTGTTGAAGCGTAGCCATTAACCCCAATAATGCAGAACGTTTATGGACGAAACTGATCCAGCCCTTGTGGCCGATGGCGCGGCGAGAGAACACCTGTCGGAAGCCCGTATCTCTCTGGATCATCTTGTTTCGAATGCCCGCGCAGTCAGAAAGCGGATCGGCTCGTCCCCGCGGATCATGGGCATCGTCAAGGCCAATGCTTACGGCCATGACGCCGGCAGGGTTGCAGCCGCACTTGAGGCGACGGGCATAAACGATTTCGGGGTGGCAAATATTGCAGAAGCCGTCAGACTGAAAAGCTCCGGCGCGCTTCAGCATCCCTCTCGAATCCTTGCCTTTGCGCCCCCACTGGCTTCACACATCGAGCTCTTCCTGCGGCACGACATCGAGATGACCCTCTGCGACATTTCGACACTCCAACAGGCGGAAGCCTGCGCCTCGGCGACCGGAAAAACCATTGCTGTTCAGGTGAAGGTCGATACCGGCATGGGGCGCCTCGGCGCAACCCCCAGGGAGGCCATGGAGCTACTCAGCCAGGTCGAGAGCTCTCCTCACCTTGAACTCAAGGCCATCTACACACACTTCGCCGAAAGCTCTATTCCTGGGGGCTTCACCCGACAGCAGCTTGATACGTTCAGAACGCTCACGTCGGAATACGAACACCTGAGCGGCAGAACGCTCTGCAAGCACGCCGCCAACAGCGGGGCAATCCTCTCCGAACCCGACTCATGGCTCGACATGGTGCGGCCCGGCATACTGCTTTACGGCTACCATCCGGCGGAAAACACCCCGCTCCGCCTCGACATAAAGCCCGTGATGCAGATGGCGGCAAAGGTGATTTTCGTCAAAAAGGTTGATACGGGCACCTCCATCAGCTACAGCCGCAGATGGCGTGCGCCGGAACCGCGCTATATCGCAACCGTTTCAGCCGGCTATGCCGACGGCTACTTCAGAACCCTCTCCGGCAAGGCGACCGTCAAGATCAACGGCGAGTCATACCCTCAAATCGGAACCGTCACCATGGACCAGATCATGGTTGACCTGGGCAGAGAGCTCAAGGTGCAGCAGGGCGACACCGCCGTGCTCTTCGGATGGGATGGCCCCACAGCCGCCGAGCTTGCCGAAATTGCCGGCACCATAAGCTATGAAACCCTCTGTGCGGTTTCCTCGAGGGTAAAGCGTACCTTTATCTAAGAATCAGACCTCGAGCAGAATGAACACTCTTGACAACCTTGCCAGAAAACTTGGCATCACCAAAGCGGAGATCTCACTGGTCTCGGCCCTCATCGGGTTCCTTGTTTTAGGGGGCATACTGAAAAATTTCCGTTCAATGGAGGAGACCGATCTCCTTGTGAAAAAGGCAGAAATTGCCCGTTACCGGGAGACGGAGGTTGACAGCCTTATCCGGCTTGCCTCTGCCGACCAGGCGAGCATCAGGGAGGATATGCAGGGGGAGAAGGCTGAAGAGAGTAGTGCAACAGCCGGAAAGCGCCGGTCGCAGCACGCCCTCGAAAAAAAAGAGTTTAACGGCACACTCGCCTTCAACAGGGCTACTGCCCGGCAGCTCCAGAAAATCCCCGGAATCGGACCGGTCATGGCGGCAAAGCTCGTTGCCTTCAGAACATCGAAGGGTGGAAAGGTCAAAGATTTTGAGGAGTTCCTCGAAGTCCAGGGGGTAGGCCGCAAAAAGCTCGAGCTCCTGAAAAAACATTTTACCCTCGAATAATGAGCAAGAGCGTGCTGGCCTGTAGCATAGAGAGAAGCGAGAGCGCTCTCGTCCGGCTGAAGAGCTGCGGCAGCGGCAGTTACACCCTCTCTGTGTGCCGAACCCTCCCCTTCGGCTCCGAGGATCTTTCCTCAGAAAAAGGGGTCCGGCAGCTCAACAAACTTGCCCGTCATCTTGACGAGTGGCCGGGAGAGGATCTCGCGCTCTCAATAGGGCCCGAAAACTACAACTCTCTTCCGGCCTATTTCCCTGCCGGAGCAACGCCGGAGGCAGTGCGTGAGTACTGCCGTATTGAGGCGGGGTACTTTCTGAAGCGGCCGGACGACTACCATTGTGATGTCACTGCATGCACCGACGAAGGGCGTGAGGAGATGCTTGAAAAACAGCTACTGCTCTTCTACCCTGCAGCACCCTTCAACCAGGCTTCAAATCGGCTCTGTATGGGTCACAGCGTTATCTTCAGAGGAACGCCACAGCTCCCGATCCTGCATCTGTCAAAAATTTCCGGAGAGTCGCAGGCCATCCTTGAGATCGAAAAAAGCTATGTGCTCTTTGCATCAGCAACCAACGGCCGAATCGAAAAATTTTCGTGCCACCCGGTAAAAAACAGAACGGAGTGCGAGTATTTCGCAATCAGGGCGCTCATCGACAACCCTGTAGGTATAGAGGGGGAAGTTCAGGTTACCGGATCGGGGGCAAAGAGGAGCGTGATCGCACGGATCAGCAAAGAGAGCGGGCTCAAGCTCAAGCCGCTTGCCCTGCCGGAGTCGATACCCCTCAGCAACCCCGGAAAATTCAAGATCTCCTCTCAGTCTGCCCTAAAAGCCATCAGCACGGCGCTGATGGCTCTCGGCTGAAACCCGCCTGCAACTATGCCTTTCTGGCGAGGACGACCTCTGCAATCTGAACGGCGTTGGTCGCCGCGCCTTTGCGCAGGTTGTCGGCCACAATCCACATGTTGAGTGTCTGCGGATGCCAGTAGTCGCGCCGGATCCTTCCGACAAAGACCTCGTCACGTTCGTAGGAGGTCAGCGGCATCGGGTAGAGGCGCGCAGAAGGGTCGTCCTGCAGGATGATACCGGGTGAAGCGGAGAGGAGTGAACGAACTTCGTCGATATCAAACTCACGGGCAAGCTCGATGTTGAGCGACTCGCCATGACCGCCGTAGACCGGAATGCGCACTGTCGTTGGTGAAACGCTTATCGTATCGTCCTCCATGATCTTGCGGGTCTCGTTCACCATCTTCATCTCCTCCTTGGTGTAGCCGTTCTCGGTGAAAGAGTCGATCTGCGGAACCGCATTGAAGGCTATCTGGTGAAAATGGGTGAACTGCTCCTGATCCTCGCCCCTAAGCTCGCTTTCGAGGGCGTCGCGGCCTGCCTTTCCCTTGCCGGTAACCGACTGATAGGTTGAGACAACGATCCGCTTGATGCCGTACCGGTCATAAAGAGGCTTGAGCACCACGACCATCTGGATCGTCGAGCAATTCGGGTTGGCGATGATGAGTTCAGGCGTTCCGTCCGCCTTGAAAATGGATCCAGGATTGACCTCGGGCACTACCAGCGGCACATCGGGATCCATACGGAAGGCAGAGGAGTTGTCGATAACAACTGCGCCTTCGGATGCGGCGATTGCCGCCCACTCCTTGCTGGCCGTAGCTCCGGCCGAAAAGAGCGCGATATCGACACCCCTGAACGCCTCTCGTGAAGGCTCCTGGATGGTGAACTCTTCGCCCCTGAAATGAACCTTCTGGCCGACGCTTCTTGATGAAGCAAGCGGCACGATCTCGGTTGCCGGAAAATTCCTCTCTTCAAGAACCTGGATCATTGTGCGGCCGACAAGGCCTGTTGCACCAAGCACCGCTACCCTGCAGCGGGATTCTGAACTACTCATAACGTCTTCAATAGGATTTACTTAATAATTTAACACAAGCTTGTCTGAGTGATCGTTGAGGTACTCGGCATAGTCGGGGATCTTTCCCTCCCTCTGATACCCCTCACACTCCACCTCGTAGGCACGGAGAATTTCGATAACCAGCTCCCACTGCTCCTCACGAACCAGTTTGTTACGGACACGCGATACCATCGGCAGTCCTTTCAGGTAGGTGGCATAGTGACGGCGCATCTCAAGCGTACCATACTTTTCACCTTTGAAACAAACCGACAGTTTCAAATGCTCGATTGCGGCCTCGATCCGCTCCCTGAAGCCCGGCGGGGGCATCGGAGTTCCTGTCTTGAGCAGATGGCGGGCCTGGGCAAAAATAAAAGGGTTGCCGATCGAGCCCCGTCCGATCATCACGCCGTCGGCTCCGGTGTGGGCGTACATGGCGACGGCATCTTCGGCACTCCAGATATCGCCGTTGGCAATAATCGGGATGCGGGCATGGGCCTTCACCTCGCGGATCCACTCCCAGTCCGCCCTCCCTTTATACATTTCGCTGCGGGTGCGGCCATGCACGGCGAGCGCCTGGATGCCGGCATCCTCGAGACGGTGCAGCACGTCGATAATATTAATGGACTCCCGGTCCCAGCCGATCCGGGTCTTGGCGGTCACGGGAATGTTCACCGCGCCAACGACCGCAGCGGCAATCGCCGCCATCTTCTCCGGCTCCCTGAGGAGCGCCGCACCGGCACCCTTGCCGGCGACCTTCTTGGTCGGACACCCGAAATTGATATCGAGGTAATCCGGACTGTACTCTTCGGCTATTTGCGCCGCCTCGATCATCGACTCGACGCTGTTTCCGAAAATCTGGACGGCAATAGGCCGCTCGACCGGGTCGGCCGTCAGCTTGCGCACGCTTTTTTCGATGCCGCGGCGCAGGGCTTCGGCGCTGATAAACTCCGTATAGACAATATCGGCCCCATAGCGCTTGCACAGCTGCCTGAAAGCCCTGTCGGTCACATCTTCCATCGGTGCGAGTATGACTGGACGGTCAATGTCAATGGTTCCGATCTTCATTGCTTATCCGTTAATAATATCGGCAGGCACTTTCATGATCTCCTTGACCTGCTTGTGGACTTTTTTGAAAAGCTCCGGATCGTCACGCAGAGCCTTCCTGACGGTCTCGCGACCCTGACCGAGCTTCTCCTCCCCGTAGCTGAACCATGAACCCGACTTTTTGACAACTCCGAACTCGACGGCCAGATCGATCAGCTCGCCCATGACCGAGATCCCCTCGCCATAGAGAATATCGAACTCGGCAATCCTGAACGGCGGGGCAACCTTGTTTTTAACAACCTTCACCTTTGTCCTGTTGCCGACAATCGCCTCACCCTCCTTGAGCTGGGCGATCTTGCGGATATCGAGCCGGATGGAAGAGTAGAATTTCAGGGCCTTGCCGCCGGTTGTCGTCTCGGGGCTGCCATACATGACGCCGATCTTGTCGCGAAGCTGGTTGATGAAGATGCAGACGCAGCTCGATTTTGAAATGGCTCCGGTAAGCTTGCGCAGGGCCTGGCTCATGAGCCTTGCCTGCAGGCCGACAACGCTGTCTCCCATCTCGCCCTCAAGCTCAGCCTGGGGCACCAGAGCCGCAACAGAGTCAACAACGACCACATCAACTGCACCGCTTCTGACGAGAGTCTCTACAATGGAGAGCGCCTGCTCGCCGGACTCCGGCTGGCTGATGAGCATGGCGTTGATATCGACGCCAAGGCGGCGGGCATAGGAGGGATCGAAGGCATGCTCGGCATCGACCAGGGCAGCAATACCGCCCTCTTTCTGAGCCTCTGCAATAACATGGAGTGCAAGTGTGGTCTTGCCCGATGATTCAGGCCCGTAGATCTCGGTCACCCTGCCGCGGGGAAGTCCCCCGACGCCGAGAGCAAAATCGAGCGTCATCGATCCGGTTGAGATCGCCTGCACATGCATCACCGCCGCACTGTCGCCGAGGCGCATGATCGCTCCCTTGCCGAACTGCTTTTCAAGCGCGTCGACGGCAAGGTTGAGCTGCTTGAGTTTTGCCGGATCTACTCCGGGGGCCTGCTGTTCCGTTTTCTTTGTATCCATGATGGGAGAGATTATTGGTGAAAGAACGAATCCTTCAGATTACAATTGTCTTGAGCGTTTCGGCAAGCGGCCGGTAACGCACGCCCAGTTCGTCGAGCGATTTTTGGTTGCTGTACACAAGAGACCTCGAGGAGATGCGGATGCTTTCGAGACTGATAAACGATGGCCTGCCCGACAGGATCGAGAAGAGTTCGCCGCCAACTCCGGCCATAACGCCAAGAAGATCGGGAAGCATAAAGACCGTGCCGGTACGGCTCCCCTCCATTTTGGCGACAGCGGCAAACAGATCGCGAAAGGGCATGTTCTGACCGACAACCAGATAACGCTCCCCGGAGCGGCCCCGTTCCCATGCGGCAACATGCGCATCGGCAACATCGCGGACATCAACAAACCCGGTGCTTCCCGAGGGGGAAACGGGTATCCTGCCGTTGTAGATCAGGCGAAGCACCTCGTTCGACGAGCTGACAGAGGCGGGATTGGCCCGGTCAATGCCGATGACAACTCCGGGATTGACCATCACGACTTCAACGCCCTCGGCCACGCCGCGCAAACCCTCAAGCTCAGCCAGATATTTTGCCTCCATGTATCCGTTCCTCCGCTGCCAGTCCTGGAATGATGTCGTCTCGGTGGAGATGGAGCCGTCCCCAGCAGCGCCAACGGCGGCAATGGAGCTGGTCAGAACAATCCGTCGAACCTTGTTGAGAACGCAGGCGTTGACGACGTTTCGGGTACCGATGACATTGGTATTATAGAGCTGTTCACGGTAGCTGCTGGTATAGGCAATCAGCCCCGCACAGTGGAAAACCGTATCAATACCCTTCAGCGCCTCCATGACGGAGAGCGGATCAAGCAGATCAGCCCTGACAAGCTCAACCGGAAGAGCGTCAAGAAAGGCGCAGTCGGAACTGTTGCGGGCAATAACCCTGATAGCCTGCTGACCGGAAAGCTTTGAAAGGAGTGCGTAGAGAATCTGGGAACCGATATAGCCCGTGGCACCCGTTATGGCAATGGTCGACTTGAGCATGAAAAGGCTGAATATTTCCGCATTTCTTTTCCAGATAGCCCAACGACGGGAGTCTCGGGGAACCGTCGTTTTTCTCCTTGCGGGAGGGAGTGGTGCCGGCCCTCAAACGCATCCCGACCCGTCTGGGAGTTCGATATCGAGGACAAAGCTTCTCTGTTTACAAAAATAGGAAATAAAACTACATTGCACTCAATTCCTGTAAGAAGCATCATAAAATTTTTCGGTTATGCCCAGAGAAAAGCGCCTGAAAAAGGCCGGTTCCGCAGCGGCAGAATTGATCCGCCAGGATGTTCTGCCAAACGGGTTGCGAGTCATAACCGATCCGGTCCCCTATGTAGAGAGCATCACCCTCGGCATCCAGATCGATGCCGGATCGCGGGATGATCCCGCAGAGTGCCCGGGGCTGGCGCATTTCATTGAACATGCGATCTTCAAGGGCACGAAGCGGCGAAGCTACATCGATATTGCCAGAAATATCGAAAAACACGGCGGCTACCTCGACGCCTATACCACGAAGGAGCACACCTTCATCTACCTCCGCTGCCTTGCCGAGCACCTCGAGCCATCCTTCGACCTGCTCTCCGACCTCGTCTGCGACCCCGTCTTTCCCCCTGAGGAGATCGAGAAGGAGATGGAGGTTGTCATCGAAGAGATCAGCAGCGTCAACGACACCCCCGAAGAGCTTATTTTCGATGAGTTCGACCTGCGCTCCTTTCCGCGCCATCCGCTCGGCCAGCCCATCCTCGGCACAGAAAAAAGCGTCGAAAGCTTCAGCCAGACCGACCTGAAAGGGTTCATGCGCCGGCACTATATCCCCCGAAAAATGCTGCTCACCGCCACGGGGATGGTGGAGCATGACCGGATCATGAAACTCTCGGAACGCTTCCTTGGCTCACTTGCCGAACAGGCTGGAGAGAGCTACCTGCGCAAGCCGTTTCTGCCAGCTCACTACACCCCCTTTTCGGCAAAACTCAAAAAACAGCTCTTCCAGGCGCAGATTGTTCTCGGCACAGCCATAGCGCGTCATGACCCGCTCTTCTACAGTCTGATGGTGCTCAACTCAATGCTCGGCAATGGCATGAGCTCACTATTGAACCTCGAGCTCCGCGAAAAACGTGGACTGGCCTACAATGTCTACTCCTCGCTCTCATTCTATGAGGATATGACCGCGCTGAACATCTATGCCGGAACCGACAGCAACAAAAGCAAGGTTACCCTTGCATTGTTGAGGGAGCTGCTCCAAAGCGAGGCGCTGCAGAATCCAGACCCCGAAGAGGTGCTTGCGGCCAAAACCAAACTGCTCGGATCCCATATCATGGGCCAGGAAAAGATGACACGAAGAATGTCGCAGATGGCCTCAGACCTCTCCTATTTCGGCCGGTACATAGATCCGGCAGAGAAGAGTGCCGCCATAGGGTCTGTCACGGTGGATGATATCGCCGCAGCCTCAAGGATAATACTGCACGACGCTCCATTCTCAACCCTTGTCTACAAACCGAAACGGTAGCCGACCCCGGAGCGGCGCCCTTTTTTAAAAGAGTGGATTAATTCGTATCTTCTAAACTTTCATTTTCACAATACCAATTAACCAGAGAGAGCCTTGCAAAAGAATATCAAGAACGTCAGCGAAACCGAACAGGAGCTGGAAATCATTCTTTCCGCGGAAGAGTTTGGAGCCGAATATACCCAGGAACTGGAAGAGGCAAAGAGAACCGTACAGATCAAGGGATTCAGAAAAGGACATGCACCTGCAGGCCTGATCAAGAAACTGGCCGGACCAGCCATCGAGGCCTCTATTGCCGAAAAAATGGCTTCCAAGCATTTCGGTGACATTGTCGATGCCGAAAATATCAAACCGGCGAGCCGCGGTCAGCTCGTCGACTTCACCTTCACACCCGAGCAGCTCACCATCAGGCTCTCCTACGATATCCACCCTGAATTCGAGCTCAAGGATTACAGCGGCTACACCTTCACACGCTCGAACTATACCGTCTCGGACGAGGATGTTCAGCGCGAAATCAAGCTGATTCTCAAGGGCCATGGCACACTCGTCAGCATCGATGAGGCCGCATCCGACACCGACACCGTGATTGGTGATGTGACGAGGCTCAACGAGGCAGGAGAACCCGACTCAGAGCAGAAGACCGAGAACCATCACTTCACACTCGAATACCTCCCTGAGGAGAATCCCTTCCGCAAGGCCCTTACCGGTAAAAAAGCAGGCGAGAGCGTTGATGTGACCGCCGATGCCCAGGATGCCGATACGCTGCCGACCACCTTCCGCGTTGCCATCAGCGAAGTCAAGCGCCTTGAGCTGCCTGAGCTGACCGACGACTTGGTCAAGGAGATCACCGCAAACCGCCTCGAAACCGCAAAGGACTTCACTGGTGATGTCCGCATACAGATCACCGAGCACTTCACCTCAAAGGCTGACGAAGATCTTCTCGAATCGATCTCGGCAAAACTGATCGAGGAGAACCCGGTTCCCGCCCCGAAATCCATGATCACCTCTTTCGCGAACATGCTTGTCGAAAATGCGAAGCGCCAGATGGGCGGCGGCTTCCCCAAAGGGTTCGACGAGAGCCAGTTCCGCGGCGCCATGGGTCCTAATGCTGAAAAGCATGCCCGCTGGCTTCTTATCAGCCAGAAAATAGCCGAGCTCTCACAGCTTTCCGTCTCTGACGACGACATCAAGGCATACGCTGAAAAAGAGGCAGAGAAAAACACCGCCATGAAGGCAGAGGATCTGCTCAACACCTACCTCTCCGCCGAGTTCAGGGACTACATCACCGACACCATCCTCAAGGACAAGATCTACGACATCATCAAGTCGAAGGTCACCATCACCGAGGAAGATGCACCGATCCCCGCACACAGAGGGTAAGCAGAAAGAAGAAAACGCAATAAAAAAGGCAGAAGACTACCATCCGGTCTTCTGCCTTTTTTAGTTTGTCCCTGCCATCCTTGCCCACAAAGCTTTTACTAAGGCTCAAGCAGTGCCATGGCAATCGCTGATGTTCTGTCGTGGGCAATCGAAATCTTCATCCTCTGCCCCTCGGGAAAAGATGCAGCATCAACCGGGCGCACAAACGGGCGGCCCCGCTCATCATTGAGAATTTCAAAGCTCTTCCAGTGAACCTTTGCTGAAAAACCCGTCCCAAGCGCCTTGACGACCGCCTCCTTGGCCGCAAACCGGCCCGCCACGCTGGCCACAACCTGCGGCTTGTGCATGCAGATAGCTATCTCCCCTTCGGAGAGAAAGCGCTGAAGAAACCTCATGCCAAAGCGACTGTAGAGCGTTTCGATCCGGTCAAGATCGACAATATCAACACCTACCTCCATAATCCGGCCTCCCCTCAAGCGAGCGCAATCGTCATTGAAAGATCCAGAGCCCTGACGCTGTGCGTAAGCTCCCCGATTGAAATGAAATCCACCCCCGTCTCGGCCACCTCCTGAACATTGTGCATGCCGATATTTCCCGATGCCTCCAGTTGCACGCTGGCGCATGCGGTTTTGGCATAATCGACAGCCTCCTTCATCAAATCGAGGGTGAAATTATCGAGCAGGATGATGTCAGGAACGCATACCAACGCGCGGCTCAGCTCATCGAGAGAGCGCACCTCAGCTTCGATCTTGACGTCAAGCTGCTGCTTTTCGCGGTATATCTGAGCCCTGCGGATGGCGGGAGCAATGCCTCCGGAAGCGTCAATATGGTTATCCTTGATGAGGATCATGTCGAAGAGCCCGAAGCGGTGGTTTACCCCGCCGCCGATGCGGACCGCCTCCTTGTCGAAATAGCGCAGGCCTGGCACCGTTTTGCGGGTATCGAGTATTTTTGCATTTGTATGGCTCACCTTGTCGACAAAGCTCCTGGTTCTGGTCGCAATGCCCGACATCCGCTGCATGAAGTTGAGCGCAGTCCGCTCACCGAGCAGCAGAGGGGAGAGCATGCCCGTCACCTCCAGAATCAGCTCCCCGCGTCTGACAGCCTGGCCGTCACGGCAATGCAGAGTGACCGAAAGAGCGTGGTCACAGGCAGCGAACACCTGGAGAGCGACATCAACGCCCCCAATAACTCCATCCTCCTTCGCCTTGATAACCGCACTGCCCTCCCTGCCGGGTTCGATGGTGGCCATCGTCGTGATATCACCGGTATAGCGATCCTCCTCGAGAGCCAGCATGATCGCCCGTGAGCGGCACCCTTCGTAAAAGTCGTTTCGAGCCTTGTTCATGTTCGTTACCACCTGGTTGTATTTTCGGAGAGTTGCACCGTGCGGTCAATTTACATTTTTCGATTTTGATTTCAGACTTTTGTCGCTAACATTGTTAGCTTTAGAGAGTCTCTGAAGCATTGGCAAAGAGAGGAAATTGCCAGGGGTCACCCTTCCTGAAACCCGTTATCTGATTGTGTTATGGCACACCACCGAGCCTCATGCGTCCGGTTGACAAATATGGTCTTCTATGCTCACCACGGGGTATTGAAGGAAGAGCACAGGGTCGGGGCGAAATATGAGGTCGACGCTGAGCTCTATTTCGAATTCACCGAAGCGGCAAAACAAGACGACATCACTAAAACCATCGATTACGGAGCGGTCTACCGCAAAATCAGCGAAGCGTTGACCGAAAGAAAATTCTTCCTCATTGAAGCGGTATCCTACGAGATTGCCAACGACCTTCTGCGCGACTTTGCGATTATTGAAAGCCTCACTATCAGGGTACGCAAACGCAACCCTCCGGTCGACGGGATCTGCGACTACGCCGAGGCCGAATACTCAACCTCGCGCTAACAACTCACACTGATGCACACGGCGTTTATCGGAATCGGTTCAAACATAGGGGATCGCCTTCTGCACCTCCAGGAGGCGGTCGATCACCTGGAACTGATTGACTCCACCTCAGTCTCTCGACTCTCTGCGGTATACATGACCGAGCCGGTCGGCGAAACGGAGCAGGCGCGGTTCTACAATGCGGTTGTTGGTGTCGAAACAGCTCTCACGCCTGAAGAGCTCAGACGACGCTGCAAGAAAATCGAGCAGGAACTTGGAAGGCCGGAAGCCTATCGCAAATGGAGCCCGAGGGTCATTGACCTCGACATCCTCCTCTACGACGACCTCTCTATCGATACTCCCGAACTCACGATTCCTCACCCGGAACTGCATGAACGGAAGTTTGTGCTGATCCCGCTTCTCGACATTGCCAATCCCGTCCACCCCGCACTCCAGAAGAGCATCCTCGAACTGCTCGACCGCTGCGCAGACCGCTCGGTGCTGATCATGCTCAAAGAGCCGCTTCGGCATAAAAAAAGACGGGCCACCAGATAAGCAACCCGTCAAAAAAACTTTGCCGGCCAATCAATACTCAGTTGGCAAATGTGATGTTCAAATTTCCCTCGATAAAATCAGCACCCTCGGTCTTCCGGCCAACAAGAACATTGGGCAGAATAATGCTTTTGCGGAAATTGTTGATATCGACAAGAAGCTCGTCACCCTTGATATTGACATTGAGCTTGGTAACCTCAACGTTCGGCAGATAGAGCTTAAGCACATACTTGCCGTTGACCTTCTCAAGGATTTGGGTCTTCTCATTGGTATAGAGAACCGCCGCGGGATTTTTGTCCTCAAACATCTCCTTGCTCAGCTCATAAAGGCGATCGGTATTGATAATCTCGGCCGTCGACTGTTTCACCCTGAAAATGGGCACCGGGTAGAAGCAGTTTTCAATAACCCTCAGATACTTGGTCTGGATATCGATGAGGCTCTGCAGGTAGGTGTCGTTTGAGCTCGTCGGAAGAATCTTGTTGACGACAGCCGCATCCAGCTTGTAGCCGAAAAGGTTGAGATAGGTCTGCACCCGCAGGGCTTCCTTTATCACCATGTTTTCGGGATTGAGCACAACTCGGAAGGTGGTGATAGACTTGTCCTGAAGCATTTGGTGAAGTTCCTTCATGTGCTCATTAACTTCCGGCATGAGCTTGAAGATGTTTTTCTTCGGCATGAATTTGCTCAGGAGCGGAGCCGCAAAGCCAATGGCCTTGGAGTGCCAGCCTCCGATTTTTTCCGAGTACCAGCCGTATGATTCCGGCATGCCGAGCAGACGCATGGTCTCTCCGGTCGGAGCTGCATCAACAACGACAACATCATAATTACCTGATTTTGCAGCCTTCCAGATATAGCGAAGGCTGATCATCTCCTCCATGCCAGGCATGATAGCCAGCTCCTCGGCCACAATCTCGTTGGCTCCGTCGTGCATCAGAATAGAGGAGAAATAGGAGTAGAGCTCGCTCCAGTTCTCCCTGATCTCCGCAAGCACATTCACCTCCATGGCAAAGAGATTCTTTTCAACCTCGACCGGAGTCGACGAAAGCTCCACACTGAGCGCATCGGCAAGACTGTGGGCAACATCGGTGCTCATGATCAGAACCCGCTGGCCTCTTCGGGCAATTGCCGTTGCCGTTGAGGCGGAAACAGTGGTTTTTCCGACCCCGCCTTTGCCCAGGTAAAGAATAATTCTCATGGTGGTAATAAAGTGGACTTGCTGTTCTTGGTACGTCTGTTACTATAAAACCTCTCCCTTCTTTTCCTCTCCCGCACCCTCGGCAGGAGCGCTCTTTTCACCCTCGATCTCCTCCGGCATAGTGAAACCCTCGAAAGCCGAAGCTATCTCTTCAGGGTCGGGCCATTCCGGTGAAGCGCTGCTTTCCTTCGCTGAAGCATCGGCCTTAACCTTTTCAGCGATGATCGTGATTTTTTTCCGGGAACCCGAAGCTTCATCCTCACCCTCACCGGAAAGCGGCTTCGTTGCCGTTTCAGGAAAATCCGGTTCGGAGAGCGGCGTGTCCATGAGCATCATGTCCTTGACAATTGAAGGGATCTCGGCATCGTCAGCGGTGATTGAGATCTTCTTGCGACGCCCGACGAGCTCATCCTGGTGACCATCTGAGGGTACGCTGCTTTTGGCAGATGCAGTTGAAACACTGTCGGCGATGCCTGCCGCCGCATCATGGCCGAAACAGTCCTCGGTAAGAGGCGAGTCGGCATCACTGGTAATACGAATATTCTTCCTCTTGTAGGAGCTGTCATCGACGGCAAAGAAATCCCGTTCACTCTTGTTATTGGCGGGTGCTCCTTCGGCAGGACTACCGGTTTTTTGTGCAGGATTTTGCGTTTTGCGCTTGGGTGGCGCGCTAAAACTTGAGGAGAGCTTGATAAGCTTTCCAACTGAACCGATCATGCCGTCATTCTGAACGGCAGTTTTGACGATATTCATCACGAACCGCTCGGCCTGGGGGTTTTCCGATATATTGGTCAATAGATCGTTCAGCGCGGTCAGCATGCCCGGAACGTGCCGCAGATCCTGCTTGACCTGGTCACGAAGCCGGAAAGGGGCATCGCCGATCAGATCCTTGATTGAGCCGGCAATGCCTTTCAGTGAGACCGGATCGCCTGACATAATCCCTTCAAGACCCCTCATCGCATCTGCCGGAGAGAACCCTCCCGACTGCTGCTCTCCGCCTGGCGACTCTGCGGGCGCATACCCTGTGTTCTGGTGTGGAATATCCGGGTTGGCATACCCTATAGCTGCCTTGTACTGCTCAAGCAGATCCTGCCCGTAGCCGATGCTGCTGTCGGCCTGAACCGGACCGGAAGGGTCGAAATTGACACTCAGCGTACGCACAGGGCATGCCGAGCGCGCGGCATGAAGTACCGCAGCTGAGACATCGTCAGGCAGGGGTTGACGGAAATTGGTGCCGAGATGCTCTTCGATAATCGACTCGATAACGGTATGAAGCTTGACGATCTGCTCCGCCTCGCGCCGTTCAACCATATCGAAAATCACATAGACCGGCTCCTTGCCCTCCCTGCGTACCTTGAGGTTAAGGGTGGAAAAATCATGATCCTTGTTCCGGCTGCTCAGTGAAACGGACCCAAGCTCAAAGCGGTCGAGAAAATCTTTTGCGGAACCTCTGGCCCAGAGGTAGACCGCCTTGTCTGAATAGACGAGATAATCCTGAAACGCAATATTGCCGACCCGCTCCTGATGGGATTCATAGAAGACACCGTCAAAAAAAGCAACGGGATGCTCGCCGGCATTCATGAGACCCTTCTGAAAAAACTCAGCCACATCGTTCTGCTCACTCTGAGCGGAAACATACAAAGATATATTAGCCATTACCCTACCCGTTCACTTAGCACTTACTATTGAATTTGAACCGAAATCTATCAAAATTTTGGTAGAAAGAGAAATAACCTGATCGCTCGCAACCGGCTATTTTCAAGGCAGGAGGGCCTTGCCCAAAGTGGCGTTTATAAGGAAAAGGGGGGGGGCAATTCATCAAAGGGAAGGGGGACGGAAGATTATTTCGTCCGGTGCAGGGCAAAAAAAAGGCAGTGAAACATCTCTGGTCACTGCCTTGTCTACGATGCAGCTCTTGTCGCTTATTTGGCGAACTTTGAGTCAACTTCCTTTGAAGGAACAGCATAGCCTGTAGCTTCAGGAGAACCGCCACGAAGGCTAACGCCACTTCCTGCGCTGCCATAAGCATTGCGATTGATTCTCATGGTACCTTTGCCCAGAGAGTCAAACAGCATCCCGACAGTCTCCCAGTGACCTTCAACCATCACTTCAAAAATGCGACCGGCGGATGCCAGGATATCGGTAAATACGCCACCACCACTCATAACTCCTCCTTGGAATGTTTTATTGAAAAGCTTTCAGAAATTTTAGTCAGTATTCTGGTATCAATTTACAGTAATAAACAAAAAAACGCAAGAAAAAGATTCCCTCCCCCGGCGAGCCCGAAAGGACGGCGCTGGAGAGTCCTCTTACTTCTTTGGCTGAGGTTTCTGGAATGACCCGGAGAAGCTTTTCACTGCCTCGGAGGCGGAAACGCCAACATCGCCGACTGCCTTGGCCGCATTGCCTGTGACATTTTCAACGGTGTCAACAGCACTGGAATAGAGCTGACCAGCTGTTCTCGATGCATCCTTGACGGTAATGGCCACGCGGTCAATAGTCTCGCCTACCACACCGCCGGTGTTGCCAAGAAGATTTCCGATACCCGATGCGTCGATAACTGCGCCGACCGTACCGGTTATTGTATCAAAAATGCCCCCTGCAAGATTAAGGCTTCCGACGACAGCACTCTGGCCGGTCAGAAGAACGCTTTCGGCAACAAAGGTGAGGCGATCGGTAAAATCAAGTTCCTTGAACTCCTTGCGAGCTTTCTGGTACGATTCAGACATGGTGTCCTCCTGTGGATGGTGAGGCGGCTCAAAGGCGGCCCCGATTGTGATATCGGCTTACGAGATTGTACTTGGATTCAAGTTAAACAAAAAAAAATCGCAAACCAATGCCCCTGCCCCGAAGGCCTACCCCCTGTGATTATTGGAGCTCCTGGTTTCGTTCTGCAGGCGGTCCTGCTCACGACTGTCAAGATCAAACGGAATATGCAGCCACTTGTCCTTGAAGAAGGCATTGCCAGGCTCAAGGCCAGTCAGGCTTATCGGCAGCGTGATGATCTTGCGCTGATTGCCGATCTGCACATAGAGCTCGTCGCCTGTAACCCAGACGTCGATATCAACCGGATTGGCAAACATGAGCTTCAGCTGCACCTCATAAATATCCTTGTTCCTGACGAATTTGATCGGCGGCTCGTCATACATCAGGTCCGAAGGGTCGGTATCGCCGTACATGTCGTGGGCAAACTGCTCAAGAGCCTCAAGACCGACGATCTCCTGGTCATACATCTTGAGCTTCTTGACCGGCAGCGGTGCGAATCCCTCTTCGATCTCACCGAGATATTTCTGCTGGATACTCTTCCATTTTTCAAGGTATCCGCTGTCCTCATTAGTGTCGAGGAGCCTGTTGACCAGCACCATGTCCACCTTGAAGCCGTAGAGGTTCAGGTAGGTCAGGGCCCGCATGGTCTCCTTGATCGACATCTTTTCGGCGTTCATGACGAGGCGTACCGTCGACTTGACGGTATCGGTAAGAATTTCGCGAATATCCTCAAGCTCGTCGAAAACCTGGTCTACAGACTCGACGGCATCTTCGGGAGGAATGAAGTATGCAATCTTGTCGGACATCTTCGAGAGCGGCTTGCTGAGCGGACGGATAATGTATTTGTTGACATTCTTGATCGCCTTCATTCCCCATGCGAGCGTATCGGGCAGAGAGAGGAGACGCAAGGTCTCGCCGGTCGGTGCAGTGTCGAGCACCAGAACGTCATAAAGGCCAGCGGTCTTGTAGCGTTTGATCCTCAAGAGGGAGAAGAGCTCCTCCATCCCGGGAAGAATAGTCATTTCATCGGCCATGACCCCCGAAACGCCCTGGGCCATAAAAACCCTTGTATAGTATTTCTGTACCGACTGCCAGTTCTGCTTGAGATCGACATAGGGGTTGACCTCGATGGCATGAAGGTTCTCCCTGATCTTGGTTGGTTCAGCACCGAGCGGCAGATTGAAAGAATCCGAAAGACTGTGTGCCGGATCGGTCGAGAGGACAAGGGTTCTGTAGCCAAGCTCTGCCAGCCTGACTGCGGTTGCCGCAGAGACACTGGTTTTGCCTACTCCGCCTTTTCCGGTGAATGTTAAAATGCGCATGAACCTGACATTGGATTTTTTGGGATACAACGAAAGTGCAAGATATAACTCTACGCTGATTCTGCAAAAGATTGCATCTCCTTCAACGCGCTCAATCCTGCAAAAAAATAGTGCGCCCCTCCCCCTGCCAGCAATGCGCGCCTGCGTTAATCGACGGTGATTTCTTCGCATGAACCGCCCGCCGATGAGGGAAGAGTGCCGCAAGGTAACTGTCAATAAAAATGTTTTCGAATGAGCCCGATATTCCGGGGGCGTGATTTGGGGCCCAATGACTTGCAAATGAACGTTCTGCTAACTTAATTACGCCTTCAGCCGAAAACAGTCACTCTCACCATCTTCGAAGAGCCCCGCTATGCCCGAAACAAACTCCATTGTCGATATCCGGGCGACGATTGTCCGTAACCGCCCCGTCAGCCGGGATGTCAGCATTATCACCCTCGAGTGTCCGGCTATCGCGCTTGCGGCAAAACCCGGAAACTTTGTCAACGTCAAGGTCAGCAGTGCTACCCAGCCCCTTCTTCGGCGTCCGTTTTCCATCCATGACGTCAGCGAAAGCGAGATAGAGCTCATGGTCAAATCCATCGGAAGCGGCACAGCGCTCCTCTCTGATGCGCCCGAAGGCTCAAGCGTCATGGTGCTCGGCCCCCTCGGCAACAGCTTTGACATCTCCGGCACTCCTTTTGACACCGCCATCCTCGTCTCTGGAGGAATCGGCAGCGCACCGATGCTCTTTCTGGAAAAAACGCTTGCGGCGAAAGGCAAAAAAGTGATCAACCTGATTGGCGGCCGAACAAAAGGAGACCTCCTTGCAGAATCTCTTGGCAACTGCCGCTTTGCAACGGACGACGGCTCGGAAGGCCTGAGAGGTACGGTTATCGATCTGCTTGAAAGCGAGCTCGCAGAACTCCGCAAAGAGGGCTCTCTCAAGGTTTTTGCCTGCGGGCCCAACCCTATGCTCAAAGCACTTGCCCGGTTCTGCCGTGAAAACAGCCTCCCCTGCGATCTCTCGCTTGAATCGGTGATGGGTTGCGGCATCGGCATCTGCTACGGATGCAGCGTTGAAGTCATGGATCCCGCCGGCAGCATCCGTACCATCCTCCTCTGCAGGGAGGGGCCGGTCATCAATGCCGAACTGCTTGTACTATAGGGATGAGAGATATATCTTGAAACAAACGCGGAGAAAGATCCCGCAAACCTTGTCAAAACGAACCTCCATACATCATGGCAAAAGGACTGAATAAAGTAATGCTGATCGGCCATCTCGGAACCGATCCCGAATTAAGGGTCACCGCATCAGGTCAGTCGGTGGTCAATTTTACGGTCGCCACCAACGAAAGCTTCAAGGACGGGAGCGGAAACCTGCAGGAGAGAACCGAGTGGCACAGAATCGTCGTCTGGGGCAAGCTCGCCGAGATATGCAACCAGTACCTGAAAAAGGGACGGCAGGTCTATGTGGAAGGGCGCCTGCAGACCAGAAGCTGGGACGACACCAAGAGCGGCGAAAAGAAATATGCAACCGAAATAGTCTGCTCCGACATGCAGATGCTCGGCGGACAGCGCGAGCAGGGTGCTGGACAGGGGTATGCGGAAGGTGGATCGCAGAGCTACGACCGCCAGCCGGCAAAGAGTGCTCCGCGCGACTACCCGCAGGGAGGAAACGACTATCCTTCACACCCTTCAGCCCCGTCAGGACCGATGGTTGAGAGCGAGAAAGACGACCTGCCGTTCTAAATCGATGCTGAGTGCTGAGTGGGAAGAGTTTGGTCCCGGGTTCTCCACGAATTACACCGATTTTCAGTAATCAGAAATTACTGCCGGTCGCGTTGAGGGTAATCGGAATCCGTCGACTCAGCACTCAGCACTCAGAACTGGCTACTCGACAGTAAATCTATGAATGCTCTAAAAAAAGCCACGCTTGCCGGAACCATTGCGCCGGTTTATCTCCTCTACGGCCCCGAAAGCTTTCTCAAGGAAGAGTGTGCTGATATGATAAAAAAGGCGGCCTTCCCGAACCCGGGCGATGCCGCATGCAACACGCTCGTCCTTTACGGTGGCGATATCACTCCGGGCGAACTGGTCTCGAAGGCAAGCGAATATCCGATGTTCAGCCCCCGGCAGCTCATCATTGTCCGGCAGTTCGAGAAGATGAAGAAACCTTCGACCAGAGAGCTGCAGAAACAGCATGAGGAGAAGTTCAACCGCTACATGCTGAGCCCTGCAGAGTTTACGGTTCTTGTCCTTGATGCGGATCCGGTCGACAAAAAGGAGCTCGACAAATACCCGTTCAGCGCATTGAAGCAGTGCCGCACCGACTTCCCCGCCATCAAGACCCCCGACATCTTTGCCGCCGACAGGGCAAAAGCATCGGGATGGGAGTTCGACCCCGATGCACTCAAGGCCTTTACCGCCTACATACAGCCCTCCTCGCGTGAAATTTGCCAGGAGGTTGAAAAGATCATCCTCTACGCTTCCGCACGGAACAGCGAAAAGCGCATAATGGCGGCCGATGTTCTGGACTGTGTCGGCATCTCCCGCACCTATAACGTCTTTGAACTTGAAAAGGCCATTGCGGCCCGAAACCTGAGGCTCTCGAGCGGCATATCGCTGATGATCATGGATCAGGAGGGGCAGAAGGAGGGTCTCGGAAGCATTGTGCGCTACCTCGCGACCTTTTATATCCGGCTCTGGAAACTCTCGATGCCAGGGGTACGCCAGCTTCCAGCGGGGGAGATTGCAAAGATTCTCGGCATGTACGGCAAGCAGGAGTACTTCGTCAAGAACTACCTCACCTACGCTCGCTCTTTTTCGCTGCAGGATACCGAACACGCCATCGCCGCCCTGCGGGATGCCGATGGCGCCCTCAAGGGATTACGCCCATACCCGGATGAAAAGTTTCTCCTCCTCCAGCTCATGCAGCAGCTGCTGGGGTAACGCTGCCACCAACATTTCGCTCCTCCGGAGCTTGAGCAGCCCCTCCGCTACAGCCAGCCCTGGCGCCGGTACCAGTCGATTGTTTTCGCTACGCCCTCAGAGAGGGTTGTTCCGGCCGTAAAACCGAGATCAAGCTGCGCCCGCTGGGCTGAACAGACCCAGTAATCCTGCACCAGTTCGTCGGCCTTGTCACGATTGATGATCGACGGCTTTCCGGAGAGCGAACCAGCGGCACCGATGAGGGTTCCGGCGAGATAGACAAGCGGCTTGGGCAGCGAAAACCTGATAAGCTTCCGAAAGCCAAGCACCGGACGGGCGGCCGCTATCACCTCATCCCATGAAAGCGGAGCCGTTCCGCTTATATAATATGTCCTGCCGGCCGCAACCTCCGAGCGGGCGGCCGCCATGATGCCACGAACAAGATCATCCACATAGATCATGCTGAAACGCTGCCGGCCTGCGTTTCCCACCGATACCAAAACCCCTCGGGCAAGCATCTGGAAGATCTGGAGCACATCACGGTCTCCCGGTCCGTAAACCGCCGGGGGACGCACGATCGTAACAGGGAGGAACGCTGCATGCTCAAGCGCGGCCTTCTCACCCCGAAGCTTGCTGCGACCGTAAGCACTGACCGGACAGGGGAGATCACCTTCAGAGAGACCGGTGACCCCCTCTCGGGCCGGACCGGCCGCTGCCAGAGAGGAGACCAGAAGAAAGCGCTTCAGCGAGGGATTATGCCTTCGGGCGGCATCAATCAAGTTCCTCACGGGCATGAGGTTACCCTCGTCATATCCCGCCTCGTCAACCGCTTTGGTCACCCCCGCAAGATGCACGATCCGGTCTACGCCCCGTACCGCACGGCCAAGAGCCTGCTGGTCGCCAAAATCACCCCGAATCACCTCCAGCCCTTCTGGCAGTCCGCCTCCGGAACTCTCTCTGCGAAGAAATACCCGTACCCTGTCGCCCTCCCCCAGGAGAAAGCGCAGAAGCCTCATGCCTATAAATCCGGTCGATCCCGTTACAAGAATTGTTTCACCCATAGCACTCAAGATATTCAGTTATTTCGGGAGGTCCAACATGTCGCAGCTCGGCATCAGCTTTTTGGGTAACAAAAAAACCACCCCTATGTTATGTCAAAAAAATAAAAAATTTGATACATTTCGGTTTCAGGGTAAAAGCCCCCTACTGAAACCCGGTCACCAGAAACATACAGAAGACAAACGACCGCAAGCACGAGTAATTCCGGCATTGATAGTGTTACAGCCGGGAAAAATTTGCATTCCTGTGGAGAAAACCAAAGACCTGTTCAAAAAATGCATTGATTTTACCCTTGCCGACGAAGTGAAGGCTCAGGGCATATATCCATTTTTTCACCCAATTGACGAAAACGAGGGGCCCGTCGTCTCTTTTGCCGGACGAAAACTCGTCATGGCCGGCTCGAACAACTACCTCGGCCTGACCGCCGACCCGAGAGTCAAAGCCGCATCGATCCAGGCCATCAACAAATACGGAACAAGCTGCAGCGGATCGCGTTACATGACCGGCACGGTCAACCTGCATATCGAGCTTGAAGAGAAGCTTGCCGACTTCTTCGAAAAAGAACGTTGCCTGCTCTTCAGCACCGGCTACCAGACCGGCCAGGGGATCATTCCAACACTGGTGCAGCGGGGCGAGTATATCGTTTCCGACCGCGACAATCATGCAAGCCTTGTGGCGGCATCAATCATGGCGCAGGGCGCGGGTGCAAACCTGGTACGATACAACCATAACAACATGGAAGACCTGGAGCGTGTTCTCCAGAAAATCCCGGACGGCGCAAGCCGGCTGATCGTCTCCGACGGCGTCTTCTCCGTTTCCGGCGAGATTGTTGCCCTTCCCGAACTTGTTGCTCTTGCAAAAAAATACGGCGCCCGTATTCTTATCGACGACGCACACGCAGTTGGCGTGATCGGCAAAGGCGGCAGGGGAACCCCTTCCGAATTTGGTCTGGTCAACGACGTTGACCTCATTATGGGCACTTTCTCGAAAACCTTCGGCTCCCTCGGCGGATACGTCGTCGGCGACCGTTCGGTCATCAACTACATCAAGCACAACGCCTCCTCGCTCATCTTCAGCGCATCGCCCACACCGGCAAGTGTCGCTGCCGTGCTGGCCACACTCGACATCATACGCAGCGAACCGGAGCTTACCGACCGGCTGATCTCGAACACCGATTATGTCCGCCAGGGGCTGCTCAAGGCCGGCTTCACCCTCATGCCGTCACGGACGGCAATTGTAACCGTGCTCATCAGCGACCAGATGAAGACGCTGGTCTTCTGGAAAAAACTGTTCGATGCCGGCGTCTATGTAAACGCCTTCATCCGCCCTGGAGTCATGCCCGGACACGAAGCGCTCCGCACCAGCTTCATGGCAACCCATGAGCGCGAGCACCTCGACAAGGTCATCACGGAGTTCATCTCCATCGGCACAGAGCTCGGCGTCATCTGAGGCGCCAAAGCTCTCTCCCCCAAACTATCCCCGGTAACCGCTGGGGATCTGGTTTCCCGGCACTTAACCCGAACGCCCTCACACTGATGTTTTACAGCAACTTTTTATTTTATTGTTTTTTTTTTAATAAATTGAGGACACGAATGCTGATAACGGATTGAAGCAGTGCTTCTTCCAGCGGTGATGATGATGATCTGTATTGATGTTTGAGGGATGCTGACGGTAACCGGTTTTTGCTTTTTTTTGTTCGTATCATTGCAACCAGACCCACACACAACCATGAAAAAAACGAACAGTAGTGTCCGTTTTGTTCTATCAGCAGTCTGCCTTTCGGCGGTGCTGGTACCACTCCCATCCTATGGAGCCGATACCGGCACCATAAAGGGCAAAATCGTTGACAAAGCTGATGGAGAAGGCATCTACGGCGCCTCCATAACCATTCCCGGCACCACCATCGGCACTGCCACCGACATGAACGGCAACTTCACGCTCTCCAACGTTCCTGCAAAACAGGAAAAGATCTCAGTCTCCATCGTCGGCTACGCTGCTGCAAGCCAGACCGTAACCGTCACCGCTGGTCAGACCTCAGTGGTCAACCTCAAGCTCGGCCAGACCACCGTCATGGCTTCGGAAGTCATCGTCGGTGCTTCTCTCTACAAGCAGGATCGCTTTCAGGTTCCTGTGACCGTCAACGTTGTATCACGCGAGAGGATCAAGCAGGAGAGCAACCCGACGCTTGACAAGGTTATCGAGGATGTTCCCGGTGTTGTTGTCACCCGCGCAGGCGGTCAAACAACCGCAAACATCCAGATTCGCGGTTCAAACACCTATCAGGGTGGTGCCATCGGTACCCGCGTACAGGGTTTCTACGACGGATTTCCGCTCAACGCACCTGAGTCAGGCGAAATCGCATGGCCAGCCGTCAACATGAACGCCGCCGACAAGGTCGAGGTGCTCAAAGGCGCAGCAGCAACACTCTACGGCTCAGGAGCCATGGGTGGCGTGGTCAACGTCTACGGCCATCTGCCTGAAAAACTCGAAGTGAAAGCCGGGGCAAGCCTTGGTTTCTATGATACCCCTCCCTCGACCGATCAGAGTGCTTACTGGAAGCGCCACATCACTCCATTCTTCTATAACACCTATGTCGGCGTCGGCAACAAGGTCGAGAAGCTGACATACAGCCTGATTTACACCAATAGCCATGACGACGGCTACCGCCAGAACGCCCAGAACACTCTGGATGATGTCAAGCTGAAAGCCCGCTACGATATCGACTCCAAGCAGTACATCCAGCTGAGCAGCTTCTACAACAAGTCCAACGGCGGCTATGCCTATTCGATGCCGTATGACTTCTATGCAGTACCGACTCCGACATTTACGCCTCACCCTGAGTACGCATATGACTCCTATGTCAATGCTAAAGCATTTGCGAGTGTGTCCGCATTTTCTGACTACTTGACGGCCCATCCAGGAGGCACAATTTCCATTGGAGGAAGAAGTTCGACAATTCCCACTTTCCCATACATGCTGTTTATGGGCCCAGGCAATCCACTTAATGGGTTGAAATCCGCCGCACAATATGCAGCGATTGTTAATGGTTTTGGTACGGGTATTGCCGATTACAAGCTCTATGACGTCTATGGTGACGACACCATCCAGCGCAAGACCGGTCAGGTAGGCCTCAACTACGTGAACCTGCTGAGCGAGAACGTCAGCCTTGATACTCGCGTCTATCACACCTACAATGAGACACGCATTGAGTACAATCCAACGCTCGCTGACCAGACCTATGCTACCGGCAAGGTGCGTACTCCCGGTGAGTTCAACGAAACCTACTCGAACCGCAACGGTGTCGGCACAAAAATCGACTGGAGAGCCAACAAGAACAATCGCATTCTTGCGGGTGTTGACGGCAGCGTCACCGATTTCATGACATCGACCGTATCGGCTGAGATTCCGGTCAAAAACACGCTCAAACCGATTCAGGAGAAAAATGCCTCCGCATTCCTGCAGGATGAGTGGACCTTGACCGACAAGCTGACCTCCCTCGTTTCGCTGCGCTATGACTGGAGCGGCGTTGACGCCAGTCAGGCTGAAACAACCGCCGGCACCTTTGTTGCGCTTCAGCACCAGTCGGTTGATGCACTGAGTCCTCGCGTGGCACTGAACTACAAGGCCGCCGACGATATGTCCCTGCGTGCTTCATGGGGCAAGAGCTTCCGCGCTCCAACCCTCTCCGAACGCTTCATCCGCGATGGCGGCATGTTCCAGGGAACACCCAATGAGGCTCTTGACAAGGAGACCATGACCGCTTATGAACTCGGTATGTTCAAGCAGTTTGGTGACAAGGTATCGCTTGACATCGCAGGATTCCTGAGCGACTACGACAACCTTATCGAGTCTATCATCAACCTCGACCAGACCTTCAAGTACAGGAACATCACCAAGGCCCGCATCTGGGGTGTTGAAACCGGCCTTAACTTCAGGCCGAACAGCGAATGGGCGTTTAATGCGGCATACACCTACATGAATGCCAAAAACCGTTCATATGTTGCAGGACAGAGCTCAAATCAGGATCTGAACCCTGATCCGACATGGCTCCCTTACCGTCCCGAGCACACCGTTTCTGCAGGCGCTACATTCAAGCCGGACAACAAGCTCTCAGTGAACTTGAGTGGCCGTTATGTCGGTACCTACAAGTCGGTTAGCTCCTATCCTAACGCTACCCGCGCCAACTACCCTGGTGGCTTCATCGTACTCAACACAGGTGCGAAGTACCAGTTGGGCGAAGGCGCAGTGCTGAGCCTTCAGTGCAAGAACATCGGCAACGTGCAGTATGAAGAGGCCGAATGGTTCCGCGCTCCAGGACGCAGCTATGTTGCCGGTCTGGATTTCACCTTCTAAGGCAGGTCCCAACAGCAACAACAACGTCGTCAAGACTCAAGCCAGCCCCTCTCCGCGAGGGGCTGGCTTTTTTAATCGTTAGCAATCTTCCCCCGATTTTGTTAGATTTGCTCATTCCGTAAAACAGATAAACAACGCACATCTCTTGTTATTCTATGCACGATAAAATCAGAATCGCCGCAGTTGTCGGGATGGAACAATGCAACCAGCGGGTATGGCGTGAGGTGACCGAAAAGATAGGCGCACATGCCGAATTGACCCAATGGACCGACCAGGATCTTGAGCACCAGAATCCGGAAGCGGCTGAAGCCATCCGGAATGCTGACTGTGTTTTCACCACGCTGATTCAGTTCAAGGTACAGGCTGACTGGCTGCAGGAACAGCTCGACAAGTCGAAGGTTCAGGTGGTCTTCGCTTACGAGTCGATGCCTGAGGTGATGCAGATGACGAAGGTAGGCAGCTACGTGGTATCGGGTGACGGGGGCGGCATGCCGGATATTGTCAAGAAGGTAGCAAAGATGCTGGTGAAGGGACGTGACGAGGATGCCCTTTACGGATACATGAAACTGCTGAAGATCATGCGGACCATGCTGCCGCTGATCCCCAAAAAGGCAAAGGATTTCAAGAACTGGATGCAGGTTTACACCTACTGGATGCATCCAACTGCCGACAACCTCGCCTCGATGTTCAACTACATCATGGCCGAGTACTTTGAGGTCGCCATCAAGGTCGCAAAGGTGGAGGAGGTTCCCACCATGGGTTTCTACCATCCCGATGCGCCCGACTACCTTAAAGATCTCCACCACTACGAAAAATGGCTGCACAAGCGGGATAAAGGCTCTGCCTCCAGACGCAATATAGGAGTGCTCTTCTTCCGCAAGCACCTCCTGCAGGAGAAGGAGTATATCGACAACACCATCCGCGCCATCGAAGCGAAGGGTCTCAACCCCCTGCCGGTGTTTGTGATGGGCGTTGAGGGTCACGTTGCCTCCAGAGAGTGGTTTACCCACGCAAATATCGACATGCTGGTCAACATGATGGGCTTCGGCTTTGTTGGCGGGCCGGCGGGCGCAACCACACCGGGAGCATCTTCGGCCGCTCGCGACGAGATTCTTGGCAAAATCAACGCACCCTACGTCGTCTCCCAGCCGCTCTTCATACAGGATTTCGCCTCATGGAAGTCGCAGGGCGTCGTGCCGTTGCAGTCGGCCATGACCTACTCACTGCCCGAGATGGACGGCGCTGTCTGCCCGGTCGTGCTCGGTGCTATCAAGGAGGGTCGCCTGCAGACCGTGCCTGACCGCCTCGAACGACTTTCAGGCCTTGCAAAGAAGTTCTCCGACCTGCGCCACACGCCAAACCGCGAGAAGAAGATCGCTTTCGTGGTCTACGACTATCCGCCGGGTATGGGCAAAAAGGCAAGTGCCGCCCTGCTCGATGTGCCGAAAAGCCTCTACAACTTCCTCCTCTCGCTGAGTGCCGACGGCTACAATGTCGGTGAACTGCCGGAATCGGCGGAGGCACTGCTTGCCATGCTCGATCGCGCTACCGATTTTGAGATTCAGGCTCACGAGCAGGATTGCTTTGCGATCGACCGCGAGGTATACAACCGCATCACTACCGACCGCGAGCGCGAGCGCATCGAAGGCCGCTGGAGCGGATTCCCCGGCGATATCGCCCCCGTCGGCCCCGACAGGCTTTTTGTCGGCGGTATCACCCTCGGAAACATCTTCATCGGCGTCCAGCCGCGCCTCGGCGTACAGGGCGACCCGATGCGACTGCTCTTCGACAAGGAGAACACGCCGCACCATCAGTATATCTCCTTCTACCGCTGGATCAGCCGCGAGTTCGGGGCAAACGCCCTTGTCCACGTCGGCATGCACGGCACGGCAGAGTGGATGCCCGGCCTCCAGCTTGGCGTTACCGGCGACTGCTGGTCGGACGCGCTGCTCGGCGAGGTTCCCCACTTCTACATCTACCCGGTCAACAACCCGAGCGAGGCGAACATTGCCAAACGCCGCGGCTACGCCACCATGATTTCGCACAACATCCCTCCGCTTGCACGTGCCGGGCTCTACAAGGAGCTCCCTGCATTCAAGGAGATGCTCAGCGACTACCGCGAGCGCGGTCTGGAGAAGATTGTCGACGTCGAGACCGAAGAGATCATCATCCAGAAGGCGCAGCAGCTCAACCTGACCGATGACTGCCCCCGCGTGAAGGATGAGTCGTTCCAAAACTATATCAGCAGGCTCTACACCTACATGATGGAGCTTGAAGGCCGCCTGATATCCAACTCGCTGCACGTTTTCGGCGAAACCCCGAAACTCGATTCGCAGGTTACCACCATTACGGAGTACCTGAAGGTCCGCGGCAATGAGAAATCGCTCCCATCCATCATCCTGCAGGCCATCGGCGAAAGCCGTACCTACGGCGACTACGCTGCGCTTGCCACACGCGCCCGCCAGGGTGAACCGCTGGCACTGAAGATGCGTGAAACGGTGGATGAGCATACCCGGACGTTTATCGATCAGACCGTGTTTGGGCAGAACGACCCGAAATCGGTGCTCGACTCGCTGACCGGCGGTGCCAGGATTACGCAGGAGATGGCCGAGGCAATCAACACTTCAATCCAGGAGGGTCTTGCCCTGAAGCGCGCATTGCAGGACAACGGCATCGAGATGAAGAACTTCCTTCGCGCACTGTCGGGAGAGTACATCCCCTCGGGAGCCGGCGGCGACTTGGTGCGCGACGGCGCAGGCATTCTGCCGACCGGGCGCAACATCCACGCCATCGACCCCTGGCGCATTCCGTCGGAACTGGCCTTCAAGCGCGGCAAGCAGATTGCCGACTCCATTCTCAAGCGACACATCGAAGAGAACAACGGAGAGTACCCTGAGACTATCGCACAGGTGCTCTGGGGCCTCGATACCATCAAGAGCAAGGGTGAAGCCGTTGCGGTCATCATTCACCTCATGGGCGCCGAACCAGCCTACGACGCGCAGGGCAAAATCAGCCACTACCGTCTTGTGCCGCTCGAAAAGCTCGGCCGACCGAGAATCGACGTGCTGATCCAGATCAGCTCCATTTTCCGCGACACCTTTGGCGTACTGGTCGACCATCTCGACAAGCTGGTGAAGGATGCAGCGAAAGCATTCGAGCCGCACGAGATGAACCATATCAAAAAGCATGTTGACGCCGCACTGAAGGATGGCAAGGATTTCGAAAGCGCCACCTCCCGCCTCTTCACACAGGCCCCCGGAGCCTACGGATCGCAGGTCGAGGAGCTGGTTGAGGATTCGGCATGGGAGTCGGAAGAGGATCTCGACAACATGTTCGTCAAGCGCACCGGATTTGCCTACGGCGGAAACCGCTACGGCGACCAGCAGAGTGACATTCTCAACAACCTTCTCAGCACAGTAGACCGTGTCGTTCAGCAGGTAGACTCCGCCGAGTTCGGCATCTCCGATATCGACCGCTACTTCTCCTCATCGGGAGCCCTCCAGCTCTCCGCACGCCGCCGCAACCCCAAGGGCGACAACGTGAAGCTCAACTATGTCGAGACCTTTACGGCCGACGTCAAGATTGATGATGCCGACAAGGCGCTGAAGGTCGAGTTCCGCACCAAGCTGCTCAATCCAAAGTGGTTCGAGACCATGCTCGACCAGGGGCATAGCGGAGCCGCGGAAATCAGCAACCGCTTCACCTACATGCTTGGATGGGACGCTGTCACCAAAGGCGTGGACGACTGGGTCTACAAAGAGGCCGCCGAAACCTATGCGATGGATCCGAAGATGCGTGACCGGCTGATGAAGATCAACCCGAAAGCCTTCAAGAACATCGTCGGCCGCATGCTCGAAGCCAGCGGACGCGGCATGTGGAACGCAGATCCGGATATGATCGAAAAGCTCCAGGAAATCTACTCCGACCTCGAAGACCGCCTTGAGGGGATCGAAGTGTAGGGAGTTCCTCATGAGGATAGAACAAGTTTTGGCCGCTCATTTCACTTAAAATGAGCGGCCATCTCTTTTTTGATCCTTCGATAAACACTGTTCACCTCCCAGATCGTGTCATTTCGTCCCGACTTGTCGGGAGAGAAATCCATTACCCGCTCACCGCCCAATAATAATCCCGAAGCAAATCAGATCCCTCTCTGCGTTCGGGATGACAATCAAAATCTCCTCAGCTGCTGCCAACAGTTCACGCCTCCGGCAGTTCCCCCCGCCACAGTCCGCCTTCTTTTCAATTCAAAATCCGGAATTCAAAATCCACAATTTTCTTTATTACTGAACCGTTTGATATATTTCGGCTAAAGATTTATTGATGACTATCAGAGCGCACAACATAGTCCGCACTTTCTGGCGTAGTATCGAGATTCTCATCTTCTTTGGGATCTCCGTTGTCGGCTTTAACATCCTGTTCAGGACGACATCATTCAACGCCAAAACGAAAGATCGCTCCTTCTCCGGCGGCCACGCCCTTGGAGCAGGTCTCGCTGGCCATTATCGCTCCCTCCCCCTGCATGATGGATCCCCGAATACAAAGGCGCTCGCCCCGCTCTCCTCAGAGAAAAAGGTTCTCCGGGCGACTCGAAACACTACCGACGCCGCACGCTTTCACCTGCTCTCTGTCATCGAAAAGCATCTCGCCAAAGCCGACCCCGGCCTGAGCAAAGAGCGATCTCTTTTTCTATCCCCCCTCGACCAGCCTCACAACCTCATTCAGCAGAATCGCACACTCCTGATCTGATAGCAGCCCGTCCATTCGGATTGTTCACCCTGGCACCGAAGCACGCAAAGAGCAACACTCTTGTTGCATCGAGCATTTGTTCCACAGGATATTAACGGGCGACGTCACCTTTACTACAGAAAGGCTGCAACGAATGCATTTTGTATTTCTTACCATGGAGGCCACCAACAACAGCACCTTGAAGGCTGCTGCTGGCGAGCTTAACAGAAAGTTCAATCTCGGGCTGGAGGTTTCGGTCTTCAGCCTCGGACTTCATAACAGCAAAAAACTCTGGGAAACGCTGGAGAGTACCCTGCCGCAGGCTGATTTTGTTTTCGGCTCAATGCTCTTCAGCGAAGATATCGTACGCCCTCTTGAGAAGCTGCTGGAGAATCTCGCCTGCCCGGTCTGCATGATCACCAGCAATCCTGCGCTGATCTCGCTTACCCGTCTCGGCCGGTTTTCACTCCGCAAACCCAAACAGGAAGAGGTCGGAGAGCCTGGCATTTTCAAGCAGTGGGCCTCCAAACTGATGCCCAAGCACAAGCATGGAGAGAGCCAGCGCCAGCTTGCGCTGGTTCGCAATGTCAGCAAGCTGATGAAGCATCTGCCGGGCCGTGCAAGGGACATCCACACCTTTATCTCAGCCCACCAGTTCTGGCTCAACGGCTCGCAGGACAATCTTGAACGCTTCCTCTCCCTGATCGCCGACCGGTACATGCCTGAGTGGAAGGGAAAGCTTCCACAAGAGGACCCTGTATTCTATCCCGATTCCGCGATCTGTCACCCGGATGCACCCGAACCGTTCTTCTCCGCTGCAAAATTCACAGAGTGGGAGAAAAAAGAGCAACCCTTGCTCAACAAAGGGCCGGTGGCGATCCTTGCCATGCGCTCGACGATATTGAGCAAAAATATGGATCACCTCAATGCGCTGGTCCGTTCCTTCGAGTCAAAAGGGATCAAAAGCTGCATTGCCTACAGCGGCGGCCTGGATTTCCGTCCGGCTCTCGAGCAGTTCTTCAGCCCTGAAACGCCTGGCTCATTCAAGCCCGCGCTCCTCGTCAATGCAACCGGATTCTCGCTTGTCGGAGGCCCGGCGGAGAACAAGTCGGCTGACGCTGTCGAAATCCTGAAAAAACTCGACACACCCTGTTTCAACCTTATCCCTCTCTCGTTTCAGCCGATCGAGCAGTGGCGTGAAAGCCCCCTCGGCCTCACCCCGCTCCAGACCGCCCTGAGCGTGGCCGTGACAGAGCTTGACGGCACCGTTGAGCCCCAGGTCTACGCCGGCACCGAAACAGGAAGCGAGCGCTCTGTGCCGCTCGAAGAGGAGGTGCGCACAATCTCGGCAAGAGTGGAGCGATTCCTTCGCCTTCAACAGAGAGCGACCGCCGACAGGAAAATCGCTATTGTACTTTTCAACTTTCCGCCAAATCTCGGCAATGCCGGCACCGCGGCCTATCTCAACGTCTTTGAGAGCCTTCACCGCCTTCTGCTTGAAATGAAAACAGCCGGATACCAGCTCGAGGTGCCCGAGAACGCAGAAGCGCTTAAAGACCGGCTGCTCGAAGGCAACCGCCTTGTCTATGGAACCGACGGCAATGTTGAGGGCCATCTCTCTGTGGAGGAGTACCGGCGCTTCTTCCCTGCCTATGAAGGAATCGAGCCGTTCTGGGGGGATGCCCCCGGTGAAATCCTCAACGACAGGAAGCGTTTTCATATTCTCGGCTGCTCTCTCGGCAACGTCTTTATTGGCCAGCAACCGAGCTTCGGCTACGAACGTGACCCGATGCGCCTGCTCATGGCCAAGGATGCGGCGCCGAACCATGCCTTCGCAGCGTTCTACTCCTGGATGGAACACAGCTTCCAGGCTGACGCACTGCTCCACTTCGGCACACATGGCGCTCTCGAGTTCATGCCCGGCAAGCAGGTTGGGCTCTCGGCCTCATGCTGGCCGAAAAAACTTATCGGCAGTCTGCCGAACTTTTACTGCTACTGTGTCAACAATCCGAGCGAAGGCGCCATTGCCAAACGACGGGGCTTTGCGACGCTGGTGAGCTACCTGGCGCCCCCTCTTGAACATGCAGGGCTCTACAAGGGGCTGAGGAAGCTGAAGGATCTTGTGTCGGCCTTCAGAAACTCTCCCTCGGACGAGCTGCTCGAAGAGATTAAAGCGCTTGCTGTGGGCCTCGAACTCGACCCTGGAGCTGGAGATACCCCCACGGGAGAGTACCTGACCAGGCTCCAGAGCGAGCTCTACCTCATTGAGGAGCGCATGATACCGCTCGGCCTGCACATCATGGGCGAAGCTCCCTCGCCGGAGAGCCTCGGCGATCACCTTGCGCTCCTTTGCCAGCACAGCCGACCTGAACTCGACGGGGCCTCACTGCCTGAGCTGATTGCGCGCCACATGCACTACGACTACCTGAAGCTGCTCGATCTCATGGAGCGTGACCCCGAAGCCCAACTCCAGTGGCAGAGGGTTACGGCGATCTCGCGTGAGGCTGTCAAACGCTTCACCGGCCATATTGCGCCCCCAAAGGGCAGCACACTCTCCATCTCACGACTGCTGGAAGGGACTCTTGGCGTGAGGATAAAGGAGGCTGACGACTATCTGCGCAGAGAGGCTACAATAAAGCCTGGAGAGCTGGGCGATCTTTGGCGCTTCCTGAACAGGGTGCTCATCAATCTTGCCGAGAACCCGGAGCTGAAGGCTGTGCTGCACGCACTCGACGGAAAATATACCCCTCCATCCCCCGGCAATGACCTGGTACGCAATCCGGAGATTGTGCCAACGGGCAGAAACATTCACAGCCTCGACCCCTACACCATCCCCTCCGCCTTTGCCCAGGAGGCCGGTAAACGTACTGCCGAAGAGCTGCTCCTGCAGTACCGCAAAGAGAGCGGCACACTTCCTGAATCAATCGCCCTTGTGCTCTGGGGCACCGACAACCTGAAAAGCGACGGAGAGGGGGTTGCCCAGGCTCTCTGGCTTTTGGGCGCACGGGTCAAGACCGATGAGCTGGGCAAGATCGGTGATGTGGAGCTGATCCCCCTCGTGGAGCTGCACCGCCCCCGCATCGACATCGTCATGACCATCAGCGGCATCTTCCGAGATCTGCTCACCCTGCAGGTACGCCTTCTCGACAAGGCGGCCCGACTGGCAGCGGCGGCCGACGAACCTCTTGAAATGAACTTTGTGCACAAGCACGTACTTGAAGAGATGCAGGAGAGAAACTGCAGCTTCGAGGAGGCCTCGAACAGGGTATACTCGAACGCACCGGGCAGCTACGGAGCAAACGTCAACCACCTGGTCGAAAGCAGCACCTGGGAAGAGGAGAGCCAGCTTGCCGAGGCTTTTGTCAGCCGAAAGAGCTTTGCCGTAACCCCTGAGGGAAACTGGGAGGAGTGCCCGGACGCCCTGCGCTCGGCACTGCAGCATGTCACCCTCGCCTTCCAGAATATCGACAGCTACGAGATCGGCATTTCTGATATTGATCATTATTATGAGTATCTTGGCGGGGTTTCCAAAACCGTCGAGCACCTGAGCAAGAGGAAACCGAAGGTGATGGTCGGCGACATCGACACCACCGGAAAAAAGCAGCGAATCTGCTCGCTTGAAAAGATGGTCTCTCTCGAGGCCCGCACAAAGCTGCTCAATCCGAAATGGTATGAATCGATGCTTGAGCACGGCTACGAGGGGGTTCGGGAGATCGAATCCCATCTGAGCAATACCTATGGATGGAGCGCAACAGCCTCAGCGGTGAGCAACCTGACCTATTCGGAGTTCAGCACCACATTCCTGCAGGATCGCGAGATGCTCGAAAGGCTTTCAGCTCTCAACCCCCATGCGACAATCTCCATGACACGGAGACTTCTCGAGGCGCATTCAAGGGGCTTTTGGGAAGCGGAGGAAGGCACCATCGAGGAGTTGCAGGAGCTCTACCAGGATCTTGAAACAAGAATAGAAGGGGCTCACGAGTGAGCAGCAGCACAGTTTACAACCGAATCAATTACAAAACATAACACCCACACCATGAGCAGTACCTCTTTCAATGCTGAAGAACACAAGAAAATGCTCCGTTCGTACTTCAACGGCCAGGGTTTTCAGCGATGGGCGTCGATATACGGGGACGACAAGCTGTCGTCGGTACGAAACACTGTGCGTCAGGGCCATGCCCTCATGATGGACAAGGCATTCGACTGGCTTCAGCAGCTTGGTCTCCCGAAAGGAGCGACCGTACTTGACGCCGGCTGCGGAACCGGGCTTTTCAGCATCCGGCTTGCAAAAGAGGGTTACAAGGTGAAAGCTGTCGATATTGCATCGCAGATGGTCGACAAGGCCAAAGCCGAATCTATCCGACAGGGTGTCCAGAAGAACATCGAATTCGAGGTCAATACGATTGAATCGGTCAGCGGCTCTTACGACGCCGTGGTCTGCTTCGATGTGCTGATCCACTACCCCGCCGAAGGCTTTGCCGAAGCGTTCCGCAACTTGAGCAGTCTCACTCCCGGCTCGGTCATTTTCACCTACGCGCCCTACAACAACATTCTTGCCTTCCAGCACTGGATTGGAGGCTACTTCCCGAAAAAAGAGCGACGCACAACCATTCAGATGATCAAGGATGAGGAGATGAAGCGCGCTATGGGCGAGGCAGGAATGGAGGTGAAAAGCAGAGAGAAAATCAGTCTTGGATTTTACCATACAATGCTCATGAACGCCTCTCACCGTTGAGGTCCGGGGATGAAAAGCGTTAAAGAATCTCGCGATAAAATTGTAGTTTAATGGTTCGGGGATTTTGTGGCGGATGAGTCGGGATACCGATGATTGAAGTTGCAATCCCTATTTTGTAATAAACATATCTGGAGGATGGATTCCGATGAAAATACTGATGGTTCAGCCAAATTATCACTCAGGTGGTGCTGAAATTGCCGGTAACTGGACGCCGAGCTGGGTTGCCTATATCGGTGGCGCCCTGAAACAGGCAGGCTTCGATCAGGTGCGATTTGTCGATGCGATGGCCGACAACCTTGAGGACGAACAGATCGAGGAGGTCATCAGAAAAAACAAGCCTGACATTGTGATGGCAACCAATATTACCCCGTCCATCTTCAAGGCCCAGGATATCATGAAGATCGCCAAAAAGGTCGATCCCAAGATCCGGACCCTCATGGGAGGCATCCACTCTACCTTCATGTACCCACAGGTGCTGAGCGAAGCCCCTGAAACCGACTATGTCGTCCGCGGTGAAGGCGAAGAGGTAACGGTCAATCTCGTCAAGTCCATTGCGGCCGGTACCGACAAAGAGGATCGCGCCAACATTACCGGCATCGCCTATATTGACGATGACGGAAAGGTCTTTGCAACTCCTGCTCACCCCGTTATCGAGGACCTCGACACCCTCTCTCCCGACTGGAGCCTCTACGACTGGGACAAATACATCTATACCCCTCTTAACTGCCGTCTTGCCGTCCCGAACTTTGCAAGAGGTTGCCCCTTTACCTGTACCTTCTGCTCGCAGTGGCAGTTCTGGCGCCGTTACCGCGCTCGCAGCCCGAAGAATTTTGTCGATGAGATCGAAATTCTTGTCAAAAAGTACAATGTTGGATTCTTTATCCTTGCCGATGAAGAGCCAACGATCAACAAGCAGAAGTTCGTTTCGCTCTGTCAGGAGCTTATCGACCGCAAGCTTGACGTCACCTGGGGCATCAACACCCGCGTGACCGATATCATGCGCGATGCCGACCTTCTTCCGTTCTTCCGCAAGGCCGGTCTGGTGCACGTCTCTCTGGGTACCGAAGCTGCAAGCCAGATGAACCTGAACCGGTTCCGCAAGGAGACCACCATCGAAGAGAACAAGCTTGCCATCAAGCTGCTCCAGAAAAACGGCATCGTGGCTGAAGCCCAGTTCGTCATGGGACTTGAGCATGAAACAAAAGAGACCATTGAGGAGACCTACCAGCTCTGCAAGGACTGGGATCCCGACATGGCCAACTGGACCATCTACACCCCATGGCCTTTCTCCGACCTCTTCAAGGAGCTCGGCGACAGGGTAGAGGTGCGTGACTACTCCAAGTACAACTTTGTTTCGCCGATCATCAAGCCGGACAACATGGAGCGTGAGGATGTGCTCAAAGGCGTGCTGAAATCTTACGCACGATTCTATGCGCGCAAGACCTTCTTCAGCTACCCGTGGATCAAGGATCCCTATGTGCGCAAGTACATGCTCGGGTGCCTCAAGGCGTTTGCCCAGACAACCATTACCAAGCGATTCTACGACATCGACCGCGTCAAGACCAAGAATAACAAGATTGAGATTGATCTCGGTTTCGACAAATCCAGAATCCTGACCCAGGCAGAGGTCAAGAACCTCAAGGAGCTCCGCCCGGAGATGGTTGCCGACATGAGCTTCGGCCTGAAGGAAGCCGGATACCAACGCGAGCACGACGAGCACAACTGGGGTGAGTTCGACGAGACCACCATCAAGGACCGGACATCCGATACCATCCGGAACTGCTGATCGGTCGATCACTTTTCCAATCGTCCAGACAACAGAAAAACCCTCCGCTACCGGGGGGTTTTTCTTGTTTCTGAGAATCTGGGGTCAGGTCTTGTATTTTGACTTTTGTCAAAATACAAGACCTGACCCCAATCGCTTACTTGACGAGGATATCCTTTCCCGCCGTGGGTTGAGGCTCCCGTTTTGGCAGGACGATCTTGAGCACCCCGTTGTCATACTTGGCCTCAATCCTGTCGGCATCGACATTGTCTCCCACCGTGAAGCTCCGGCTGAGACTTCCCCATGAGCGCTCGATACGGTGATACCCTTTCTTCTTCTCCTCCTCGCTTTGCGACCTTTCGGCAGTGATGCAGAGAACATCATCTTCCATCTTCAGCTTGACATCCTCCCGCTTTATGCCCGGCATATCGGCCTCGATATAGAGAGCATCGTCGTCTTCACTGATATCCACCTTGAAGGTCGGGGACATCATCGATGAGAAAAAAGGAGAGACCTTGTCGGTAAAAACATCCTCAAACATTCTCAGAGGATCCCTTCCATACAGTTTCAGTGCCATAGCTCCACCTCCCATTGTTTATCAGTTGTCACACGTTTCTGATGTATCACACAGGGGGATAAATTAAAACACGGGCGACCGCGGAAAAATTCCCCGGGGGGCAGGGCATGAATCGCCCCCGGAAGAGTCTATTGAAACAAGGAAATAATTACCCTTTGGCGCCGGACGGAAGGGTTGTGCCGATGCCGAGGCGGTCGGCAATGTTGGCTGCCGGATCGATGACAGGGCGGATAAGCGGCGAAGCGCTGGTCATCAGGGTGGTGACTCCGGGCCCGTGCCCTGCCTCGAGGCAGTCGCTGTGGACGACGATGCCGATGCTGATAGCTCCCTTGCGGTATGCCCTGCCATAGCGGTTGTCATGGTCGAGCAGCGCCACAAAATCCCCGAAGCGGATCTTGTCGAGGCCGTACTCCTTTACCGTATCGGGATCGCTGGTCATGATGTCGTAATCGCCCTTTGCCACATGAGCCGAACCGATGCCCGAGCCCATGCAGACGGCAGGCACAACGGTGGTGACGGGCACTTCAAGCACTCCCTTGGAGAGCTCTCGAATCTTCATTGCCTGCAGAAGATCGGGGTCGAGGTTGAAAAGCGTGACATCCGGATAATCGGTGAGTTTCAACCCCTGCCCTCTCCCCCTGATGATGATGGTATCGCTGTAGAGCAGCTTCTCCTTCACCTCGCGAGGGAAGTCGACAATCACATGTTCCGAGCCGCCATGATGTCCCAGCACACGCCCTTCGGCTCCTTTAGCCTCACCAGTCACAACCGTTGCCAGGTTGCCCGCACAGGAGTATATCTGAAGACCGACATTCGGATGCTCGAAAGGCTTCTGGGTATCGGCCGTACAGCTGACGCCCGGCTCAATGTGATCGCCCTGCCAGCCGAATGCAGGATCGCCGACCTGGACATTCAGGGTAATTCCCCCTATTGAAGGAAGAATGAATGGCCGGCCCTGATGGTCGACCTCCCAGTTCCCTCTTGTCCTGGGTTGACCGGGCTGGCACTGCAGGAGAAACTCTACCAGCTGTTTTTCGTTGGTCTTAAGCATGTTTTTCTGATGGTGGTGAGCGTGTTAATAAAAATTTACAACGGTGCATCAAACCCCGGTCTGCGGAATGCCCTTGCGGCAGGAAAGCGCAGTTCGAGAGAGCGGCGAAGCCTGTCAAGATCCAGAAGAATTGCAAGGGTACTATCCTCAAGCTGCGGATACTCCTGGTAGAGCGTGCTCCACGCGGCAAGAGAGCGATCGATGGTGAGGAGGGCGACAAGAGCGCTGCCGCAGGCATCCCCCTGCGGCTCATCGATTCCGGAAGCCGCTTCGCCAAGTCGACCTTCGAGGGCGCGAACGATTTTCGGATAGATAAAATACTGATATCGTCTGATTACCTCCTCAGCATCGCTAACCCCTTCCAGCAGATCGTATGGAGTAGCCTCATCAAGCTCTCGCGTCGCGAACCACTCGCCGACCATGCCGGCATAGACAAGTGCAGAGGTTGCACAGGGATGCTCACGTGCGTTGTGGTGAGGGCTCTGCGACTCGCCGCCAACGCCACACTCCTTCTGCAGTTCATCGAGTTCAATCCCCTCTCTGGCAGCAAACTCTGTGATGAGGCGCATTGCCGCCGCAAGGGCATCCCCACTCTCACGCCAGAAATCGGCAGTGAAGACATCAAGCTCCTCAAACGGAGTGCGGGCAGAATCAGGCGCAGAGGATTCGATCTGAAACTGCAAACATCGGGCGGTAAACAAGCAGCGCTCGCACCACCTGTCGCAGTAGTTATAGATACCCGAAATCTGATCTTGTTCCTCAGCCATGAGATGCATTTGGTTGGCGATCAGCGGCAGCAAAAGCGTGCCCCGATCGCGATTCCACACTTGCCTACCAGTCGATGGGCCCCCTCAGCGACTTGACCGCAGAACGCTTCTCTTTCCGCTCAAGCCGCTTGAGTCTTGAACTGCCGGTCGGCCTTGTTGGACGGCGTTCGAGCGGAACATCAGCGGCCCGGTCAAGAATTTCCTGAAGCCTGCCAAGAGCATCCTCACGGTTTTTCTCTCTTGTCCGATAGCGCTGGGCCTTGATGACGAGAATCCCCTCCTTGGTGATCCGGCGATCTTTCATCTCAAAGAGTCGCTCCTTGATGGCATCGGGAAGAGAGGATGCCGGAATGTCAAAACGCAGGTGCACCGCACTCTCTACCTTGTTGACGTTTTGGCCGCCTGCACCCTGTGAACGCATGGAGTGCAGTTCAATTTCCGCCTCAGGAACAGTGGTGGATGGTGTGCTTCTGGTGGCCACAGTTATGGTTGAATGTCCGTTATCAGGAAGAGGTGCCGCCGGCATCAAGAGATGCCATAACCGCCGGCCACGAGTCGAACTGGATGCTTCGTATGCCTGCCGAGCGGGCAGAGATACAGTTTTCAAGCCTGTCATCAATCAGAATCAGCTCACGGGCCGCAATCCCCGAATCCGAAAGAACATGGTGGAACGCATCAGGAGAACTTTTCAAAAACCCGTGCTCAAAGGAAAGATAGTAACGTTCCCGGTTCCGGAGAAGCGGATAGTTTTCAAGGAGAAAAGAAAAGTGAATCGGGTCGGTATCGCTCATGATCCAAATCGGAAACCGCCGACCGAGCGCTTCAATAGATGCGTCGGCGCCCTGGAGGGGGGTAAAGATACGCTCCCAGACTCCCCTGACCTCTTCGCGGGCAAGAGGCGCCGTCCTCGGGTCGGCAACAATCAGGTCGAGAAAATCATCAGGCGCAATTCTGCCGGTATCAAGCAACCTCTTGGGCTCACCGCTACAGTATTCGGCAAAAATCTCCTGGACCCCAATCGGTTCGCGGGGCAGAACACTCCGACAGAACGGCACGAAATCAACAGAGACCATTACGTTGCCGATGTCAAGCAGAATAACACTCATAAGCAGTTTGATATGGCCGCTTTTTTTGGAAAGCCGGGGCAAAAAAATAGACAAAGCGTGCGTAACATGCACACTTTGTCTATTGAAACAGTCCGTTTGCCCGGCTTAAACAAACCGGGTGCGACGAGCCTAAACTGCCGCATTCATGAAGCAAGCGGATAATGCCGAAAAAAATCAACTGGCAGAACAGGACAAGAGAGCCCTGCGAATCGAAAACACTTACAGCGGGTTTACATTCTCAGCCTGAAGGCCTTTTGCGCCCTGTGTTACTTCCATCGTGACTTTCTGGCCTTCAACAAGGGTTTTGCGCCCTGTGCCGATGATTGCGCTGTGATGGACAAACACATCTTTTCCGCCTTTCTGCTCAATAAAGCCGTAGCCTTTTTCTTCGTTGAACCATTTGACGGTTCCTTCAACCTGAGTACCCATATCTACCTCTTTTTAATTTTGCCAGTTATGCTTGGCGTTACAATGAGCAAACCTCAACATGAGGCGCTCAAAAACGAATTTATTCTTCGTGAAAATTAATTTACTCACTTTACGGTAATTCAAAAAGAAAGTTGTGCAGTTTAGCTCAATTAGAGCAAAAAAAACCCTGGGGCACAAAACAGTGTGCCCCGGTCTGCAACAACGCCTGCAGAGTGGGCAGGCCTACCCTATCGCCCAGAACTTGATCTTGCGATCATCACTGCCGCTAACAATCATCTTGCCGTCCGGCGAAATATCGACCGACTGCACTTCGAGAACATGACCTCGATAACTGTGCAGCTGCTTGCCGCTCGCGACATCCCAAAGCCTGACCGATTCGTCATTGGCCGCACTTGCGAGCTTTGTGCCATCAGGGCTGAAACAGACGCTCCTGACAGCATCCTCATGGCCTTCGAGCACCTTGAGGGTCTGGCCGCTTGTTGCGTCGAGAATCCTGACTTTGGAATTACGGCCACCAAACGCTATGAGGCTATCATCCGGACTGAACACGACTGCGTGTGAAAGCGTATCCCCCGTTTCGAAATTAGCTATATTGGCGCCGGTTTTGGCGTCCCAGATTTTCAGAATCGGCTCCTCTCCGCAGCTGACGATCTTCTGGCCGTCATGACTGTAGGCAAGTGATTCAATGTATGATTTATGGCCTGAAAAGAGTGCACGCTGACGCCCTGTCTCTACATCCCAGAGACGGATGGTCGTATCACGCGAACAACTCGCAACAACCGTGCTGTCAGGACTGAACGCCACCATGCGAACAGCGGTTGCGTGACCTTTGCAGACATGAAGGCACTCACCGTTCTCTGCATCCCATATCCTTACGGTACTGTCGGTGCTTCCGCTGGCAAGACGTTTGCCGTCGCGGCTGTAATCGATGCACTCCACCCAGGTTTCGTGGCCTTTCATGGTGAAGATCGGCTTGCCGGACTCCACATCCCAGAGCATAACCAGTTCATCAAATCCACCGCTGAGCAGCTTTTTGCCATCCGCGCTGAATTTGACACCGAGCACCCTGTCAAGATGACCTTCCATCGTCTTGATCAGGTTGGCATCTTCGCGGACAGCGGGAAGCTTCAGTTCAACTTCCTTTTTGCCGAACAGTTTCGATAGAAATCCCATGAGAGTTGTCTTGTTTGAATTGATACTCTTCTTCTTGCAACGAAAGGCACAACGCCCTCGCCGCAATTAACCGTCCAATTTAAAAAATTTTATGACCTTCACCGCATTCTCCGCCGCATCAGGAGAAATTGTAGCTCCGACCTTTCCAGCGCGACCCTTTGCCGGATTTCGCCAGGTAAAAGGAGTTACCGGCGATAGCCAGAAGAACAAGCTGTGAGAGTGGATGGAGAAAGGCAAAAAGCAGGGGCTGGCCGAAAAAACGGGTAATAAGGAGCCTGCTGAGAAGGGCAAGCAAAATCTGCAGAAGAGGCAGCAAGAAAAGTGAAAGGGAGAGATCGCCTCCCTGAATAGCGTAAAGGGTGAAGAGAACGGGGCCGATGTAGACGCCCAGAAGCATCGTCATCAGGAGCACAAGCGCCGGAGTGCTGTAGCCGAGACCGGCAAAGAGGTTCTTGGAGAACCCCTCCCATATCTCGCGGAGGGTACGGTACATCCGGCAGCTGACAATTCCGGAACCGTCGAACGCCGAAACCCGGCCGCCGCTCTTTTTTACAGCCATGCAGAGCCATACATCCTCAACTATGGCATCTCTGACGGCAGCATGACCCCCGATTCGCCGGTAGATCTCCCGCTTGAAGAGAATAAACTGGCCGTTGGCAAAGCTGAACGCCGGTCGTGGGCTTTGCCAGACAAGCCGGACCGGAAGAAATGACATGAGAATAAAATAGATCAGCGGCACCACGAGCTTTTCCCAGAAAGATTCAAGCTCCTGACGCGGGGTGAGCGAAAGCATGTCGCTTCCTGAGGCAGCAAGCGCGCCGAGGGCCCTGCGGAGAGCATCGGGCTCGTGCATGGTATCTGCATCGGTAAAGAGCAGCCGTTCGCCTGAGGCAGCTTCGGAAAGCTGGAAGCATGCCCACGCCTTGCCATGCCACCCATCAGGCAGCGGCTTGCCCTGCAGCAGCCTCAAGCGTCCGGGAAACTCTGCTGACAGGCGGTAAAGAATGGAGGGAGTGGAGTCGGTTGAGCCGTCATCAAGCACGAGAATCTCGAAAGCATGGTAGTCCTGCCTGAGCAGTGAGCGCAGGCAGCGCTCGATATTCAACTCCTCATTGCGCGCAGGAACCAGAACGGATGCGAGCACCCCGTCATGGGGCGCACTCTGCGGGATGGCCTTGAGGTCCCGGAGATTGAGAAGAGCGATGCAGAGAAATACCAGCAGAAAGAGCACGACCAGTATCTGATAGAAAAGCAGCATGGCGATGATAAAAAAGGCCACCCTTTCGGGCAGCCTTCAAGTTTGCAAGCGCAAAAAAGCCTCTATTAGTCGATCAGCTTGTTGATGTTATACTCGAATATCCCCTCGGCTCCGGCCCGTTTCAGTTCGGGAATCAGCTTGCGCACGATTTTCTCGGTAACAATGACCTCAAGGGCAACCCACTGCTCCTCCGCCAAGTGGGAGATGGTCGGCTGGCGCAGGGCTGGAATGATAGAGATGATCTTGTCAAGCGAAGATTTCGGGGCGTTCATCTTCAGGCCAACCTTCCCCTGTGCATTGATGGCACCCTGCAGCAAGAGAGCCATGCTCTCGATCTTCTCCCGTTTCCACGGATCCTCCCATGATGCCTTGTTGGCAATCAGCTTGGTGTTTGATTCAAGAATGGTCTCAACAATCCGGAGCTTGTTTGCCCGGAGTGAGGAGCCGGTTTCGGTCACCTCCACAATGGCGTCGGCAAGATCCGGCGGCTTGACCTCAGTGGCACCCCAGCTGAACTCGACGGAGGCAGTCACCCCGTTTCTGGCAAGATATTTCTTGGTGATGTTGACCACTTCAGTGGCGATATGCTTGCCTTCAAGATCTTTGACGGACTTGATCGGAGAGTTCTCCGGCACGGCAAGCACCCAGCGCACGGGCCTCATCGATGCCTTTGAATAGACAAGATCGGCAACCTCCACAACCTCCGCATCGGTCTCGATGATCCAGTCCTTGCCGGTCAGACCCACATCAAAGGCACCAAGCTCGACATAGTGGGCCATCTCCTGTGCCCTGATAAGTATGGCCTCCAGCTCGTCGTCGTCTATCGAAGGGAAATATGATCGGCTCTGAACGGAAAAATGGAACCCGGCATGGGCGAAAAGATCAATGGTGGAATCCTGAAGACTTCCTTTTGGCAATCCGAGTTTCAGGACCCTGTTTGAATTACTCATGGCAGCTGAGGTCTATGATATTGATGAACGTTATAACTCCTTTAATTGAAAAACACCATCCCGGAACACTCCATAAGGCGCCGAGCCTTCGATCCATGTGCCAAGATTTACATAGCGGGAAGATCCATCGGAAAGCTCACTCATCCCAAGCAGATGGTTGTGACCGCACACAAAATAATCAAACTTCCTCTGGCGGGCCATCGATTCAGCGAAATTCAGCAATCGGTCCCGATCGAAATACCTGTTGTCGGGCTTGTGCTGCCGGCTGAGCAGTGAGAGTTTTTTCATCACGGCGACCGCCAGATCAGGGTGAAACCCACTAAAAAGCGCAAGATTGAAGCGGTTCCTTACAAGACGGGTAAAGAGCTTGTATCCCAGATCACCCGCGCCAAGACCATCACCATGCGCAACAACAAACCGGCGCCCATCAATCTCTGCCTCGTTCATGCCGTAGAGCGTCCGAATGCCAAGCTCTTGGTCAAAATAACGACCGAGATAAAAGTCGTGGTTGCCGGAGATATAGACGACCTCTACACCGTGCCGGACAAGATCAGACAATAAACAAAATAATCTGGTAAAACCCTTTGGGATGAGATGGCGGAACTCCATCCAGTAGTCGAGGATATCGCCGACCATATAGAGGGAACGGCCCTCTGCCCTGATCTGGGCAAAAAGCCGTTCGAGGTTGTCCAGCTTGAGCTGCTCGGTTTTTTCGTCCTGCAGCCCAAGATGAAGGTCACTGATAAAATAGGTCCCCGGCATTACCCTTTCCCTCAAAGAATCCCTGAAGCCACGATGACAGCAAACGGGATGGTCAGGTTGTCCACCTCTTTGGGGCTCACGCCTTCAACGATTGTGGCAATCACCGCAATGGTGATGATCTTTGCGGCATTGAACTCCATCGGGATGACAAGATTGACAAAAAAGAGGCCTGCAAGAGCACTGCCGACAAGGAAGGCAAGGCTGCCCTCAACACTCTTGTCGCTGAGAACGTGGTATTTCATCTTGCCGTAGCGGGTACCGATGATCGGCGCAAGACCGTCACCCCAGCCGAGAACCGCCATGGCCAGAACACCGGCGAAATGCTTGTAGTAGATGGTACCACAGATCATGGCAACAATAACGAAATAGAGTGTACCCTTGAGAAGCTCACGCTTGTTGCCGGTACGGGTCATGGTCTTCACTGCCTGGTCATCATCCGCAGCAAAAAGCCCTTTCTGGATCAGAAGCAGTGTCCATACGGCAAAAACGGTGATGTTGAGATACTGCGACCATCCGCCGTCAATAAAAAGAGGAAGAAACACAATGACCGATCCCGCACAGATGTGGGTGATCTTGCGGCTGATGTCCCTCGGCAGGCCATGGTTGGTCACCAGATAGTCCATGAGGGGCGGGACGCTGAAGACATAGACGAAGGTCATGAGGGTGACCAGCGCATTATGCCATACGACCGGTAGCGAAAAAAATGTTTCCATAGTGCCTTGATGATTTAGGATTTCGGAAATAAGACGAGTGCAGCCAACACTGGCACAACCCGCCTTCCCTGGAACAAAAAAGGGTACCCGGTCAGCCCTGAAGGCTGAACAGTCAACATCTTACAGGTATTTATAGCCGACCATCCCGGCAACAAAGAGGTTATTAACCAGAAAGAGTATGTTGTTGGCTATCTGGTAACGAAGAAATGCGTTATGCTCGTGGACGTCACTCTTGCCGAGCACATTGCCGAAGCCGTCTTCGACCGCGCTGTTCATGAACGATATGCTCCCTTTCGGGTCATGCAGCAACTGAGCCTGGATGACAACGCTCAACACAAGACCGACAAGAACAAAACATGCGGGTATAACAAACCCCCAGGAGAACGCAAGAAAGGCCAGGGTGGCAAAGACAGTGTCGATAATTGCAAAAGAAACGAGAAAGGTGTTTCTGGCACCGATCATCACCGTCAGCGATTTGAGCCCACCCTCCTTGTCACCTGCAGCCGACTTGAAATCATTGAGAATGATCAGCGCTACTGCCATGAAAAAGTTCAGGGTTGCCATCCAGATCGCTTCGGGACGGATGTCGCCGAAGAGCGCATTGGCCGCGAGAAAGGGGGCAAAACCGTAAGAGAACCCGACCGCCGGAGCTGAACCAAAAATATTTTTTTTCAGTTTGAGCGGAGGCGCTGAGTAGATGTAGGCTACAAAGAGAGCCGTCATGATTGATGACACGATAATAAGACCGCGAAGGCCACCAATATGCAGGCCGAGATAGACCGCGATGGCGATGGCCAGAAGAAGGGCCACAATGCTGTTGGCCAATCCTTCCTTCGGAGAGAGCCTCCCGGAAGGAATGGGGCGGGTCGGCTCATTGACTCTGTCGAGCTCAAGATCAAAACAGTCATTGACCGACTGGCTGAAGCCGGTGCCAAGAGGACCGAACATCAGAAAGATTGCAAACAGAAGCAGATAGTCATGAAGAGTCGGCTGCATGGCTCCTGAAGCCATAACGCCGGCGGCAAGGCAGGGAAAGACGCTGATCCAGGTAACCGGATCGAGCAGTTCAAGATGGGCTCTGACTTTATCGGTGAATCCAAGTCTTGCGGAAACTGGCATGCGTTACTTCTCTCCGGCCATAATGAACGGCCTTTTAAAAATGAATAATGAGGGTGGGCTCAACAAACCCTAAGTTACAAATACCGTTCAAGATAAAAAAGCCCCTTCTGCCGCGGGAGAAAGGGGGCAAAGAGGGGCGGCGGGGTCAGGCAGGGCGACCAGTGAGGGTTGCTGAGGTCGCTCCGGTTATGACGACATCAACCAGCTCACCGGGATGATGCCCCTGGCGCTCAAAAACCACCGCGCGGTTTGTATCCGTTCTGCCCATAAGCTGCGCTGAAGAGCGGCGGCTCTCCGATTCGGCAAGGACCTCGACGACTGAGCCGACCGCCTGCTGGTATATTTCCGAAGAGATGGAGTTCTGAAGGTCGATGATCTCCTGAAGCCGCCTCTTTTTGACCTCTTCGGGCACATCGTCGGCAAGCGTTCTGGCCGCAAGGGTTCCGGGCCGTGTGGAATAGAAAAAGGTGTAAGCCAGATCAAACCGGATATCAGAGAGCAGCTGGAGGGTGGACTGGTGGTCAGACTCCTCTTCACCGCAGAATCCCGCAATAATATCGGTTGAGAGGGCGACCCGGGGGATGACCGAGCGGATCAGGGCGATTTTTTCTCGGTACTCTTCGATCGAATGGCCCCGGTTCATCTGAGCCAGCACTCTTGAAGAGCCTGACTGAACCGGAAGATGGATATGGTTGCAGATATTGGGCCGCTCAGCTATGGCCCGCACAAGCGCTTCGGAGATATCCTTGGGATGTGAGGTTGTAAAGCGGATACGAGCCGCCGGGGCCTCCTGGCTGACAGCACCGAGGAGTTCGGCAAAACTGCGTCCCTCTCCGGGATCGCTGTAGGAGTTGACATTCTGGCCGAGAAGGGTGATCTCCCGGTACCCAGCCGAAGAGAGCTTGCGGACTTCAGCAAGAACCGAGCTGAAACGGTGGCTCCGCTCCCTGCCGCGGGTAAAGGGGACGACGCAGTAGGCGCACATGTTGTTGCAGCCGCGCATGACCGGCACAAAGGCACTTATGGAACTCGGCCGCCTTGGGTCGATCCCCTCATAGGTTTCGGCCGGGTTGAACTCAAGGGCTGAAGGCCTTCGTCCGGCGCGAACCTCTTCGATCAGAAAGGGAAGGGCGCGATAACTGTCTGGCCCGGCAAGAAAATCAATTGCCCCGGAGAGCCCGAGCGTCTCCTCCTTCCGATACTGGGGAATGCAGCCTGTAATGCCGAGAATCAACCCCTTGCGCCTTTTTTTCAGCCCCTGCAGATGCTGCAGGTAGTTCTCAATCCGATCAACAGCGTTCTCCCGGACCGCACAGGTATTGAGCAGGATAATGCCCGCCTCATCCTCATTTTCGGCTTGAGAGTAGCCCTCATTAAGCAGCAGCGCCGTCATGATGGAGGAGTCGGCCTGGTTCATCTGGCAGCCGAACGTATGGATATAAAAGGTGTTGCTCCAGCCTGTCGTCATGATTGGCACTCTCGTTCAAGGGTAAGATTAAAATGCTGAAACCGGGGCTGACTCCCCCGTCGGTCACCCGTCCAGCGCTATTTTCCGTGCAACAACCACAGAGAAAAGCCCTGTCACCGAGAGCTGGATCAGGGGAAACAGGCCGATGCCGAACAGTTCAGGCATTGCAGGGCGGTAGCGCCAGAGATGCAGCCAGAAGATGCTGGCGTACTCCATGCCAAAAGCCGCAACGAGACCAGAGAGAGAAAACACAAGCGTGTTCTTCCACTCAGGCACCCAGAAAAGTCTCCGGGCTCCGAGAGCGGTCAGCAGGTAGAGGCCAGTGACAGCGAGCGCATCCATAGAGGCCATGAAAAGCATCATCGGCACATACCTCTCGGCTGCCATCGATGGATGCCCTTCATAAAGCAGTCCGTGCAGAGACTCCCAGCAGAAGTTAACCAGAAACGCCGCCGTCACAAGCGCAGCAAAAAAAAGCGCCGTTCTTTTACCTTTTGTCTCCATGACGGCAGAAACCTCTCACGGCGCCGTCCTCAGACGCCAAAATGGATGTGCTTGAATTTTTCGAGAAGCGATTCGGATTCCTCTTTGCATTGACCGCATACTGTACCGAGCTTCGTGCGCTCCTGGAGCTCAAGATAGGTTCTGGCACCCTCAAGAATTGCCTCCTCGATATCGTGATCGGTAACGTTCATGCACTGGCAGACAATTTTGGCCTGCTCCTGCTTCACCTTGTCGGTCATCCCGTTGCGGGTGTAATAGTTGTTGATTGCCGCCCGAAGTGCCTTGTCGCCCAGCACAGAGCAGTGAATCTTGTTGTCCGGCAGTCCGCCCAGCTCCTTGGCAACGTCCTTCGGAGAGACATTAAAGGCCTGATCGAGCGTCTTGCCCTTCACCATCTCGGAAAGAATCGAGGTGCTGGCAATGGCACTCGCACACCCGTAAGTTTTCCACTGGCAATCGGTAATAACCCCTTTCTCACCATCAACCTTTATGACCACCATCATCTGATCGCCGCACTGCAGATTCCCCTCCATGCCGACACCATCAAAAGCATCGGTGTCCTCTCCCTGAAGAATATTCTTCGGGTTCATGAAGTGTTCCTTCAATGTATCGCTATATGCCCATTCGCCTGCTTTAAGCATGCACTCCTCCTTTTATATATGCCGTTGACATGTTTCTGATTCGTTGAATTGTTCGTGGTAATACGTCGAGCACATACTCGACCTGCTCCATGGTGCTCTCCCGGCCCAGGCTGAAGCGGATTGAACCGTGCGCATGCTCGGCATTGACACCGGTAGCCAGAAGCACATGCGAAGGGTCCAGAGAACCCGATGCGCAGGCCGAGCCGGTCGAAACCGCAATACCTTCAAGATCGAGGTAGAGCAGCACAGCCTCGCCCTCCACTCCGGCAAAGGAGACGTTAAGCGTACCGGCAAGAGAGTCGGTCGGATGGCCGTTAAAACTGATATCATCAATGCGTTCCTCTATACCGCGGCTCAATGCACGCTTGAGATCCAGCAGTCGAGCATGCTCTCCCTGCATCTCCTGCGCCCTCATCTCGACCGCTTTGCCAAGACCGAGAATACCGAGCGTATTTTCAGTTCCAGCACGCCGACCCTTCTCCTGGTGACCGCCCCTGATGAAAGGGCAATAGGGAGTCCCCTGCCTTATGAAAAGGGCGCCAACGCCTTTCGGCCCGTATATCTTGTGGCCGGAAATGGTCAAAAAATCGACGCCGAGCTTGCGAACATCAACCGGCAGCTTGCCGACAGCCTGGACGGCATCAGTATGCATCAATGCGCCGCTTTGGTGAACCAGTGCCGAAATGGCCTCGATATCCTGAATCGTGCCGATCTCGTTATTGGCCATCATAATGGAAACCAGACCGACATCATCACCAAGCATCCCTGCAAGCTGATCGAGATCGATCTTGCCGTAGCGGTCTACATCGAGATATTTGACCCGTACTCCCCGATGGGCAAGACATTCGGAGGTCTCGAGCACACAGGGATGCTCGATCTTGGTTGTGATGATCGTCCCCCGCATCCTGGTGCCCGGAATGCACTGGCTCGTTGAGCAGATGAAGAGCGAAAGCACGGTATTATTGGCTTCCGAACCGCTGCCCACAAAAACAATTTCCTGCTCGTTGGCACCAATAAACTCCGCAACCTTACGGCGGGAATCCTCAACATTTGCCCTGGCTTCACGCCCGTAGGCATGCATGCTGGATGGGTTGCCAAACATCTCCATGGCCGCGATCATCTCCGTTTTAACCTCGGGATGCAGCGGCGTGGTGGCATTGTTATCGAAATAAACCTTCATCTCTGCCATAATAGCTCAATATTCGTTAAGACAGCCGAACGCCGACTGTTTGAGAGTTCCTTGAGAAGCGTGTAGAGTCATAAGAATTCGAATAATAGGCAATAAACTTTCTTTATCACAACGTGAGTCCACCATTAAATTTAACCCCAGCAACCGAGCCTCCTCCCCTCGCCCCGCTCCATTCACCTTAAGCAAGAAGCAGGCACATGCATCAAGTAATGAGAAAAGCATCCAATTAATTCCGGAACAAAGATAAAATTAATCCGGTTTTCAGCAAAGCGAAGAAGCACGATTTTACAAAAAAAGCGGGCGGGCAGAGATGAGTCAGTCAAGAATAAGAATGCGGGAGGTGGTGGGCTGGAGTTTTTTGCCGTTCAGGAAGATTTCAACATTGCCAGGGCGCCCGATATTGACCCAGAATTTCCGACGGGCCTCATAACGCAGAACCTGGCCGCTTTTGAACTGGGCTCCGGCATAGACTTGCGAACTGTCGTCAGCAATAACCTTCACCCAGGAGTTATCACCCAGAATATGCACAACGAGAACCTTCCGGTTGGGAGAGGCGGGCGAAAAGGAGATGCGATCCTTCCATTTTGCAGAGCCCTGATCGGAAACCACGGGTACAGGCACAACAACCGTTTTGGGCGCGGGGGGCTTGACTGGCGCCGGTGCTTTCAACGAAAGAGGCTTGGGCTGAACCGGCACGGAGGGCGCGGGGGCCGGGGCTGGAACAGGCGGCGTTGTAACAAGGGAGTCGACGATCTGTTCGGCAACAGCAACGGTGTCGTCAACTGCTACGGCAGCAGGATAGGATGGTGGTGGTGGAGAGGGTCGAGAGGCAACTTGAGCTGATCCGAAAAGATAGAGTGCACCAAACAGCAGCAGGAGAGCGGCCGCACCTGCAAAAAGAAGGCGCCTTGAGCGGCGAAGCCGAAGCCGGGGAATGGTCAGGTTTTTTTGGGGAGGCGCAACGCGCTCTGACGCGCTCCTTCCGGCTGCACCGTCACCTTTCAGGGCAGTTGAAAGCTGTAGCTCTTTCCTGCACCGCTCAAGAGTATCGGCATCTCCAACACCGACATGCTGTGCATATTTTTTGAGGTAGGCAAAAACGTAAGCCCCTGAGAGAAAACCAAACTCACCCTCTTCGATTTTTTCGACATAGTTCTTCTGAACCGTTATGAGGCGGCTAATATCTTCAATGGAAAGTTCCCTTTCCATTCTGGCTTTTTTCAGTTCCCGAGCAATGAGCTCAAGCGCCGCACTGCCCGATACCTTTTCCGTCATACCCTTGACCCGGATTTCAATACCATGAGGGAAAGCGTAAAATCTGTCATTAGCAAATCTATAAAAAACCCTCAAGCCAATCAACAAAAAGAGACAATATATTATCTCTCTTATAGAGTTTTTCTATAATAAAATAGAGGGCGTTTTCATCACTCCGCGCCGTAAAACGAGATGTATTTCCAGGGGTCCCTGCCTGCTGACTCTGTGGTAAAGAGGGCTGATGAGCCCGAAAGGGTGCCAGGTGCTGGCACACTGATCTCCCGCCGAAAAGCCTCCAGTTCCGCGCCACTGTAGCCTTTCCAGAGAAGAAAGACCCTGTCACCGGGGAAATTGAGCTTCGCTATCCTCGCTCCCTCAACATTTTCCGCACGATAGAAAAGCGTTTTCAACGCACTCCGATTTTCCGCAGGATTTGCACTCAGCAGCGAAAACTCTTTTATCGACTGCAGGAAAAAGTATCGTCTGTCAGGCACGGAACGACGGGCAGCGTCGAGGATATGCCAGGGAAAAAGATCTTCTGAAATTACGACAATACTTTTGTAACCACGGAGCGAAGATGCTATCGGATCGTAAAAAACTCTCGCCAGACGCTCCCCTGTCGGCGAAACCGGCTGGTGCCCTCCGGTTGCTGCAGCAAGTTCCCGGCGGAATGCCGCGGTGAGCGAGATCGGAGTCCCGAGAGAGTCGAAAACAGCCGCACCGCCTTCAAGCTGGAGCTGCCGCCGACCGATGAGCATGACCCCGGCAAGCGAGTCCGAAACGATCGGCTTCACGATTGCCTCTTCATCCCTCAATGCATTCTGAACCGCCTGGAGGGTAACCGGCGTCATCTGCATTGCATCGGCAGCGACCGGACTTAGTGCGCGCACTTCAGGAAGCAGCGCAAGCAGGCGGCCGCGCTTGATATTCAGAGCCTGATCCGCCGCCCGGTTTTTCTCATACCCCTCTGCGCGAATAAAGATATCGGCCTTGCGCTGCAGCAATCCGGAAATCTCATGCTGCAGGCGGCTCACCTCGCCGTCAAGCGCCTCATTGCCTTTGGGTAGCATCATGCTCCGGCCGTAGAGCTGCAGGGAGCGCTGCAAATCGAGAGTTCCGCTCTGTTCGGCAGCATTGAACAGCTCGAAAATCCTCGATTTCCGAAGCAGAAGACCATTGAGAAGACGAGCGGACTGTTTTTCAAGCTGGAGAAGATCCCTCGTCGGAGAGGGGGGCGCAAAATACCTCGCGACCGAAAAGCCCTTCTGAAGTGCGGCGATCCGTTCGGGCTCCTCAACCGAACTGCTTCCGGCAAGCATAAAAAGAGATGCCGCGTGGGCGTACTGCAAATTCCGGCTGCGGAAGTACTCTGAAGCCTCACGGAAAGGATCGCTCTTGCGGACAATAACCGCGTTCGATTCCAGGCGGAGTATCTGCAGAAGAAGGGGATTTTTGGCCTCCGGGGCAAGGTTGAGCGCCCGGAAGAGCAGATAGCTTGCGTTCCTCTGCTGTTTTTCAAGGAGCTGGAGGCTTGAAGAGGCCTCCCTGAGCGCTTGTATCCTCTCAACCGCTGAACCCTCCATCGCGAAGACCCTCGCCGACTCCGCGGCTATCTTGGCGGCAATGATATCGGGCTTCTCCAGCACTATTGGGGGCTCAGCCACCGCACACTGCAAGAGACCCGCCAAAGCCCTGATTCTCAAAACCGGATTTTGCTCACTGCCGGTAAACTTCCGATATATTCCGACCGCTTTTGAATACTCGCCACACTTCCGGTAGAGAGCGGCAAGTTCAAAACTGCAGGCACTCGAAGGCGAAGGTACCTTTTCAAGAGAAACAGCAGCATCCTTGAAACGTCCCAATTCACGAAGCCATGAGGCATGATCGAAAAGCACCACGCTCCTGAGTGAATCAGAAAGCTGCCCGGCGGGCAGACCCTCAAGAAGCGCCGCACTGCGAAGCGCCTGATAGTACTCGCCGGTCAGCCCCTCCAGCGACCGCTTCTCATTCAGGGCGCGAATGGTCCCTGCCGAAGCGTGCTTGAGGGTATCGGCCGCCAACCCCTTGTTATAGCAGTCGATCGCCTTGCGGTACTCACCGCGAAGCGCCAAAGAAGATGCCTGCCGGTATGACTGGGCCGGCGACTGTGCATCACCGGCTGAATCACACCCTGAAAAAAGCAGCAAAAGGCCGAGAATTACTATTCCTGGCGACAGCGACAGGAGCCTGATATTCATCGTCTGGAGCCTCCAGCTCCCATCTCGTTGTTGATTATTGGAGGAACAACCCGAGCCGCAATTGCACCGGCCCGCTCTGCGAAGTTCCCGGCTCGACCGGTTCGGTAAAACAGCATGAGCTCCTGAACCAAGGTATCACTATATTATCTCAAAGCAGGGCTGAAAGTGACCGCCCGGAGAGTTGAGATCATCAGCAACCCGCTACATCTATATGTATCAATGATTACAGAAAAAACAAAAGCCCCTGGATTTACCCTTCCCGATTCCGAAGGAGCGATGGTCTCTCTTGCTGATTTTGCCGGAAAAAAAGTGCTGCTCATTTTCTACCCCGGCGACGACACCCCTGTCTGCACCGCACAGCTTTGCGACTACCGCAACAACGTCACCGAATTCACGAAACGGGGCATTGCAGTGGTCGGCATCAGCTCCGACAGCCCGCAGTCTCACAAAAGTTTTGCCGAACGCAACAGCCTCCCCTTCACACTTCTGAGCGATACCGAAAAAAAGACCGCAAAAGCCTACGATGCTCTCGGCTTTCTCGGCATCTCTCAGCGCGCCTACGCGCTCATTGACGAAAACGGCATCGTGCTTCTGGCATACAGCGACTTTCTGCCGATTACCTACCAGCCGATGAAGGAGCTGCTGGCCAAAATCGATGCCGGCGTATCAGGCTCATGATGCCGCCACGCTGAGGCTTCAAGCCGGGAGCTTTTGAGTCGGCAGGTAAAGATGATGACATTGCAACAAGAGGGGCCGATTTCCGGGAGATGCCGGAGAGGGGGCTCTTGTTATGCGGGTTATGTGATGGCAACCAAATGTACGGCCGTTGATTGGAAATTAACTTCAAGAGTTCATGATCGAATCAATTATTGCCTATCTGCAATCCGCCAGCCCCGATGCAATATACCTGGTACTCTTCCTGATCGCCTTTCTGAAAAATTTCATCCCGTTTTTGCCCCTTGATGCGCCTATTGCATTGACGGGGTACCTGCTCATGTTCACAAAGGTCACTATCGCTTCGGCAATTATATGGCCAACCATCGGCTCAACATCCGGCTTTATGGTTATCTACCTGATAAGCCGGCGATTCGGGCTAAAACTCTATGCTCGCGACAACACCTCTTTGCCGCCTCAATGGGGGGGGCGAATCCATCGTATTTTTCCGCCTCATGAGATGGAGCTTGTGCGTCAGCGATTTGCCACCCACGGCTACCTGGCCGTACTGGCCAATCGTTTTCTCTTGGGCTCCCGCACCCTGATCCCGCCAGTAACGGGGCTGATGCATCTGAACACCTTTCTGGTAGTGCCCGCAGCCGCAGCAAGCGCATTGGCCTGGAATATGCTGCTGCTCTATGGCGGGTATTTTCTCGGCCGGAACTGGGAAAGCATCGGCGGATTCGTCGCTGTTTTCAGCATACCGGTAAGCGTGCTCTTCTTTGTACTGATGGCAAAAAAAATCATTCACTTCATCTATGAGAGAAAGGAACATGCAGCGGAACTTCGGCGTCAGCAGGAAGAACAAAGCGCTTTGATCGAGTGATCTTTTTTTCAAACCCGCATATGCTTTTCACTAATTATTTGCTACCTTTCTCGACTTTTCCCTTCAGCAACGCAAACAGCAGAAAGAACAATGGAAAGAACGCTTACCATCCTCAAGCCGGACTGTGTCCGCAAAAATCTTATCGGAGCAGTCATCGACAAAATTGAACGTGCCGGCTTCCGTGTTGTTGCCATGAAAAAAACCAGACTCACCAAAGCAACCGCCGGAGAGTTCTACGGCGTCCACCGTGAGCGTCCATTCTACGGCGAACTGGTCGAGTTCATGTCATCAGGTCCCTGCGTTCCGATTATCCTTGAGAAAGACAATGCCGTAGCCGACTTCCGCAAGGTCATTGGCGCAACCGACCCCGCAGAGGCCGATGCAGGCACCATCCGCCAGCTCTATGCCGACAGCAAGGGCGAGAACATCGTCCACGGATCCGACTCGGCAGAAAACGCAGCCATCGAAGCATCCTTCTTCTTCTCATCCGAAGAGGTGGTAAGCGTCAACTGATCCAGAAGAAGATCGACACCAAACATCCTCCGCAAGAGAGCCGCCCCGAAAAGGCGGCTCTCTTTGTTCCAAAACAAAAACGTTCACAACTATTTCAACGTACAAGGAGACAATGCACATCGGAGCTGAAAAAGGTGAAAAAGAGGGGACGTTCACAACTACTTAAACTTACAGAGACACAAAGCATGTTGGAGCTGCTCTTATCCCCCCTGGTGATCCGGAGCGTCGGCGGGCTGTGCGCGCTTGATATCGGAAAGAAACCCTGCGAAGACCTCCCCGTACATCTCCCAGACTGTCACGAAAAGTGCCGCAATGATTGGTCCGAGGATGAAGCCGAAAATGCCGAAAAGACCTATCCCCCCGAGAGTTCCGAAAAAGATGAAGAGCTCGTGCATTGCCGTGTCGCGCCCGATCAGCATGGGACGAAGGATATTGTCGATATGGCCGACAACGACCGAGCAGAAGAGCAGAAGGCCGATTGCCTGGGGATACTGCCCTGTTGCGACGAGATAGATGACTGCCGGCACCCAGACGATCGGCGGACCGAGCACTGGAATGACGGAGATGAGCGACATGATGGTACCCCAGAATACCGCGCTCTCGATCCCGGCAACATGAAGGGCAAGCCCGGCAAGCGTTCCCTGCACAACACCCACCACAAGGTTTCCCTTGATTGATGCTCTGGTCACCGAAAGAAACCTTTCGAGCAACCGTTGCTGATCGTGCTCGCCGAGGGGCAGACAGGAGAGCGTCTTATCGAGCAGCATTCTGCCGTCTCGAAGAAAAAAGAACATGGTATAGAGAAATACAAAGATGAGAAAGAGATCGTTGACGGCCGAGTAGGTAAGCGACGAGATCATGCTGAAAAGCATGGTGCCGGCTCCCGAGGCAAGCTCCCCTGCCTTGCGCAGAATCTCACCCTGCCAGGGCGCTATCTGGTCGTAAAAGGGAAGGGCCTGAAGCTGCTGGGTGAATGAGGCAGGGTTCTGAAGCTGGAGCTGAATCCAGGGAATGGCAAAGCGGCTCATCCTGACAGCCTGCTCCACAACAACGACCGAGAGTGCTGCGAGAGGCAGAAAAACCATGACGAGCAGCGTGAGCATGGTCAACAGCGCACTCAGGTTTCGACGTCCCTTCAGCCACCGCTCAAAGCGGCTGAACAGCGGCATTGCCAGCGCAGAAAAAATAGCGGCAAGCAGTACCACCATAAAAAAGTAGCGGGTCATCGCAAAAAAAACAGCGGAGATAAAGAGGGCAAGAACAAGAAGAATTGCCTGGTTTGGTTTGATAGTGCTCATGATCTCTCCATAGTCATAGTGATGCCCTTTTTGTTGAAACCCATCCCCCCTACCTAAAACCAGGCCGACCGATCCTCTCCAAGAAGCTCTGCGCGGACCATGGCAACTGCAAAAATCCCGGCCGTTTCGGCCCTGAGAATGTTTCGGCCAAGCGAAATCTCGGCAAAACCGGCACTCCTTGCCGCCTCCACTTCAGCCTCACTGAACCCCCCCTCGCCACCTATAAGAAAGATCGTCTTTTTTCCGGCACATTGCACCACCGGTGGCAGCGCTGAGCCCTCCCAGGGGATCAGACGGAGATCAAAGCCGGGAAGAGCAAGCACTTGTTTCAGCGTCATAGGCTCGGTCAGCTCCGGAAGATAAAACCGCTTTGACTGCCGGGCGGCCGAGAGCATAATGGTGTTCCACCGCTTCAAGCGCCCCTGCACCCGATCGCGGGCGGGCAGGGCGAGCGTCCTCGAGGTAATCAGGGGAATGACTGATGAGACCCCGAGCTCGGTGGCCTTTTCAAGAAAGAGCTCGAAGCGCTGGGGCGCCTTGAGCATCGAGAGGGCAACCGTCACACCGGTGGCCGGTCGCTCAAGAAACGAGTGGGAGGTTATCTCTCCGTCAAGCGACTTTTTATGCACCGAGAGGATCGTCACCTCACAACGCAAGCCGTTGCCGTCGGTGACAAGAATCCGCTCACCGCTCTTTTTGCGCAGAACATTGACCAGATGATGAAACTCATCGCCTTCGATCAGGAGGCTCCCCCTCCGGAGATCGATGTTTTCGTGGGAAGTATAGAACAGTTCCATAGCGTATTACTCCTTTGCTGCCAGTGCAACAGCGGCCAGAGAGACCTTTTCCGCCCCTCCGCGCCGCAGCGCCTGAGCAGCGGCAGCCATGGTTGCACCGGTTGTGATGACATCGTCGACAAGAAGCACGTGACGGGCCATAGCTCCCTGACCGGCCTGAAACGCCCCCTCAAGATTTTTTCTGCGATCCGGCGCAGCAAGGCCGGTCTGTGAACGGGTATAGCGTGTTCTTGAAAGCAGTTCGGGGCGCACCGGCCTGTTGAGCACCGCCGCGACGCCCTCTGCAATCTTTTCGGACTGATTGTAGGAGCGCTCGATTTTTTTCAGGCGGTGGAGCGGAACCGGCACAATGCATTCGATCTCCTGGGTGTCGACGCCCTCGGCAATCCACTCGCCAAGATGACGTCCAAACGTGGAGCCGAGCCTGAAGAGACCTTCATACTTCATGGCGTGCAGCGCGTGCTGCAGAGGGCTCTCCTTGTGAAAAAGGTAGCGGCACCACCCTCGATCAAAATGAAAGTTCTTGCCGAACCGTGAGCCAATAAGGTGACGAAGCATCAGCTCAGAGGCAGAGAGGGTTGCAAACGGATCGAACTCGGCCATGCAGGATGAGCAGCACTGCTCCTCACCTTTCTGAAGCAGTTTCCGGCAGACAACGCAGACGTTTGGAAACAGGAGATGAAGCAGCTCGTCACGCATGGCCAGGCCCCGTTATGTTCAACTGAAACACAGGGCGGCTGCGCCGTAGATGCCCGCCTTGTTGCCAAGAAGAGCCGGCACCAGCTCGAGCCCTTCATGCATCGAAGGAAGCGTGGAGTGGCGAAGCTGGTCGAGTGCGGGATCGAAAATAAGGGATCCGGCCGCAGAAATCCCGCCACCGATAACGAATTTCCTGATATCCATAAGCGCCGTGACATTGGCCAGGCCCACGCCGAGAATTGATCCTACCCGCTGCCAGAGAGCCAGGGAGAGTTCATCACCCTCCTTTGCGGCCTTTTCAAGATGGCGGGGAGAGAGCCGGGAGTAGTCATGGTCGCACAGCATGCCGACTGAAGAGCCGGAAGGTGAAGCGTCGATCATACGTCGGGCGAGCTCCACGATGCGATCCTTGCCGATCAGGCTTTCAAGTGTCCCCCGAATGCCCGCATGTTCGGCGGTGCCTTCAAAGTCGATAATCATGAAGCCGATCTCCCCGGCAGTGCCGTTCGGGCCGCGATAGAGCTTCCGCTGCAGCACTATACCGCCGCCGACTCCTGTGCCGAGAGTCACCAGCAGAAAGTCGCTGAACTGGCGGCCAGCACCATAGACCGCCTCGCCGAAAGCCGCGGCATTGGCATCGTTGTCGAGAATGACGCTAAAAGAGAGCTGCTCCTGCTCTGCGAGACGCTCCTTCAGGGCATCGCGCAAGGGATAGACTCCCCAGCCGGGAAGGTTCGGCGGATAGCAAAGCTCTCCCTTTTGGACATCGACCGCACCCGGTGCACCAAGCCCGACACCGGCGAAGCTGCCGGGGTCGATCGTTACGGCGGCATCCCGATAGAGCTCGCCAACAAGGGTCGCCAGCTGCCCGACGATCCCTTCAGGTCCCGACGAGGTCTGGGTGGGAATGGTTCGATCGAAAAGAATGCCCGTCTCCTCTCCGACGACCGCACCCTTTATGGCCGTACCTCCAAGATCAATGCCAATCGCCCATCGAGACATGCTGATGTGTTCTATGAATTAACTGTTGAAGGGTCGGATGAACTTCCGGCCGTGTGTTCCCGATTCAAAAAAGTTGAGAATCTCCACAATCTCCGCATCCTGGGGCAGCTCCGTTTTCACCTTTTCGAGAGCATTGGCAAGAAGCAGCCCCGACTGAAAGAGAATTCTGTATGCACTCTTGATGAGGGTGATCTTTTCGGGGGTGAAGCCTCGGCGTTTAAGACCGATAAAGTTCAGCCCCTCGTAGCGGAAAGATTCATTGCCCGATGCCATGACAAAGGGCGGTACATCGAGCGTTGCCCTGGAGACCCCGCCCACCATGGAGTTACGGCCAATCCTGACGAACTGATGAATGCCGGTCAGCCCTCCAATAACAACATGATCGCCAACCTCACAATGTCCTCCAAAGGGGACACCGTTTGCGACCACCACATGGTTGCCGATCACACAATCGTGGCCCACATGCACGTAGGCCATAAAGAGATTATCCGAACCAATGACCGTCTTGCCGCTTGCGCTTGTCCCCCGGTTGAGGGTGACACACTCTCTGACTACCGTCCTGTCACCGACATAGAGGTAGGTCTTCTCTCCTGCAAACTTGAGATCCTGGGGGGCGGTGGCGAGCACCGCGCCGGCATGGATCCTGCAGTTGCTGCCGATCCGTGCGCCTGAGGCGATATAGACATGGGGGGCGATAACGGTGCCGGCGCCGATTTCAACATCATCCTCGATGACGGTGTAGGGGCCGACCGTAACGCCCTCTGCGAGAACCGCACTGCTGCCGATAACGGCCGTGGGGTGAATTGTGCTCTGCATAGAGGTTACTCCTTCATGGTTTCAAACTTCTCCATCAATCCGGGCTGTTTCAGATCCCTGGATAGCGATTCGATAATGCGATGAGCGTCATCCTTCATTCCGATGTCGCGGTAGGCCCTTGCAAGGACATAAAAAAGACGCGGATCGGACTGGACCGACGACTGGCTTCGAAGTTTTTCGAGATAGTTAATATACAAAGTGGCTTTCTGCTTTTCACCAAGCCGAACATAAAGGGAGATGATCGATCCGGCAAGTTCCGGGTTCAGCGGATACATCGCCAGCGGAAAGCGCGCTCGGGCAGCATCAAGCACCTCAAGGGCGAGCGCTCCCCTTCTGGCGGTGCGCCGGACGCCTCTCTGGTCAGAAACAGCAAGCTCCTCCCCCGGCTTCAGGGCAAGTTCGAGCGCAAGGCGGACATAGAGCGGGGTATAGTTTCCACAGAGCCGCCTTGAGGTCTCTTCAAGAAAGACCGCCGGATTGTTGAGATTTGTGTAGCGGTAGACATTCATCAGATTCCTGTAGAGGAGTGCCGGGTTGACATAGCTCATCGGATCGGCGCTCCTGATCGGCACCAGCCGGTAGGCAAGGCCATCGAGGCGAAGAAAGCCGTCAAGCCCTATCATGCTCTCCGGATCGACCGTCAGGGCGAAGTAGATCGGACGGTCATTAATGTTGTTCATGACAATCTCGTAGACCGCTATATCCTGCGGACGCAGATAGCCCTGACCCTCGTAGGTCATGCCCGGCTTCAGCAGCCACACAAGGGTATCCTTCGGCTCGGAGGGAAGCAGAACCCCCTCGCTGCGGGCCTGGCGGAGCACTGCCTGACGGAGTGCAGGTGCAGGCAGGACGGCATCTACCGAGTCGATCGGCACATAGGTAATACCGGCAATCTCCCCGTCGCCAAGGCTGAAGTCGATCTTGCGGGCCCCTCTTGGCCGGGTGTTCTTGAGCTGTTCAAGATACCAGCCGGTATTGGCAAGGCTGAGGTTGACCACCCTTACATCGGTACGGATATGCTCGACCTCCTGAAGATACCAGAGCGGAAAGGTGTCGTTATCGCCGTTGGTAAAAAGAATGGCATCTTTTTCACAGCTCTGCAGCATATTCCAGGCCCACTCCCATGGCACATGGTTGCCCGACCTGTCGTGCACCCTGTAGTTTGCCTGCAGCATCCTCCCGTTGACCAGAAGAAGGGCCGCGGCAACCGTCAACACGGCAAGGATCATCGGGCTTTTGAGGCCAAACGGCTTGAAGCGTTTCTGGAGCCAGAGCCAGATGCTCTCAACCCCTATCCCTATCCAGATGGCAAAGGCGAAAAAGCTGCCGACGTAACTGTAGTCCCTCTCCCGAGGCTGAGGTTCAGTCTGGTTAAGGTAGATGACGAGCGCCGCTCCGGTCAGCACAAAGAGCGCGGTAACAACGAGACCCATCTTCCACTGCCGTCTGAAATGAGTGACGGCACCCGTAACACCAACAAGAAAAGGGATCCCCCAAAGCACCGACCAGTCGACGCCGGCCCCTTCCATATCGTGCTCCCGACCAATAAACTGCCAGCCAAGATAGCGGAAGTACATCTTCTGCATCTGGTAGGAGAGAAAATAGTCGAGATCGCTTGAGTACTGCTGGTAGTAGTACTGGTGAATCGGCTCCGGTGACCAGCGCCGCGGCCAGAGAGGCATGTCGCCATACTGCTCCCTGTTGACATAGGAGAAAAAGGATGTAGCTGTCGAAGGGTTGTTCTCGTTGATTGGCGGCCCGGCATGCGCCCGGACATAGATCAAGCTATAGGAGGTATAGCCGATGATGATCAGAAAAAGCGAGGCCATCAGCGTGTTCAAACGGGGCATCTTGTGCTGGTGCGAATAATAAATGCCGTAAGAGATCACTGCAAGAAGAAGTGCGAAACCCCACCATGAGGTAAGCTGGAGAAGAACGGGAAGCCCTCTGATGATGCCGATGTAGATCAGAAAAAATAGCCCGACAGTAACAAGCGCAAACACGGCAAATGACTTACGGGTAACCTCATATTTTTTGATGTAGTAGACGACCGCAACCGCAAAAACTGCAAGCAGGCTGAGCAGATGAACGCCGATGGAGAGCCCGATGACATACATGACGAGCATCAGCCACCGCTCGTGTCCGGGTTCAGGAGCCTCGTCATACCAGCGAAGACTCAGCCAGATAACCAGGGCCGTAAAGACCGAAGAGGAGGACCATACCCCGGCTTCTACGGCGTTGAACCAGAATGCATCGGAAAAAGCGAGTGCCAGGGCTCCGACAGCTGCCCCGCCGTAAGCTGAAATTTTTTCGGCCGCACTCCAGCTTTCAGGATCGGTTCGACGATAAAAAATAATAAGACGAACCGTTATGAGATAGGTCAGCATCACGGTAGCGGAGCTGGCGAGCGTGCTGATCAGGTTGATCCTTTCGGCTGGATCGCTGAAAATCGGCAGCATGGAAAAGAGGCGGCCGACAAGCAGAAAAAGAGGGGCACCGGGCGGATGCGGAATGCCGAGGGTATAGGCCGCCGCAATGGATTCCCCGCAATCCCAGAAGGAGAGCGTCGGCGCCATGGTTGCCAAATAGATCGTTTCCGCGACAAGAAAAAGAAGTGCAGCAAGAGCGCGGTTGAAGGTCCGGTGTGTCATAGATATAAGCGTATCGGTAAAACTGCTAACCAAAAATCAGATCGCCTGCAATAAGATCGGCAAACAAAAAACCCTTGCCAGTCAGGTAGAGCGCTCCCCCCTCCTCATAGATCCACCCTCTCTCTGAAAATCGTGAAATGGCCGCTGAAAGGCGATGCCCTAATTTATTCCCTTTTCTCAAAAACTCAACATCGACACCGCGGTTTATTCGCAGGGAGAGAAAAACCTCCTCGGTAAAGCGCTCCTCCCCGGAAAGCTCTTCGCGAAACCCCTCGGCCCGCTGGGGATCGGCCAGATACCTGGCGAGGCTCGAAACGTTTGCCGTCCGGATCTCCCTCTCCGGGGAGACAAGGAAACTGTGCGCTGAAGGACCAAAGCCAAGGTACGGCTTGCGCTCCCAGCTGGCAAGATTATATCGCGAATGGTGGCCCGGAAGCGCGAAATTGGATACCTCGTAGTGGAGGTATCCGCGCAGCTGTATGGCCTCAAGGGCACCTTCATAGAGTTCAGCCTGCACCCCGTCGTCCGGCACCCGCAGAGCGCCGCTGCGCACCATCCGGCTCAGCTGCGTCTTCGGCTCCAGAGAGAGCATGTAGACCGAAAGATGGTGCGGCTTGAGCTCAAGGGCCCGATCCAGATCCTCTTGCCAAAGAGAGAGACTCTCTGTGGGAACGCCGCAGATGAGATCGACGCTTACGGACGGGAAGGTGCGAAGCGCCGCGGCGGTTACCTCTCTGGAGTCACTGGCTGTATGCGGGCGGCCAAGGGCTCGCAGCTTTTCGGAGGTAAAGGACTGTGTGCCGATGCTGAGCCTCGTTATCCCCGCCGAGCGAAGAGCCTCAAGCGCGTTGCCCCCGAGATCCTCAGGATTGGCCTCAAGGGCTATCTCGATATCCGGGTTGAAGCTGCAGAGCGAAGCAACCTGCTCAAGCCATTCGGCGATATAGTGCACCGGCACCATCGAAGGGGTACCGCCGCCGAAATGAATGGCAGAAATTGTCCGACCCTTCAGCTCCTCCGAGCGAGCAGCAGTCTCAAGGGCAAGGGCCCGGAAAAACGCATCGATATGATCACGCTTCGTAACGAGATAGAAATCGCAGTAGCTGCAACGCTGGCGGCAGAAGGGTATGTGCACATAAAGAGTCAGCATGAGCCGGAGATGGTGCGGAACGGGGAAAGAAGCCGGATCAGGAGCCGGAAAGAATGTACTCCGTCACCGCCTGATAGAGGTCGTCGGCCACAAATTCCGGAATGATCTTCCTCTGCAGGCAGATCTCCTCCTCATTATGACCGGTCCTGACGAGCACCGGCCGGAGTCCGGCACGCAGACCGCACTCAACGTCAATCGTCTTGTCGCCGATAAAAAAAGAGGCGCTCCGGTCGACGATGAGTCCCTCGGCAAGGTAATCGGTGATGGCCTGCTCAACCATGCCGGTTCCCGGCTTGCGGCAATCAGCAAAACGGTCGTACTCCGGATGGGGGTAATCGGGATGGGAGGGGCAGTAGTAGCAACGCTCAAAAGCGGCACCGCTTGCCGCCAGCAGTTCATTGAGATAGCGGTTCACCTCTTCGACCTGCTCGACGGTCGCTATGCCCCGTGCAATGCCAGCCTGGTTCGATATGATAACGATCCGGTAGCCAGCCTTGATGGCAAGCGCAATTGCCTCATCGGCACGCTCTATAAGATGAAACTGCTCTTTCAGATAGACGTAGGTGCCGGCATCCTTGTTAATGGTACCATCCCTGTCAAGAAAAAGGACCTTGATCGTCTGCACCGCTCCCCCTATTGCTCAAGAAGTTCGCGATAGAGCTGACCATACTCCCCGGCAGACTCTGTCCACGAAAAGTCGCGGGCCATGGCCGAAGAGACCATCTGCTGCCAGCACTCTGGGTCATTGAAGCACTCAAGAGCCTCCGAGAGCTTTCCGGCAAGAGCTTCCGGAGTGTAGTCATGAAAAATGAAACCTGAACCGGTATCACCCGAAAGTTCATCGATGGTTTCGGTAATCCCGCCACCCGCATAGGCTACAGGAATCGTACCGTAGCTCATGGCGAACATCTGGATCATGCCACAGGCCTCAATCTTTCCGGCCATCAGAAGAATATCGAGTCCGGCAATGGCAAGATGGAGGAAGCTGTCTGCATATTCGGTAGTAACGCTGACCTGCTCCGGATGCTTCAGGGCGAACTCCTGGAAGAGTTTTTCGTACTTGCGGTCGCCCGCTCCGTAGATGACAAGCTGGATATCGAGTGCGACAAGCTGCTCAAGGCTCTCATGAATCAGCTCGGCACCCTGAAACTCGTCAAAATTGGCGATGACCCCGACCACCGGAACACCTTCACAGTAGGGAAGTTTTACCTCATCGAGAAGCGCTTTCTTGTTGTCGAGCTTGCCGTCCATATGCTCGACGCCGTAACGCTTCTTGATAAGCTTGTCGGTAGAAGAGTTCCACTGTCGGGTATCGATGCCGTTGCGAATGCCGTGAAAGATATCGCGGCGCTCATTGAGCACACTGCCGAGACCAAAGGAGTCAGCTCCATCCTGAAGGATCTGCTCGGCGTAGCTTTTGGAGGTCGTCGTCAAAAGACCGACGTTCTCGACGCCCGTATAGAGCATGTTCACCTCATCGTTTGTGCAATGAAGCGAAGAGCACACCTCGTCAGGAAGCAGTTTCTGGAAGACCTTGAAGGGAAGAACGCCCTGGCGATAGACATTGTGAACGGAAAAAACCGTTTTTATATCCTTGAAAAACTCATGGTCGGCATAGACCGTTTTCAACAGAAGCGGGATAAGGCCGGTCTGCCAGTCGTGGCAGTGAATAATATCGGGCTTCCAGCCGAGACGCTGGAGGGTTTCAAGGACGCCGACATTGAAAAAGATAACCTTTTCGGCAGCCCCTTTCAGATCGGATTCGTTGTGTATATCGGCAAAAAAGCCGTTGCGCTTGAAATATTTCTCGCTGTAGAGAAAATATGTCTGGATTTTACTCGATGGCAAGGCGGTCACCTTGACATGAAGCAGGTCGGTTTTCTCCTTGAGGTGAACCTCAATGTCGGACAGACGAAGAACGTCGTGCAGCCGAAACTTGCGGTCATTGATGGTTCCGTACTTTGGCATCATAATACGGGCCTCGAACCCTTCTTCTTCGAGAGCCTGGGGGAATGACGCCATAAAATCAGCAAGCGCGCTGATTCTTACAAAAGGAGAAACTTCACCGGAGACATAAAGAACCTTAAAATTTCGTCTGGACATCTATAGGGAAATCAATCTGTATTTTTTCTTCAAAATCTTTCATAGATCTGCATTAGTTTTTAATTTACGAATTTTCACGGTCAGTTACAATCAAGCCACCTCTCACCTGGCCATCGAAGGGTATACATGCAGCGTCACAAACGCATCACTACTATCATCCCCCTTTTTTTTCTCCTTCTCTCCGGAGGGTGCGCTTCAGACCGCCCGCCTTCGGGAAGCAGTGCAGAGCGCGCTCCGCTGCAGGTGGTTTTTTCCGACCCGGCTCCTTCAGCCCTCAACAGCTCGCCGGAATACATTCGACTGAGCTTCAACCATGAAATCACCGCCCGCCAGCTCATCGACGCGATCGCCTTCACCCCGCCAATAAGCGCATGGGAGCTCACCGCATCAGGAAAACAAGCCGAAATAAAGCTTCTCACTCCGCTCGAAAAGAACCGTACCTACATCCTGACACTGAACAAGCAGCTCACCCCAAATCAGGCTCATCAGGCTAATCAGGCAGAGACCTTCAGCACCCCATACACCCTCGCATTTTCCACAGGCCCGGAGATCGATGGCGGAACACTCTCCGGAACAGTTGTCAACGAAGCGATCTCCGGGGCTCCCGGCAGCCTGATCCTTGCATTTGCCGACAAACATGAAGCTGCCGCATCGCAGCAGCTCAAGAGCGACGCGCCCGATTACCTCGCCCAGACGGATGACGCCGGCAAATTCTCTTTCGGCCATCTTCGGCCTGGTTCATACCGAGTTCTGGCGGTGAACGACCGGAACCATGACATGCGCTACACGCAGGGCAGCGAAGAGATCGGCCTTTGCAGCCCCCAACTCATTCAGACAGAAACTTCCGGAATAGTGCTAAAGCTTGAGGGTCTGGAGAGTGCGGCCGGGGAGCTGGCTTCATGCGCCCCTCTCGACCGGGAGCGGATTGCAATCAGCCTTGCCCGCCCTGTCAACACCACCGATTTTAATCCCGAAAAACTCGAAATCCGCCAGGAGGGCACCCCTGAACCGCTTGCAATCAACGGCTGGTACAGCAAAAACCGGACGATGCGGGAGCGGGAGTTCATTATTGTCACCGGAGGTATGGAGGCCGGACGAAGATGCACCATTCGGATGAAAAGCGGCGGCGATAATGCAGGCAGAGGGGCCATCTCGTTCTACGCCTCCGGCCGCTCACCCTCCGGCCGGCCGATCTCGGCATCAATTCTTCCCGAAAACAGAAGCGAGCCGGCATACCTTGACAAAGCATGGCCTGCACTGGGCAAGAGAGTCACTATCTCCTTTTCAAAGCCAGTCGAACTGGAGGTGGCCCGCAGCATGATCTCCATCGAGGAAACCGGTGCTGCTCACTCTTCGCCACTCCCCTTTTCAATTGCCCGAATCGACGCCAGAACCTTTGCGGTAAAACCGGAAGGGGGATTCAAGCCGGGGCTTGCATACCTCGCCTGCGTGAAGCCGGGGGCGGCGAAAAAGCCGATTATTTCAAGATTCAGGAGTGCTTTGAAAGAGGAGAGCGGTGCCATTAGCGGGACATGCTTCAGCCGAAGCGAACAGGTTATTGTGGAGGCAAGAGCGGAGGGTTCCGGGGTATGCTACTGCAGCGCTGCTTCTCCAAACCGGAACGGAACATTCAGCTATACCTTCAGCGAACTCCCTCCCGGCAGCTATACCCTCAGCGCCTACGCCCCATTGGAAAAGGGCGCTGCCGATCCATACCGGCAGAGAAACCCCGGCTCACTGAACCCTGCCCTTGCTGCCGAGCCATTCGGGCTCCATGAGGGCAAGGTGATGGTACGTGCCGCATGGACAACCGGCAACATCGACATCCATATTTCGAAATGAACCCACAAAATACTCTTTCCAGCATGAACACTCCCTCAAGAATAGGACCGAACTCGATCATACAGACCGTTGCTGCGCTTGAAGCATCATTCGGCAAAGCTGAAGCCGAGGCCATTCTCCAGCGCATCGGCCAGGGGCACTGGATCGGAAACCTTCCAACGGAGATGACCGAGGAGTCGAAGTTTCATGCACTGGTAACAGCGGTCGAAAAGGAGATTGGCGAAAATGCCACCGCATCCATCCTTGAGGAGTCCGGACAGAGAACGGCGAAGTACTTGCTCAGGGTGAGGATACCGGCGATTTTCCAGAAAGTGGTGAAGCTTCTGCCTCCCAGAGCGGCATTCAAGCTTCTGCTTTTTGCCATAAGTAAAAACGCATGGACCTTTGCCGGCAGCGGCCAGTTCAGCTACACCATGAGCCGCCCACCGGAAATCTCGGTCAGGGTGACCTGGCCGAGCCTTCCGGTGGGCGGCAACTTCTACCTCGGCACCTTCAAGGCGCTCCTGCATGAGCTGGTAAACCCTGATACAACGGTTACACCGACTATCAGAAAAGAGGGCAACAGCATCCTCTGCCGCTACCGCTGCGAAATATGAGGTAAACTTCCGGCCTGGAGTCGCTGCTTAGAACGCACGAATGGCCCGAACATGGCTGCCGTTCGACTTCTTGCCGACGACCTGCACACCACTTCCGAAGCTCTGGGCCCATGCCTCTTCTGCATTGCCCTCCGAGAAGCTCCAGTAGACGGTTTCGGCAAAGCCACCAACCTCACGACGGTGCAGAAAGAGCTGATTGAGCTGCTCCTTGTTGGGAAGAACCCAGTTGCTGAACCCATCGACAAACTCAGTCGCAACGTTAGTGGCGCTATACCAGGTATGAAACCCCTCCTCTTTGCCCAAAGAGTGCCCCTTGGCATCCGAGCGGGCGGCAATAAGGCCATGCTCTCCGGTGCTGTCCAGATAGAAGACCACTCCTCCCCCATAGCTCTCGCCAATTTTTGGCGAGGCCGCAAAGACCTGCACCGAAACCGCAAAGATGCTCAGGCTGGCAAGGAGCAGCATGACAAATTGCTTATTGAAAGCTTTTTCTCTACGTTTCATGATAGCTGCGTTAAGGTTGGATACAAGGAGTGACCATTCGACAGTGTAAGCCGGGTGCCGGCAATGCTTACAGGAAGATATAAAAAGATTGGCTCTTCGCGGAAGTTAGTGGAATGAGTTGATAAAGTCGTAGACTGCAGTATTTCAATACGAGCCACCGAGATGCAAAAACTTACTGACCATTACCAACAGCTCTTAGGATTTCCAGCCATCTGGCAGGTAGACGATGTCAACCTTTCAGTTTCTGGGTTGAAGATAGAAGTTCACCTCAAGTTTGTAGGCAATGACGTAGTATGTCCTGAGTGTGGAGATGCCGGCACACTCTACGACAGGGCTCCGGAGCAACGGTGGCGCCATCTTGATACCATGCAGTTTGAA
>CAIJVD010000029.1 GCA_903824045.1 uncultured Chlorobiaceae bacterium
GAATAGGTCGGGCAATTAAAACTCTTGAGAGAATGGCGGTATCAATGCCAGAAAAGTTTGTTCATTGGGAAAAAGGGTATATCCCAAAAGGCTGGATAATGGGAGCCGGATGAGCTGAGAGGTTCACGTCCGGTTGTGCGTTCAGCGAAGGCTGGCGGGGGGGGCTGTTCGGGAGTCGTCAGCCGGTCTGGATTTCGGTTTTCAGGGCGATCTCTTCGAGGATGGCGCTTACGCGGATGCATTCGGCAATCGGGCCGGAATAGACGATGCTGCGGCCTTTGGTGTGGACTTCCCAGGTGTGACGTTCAGCTTTCTGCCGGGCGCATCGGATGGCCTTGATGATTTGTATGATGACTTCGTCGAAGGTGTGCACTTCATCATTGAAGAGTACGACGCGGTAGCGGTCGAGCTGATCTGTACCCGTGCTTTGTTCGGTCTGCCTGGTTTCAGGTGCGGGAAGTGACTCAGCCCGAAAAGTATTCATTACGAGAGCCCTTGTGGTGAAAAAAGATAAAATAGCCACTTCGTGCTATAGTCGCAAAAGGAAAGGCTACTCTTCGATCACGGGTTCGAGCGCGCCGAAGGTGAAGGTGCCGTTTGCAGAGAGGTGAACCTTGAAACGGGAGCCGACGGGAATGGTCATCAGCTCGCTTATATGGCCGTAGGAGAGTCCCGAAAGAACGGGCGCATGGGGGTTCAGTGCGCTGTAGTATTCGAAGACCTTCCTGATCCGTTCATCTTCATTTTTTTCGAGGGGTTCGTTTGAGAACTGCCCGAAGAGCATAGCGTTGCAGTGCGAAAGCAGTGCGGCGTTGGAGAGGTGCGAGAGCATCCGGTCGATTCTGTAGGCGGGTTCGTTAATATCCTCCGTAAAGAGCAGGGCCTCTTCAAAGGATGGGAGGAAGGGTGTGCCTATCATCGAGGAGAGGACGGAGAGGTTCCCTCCTATAAGCCGTCCTTCGGCGTAGCCCGCCCTGACGATGGAGAGCGTGTGGCCCGGAAAGTTGTCGAGCGAAAGCGGGTAGGATGGGTCGGTGAGTACCCCCCAGAAGTGCTCTTCGGTATAGGGTGTGGGCGCATAGAGCTCTGTGGCGAGCATGGGGCCCGAGAAACTGATCAGCCCGGTTTTTGCGAATAGGGCAAGCGAGAGCGCGGTAATGTCCGAGTAGCCGGCCAGAATCTTGGGATTTGCTGCCACCAGGCGGTAGTCGATCCGGTTCAGCAGCCTTGCCGCTCCGGCGCCTCCCCTAAGGCAGATAATCGCTTTGACCGAACGGTCGGCAAACATCTCATGGATGTCGTGCAGTTTTTCACTGTCGGCGATGGCCGGGTCGGTATCGATGCGGTTGAGATGGGTCGAGGGCTTGACGCGGTAGCCGTTCTTTTCAAGATACGTGATCGCCTGCCCGATCTTTTCGGGGTAAGCGCAGTGTGAGGATGGGGAGATCAGTCCGATGGTATCTCCCTTGCGCAGCGATTTTGGTATGAGGGGCTTCATAAAACCAGAAAACACCAGCACCCGTAAAGATGCTGATGTTTCAGTCTCATTTGCATGAATATCAGGAGATCTCTTCGGTCAACAGAATCGCCTTGTTGCTGCTGACTTCAAAAAAACCGGCAGAGATTGAAAAGGTCTGCTCGCTGCGATCTTCCATGGCGAGCTTGACCTTGCCGGCTCTCAGCGAAGAAAGAAGCGGAGCATGGTTTTTGAGTACCTGGAACTGCCCTTCATCGCCCGGTGCCGTGACGCTGACAACCGACCCTTCGAAGTAGAGCTTCTGGGGGGTGACGATCTCTATGTGAAAACCTTTGTCGCTACTGGCCATGGTGCGTTCGTCTGTTTAGAGAGTTTTTGCTTTCTCGATGGCTTCCTCGATTGTGCCAACAAGGTAGAAGGCGCTTTCCGGAAGGCTGTCGTGCTTGCCGGCGATGATCTCCTTGAATCCCTTGATGGTCTCTTCAAGCTTGACATACTTGCCTGCAAGGCCGGTGAAAGCCTCTGCGACAAAGAACGGCTGAGAAAGGAACCTCTGAACTTTTCTTGCCCTGGAGACGACAAGCTTATCTTCATCACTCAGCTCGTCCATACCGAGAATGGCGATGATGTCCTGAAGATCCTTGTAGCGCTGCAGCAGCTGCTTGACAGCCTGTGCGGTATCGTAGTGGTCGTCGCCGACGATGTTCGGATCGAGAATACGCGAGGTGGAGTCGAGCGGATCGACAGCAGGGTAGATGCCGAGCTCAGCGATCTGGCGTGAAAGCACGGTCGTGGCATCAAGGTGGGCAAATGCCGTAGCAGGTGCCGGATCGGTCAAGTCATCAGCAGGCACATAGATGGCCTGAACCGAGGTGACCGAACCTTTCTTGGTTGAAACGATTCTGTCCTGAAGCTCACCCATTTCGGTGGCAAGCGTCGGCTGGTAGCCCACGGCGCTCGGCATACGGCCGAGAAGCGCGGATACTTCGGAGCCGGCCTGTGTGAATCGGAAGATGTTGTCGATAAAGAGCAGAACGTCGCGTCCCTCTTCATCACGGAAGTACTCTGCGATGCTGAGGCCGGTAAGCGCAACGCGCTGACGGGCACCGGGAGGCTCGTTCATCTGGCCGAAGACGAGGGCGGTCTTGTCGATAACGCCCGACTCCATCATTTCATGCCAGAGATCGTTTCCTTCACGGGTACGCTCGCCGACACCGGCGAAAACGCTGAATCCGGACTGCTGCTTTGCAATGTTGTTGATCAGCTCCATGATCAGAACGGTCTTTCCTACACCTGCACCTCCGAAGAGACCGGTTTTGCCGCCTCTGGAGTAAGGCTCAAGAAGATCGATGACCTTGATGCCCGTTTCGAACATCTCCGCTTTGGTGGAGATTTCGTCAAATTTCGGAGCCGAGCGATGGATGGAATAAGATTTCGTGGTGTTGACAGGGCCGCGACCGTCGATAGGCTCGCCGACGACGTTGAGCATCCTGCTGAGTACTTCCGGGCCGACCGGTACCTGAATCGGACGTCCCGTGTTTGCGACGCTGAGCCCTCTGACCAGGCCGTCGGTGCTCTCCATGGCAACAGTACGCACGCGCTCTTCGCCGAGGTGCTGCTGTGTCTCGAGAACCAGCTTGGTTCCGTCAGGTCTTGTGATGGTCAGTGCATCCAGAATAGACGGGAGCCGGCCTTCAGGGAAATCCACATCAACTACAGGGCCGATGATCTGAGAAATCTTACCTTCTTGCATAGTGACAGTTTGGATAGGATTTTATAGGGAAATCAAACGTTCATTACTTAGGGCTTGCCTGCCCTTCTCCACCATTGTAGCACCGGGTGCATTGATGATGGTGTGGTTGGCTCGGTCAAGAGCCACCTGAGGGACTTGAACCCACGACCTACTATTTACGAAACAGTTGCTCTACCAACTGAGCTAAGGTGGCTTAAGCATAGAAAAAACATAAGCTCAAATATATTTCTTTTTACAGAGAATCACAAAGATAAATCCAGCCCGTTTTTTGGCGGATTAAAAAAAGAAGAATTGTATATTAGCGGACGGATGGGTCACTGATTATTATTTATATGATATCTGATGGTATGAACAAGCATGTTGTGAAACGTATTGGCTCTTTTTTTAAGGTGTTGGCGACAGGGGCCCTTCTCCTCGGCACGGCATCTTCAACCCTCTCGGCAGCGCCTGCAGCTGATGCGGTTTCGCCATCCCCTCTTTTTTCGTCAATCTCCCTCGACGGCAAAAGTGTCAGTTCTGCAAATCTCGCAGGCAAGCCCTATATCGTAAATTTTTTCGCATCATGGTGCCCTCCCTGCCGCGCGGAGATTCCTGACATGGTCGCCCTCCAGAACAAGTATGCCAAGAAGGGGTTTACCTTTATCGGTGTGGCGGTCAACGAAAACGAGCAGACGATCCGTACTTTCATAAAGAACAACGGTATCGGATACCCGGTGGTGATGGCGGATCCGCAAATTGTAGGGGCTTTCAGCCGCTATGTTGAAGGCGGGCTTCGTTCCATACCGACATCATTTGTCGTCAGTCCTTCAGGCAAGATCACGCAGGTCATTACCGGTTCGAGAAGCAAGGATGCCTTTGAGAAGCTGATTGTGGAAGCGCTCCGAAAACCGGGGAAAGCGAAATAACGCATTGCATTTATATGGGTATGGCTTTCAGTCCCGGGCAGTTTACCCGCCCGGATTTCATAAGTTTTTTCATTGCGTCCGCAGTCAGCGTTTTGACTGCGGACGTCTTTTTTTTATAACTGACCCTCAACAAGAGAACAAATCATGACGTCTATGCAGATCAATGCACCGAACTATGTGAACAATAAACGGCTGCTGCAGTGGGTGCAGGAAACAGCCGACCTCTGCCAGCCCGATTCCGTCTACTGGTGCGACGGATCACAGGAGGAGTATGACCGCCTCTGTCAGCAGATGGTAGAGAGTGGAACCTTTATAAAGCTTTCCGACGAGAAACGTCCGAACAGCTATCTCTGCCGCTCCGACCCGAGCGATGTGGCCAGAGTCGAGGACAGGACCTACATCTGCAGCATCCGCCGCCAGGATGCGGGGCCGACCAACAACTGGGTTGCTCCAAAAGAGATGAAGGCCACTCTCACCAAGCTCTTCACTGGCTGTATGAAAGGCCGCACCATGTATGTCATTCCCTTCAGCATGGGACCTCTCGGATCGCATATCGCCCATATCGGCGTTGAGATCTCCGATTCGCCCTATGTGGTGACCAACATGCGCATCATGACGCGCATGGGCCGCAAGGTCATGGATCTGCTTGATGAAAACAGCGAGTATGTGCCCTGCCTGCACTCTGTCGGCGCTCCTCTTGAGCCAGGCGCCAAGGATGTTGCCTGGCCATGCAACGACACAAAATATATTGTCCACTATCCTGAAAAGCGCTCCATCGTCTCTTTCGGCAGCGGATACGGCGGCAACGCCCTGCTTGGCAAAAAGTGCTTTGCGCTCCGCATTGCCTCATCGATGGCTCGTGATGAGGGATGGCTTGCCGAGCACATGCTCATTCTCGGTGTGGAATCTCCCGAAGGCCAGAAGAACTATATCGGCGCAGCTTTCCCGAGCGCATGCGGCAAGACCAACTTTGCCATGCTCATCCCTCCGCAATCCTTTGACGGCTGGAAGGTAACGACTATCGGTGACGATATTGCATGGATCAAGCCGGGCGAAGATGGCAGGCTGCACGCCATCAACCCTGAATACGGTTTTTTCGGCGTGGCACCTGGCACATCGGAAAGTTCAAACCCGAATGCCATGGCCACACTGGCAAGCAACTGTATTTTTACCAATGTAGCAATGACTCCGGACGGCGACGTCTGGTGGGAAGGGATGACCGACACTCCTCCGGCGCAGCTTATCGACTGGCAGGGCAAGGAGTGGACTCCGGACTGCGGCCGGCTTTCGTCGCATCCAAACGCAAGGTTCACCTCCCCGGCAAGCCAGTGTCCCTCTCTCGATCCCGACTGGGAGAACCCGAAAGGCGTGCCGATCAGCGCATTTATCTTCGGCGGTCGTCGCGGCGATACGGTTCCTCTTGTCTACCAGTCCGCCAACTGGAACTTCGGCGTCTATCTTGCCGCTACAATGGGTTCTGAGAAAACAGCGGCAGCGGCCGGCAAGGTCGGCGATGTTCGCCGTGACCCGTTTGCCATGATCCCATTCTGCGGCTACCACATGGGCGACTACTTCAACCACTGGCTCCACGTTGGACGCACCCTGGTTGAGCCGCCGCGTATTTTCGGTGTCAACTGGTTCCGCAAGGACGAAAACGGCAAGTTCCTCTGGCCGGGATTTGGCGAGAACATGCGTGTGCTCAAATGGGTCGTCGATCGCGTTCGCGGGCGTGCAGGCGCTGTGGAAAGCCCGCTTGGATGGATGCCGAAGCATGAGATGATTGATTGGACAGGTCTTGACTCAATGACTTCGGAGAAGTTCTCGAAGCTTATGTCGGTCGACCGTGAAGCCTGGAAGAAAGAGCTGCTTTCGCATGAAGAGCTCTTCGAAAAGATTTACGATCGCGTGCCCAAGGAGTTCTCCCATATCCGCGAGCTGATGCTTTCGACGCTCTGGCTCTCACCGGAACATTGGTCAATGGCCCCCGAAGACCACTGATTGACTTGTTCATGATTGTTCAAGCAACGAAGGGCGCCTCTGGCGCCCTTCGTGTTTTTAAACTTAGAAACTTAGACGACTCATAACCCGCACTTCCCTGAAGATATTTTGGATTTTGAGGTTTGATTGGAAGAGTGGCGCGAAATAACAAAAAAAGCCGCCCCATTGTTTTATGAGGCGGCCTCTGAGAGTTCCTTTAGATTCAATAACGTCAGTTCTCTTCGAGGTTGAAGCCGATCTTTACCGTTACCTGCCAGTAAGCAATTTTCTGGTTCTCCACATGGCAACGGGTTTCGACAACCTCTACCCAGCGGATGTTCCTGATTGACTCTGCCGCTTTTGCAACAGCATTGTTGACCGCGTCTTCGATGCTGGTCTGTGAGGATCCGACGATTTCGATTTTCTTATAGATATGTGCGCTCATGGCGTGTAATGGTTTTAGTACTGAAAAAAATGTAGTTGAGTTTAGTGTTCGCGGGCCTGCAAGCCTGCTTCCATATTAGCAAATCGGCAGATAACTGCAAAAACAGCAGTAAAAAAAGCGATCAAGTTGGTCGGAACACTCCGTTATGCAGGGAGTGTTCCGACTTGAGGGCGAGAGCGTCAGATGCCCATAGCGTGTAGGAGGATCGGCAGGGCGCAGACGCCGATGGCGATGTTGGTGGCTCCGCAGATTTTGGTGATGAAATTGTTCTGGCGGTACCAGGTGAACGGAAGCAGAACGGTCAAGAGGTTGATGAGCACCAGAACGGTGCCGAGCGGCCAGACTTTTCCGAGCATGATGGCCTTGTAGCTGAAGAGCGCCGTCATGAAAAAGATGCCAAGGAAGAAGTGCGCATAGACCTTCTTGTCGCCGGGGTTATAGAAGTGCATTGCAACGACGACCCAGAAGAGTCCGTAGGTCGCAAAGATGGTGCCAAGGTACACCCTTGTCTCTGGTGGTAACCCCATGTCGAACAGATACATACAGAGCGCCGTGAAAAGCTGTGCGACACCGCCGAACCAGAGGGCGACATTGCCAAGGCTTCTGCCAAGCTTTTCCGGGTCGGTCTCCTTGTTCAGACCAAACCCCAACTGCTCGAGCCCGAACACCCAGACGGTGACCATAAGCCCGAATAATCCGATAGCTTCCGGATTTACAACATTCATCGGAAGAGCTCCTTTTTTGTTAGTTGTTAAGTGATCATTACATCACAACCCTCTTGTTCACTGCGGCAGAAAACGAAGGTTGTACTGAAGTTTAAAGTTATTTATTGTCAATCCGGCAGGGAAAGGGGGGGGCTTTATGGCAATTCACCCGGCATTCGGTGAATTGCCGGGATTGCCTGCGTGTCGGTAACGTAAAGCGCTGCTGCCAGACCCCTGAAATGGTTTTCCCGGCTGAAAAAAGCGTGAATTTTCATACCTTTGTTCTTCGCAAGACGCACAAGCTTCAAGATCAGACCTGATGACCATGCCCTCCTCTGACGACCCTGCCTCTCAGGGCGACTCACTCCACTTCAGAGTGGAGCGCTCCGGCCTGGGAGAGAAGCTTCTCGAAGGATTTCCTGCCTTCAGGAGCCGCAATTTCCGTCTCTATTTTGTCGGCCAGATCGTCTCCATGATCGGAACCTGGCTGCAGATGGTGGCTCAGGGGTGGCTGGTGCTTGAGATGACCGGGTCGGCGTTTTGGGTGGGTGTTACCGCGGCGACTTCAACCATCCCGACGCTCTTCCTCTCCCTTTTCGGCGGAGTGATTGTCGACCGCTACTCGCGCCGGACGATCCTCCTCTGGGCGCAGTCGTGCTCGATGCTGCTGGCTTTCATTCTCGCCATCTTTACCCTGACCGGGACGGTGACGATCTGGATCATTCTTGTGCTGGCGTTTCTGCTCGGATGCGTTGGTGCTGTGGCAACTCCCGCCATTCAGGCCTTTTTGAGCGAGATGGTCGACCGCAGCCAGCTTCATTCGGCCGTGGCGCTCAACGCGGCGATTTTCAACGCTTCGAGGGTGATTGGCCCCGCTCTGGCTGGGCTGATGATTTCATGGATCGGTACAGGCGGCGCATTTATGGCCAATGCGCTGAGCTATCTGGCGGTTATCGCCGCACTCCTTGCCATTTCGACGACCCCTGCGCCGCTGCGTCCCGGCGCCAACGAACATCCCTTCAAGTCTATCAGGGACGGGCTGACCTACACATGGACGCACCCCCTTATCAGGACAATTGTGCTGTTTGTCGCGGTAGTGTCGGTCTTCGGCTGGTCCTTCATGGCGATGCTTCCTGTAGTTGCCAAGCACACTTACGGCCTTGGTGCGTCGGGCATGGGCTACCTCTTTTCGGCGTTCGGGCTGGGGTCGCTCTCCGGAACCTTTGTCGTCTCCTTTTCAAGCGGAAAAATCAAAAGCAGTCACTTGGTGGTTGGCGGCATGCTCATCTTCTCGCTGGCGCTGACGGCCTTTACCTTTATTGGTGATGTGCGCCTTGCCGCCGCCGCTCTTTTTATTGCCGGAATCGGGATGCTGTCCGCCTTCGCGACCATGACTGCCACCGTTCAGAATCTTGTTGAGGACCGCTACCGTGGCAGGGTGATGAGCATCTATCTCATGGTACTGATGGGCCTTATGCCGCTCGGAAATCTTGAGGTCGGTGTTCTGTCGGAATATTTTGGCACCGCAGTTGCCATAAGGGTGGGCAGCCTTGTGGTTCTTGCCGCAACACTTTTTCTCATCACCCGTCGCAAGGAGATCTCCAGCGCATGGGAGATCTACACGAATGCCGGTGAGGCGTAAGGGGTACACTCTCTTTTTCAGTGCGCCGCCGAGAGATCGGCTTTTTCACCCTTTTTCAGATTGATAAGCAGCAGCAGCGGAAGAACGAGCGCGAAGAGGAGCGCAATAAGCTTCAGTGCGTCCATGTAGGCGAGGTGGTGGCTCTGGGCCATAATGGTTCCCTCCAGCGCCTTCCAGGAGATCTGCTGCGCCTCGACGGGCGAGAGTGCTCTTGACGTGGCACCCTGCTGTATGGCGTCAAGACGGGTGAGGGTGGCCGGATCGTAGAGCGAGACATGGCTCAAAAGCTCATTGCGGTGAACGGCAACCCGTCGGGCAATGTAGGTATTGGTCAGTGCGATGCCGAAGGATCCTCCGAGCTGGCGGACCATGTTGTTAAGCCCTGTGGCCTGCCCGATGTCCCTGCCGTGCAGGCCTGATACGGCAAGCATGGTTACGGGAATGAAGACAAACCCGAGGGCGACGCCGCGAAGGATAAGTATCCAGAAAAAGTTTTCCGCTCCGGACTGCATCGTCTGCTGCCCGATCTGCCAGCAGAAGAGCATGAAGGCGGTCATGCCGAAAAACATCAGCTTTTTTGGCGAAACGCCCCGCTGCAGGGCGATGCCGAGCGGCATGGAGATTATGCCGGTTACCATGGCGCTCGGGAAGAGCACCAGTCCGGTCAGCACGGCCGTAAAGCCGAGCAGGCGCTGTGCGAATACCGGCAGGATAAACATCGATCCGTAGAGGCCGAAGCCGATAATAAAGGTGAGAATAGCCGCGATGGGGAGGTTGTGGCTCCGGGCCAGCACGCGCAGATCCACCGCCGGGTGCTCGGTATGCAGCTCCCACCAGACGAAAGCGACGAGCGCAACAATGGCGATGAAGGTGAAGAGGGTGATATAGGGGGTTTCAAACCAGTCTTTCGCCTCACCGCGCTCAAGAATGAACTGCAGCGAGCCGATGCCGACGGCCAGCAGCCCTATGCCGGCCCAGTCGATTTTCATCACCTTGTGCATCACCTTCGGCTCCTTGATGAAGGTGAATGATGACCACATGGCCAGCACCCCGATGGGGATGTTGACGAAAAAGCACCACTGCCAGGAGATGTAGTCTACCAGATAGCCGCCAAGCAGTGGGCCTATGGTTGGGCCGAGCACAAGTCCCATGGAGAAGATTCCGGTCGCCTTGCCTCGCTCTTCAGGGCGGAATGTTTCATAGAGGATCGCCTGGGAGGTTGGCAGAAGAGCGCCGCCTCCGATGCCCTGCAGAAAGCGGAAGAAGACGAGAGCCCAGATATCTGTGGCCATGCCGCAGAGGAGTGAGGCCATCGTGAAGAGCAGTATGGAGCCGAGGTAGTAGTTGCGTCGGCCGAAGAGGTTTCCGAGAAAGCCGGAAAGCGGGATGATGATGACGTTGGCAATGGCATAGCTGGTGATGACCCATGCGACATCATCGATGCTCGCCCCGAGGTTGCCGCTGATTTGCGTGAGAGCGACGTTTACAATGGTGGTGTCGATCAGCTCAAGCATGGCTGAGACGATCACCGTGAGGGTGATGATGACTTTCCGGATTCCGGTTTCGTAGGTATGGGTATCCTGCAGCATCGGAGCTACCGAGATCCCGTTTGCTGAAACTGGTTTTGCCATTATTGTTTCTGGTTACGCTTCTTTATTTCGCTGTTGAGGCCTGTTGCCTCCCGAGATCTCTCACCCCTGACTCGTCGGGGGGTTCGGGATGAAGGTAAAGTGACCAGCCGGTCACTTTACCTTCACCTCTACCACTACGTTCATGCCGGCGGCGAGGGGGTGCTGACTGTCGGGCTTTTCTGTGAAGAGGATCTTCACCGGAACCCGCTGTGTTACCTTTACAAAGTTTCCGCTGGCGTTGTCGGGGGGGAGCAGGGTGAACTTGGCCCCGGTGCCTGAGGAGATGGAGTCGACCTTGCCCTTGAACTCCTTGCCGGGGTAGGCGTCAACCCTGATGACGACCGGCAGGCCCGGAGTGATTTTGTTGAGCTGTGTCTCCTTGAAATTTGCGACAATCCAGAGCTCGCTGCTGCCGACAAGGGCGATAAGCTGCTGACCCGGAGCCACATACTGACCCGGCTGGACATTCTTTCTTGATACATGGCCGGCGGCGGGAGCGGTGATTGTGGTGTAGGAGAGCTGGAGCTCGGCCTGGCGAAGCTCGGCTTCGCGCAGCTTAAGCTGTGCAACTGCGGCGCTTTTCTGGCTTGTCGCCCCTGAATACTGGGCAGTAGAGGCGTCAGCACCGGCTCGTACAGCGTCGAATTCCGCCTGTGAGATGACATCCTGGCGCTTCAGGTTGTTGCTGCGCCGCAAGTCGGCAGTGAGCTTTCGCTCGGCTGCTGACGAGGCAGAGGCATTCGCGTCAGCCGCAGCAACAGATGCCCGGGCACTCTGCAGTGCTGCCGTCGCCATGTCGCGGCGCACTTCGTAGTCTGCCGGGTCGAGTCGTATCAGGGTCTCGCCCTGCTTGACACGGTGGTTGTCTGTAACCAGTACCTCCTGGACTTTTCCCGGAACACGGGAGATGACCGGATAGACATCGCCCTCTATCTGCGCGTTGTCGGTCTCTTCATAGTTGAAGGAGTGGACGAGCCTGCTGCCCCCAAAGATAACTCCTGCGGCAATAAGCGTTCCCGCAATAACCAGTTTCAAGGGGTTTTTGGCCTGCTTTGCCGGCTTGTTTTCTGTCATTGGTTTTGATTCAGGTTTTTCCATGATCGCTCTTGTTGTTAGTCTTGAAGAATCTCGTGACAAAGCGGCGCACTCTCCGCCTTCACGCTGTTTTCCGGCATTTTAAGGATAACGACCGGGCAGGTTGCCCTGCGCATAACGCTTTCGGCCGTGCCTCCAACGAGAAGCCTTCCTATTGCCCTGCTTCCGTGGGATCCGAGTATGATCATCGACGCACCGTGTTCGGCCGCAAAGTCGAGAATGCCGGCCGCAGGCTCTCCGTAACGGACGGCAAAACGCACCGTCACCTTGTGCTGTGCAAGGATGTCGCTGTACCTTGAAAACTCGTGAAGGTGCATGGCGCCCAGTCCCTCCTCTTTCTCTGCTTCAGGAGCGATGAACAGCACACTGAGTTCGGAGTCCCGAGCGAGCGTTTCAGCGGCATAGCGGATGACGGCATCCGAAGCCAGGGAGAAATCTACGGCACAGAGGATATGTTTTGCTCTCTCGTTCATTCTACCAGAAAACCTCCCCTGTTACCCTTTTCAGCATGTAGTCGTTCATGACATATTCATAGGATGCCTGCAGTCTTGAAAGCTCGGCCTGTGAGAGGGATGCTTCGGTGCTGAGAAGATCGAGCGTTGTGGCCATGCCGTTGCTGTAACGGGCTCTGGCATGTTCGGCGGCAAGCGCAGCCTGTTTTACCTGCATCTCGGTTGAGGCGATCTTGGCGGAAGCGGTCCGGCGTGCATCAATCGCCTCTTCGACATCCGCTCTGACCTGCTGTTCGGTATCGATTCTTCTCTCCTCAGCCGCGTTCAGCATCGCTTTCGTTTCCTGCCGCTCTGCGCTGTTGCGGAAACCGGTGAATATCGGTACCTCAAGGTGAAGTCCGCCTGCAAAGTTGTTGCGCATGACGGTAATATCGGGCATCATGCCGTTTGTCGTTCCCCATGATGCCGTTGCGGTGACGACAGGCGCGCCCTCTTTCGAGGCGATTGCGTGTCGCGCTCTTGCGGCACTCTCCTGATCTCTTGAGATCTCCAGTTCAAGGCGTTTCTGCATAGCCTGCGCGGCAAGCCCTGAGGGCTCCTGTGATGCAGGCGTTACGGCCAGAGAGCCCTGGAGTGAGAGATGGGCTCCCACTGCAATGCCGGCAAGGCGTCGCAGTGTCAGCTCGCTATGCTGCAGTGAGTGCTTGAGGTCGAGCATCCTGCTTTGAGCTGCCGAGATTCTCACCTCGGTGGAGAGGAGGTCGAAGCGTGTAGCTGCTCCTGACTGGTAGCGCTTTGCGGTGAAGTCGCGCGCCTTGTTGAGTGCTGCGATCTCTTTGTCTTCCACCTGTAAGCTTTCGCGGAGGAAGAGAATTCCGTAAAAGAGTTGCACTGTCTGGAAGGAGAGCTCTCTTCGCGAAAGTTCGAGGGAGGTTTCAGCCGTTTTTCTGCCGGTGAGGGCAAGATCCACACTCTCTCTGCGTTTGCCGAAATCGAAGAGGGTTGCCCTCGCCTTGACTTTCGCTTCGTAGTTGTTGTTCGGCATAAACTTGCCGAATAACGGGACCTCCGAGACGGGGTCGAGGTAGGTATAGCCGGCTTCAGCGCTGAGTTGGGGGAACCATGCGCTTCTGCTTTTCCTCACCCTGGCATCGGCGGCGTTGATCTCTTCTGCTGCGGCTTTCAATGCCGGATTGTTCTGTCGAACAAGCTGGATGGTCTTTTCAAGAGTCAGCTCGTTTTCAGCGGCGCCGGCATGAGCCGGCCATGCGAGGAGCAGAGCGGTTGCTGCAATTGCGGCGGCTCTCGTCACGTTCTGTTTCATGGATCTTCTTTTGGATGGCTCCGTTGTCTTCTTTTCTTTCTGATTATAAGGCAATTCATGTGCCATAAAAAATCACGGCCCGCCCCTTGTTAACTTGTTATTAAAAAGCATTTTATGCTTTGGCTTGTTATTGCGCATTCTTAAATATTCAGAATATTCTGTAACTTGTGTTCCTAATACTTAAGAAATTCCGGAATTTTGATGCCATGACTGGTTCTTCCGTTCATGAGGCACACATGCTCATGCAGTATATCAGTGACGCGGTCGGTTCAATCCGCGATCCGCAGGAGCTCTTCCGCACGGTCACCGACAAGCTCCGGCTGGTCTTCGAGTTTGATTCAGCTGTCATCATCACCTTCGACAAGGAGCGGCGCTTCAGCAATGTCTTCTTTGAAATGCTGCGCTTTCAGCTTCCCGAAGGCATTGAACGCAAAAAGAGGCCGATTGCCGGTTCGTGGATAGAGCCCCACATGGCGGACACGGCGGTCTCTGTCTTGCAAATTGGGGATGTGCTCGGTCACTACTCGGCAGATTTTCCGATTCCGCAGATTCTCTACGATCTCGGCTTGCGGCAGGTCGTGCTCTCGCCGTTGCGTGCCGGAGGGAAGGTGATCGGCTTTCTGAATTTTGTTTCGAAGGATGAAAAGAGCTGGTCGGAGAGTGAAAAAGAGCTTCTTGCGACGCTGGTATCTCCAATAGCGGTTGCCGTCAGCAATGCCATGGCCTACGAGGAGCTGCGCCAGCGGGAGGCCGAGACCGCCATGCAGCTCGCCGTTAACAATGCCCTGCTTACCATCAAGGACCGCAGCCGGATGTTGCTGGCGGTCTGCGAGCAGATCGACAAGCTCGTTCCGAGCAGCTTTCTCGGCATTCGCGTCCTCGACGAGCATGGAGCCTACCCCGTCTTCGATAACTTCATGCGTGACAGTGCGGGCGGTTTCGTTCCGGTATCAGCGGCTGAATTGATCGATCTTGCTGAGTTTGAAGAGATTGCAAGAGAGAGCGTTCCCCTGATTGCCAATCCCGGCGCCTACAGCGGAGATGCCTTTCTTCAGCTTTGCCAGAGCTACCGTATCCTGGAGCATGTCCGGCGGAAATTCGGAGTCTGCTCGCTCCTTACCGTTCCGCTCTGGAATACTCCGGGCAGCCGGGCCGGTCTCTTCATAGCCAATACTTCGAGACTCTTCGAGGAGCACGATCAGGAGACGGTAAGCCTGATTGTGCCGCAGCTCTCCCTTGCCCTGCAGAACTTTCTCGCTTTCGAGGAGATTGACGAGCTTCGATTGAAGCTCGAGGGAGAGAGAGGTTGCCTTATCGAGGAGATCAAGGAGGTGCACAACTTCGAGGAGATAATAGGCCGAAGCGCCTCGCTTGCAGCGGTGCTCCGCAGGGTTAGCCAGGTGGCCTCAACCGATGCAACCGTGCTGATAGGGGGGGAGACCGGTACCGGAAAGGAGCTTTTTGCCAGAGCGCTCCACAACCTTTCCTCCCGGCGGAAGCGGGCACTGATCAAGATCAACTGCGCGGCCCTTCCGGCTCAGCTTATTGAGTCGGAACTCTTCGGGCATGAAAAAGGGAGCTTTACGGGTGCGACGGAGAGGCGGATCGGCAAGTTCGAACTGGCTGAAGGTGGAACCATTTTCCTCGACGAAATCGGCGAACTCCCGCTCGACCTTCAGGCAAAGTTGCTGCGCGTGCTTCAGGAGCGCGAACTTGAACGGATCGGCGGGCGGCAGGTCATCCATGTTGATGTCCGCGTCATTGCCGCCACCAACCGCGACCTTCAGAGGGAGGTCGCGGAGGGGCGTTTCCGGGAGGATCTCTTTTTCCGTCTCAACGTCTTTCCTCTCTGTATTCCGCCGCTCCGGGAACGGAGGGATGATATTTCGATGCTCGCCTCACACTTCGCCACAAAATTCTCAAGGGAGTTCGGCAAGCCGCTTCGCATGTTCAAGGAGCGCGACATGCAGAGTCTTGTCAGCCGTGAGTGGAAGGGAAATATCCGCGAACTTGCCCACTCGGTCGAACAGGCGGTGATCCTCTCTGAAGGCCAGATGCTCGACTTTTCAGCAATTCTCTCTTCCGGTACACCGGCTGCGGAAGCGCGCCCCTCCGGCCAGGAAAAAACCATGAGCGAGTTCGAGCGGGAGATGGGCGCAATGGAGCGGGAGCTGATTCTCGATACCCTCTCCCGTTCCAGCGGCCGGGTGAGCGGCACGGGCGGCGCTGCCGAGCGCCTGGGGATGCACCCCAAAACCCTCTACTCCCGCATCGACAAGCTCGGGCTCAGCAAACGCTATCTATAGGTTTAGCAGTTGGTTACCCGCAACTCTTGCGGATTGCATCAGCCACAATCGGTATCCCTTCGGCGATCTGCTCCGGGGTGTTGTTGCAGTAGGAGAGGCGCAGCGAGTTGTTGCGTTTTGACGATGCATCGGGGTCGAAGGTCTTGCCGGCAACGAAGACCGCCCCGCCCTGGAGCGCGAGCTTCATGATATCGGTGGCGTCAGCGCCTTCGGGAAGGGTGAGCCAGATGTAGAAGCCTCCACGGGGTTCGTTCCACTTGACGTACTCCGGCAGGTGCTCTCTGAGCGCGGCAACCATTGCTGCCGCCCGTCGTTTGTATTCGAGGCGGACGCTCTCGATGTAGCTGTAGATTTGGCCTGAGCGGATGAAGGCGTCAGCCAGCACCTGGGTGAAGCTCGGCGAGCAGGCATCGGCGGACTGCTTGATGAGCTCACATTTTGCGTAGATCTCTTCGGGCAGCAGCATCCATCCGAGGCGGAGGCCGGGGCCGAGGATTTTCGAGAACGAGCCGGTATAGCAGACCTCTATCCCCTCCGGGTTGATTGCCTTGATCGGTTTCAGCCGCTGGCGGTCCTCCTCGAAAAAGTAGAGGTCGCCGTATGCATCGTCCTCGATGAGGGGGATGTCGCGGCCCTGAAGCGTTTCAATCAGCTGACGCTTGCGTTCGGCAGTGTAGAGCAGCCCTGCCGGGTTGTGGAAATAGGGGGTGAGGTAGAGGAGTTTTGCTCGCTCATCGATGTCGATCTCCCGCTCTAACCGCTCGATCGAAAGGCCTTCGCCATCAAGCGGAATCGCCATCAGCTCTGCCTCACAGGCGCGAAAGGCCGAGAGCGCCCCGATAAAGCAGGGAGTTTCAACCAGCACCGTGTCGCCGGGATCGATGAAGGCCCTCGCCAGAATGCTGAGCCCCTGCTGTGAGCCGGTGGTGATGAGGAGCCTGTTCTCTTTGACAGGGAGCCCCTTCTTTTCGAGGAATCCCGACAGTGATTCGAGAAGTGTTGGCAGGCCCGGGGTGGGGCCGTACTGAAATGCCGCCTGCTTTGTTTTGAGATCGAGCCCCCCGAAGAGCTCTTCGACCGCAGTGACCGGAAAGAGGTCGTTGCCCGGCATTCCGCCCGCAAAGGAGATGATGTCGGGGCGCGAAGCGAGGGTCATGAGATCGCGGATTTCAGAGGAGCGAAGTGACAAGACCGCTTTGGAGAACCTTGGCATGGTGGTAGTGATAATTAAACCTGGGTGACATCGCCCTCCTGCAGGAGCTCCATCTTGTGCTCCGTCAGGACTTCGATGAGTTTTTCAAGCGAATCAGCCCTGATGACCACGGTCGCCTTGCACTCTCCCGAGGCGAAGGCGTACATGTAGTCGATGGCGACGTTGTTGTCGGAGATGATCTGCAGTGCCTTGTGGATCCCGCCGGGCCGGTGCGGCACAATCATGGCGACCACATCGGTGACTTTGACGGCAAAGCCCTGCTTGCGCAGCACTTCGGCTGCCTCAAGTGGCCGGCCGACGATCATGCGCAGGATGCCGTAGTCGGCGGTGTCGGCAATGCTGAATGCTGAGATGTTGATGTCGTTCTCCTCCAGGATGCCGGTCAGCTCGGTCAGCCGTCCGGTCCGGTTTTCGAGAAAGACCGATAGTTGCTTGATGATCATGGCGCCCCCCCCCTTTATTTGAGTTTTCGTTTGTCGACCACCCGCTGGGCTTTGCCCATGCTGCGCTCAATCGTGCCCGGTTCGACGAGGCGGATGGTTGCGCTGATGCCGAGCAGGCTGGCGATGTTCGATTTGACGCGGTGGCGGAGCCCTTCGAGCTCCTTGACTTCGTCTGAGAAGAACTGCTCTTCGACCTCAACCTGAATTTCGAGAGTGTCGAGGTTGTTTTCGCGGTCGACGACAAGCAGGTAGTGCGGTTTGGTTTCGCTCATTTCGAGCAGCACCGACTCCACCTGCGAGGGGAAGACGTTGACGCCGCGGATGATGAGCATGTCGTCGGAACGTCCGACGCACTTCTCCATGCGTACCAGCGTGCGGCCGCAATCGCATTTTTCAGCATGAAGCCGGGTCAAGTCGCGCGTCCGGTAGCGGATGAGCGGCATCGCCTCTTTGGTGGCCGGGGTGAAGACCAGTTCGCCGAGCTGGCCGTAGGGGAGCACTTCGCAGGTTTCGGGATCGATGATTTCGGGGATGAAGTGGTCTTCGAAGATGTGCATCCCGTTCTGGCAGCGGCACTCCATGGAGACGCCGGGCCCGATGATTTCGCTGAGACCGTAGATGTCGTAGGCCTTGATGCCGAGGAGCTGCTCGATCTGCGAGCGCATCTCCTCAGTCCAGGGTTCGGCGCCGAAAACACCCGCCCTGAGCTTCAATTTTGTTCGGTCGATCTTCTCTTCCAGAAGCGCTTCGCCGAGGTGGGCTGCGTAGGAGGGGGTGCAGGCGATGACCGTTGAACCGAAGTCCTCCATGAGCTGGAGCTGCTTTTTGGTGTTGCCGCCCGATATCGGGATGACCGATGCGCCGACCTTTTCGGCGCCGTAGTGCAGGCCGAGCCCCCCGGTGAAGAGTCCGTAGCCGTAGGCCACCTGTATGATGTCGGATTTGGTTACGCCGGCCATGGTGAGCGAGCGGGCAACTACTTCACTCCACATCTGAATGTCGTTGTGCGTGTAGCCCACGACGGTCGACTTGCCGGTTGTGCCGCTCGATGCGTGCAGCCGGACAACCTCTGACTGCGGGACGGCAAAGAGGCTGAAGGGGTAGTTGTCGCGCAGGTCCTGCTTGGTGGTAAACGGGAGCTTTTGCAGGTCGTTGATGGTGTTGATGTCGCCCGGCTCGATTCCCCTCTCCTGCAGCTTCTTGCGGTAGAAGGGTACCGAGTCGTAGACGCGGCGAACCATGTTTTTTACCCGTTCTCCCTGGAGCTTCCGGAGCTCCTCGCGCTCCATGCACTCGTACTCGGTGTTCCAGATCATATTGCTGTGGCTTGTTGTTGCGATAATAACTTTCCTCTTCTGAAGGCGCGGATGTTCATCTCCACTATATCCGCCCCCTTTGCCTGAAAGAGCCTCCCGATGGCGGCTTCGAGCGCTTCAGGGGCAAGGCCGGTGAAGGGTGCGGCCGCTCCGAGCATGATCATGTTCGATGTCCTCACGCTTCCCGCCTCCCTTGCAAGCTCGGCCGCGTTGACCAGCACAGGCTGGCCGGTTCGGTGCAGTTCGACAAGAATCGCCTCCATCGTCGGGTAGCCGGCCATGTTGATGAAGGGGTCGGTTGAGGTGACCATCCGACCCTCAGCGGCGAGAAAGGGGAGATAGCGCAACGCTTCGAGCGGCTCCACCGAAAGGATGAGGTTGGCCGTTCCTTCGGCGATCAGGTCGGAGTAGATTTCGCGGTCGGCGATGCGCAGGTGTGACTGCACCGCCCCGCCCCGCTGGCTCATGCCGTGCACCTCAGCCTGCCGGACAGTGAGGCCGCTCTGGAGGGCAGCCATGTCGATGACGGCTGCGATGGTGAGGATGCCCTGTCCGCCGACTCCGGCAAGAATGATGTTGATCTCCATGTTCGTCAGGCTTTGGCTGCAGGGTTTCGTTTTTTTCGAGCGGCGCTCTCTATGCACTCCCGCTCTGCTATCACCACCGATACCCCGTCATAGGCAATCTCCTCCGAGAGCACTGCAATGTTTTCAGCCAAATGCGACTTCAGGGGGACGATGGTTCTGATATGGTTCTCCTCGACGCCGAGACCCCGGCAGATAGCCAGGATGCGCGAGCCGTTGGCAGCGGAGTTCTGGCCGCCGGTCATGGCGGTCGTATCGTTGTCGGAGATAATGACGCAGATCGGCGTGCGGTCGTTGACCGCATCGAGCAGGCCGGTCATGCCGGAGTGGGTGAAGGTCGAGTCGCCGATAACGGCCACGGCCGGGCGGAGGCCTGCATCGGCAGCACCCTTGGCCATGGTGATCGATGCGCCCATGTCGACGCAGGTGTGGATGGCGTTGAACGGCGGGAGCGCCCCAAGCGTGTAGCAGCCGATGTCGGAGAAGACGTGGTGCTCCTCTTGCAGGTTCATCACCGTGGTCAGCGCCTCATAGAGGTCGCGATGACCGCACCCCTTGCAGAGTTCCGGAGGGCGGTTGACGACAATGTCTGGCACTGTCAGCACCTCTTTTTTTGCAAGGCCGAGGGCACGGCTGAGGCTGTCGGCATTGAGCTCACCGGTTCGGGGGAGTGCGCCGTCGAGCCGCCCCCTGATGTTGCGGCCGCCAAAAAATCCCCTCAGCAGCTCTTCGTAGACAGGGTATCCCTCTTCGGCCACAAGGACAGAGTCGCACTGGCTGAAGAGCGCTTCAATCTTTTTTCTTGGCAGCGGGTATTGGCCGATCTGCAGAACCGGGAAGTCGAGGCCGTGCTGACGGCGCACCTCCATGACATAGTTGAAGGCGATGCCGAACGCCAGAACGCCCAGCGGCCCAGTTCCCGGAACCAGACGGTTGAGCCATGAGGTTTCGGAACGCCGTTCAAGTTCAGGCTGCAGGTCGAGCAGATGCTGGTACTGGCGCCGGGCGTTGTGCGGCATCAGCACAAAGCGTTCCGGCGCGTAGATCGAGTGCAGCTCGTTTTCTGGCCGGGCCGCACTCTCTTTAACTCCCGAGCGGGAGTGCGCCAGCCGGGTGGTGATGCGGAGCAGTACTGGCAGCTTCAGCGATTCCGAGAGGTCGAACGCCTCACGGGTGGCCAGGTAGAGATCCTGCTGTGAGGATGGTTCGAGCAGAGGCACCATGGCGAACTTTCCGTAGACCCGGCTGTCCTGCTCGTTCTGCGAGGAGTGCATCGAGGGGTCGTCAGCCACGGCGATTACCAGTCCGCCATTGACGCCGGTAATGGCCGAGTTGATGAAAGCATCTGCCGCCACGTTCAGGCCGACATGCTTCATGCAGACGAGACTTCGCTTGCCGGCGTATGACATGCCGAGCGCGGCTTCACAGGCGGTTTTCTCGTTCGTGGACCAGGCAGAGCGGACCGCATGGGTACCCGAGCCACGCTGCTTCTGGATGTATTCGGTGATTTCGGTCGAGGGGGTTCCGGGGTAGGCATAGACGCCCGATATTCCGGCATCGAGAGCGCCGAGGGCAATTGCCTCCGCTCCCAGCAACAGTTGTTTATTCATACAGCAATCAAATTTCGCAGCAACTTACCGCTCGCATGCTGCAAAAAAGTAACAAGGAGACGGTAATCATATCCCCTTGAACTTACAAAAAAGCCCACTATCAGTCGTAATAAATCGCGGTGAATTAAGCGTCCCACAACTGAAAATGTCCGGATCATGCCTGGACGATTGTTTTTTCAAGGGCGCAATCACTCATCATTATCACATTGCCGGGGAACGATTTTGCGTTCCAGGATATAGATTATTATGTTGTCTGTTAACCAGACCCTCACATCATGCTTGTCGTAAAAAGTATTGATAAGGCGTCTTGAACTCTGCAGCTTTCCCCCATCAGCGGAGATCGAGAACGCTTCCCGTCATCTTCGCGACGCCCTTGCTGTTGCTCGTTTTCTGCGCCCTGATGCAGCTTAGCGCAAGTGGTGCCGTAACGCCAATCAGCCTTGAAGGTGACTCTTTGAAATGCTCCCCAAAAATAGGACAGCTGGTTAAGTTGGCTAAAACCCTTAAATCCAGCAGTCATCATGAAGCAGAAGCGCAGAAAATTCAACCCCGAATTTAAAACCAAAGTCGTTCTTGAAGCTCTCAGTGAGCGACTCACCCTGACGGAGCTTGCCCAGAAGTACGAGCTCCA
>CAIJVD010000030.1 GCA_903824045.1 uncultured Chlorobiaceae bacterium
AAGGTTGTGATCGGAAAACAAGAATAGGCCAAAAACGGAAAATAAGAATCACCCAGGGTTAGCGTAAAAAACACCCATAGCTCGTAGTTTGAAGGTGCGAACCAATTTAACCAGCTGTCCTATTTTTGGGGAGTATTTCACGGTTACCGTGCAGTCAGCGGCTTTTTTGCATTTTGTTGCCAAGCTTTAAGGCTTGGCGTGGGTTCTGTGGTGTTGCGGCTATTATTGCTACGCCGTAAACTGCTTCAGCATCCTCAGGTCATTTTCGAAGAGCAGGCGGATGTCGTCGATTTTGTAGCGCAGCAGCACCGTACGGTCAACACCCATGCCGAAAGCGTAGCCTGACCATGTTTCGGGGTCGATGCCGCAGTTGCGCATGACGTTCGGGTGAACCATCCCGCACCCCATGATTTCAAGCCAGCCTGAGTGTTTGCAGACTTTACATCCCTTGCCGCCGCAGAGGTAGCAGGTGACATCTACTTCAGCAGAGGGTTCTGTGAAGGGGAAAAAGCTTGGACGGAACCGGAGTTTGACGTCGTTGCCGAACATCTGTTTGGAGAAGGAGTAGATGGTGGCCTTGAGGTCGGCGAATGAGACGTTCTTGTCGATATAGAGCCCTTCGAGCTGGTGAAAGACGCAGTAGCTCCGGGAGCTGATGGCCTCGTTTCGGTATACTTTTCCGGGACAGATAACCCGCATTGGGGGCTTGTTGTCGAGCATGACCCGAATCTGAACCGGTGAGGTATGGGTTCTGAGCAGTACATCCTGACCGGGATTTCCGCTTTTGACGAAAAAGGTGTCCTGCATGTCGCGGGCGGGGTGGTCGGGCGGAAAGTTCAGCATGTCGAAGTTGTACTCGTCGAGTTCCAGTTCCGGCCCTGTAGCAATACCGAACCCCATTGCCGAAAAGATCTGCTTCATCTCCCCGAGCACCTTCTGAACAGGGTGCTCACTGCCGGTAAAATACCGCCGGCCGGGCAGCGTCATGTCAATTCTTTTCCCGTTGCCATTCACCGTTGCGGCAAGTCTTCCTTCGGCCTCATCGATTTTGGTGTCAGCCGTCTGTTTGAGAAGGTTGAGCAGCTGGCCTACCCGCGGTTTTTCAGCAGGATCGACGCTCTTGAGCTGGCCGAAAAGAGCTGCGATGAGCCCTTTTCGAACCGTATACCGGAGGCGGAATGCCTCCAGGTCAGCCTCGGTGGCAATCTCAAAATCAAGAATTTCCTGCTGTAAACTGCGAATGGTGTTTTCCATTGAAACCAAATAAAGCTTATTCGATAACCGCTTTGACAATCGTGGTAAATGCCTCGGGATCCTTGACAGCGATCTCGGCCAGCGCCTTGCGGTCGATTTCGATGCTCTTCTGGGCCATGGCGTTGACAAGCCTTGAGTAGGTTGTGCCGTTCAGGCGGGCAGCGGCGTTGATACGCATGATCCAGAGTGCACGGAAGTTGCGCTTTTTGGCGCGACGGTCGCGGTAGGCGTACTGCTCGGCTTTATCGACCGCGTGCTTGACGACGGTCAGAACGTTGCCGCGTGATCCCCAGAATCCCTTGGCTTTTTTTAAGACTCTTTTTCTCCGGGCCCTTGAGGCTACGGCATTATTTGCTTTAGGCATCGTATTAGAAAGTTAGTGTTGAAAATTTATGCAAGGATCATCCGCTTGATCTGCTTTGCCTTGGTACCTTCGAGCAAAGCTGCCTGATGGAGGCGGCGGGTGCGCTTTCTGTTCTTTTTCTCAAGATTGTGCGATCCGTTCATTCGTTCACGCTTGATCTTTCCTGATGCGGTGGCTTTGAACCGTTTGCATGCTCCGCGGTGTGATTTCATTTTAGGCATGATCGTCCTTTGTTTTTTTGTATAAAAGTGGTCTGAATTTCTTTATTCCTCACCCGGTTCCTCATCGAGCTCCGGCTCTTCCGGCAGCGGAGCCAGCGGGGTGCTGGTTTTTGCCCTGATGCGGTCGTAGGCATCTATCTTTTTCTTGTCGGGCTCAAAATAGACGAAGAGTTTTTTGCCTTCGAACTTCGGGTCCCCTTCACGGTTGCTGACGACGCTGAGGCGTTCCGTCAGGCGTTCGGCAAGCTCAATGCCTTTCTCCTTGTAGATGATCGAACGTCCAAGAAAGACAATCGTTGCCCTGACACGGTTTCCCTTGCGCAAGAACTCCTCAAGATGGGCCGACTTGAAGTCGAAGTCATGCTTGTCGGTGTTCGGGTGAAAGCGCAGCTCCTTGAGGGTGGTGGTTTTCTGCTTTTTCTTCAGATCCTTGTCCCTCTGGGCCATTTTATAAAGAAGCTTGCCCAGATTGTCGAACTTGCATACCGGCGGTTCTGCATTCGGCTGCACCTCGATCAAATCCTGATTCCGCTCATCAGCTACCCGCCTGGCATCAATGGTTTTCATCACCTGCTGTGTCCCGTCCGGAAAAATGATCCTGACTTCCGGAACACGGATCTGCTCGTTGACTCGATAGGTAAGTTTTGGCTTCTGAGTCGTAACCTTCTGTTTCTTCATGCGTTAAGGTTTTGTTTGGGTAATCAGGTTTTTTCCGAAATCTCTTTTCGGAGCTTTTCGACCAGCCCGCTGACGCTGAAACGTCCTTCGTCACCGATGCGGTGGCGGCGCAGCGAAACTTCACCGCTCTCCTGCTCTTTCTGTCCGATGATAATCATGCAGGGCACCTTGCTGAGCTCTGCCTCACGGATTTTCCTTCCTATTTTTTCACTTCTTGTGTCGAGTTCAACGCGGATTCCTCCATCAAGCAGTGCCTGGCGGACGCTTGCGGCATACTCATGCACATCTTCGGCAATCGGGAGCACAACCGCCTGCACGGGCGCGAGCCAGAGCGGGAAGTTGCCGGCGGTATGCTCGATAAGCACGCCGATGAACCGCTCCATCGAGCCGAACGGGGCGCGGTGGATGACTACCGGACGGTGTTTCTGCCCGTCGCTGCCGATATAGGTGAGGTCGAACCGCTCCGGCATTACATAGTCAACCTGGACGGTGCCGAGCTGCCATTTTCTTCCGAGCGCGTCGCGAACGATAAAGTCGATTTTCGGTCCGTAGAAGCTCGCTTCGCCGATACCGATGAAGTAGTCGATGCCCATGCGGTCAGCCGCCTCCTTGACATCTTTTTCAGCCTGAGCCCAAACCTCTGCCGTTCCGCCGTACTTTGCCTGGTTGGCAGGGTCGTGCATGGAGAGGCGGGTCTGCACATCGGAAAATCCGAGTGTTCCAAAGACAAACTGGGTCAGGCCAATTGCGCTGCAGATCTCGTCAACCAGCTGATCGGGACGACAGTAGATGTGCGAATCGTCCTGGGTGAAGCCACGGGCGCGAACAAGGCCGTTAAGCTCTCCCGACTGCTCATGGCGATAGACGGTGCCAAACTCTGTCAGGCGGATCGGCAGATCGCGGTAGCTGCGCATGGCAGAGCTGTAGATGAGGTGGTGGTGGGGGCAGTTCATCGGTTTAAGAAGGTACTGCTCCTGTTTGCCCTCCTCGTCGTGGTAGGTCAGCGGGGGGAACTGCGAATCGCTGTAATAGGGATAGTGTCCCGAGCGCTTGTAGAGTTCGATGTTGCCGATATGCGGCGTATAGACCGGAAGGTAGCCGCGCTTGCGCTGCTCCTCCTTGAGGAATGATTCGAGTTCGTTGCGGATGATGGCACCCTTGGGCAGCCAAATCGGCAGGCCACTGCCGACTTCCGGCGAAAGCATGAAGAGCCCGAGTTCGGCTCCGAGTTTGCGGTGATCCCGACGCTTTGCCTCTTCAAGTCGTTCGACATGCTCTTTCAGCATCTTTTCCGAAGGGAAGGTGATGCCGTAGATGCGCTGCATATTCTCTCTCGACGAATCACCGCGCCAGTAGGAGGATGAGATGTTGGTGAGAAGAACCGCCTTGAGTTTCGAGGTCGAAGGAATGTGCGGGCCGGTGCAGAGGTCGGTAAAGCCCTCCTGGTGGTAGAGTGAGACCGTCTCGACACTCTTGAGGGTCTCTTCAAGGATCTCAACCTTGTAGGGGTCCTGCCGTGTGGTTTTAAAGAACTCTATGGCGGCCTCGCGCGAGAGCTCCTCTCTTTGGATTTTGGTGTCGCGCTTGCTGATTTCCAGCATTTTCTGCTCGATCAGGCGAAGATCTTCCTCGCGGAACCGGTGCATGGAGGCTACATCGTAGTAGAAGCCCTGCTCTATGGAGGGGCCGGCGCCGAAGCGGCTGCCCGGGAAGAGCTCTTCAATGGCCTGTGCCATGATATGGCTTGAACTGTGCCAGAAGATATCCTTGCCCTCAGGGGAGTCGAAGGTAACGATTTCAATGGAGGCGTCTGCTGAGAGCGGCAGGCCGAGGTCGACCGTCTTGCCGTTCACCTTGAGCGCAAGGGCATCCTGGGCGAGTTTGCGTCCAATGGATTGAGCTACCTCGATGCCGGTAGTGCCCGAGGGGAACGATCTAACGCTCCCGTCTGGCAGGGTAACGGCTATCGCAGCCAGTTGTTCCTGATTGTCAGACATTCTGTTTCCTGTCGTTTCGCTCCATGTGAAGCCCGGCGCCAGAGCGCAGCTTCACCGGAAAAAATCAAATCAGCCTCTTTTCGTTAGTAATGTTCGGTCAGGGGGGCTGTTCTGCCAGAGGCAGTATTCCCTGAGTCCGAAATCGTGGACTTGGAGGATACGAAGAAAAATAAAAAAATCCAAATCAGCTGATCATCTTCAGCAGGTCAGCAGTGACGCTCTCTGCGCCCTGTTTAAAAGCGAGCAACTCGGCTTTGCGTTTGAGTTCCCGACCGAAGGAGATCTGGCTGATGAACGGGGTACGTTTGACCATTTCGTTGAGTAGCAGATTGGCTTCGCTGCTCCAGATAATCTTGCCGGGTGGTACCTCTTCCGGCGCACTTCGGCGGTTGATCGGCAGGAAGTTGAAGAGCATGTCGTAGAGGGCGTTAACGATCTCCTGGAGGATGTAGATCATGCCGCTATGACCCATGAACGGCGTGCCGAGGGCCCTGCGCACAATCGGGCCGGGGAAGCCTGAGGGGATGAACCGTGTCTTGGCATCGAGTTCGGCTATATAGATTTTGTCGACCATTCTGCCGAAGAGAAACTGGGGCTGCTGCTGGCGGATCTCTTCGCGGATGAGGGTGTTGTCGGCTTCGGCCGAGTCGTGGCTGAAGAGGCAGTGCATACCCATCTCTCCGGCCAGAAACCGCTCAAGCCCGAGGGCGTATGTTTTTGATGCGGTCACGCCGAAGCGAACGGTCGGGAACCACTCCGCCTGCGGGCCGCGCCACAGGTCCCAGAGCGGCTGCAGGGTGGTGTGCTTTTCACGTTGCAGAAAATCTTTGGCCACCTCTGCTTTGTTCAGCATCCTCCCCAGATCAAGAATAAACTCGCGGGTTTCGGCCATGCCAAACGGCGCATGCAGTACCGGCCGGCCCAGCACTTCCGCCAGCGTGTCTCCGAACTCCCGGTACATCACGACAATGACCTCGGAGTTTTTCAGGGCAGAAATATCATGCAGTGAGCTCTCGAAGGGGTAGACATGGCGGAGTTGGCCGCCCGCGCCAAGAATGAGCCGCTTGAGTTCGGCCAAATCCGACGGGCTGTTGAAGCAGCCGTAGGTCGGCCCTATAATGCTGACCGTTCCGGGTTCGACCTCCGCCGGTTTCCGGTCATCGAACTGTTCATGAATCCACTTCAGGGCGCGGTCTCGTCCATGCCATTCGTTTTCACCAAGAGAGTTCGAGCCGAAAAAACGCACATCGGGGTAGTGCATCTTGAGCATCCGTTCATGGTCGCTGCCGATCATCTCGCTCTCTGCGCTCGATACGAGTATGAGCTGCCTTCCGGGGGCCTGAAGTTTTTCGATGGTCTGGCGGACGATTTCCGAGCTGCCCGAAGAGGCGATCTCCTTTTCGGTAAGGCTGGTGGGCGTAAAGTTCTCGAGGTAGGGGACGGCATCAGTATAGTCCATGACCGCCACGCCGACAAGGTTGTAGCAACCGACCGGCGCATCGGCAATGACGTGGACGTCCTTAAGCGCGCAGAAGGTATTGACGGCCGCCCAGTAAGCGCTTGCGGTTGATTCGTCACGAACGGTTTTTGTCATGGTCAGACGCGAATAATCGGTTATTGGTTAAGCTGTTATCGCTACTGGGGGTTGCCCTTAAGCGAAACTGGCAGTATGCCGCTCGGCTCAAGCTTTCCCCTGAGGAGCTCTACGGCGCACTCTTCACTTGCCTCACTGGCCGAGTAGGTGCAGAGGTAGTTCGATAGTTCCGGGAAGGTGTTGATCAGGTAAGGGGTGCCGAGCGACACAAAGAAGATCGGCGTCTCTTTCGGGATCGTCCCCGTCAGCGAGTGGATGAACTGCTGCTGTCTCTCGGTGAGTTTCAGCGTGCCCGATCCGGACTGGGTCTGGACGTAGGAGGTAATAACTACGGAAGGGGCTTTCATTGCCAGCTCCGTTGCGGATGCAAGGGCCAGCGAATCGGTGCCGGGATCAATTCGGATATGGGTTGCCTGGTAGTATCGGTCGAGGCTGCTGATATAGCCCTTTCCGCTCTCTGCGTCGGCCTTGTCCTGCAGAATGATGTTGAGTATGTTTCCCGCCGGCCCGCCAGTTTTTAGCGGCAGGTAGTGGCGGGTATCCCTGACCAGCGTTACCGAACGCGATGCGATTTTGCGTGCAAGGGCGCGGTGGGATTCCGGGCTCGATTCGACGATGATCCGGTTAACGTTCACCAGTTTTCGTTTGTCGATTTCAAGCCAGGCCTTGACCTGGAGAATTCTTCTGACAGAGGCGTTGATTTGTTCTATCGGGATATCCCCCTTTTCGACCGCCTTGACAATGGAGTGGTGCGCGAGCTCAGGATCAGGGGAAAAGAGCAGCAGGTCGTTGCCTGCCTTGACCGCCTTGACAGAAATTTCCGGGACGTTTCGGCCGGTATTGAGCGCGTTCATGTTCAGCGCATCGGTAATGATCAGCCCCTGAAAGCCGAGTTCCCCCCGAAGGAGATCGGTTACAATCGCCCTGGAAATGGAGGCCGGTGCCATGGTGCCGGTCAGTTTCGGAACCGCAAGATGACCGGTCATAATGCTGATGACCCCCTGTTCAATGGCGGCACGAAAGGGTTTCAGCTCATACTCATCGAGCCGCTGGCGGTCTGCCTGGAGCACCGGCAGCGCTTTGTGGCTGTCGACGGTGACGTCGCCATGGCCGGGAAAGTGCTTTGCTGTCGCAATCACGCCATTCGACTGGAGTGCTTCGATAATGGCGTTTGACATCGAAATCGCCATCGGGACGCTCTCTCCGAACGACCGGGTGTTGATGACGGGATTCAGCGGATTGATGTTCAAGTCGAGGGTCGGGCCGTAGTTCTGGTTCAGGCCGATCGCCTTGGCTTCCGCCGCGACCGCCCGGGCCATCTGGGCGGCAAGGTCAGGATCTCTGGTTGCGGCAATGGCCATGTTTGTCGGAAATTCGGTCGCTCCTTTCAGCCGCATGGCCAGGCCGCGCTCCATGTCCGCGCTCAGGAGGAGAGGGCGGGGTGCAATCGACTGGAAGTGGTTCGCAAGTATGCCTGCCCCAAGAACGTCACCCTTGAGAAACATGATGCCTCCGACTTTGCCGTGCTGCACAAGTTTGCAGAGCTGCCGGTAGTGCTTGTCATCTCCTTTTGTCTGGTGCCCCTCCGACTCGGCGATGAGCATCTGGCCGACCTTTTCGGAGAGCGTCATATGCTGCAGTGCCGCCTCAATCCGGGGGTCGACACGGCTGAAAATCTGCTGCGCCTTCCATTTTTCACTGCCCGGCAGTGACGCTGCCACCGCACTGAATGCAGTGAGCATCAGCAGCGCGAGGGCAAGAGCGGAGGAGAGGAGGGGGTGCGTTCGATTGCTCATCAAAAATCTATGGGTGAAGCTGTTTGCTTATGGTTGAAAAGTAAAAAAATTCCTGACAATACACATTCATGGGGAGGAGGGTCGGGCGTTATAGAGAACTCCTCCGATGGCCGTGTACTCTTTCAGTAACGCCCGGGCTTCGTTGCGGCAGAGCCCCTCGACGACCGTGATGCCCCGCTTGTTGAGCTCCGCTATCCATTCCGCCGGCTTTGGCCCCTCATCGAAACCCGCCTGCCGGGCATCCTCACTCGAAGCTCCGCAGGCGAGGCTGGTGATACCTGCCCAGATGAGCGCTCCGAAACACATGGCACAGGGCTCGCAAGAACTCACCAGCTCGTACTCTGTTAAACCAGGGCGGTTCAGGGTGTAGGAGGCAAGGCGGCGCTGAGCCAGAGCGAGGGCAACCATCTCCGCATGGGCGAGGGAGCAGTTGCTTCGAACCACAAGATTGACCCCTGCGGCAACCAGTCGTCCGGAGTGGCGCTCAAAAATCGCCGCGCCGAAAGGGCCGCCGGTCTTATGGATGATATTCTCCCGGCCAAGCTCTATGGCAAGTCGCATGCGGTCGATCGCGGTGGGGAATATGGCACCTTGCCTTGCGGGATGCTCTTGCATCCAGGGGGGCAGAAGGAGTTCCGGATTACAGGGGTTCATTGTCGGGAAAGGTTCGGGAGTTGAGGATCTCTTTTAGGCAGGGAACTCGTTCAGCTCATAAAAAGGTAGGGTTTCCAGTCATCTGACACTGCTGCCTTGACCTGTTGCAGGATCATCAGGTCACTGGGTCTCGTCGGCTGTTTCAGTGGTTGCATTCCGGCCTCCTTCGGCGTTCTGCTCCCTTTAATGGCGTTGCAACGAGGGCATGCGGTAATGAGGTTTTCCCATGTATCCTCACCGCCCCGTGAGCGCGGCAGCATGTGATCAACGGTCAGCGGCAGATCGCTTCTTCCGCAGTACTGGCACTGCTGGCCGTCACGCAGAAAAATGTTTTTGCGGTTCAGGAGAATCCGCTTGAAAGGCACCCGAACAAACATGGTCAACCGGACAATGCTCGGCATGGGAAAACTGCGCGATATGCTCCGTATGGCCCGGTCCGGGTAGTCGGCTACGGTAACGGCTTTACCGCCAAAAAGTAAAAGAACAGCTTTCTGAACGTCACAGATGCTGAGCGGCTCGTAGCTGCTGTTGAGCACAAGGACTTTCGACTGGAGTAATGGCATATCCCCCGGGGATGTTAATCATGGTTTCGCACTCTACCGCTTCATGGTACAGATATACACATGGTACCGGGCCACTTCAGAGCTGGCAGCAGATGTTCAGCTGCCGCGAAGCCTGGGCCTCATCAAGTCTTTTGACCGGCGTTGTTACCGGCGCCGAAAGTACCAGCTCCGGATTTTTTTCCACCTCATCGGCAATCTTGAGCAGTGCCTCGGCAAAGATATCGAGGGTCTCCTTTGACTCGGTCTCTGTCGGCTCTATCATCAGCGCCTCGCTCACAATCAGCGGGAAGTAAATGGTCGGCGCGTGGAAGCCGTAGTCGAGCAGCCGTTTGGCGATATCGAGCGTTCTGACCCCGTGCGCTTTTTTCTGCCGGTCCCCGGAGAGGCAGAATTCATGCATCACCGGTTTGGGGTAAGGGAGGTCGTAGCTTCCCAGCAGGCGGCTGAGGAGGTAATTGGCATTGATGATGGCGTTTTCCGAAACCCTCCGCAGTCCTTCCGGTCCGAGCATCCGGATATAGGTGTATGCCCTGACGAGCACGGAGAAGTTGCCGTAGAAATTCATCATTCGTCCGATGCTTTCCGGGCGGTCGTAGGAGAGTGAGTAGAGCGGACCCTCAGGAGTATCTCTCTTTTCTATGACCGGCAGAGGGAGGAACGGTACCAGCTTTTCGCTGACGCCCACCGGGCCGCTTCCGGGACCGCCGCCGCCGTGGGGAGCAGCAAAGGTCTTGTGCAGGTTGTAGTGAACCACATCAAAGCCCATGTCGCCGGGGCGGGTGATGCCGAGCAGCGCATTCATGTTGGCGCCGTCCATATAGAGCAGGCTGCCGTTGGCATGCACCATTCGGGAGATTTCGACAATCTCTTTTTCAAAAAGACCGATGGTATTGGGATTGGTCAGCATCAGGGCGGCTACGTCACCATCAAGCTTCTGGCGAAGGTCGTTGAGGTCGGTGCGGCCATCCGCATTGCCGTGCACAGAGATAATCTCATAGCCGGCAAGTGCGGCAGATGCAGGGTTGGTGCCGTGGGCTGAGTCCACCACAAGCAGCTTGTGGCGCTTCGAGCCAATCGACTCATGATATTTTTTGATGAGCAGGATTCCTGTCAGCTCCCCGTGGGCACCGGCCGCCGGCTGGAGGGTAACAGCCGCCATGCCCGCGATTTCGCGAAGCATCTCCGCGAGTTCATGCATCAGCTGAAGCGCGCCCTGGGTGGTCTCGGCAGGCTGCAGCGGATGAAGGGCGCTGAAGCCCGGCAGATCGCAGGTATAGTCGTTGATTTTCGGATTGTACTTCATCGTGCAGCTACCCAGCGGGTACATGTTCTTGTCCACATGGTAGTTCATGTTCGACAGCCGCACAAAATGACGGACAACCTCGCTTTCCGGAACCTCGGGCAGCTCTGCCGGTTCAGTGCGCAGAAACCTTGCCGGGAGAATGCTTTCCAGCGGGGCTTGAGAAAGATCAGAGGAGGAGAGGGAGTACCCTTTCCTGCCGCTGCGAGACATTTCAAAAATCAGTTTTTCTCTCATTGTAAAGCTGCTTCATGAGTGGAGCTGAGGTGTAAAAATAACTGTAGATCAATATAGAAGAAGGGGTCGAGAAGCTCAAGCCAATCAAAAAAAATCTTCAGATTATTCACCCGCGCTCAACACATTGCCATGCTGAATATTTCTTTTCTCAAAAGGGAGTATTTCCTTCATGTCGCACATGAGCCAGAGTAACGTCGATCGTTACATTAGGTTGTTCGTTAGTTAAAGGAAATCGGTTTTCTTTAACTAAGAGCCTTTGTAAGTAAAGGATTCTGGGGAGCCCATGTTCTCAAGTTGGCAGAAGGCAATATGAACTTGCGCGATAACGCGAGTGCAGGTTCGACCCCACGTCGTCGGAGACCCTGGCAGGGGACTGCTATTGTCTTCACACCACACTTATCGCATTGGCATCTTGGAATACGAGCGATAATGATGGTTTCAAACTGCATGGTATCAAGATGGCGCCACCGTTGCTCCGGAGCCCTGTCGTAGAGTGTGCCGGCATCTCCACACTCAGGACATACT
>CAIJVD010000031.1 GCA_903824045.1 uncultured Chlorobiaceae bacterium
AGCACCACTGTCCGAGCTGTACTGCCAAGTCGCGCCCGATTCCAGACCGGTAACATTCACGGTGCCGTTGCTGGTGATGCCGTCGGAGCTGCTGCTGCCGCTGTCGGTCGCCAAAGCAATTGTCGGAGCCGCTGCGCTCGTATCCAGCACATATGCCTGGCTCAATGTTGTGGCAGTATTTCCCGCTGTATCCCTGACCTCAAGCTTGATAGTGCTGCTGCCGGACAATGTTACGCCACTCCAGGTGATCGTTGTTCCGGAAACTTTAGTTGTTATATCCGTCCAGGTAACCCCGTTATCGATTGAGCCATACAGCTTGTCTGTGCCAAGAGTCGCGCTTAGCGTGCCGGTGATGGTCTGGGAGGCAGTATTCGTAATAAAGTCTGATCCACTTGCCCCTGTATCAGAACTGATATGCACTCCGCTTACTGTCGTCGTCGGCGCCGTCGAGTCAACGGTTATTGCTGAGGCTATCTTTCCGACCACGCTTGTGTTGCCTGCAAGGTCGGTCTGGCGTACATGCACAGTGTTAGCTGAATAATTGCCGGCGGCCAGAGTGAAGCTTGTTCCTGTGCCGGTACTCCAGGAGCTGCCATTGTTGGTGCTGTACTGCCAAGTCGCGCCCGATTCCAGACCGGTAACATTCACGGTGCCGTTGCTGGTGATGCCGTCGGAGCTGCTGCTGCCGCTGTCGGTCGCCAAAGCAATTGTCGGGGTCGCTACCGTCGTGTCGACCAGATAGGAAGGGTTGTCAGCAACAGCACTGAATGTCAGCGTCGCATTAGTATTGGTAGATGTATCTTTAATTGAAGCGCCACCGGTCAGGCTGACGGAGCCCGCATTGATGCTGATACCGTTCGCATCGGCATCTCCTGAGCTGATGGTGTAGGTGAAAACCAATGTAGTCCCGGAGGATGCGGTCGCATCATACGTTGCCGTCTTAGACGTCGCGCCGATCAATAAATTCAGTGTTGGCGTCCTTGAGACCGTCACAGCGCTACTCATTGTCACTGTTATGGATACGACATCGCCAGTATTCAATGAATTGTTCAGGATTCCAGACGCGCCGGTAATTGCTATTCCAGTTACACTTGCCATGATAGTGGTGGTTTATGTTTATTGAGTTATTGTGCTAATTATCTGTTTGTTTGCCGGCGTTGCTCCGAGGGAGCGAACGACTGCTTTTTAAAAAGAGGAGCGGTTAGGTGAAGTCGTCAAATCCGCATTTCATAGGTAGAGTATTGCAAGCAGGCCGACTGCGCCCGCGCCAACAAAGATTGCGCCCTCCGGAATCCCTCCGGAATGGGCGCCGCTCTCGGCATAGGGGTCGACCCCTCCGCCGAATGCAAGGTTCCCGTCGAGGGTTGTTACAAGTCCTGTTGCATTGCTTGTGATGCTCTCCTGGGTGCCGTGAGCATCGGTGTAGCTGGCATGGACGGAAATCATTTTGCTGATTTGAGCTTCAGTGAGTAAAAGCCTGTCGTCGGTGGCGCCGGTGATGGCCGCGCCATCGGCGTACCATTGGTAGTGAATGGTGCCGAGACCGTCGATATCCCCGAGGGTGTTGCTTGCTGACAATGTATGTGCCTGTGCCGGGGTGCCGGATATTGTTACGTTGCCAGTCGGGGGATCATTGACATTCTCGACGGTAGTTGTTGTGCTGCTGGCGACGCGCTCCTGGGTGCCGTGAGCGTCGGTGTAGCTGGCATGGACGGTAATGGCTTTGCCGACCTGCGCTTCGGTGAGAACCAGGGTGTCCGCGGAGGCTCCTGCGATTGCCGCTCCATCGGCGTACCAGAGGTAGCTGATAGCGCCCATGCCGTCCGCATCAGTAATGTCGTTGTGTGCTGTCAGCGTCTCGCCCTGCCTTGCGGTGCCTCTGATCGTTACATCTCCCATTGGAGGCTCGTTCCCTGGAAGTACGATTGCCGTCGGATTGCTGTTGACGCCCTCTGCCGTTCCGTGAAGGTCAGTGTATGCGGCCCTTACAGTGATGACCTTCCCCAATTCTGCACTGCTCAGAACTACTGTTTCGGAGGTTGCTCCGGCGCTATCAATGGCAACACCATCGGCATACCACAGGTAGCTTATGCTGCCCATGCCGTCCGCATCGGTAATGGTGTTATGTGCTGTCAGCGTTTCGCCCTGCTTGAGCGCGCCGGTGATTGTTACGCTGCCTGCTGGTGCGTCGTTTGTGTTCGCCACGTGTTCTGTCCCGGTGCTGAGAACGCTTTCAGCCGTACCGCCCAGGTCGGTGTAGCTGCCCCTCACGGTAATGGCCTTGCCGACCTCAGACTCATTGAGCATGAGAAAATCCGAGGTTGCCCCGGCTCCGTCAATGGCAACACCGTCTGCATACCACTGGTAGCTGATGGAGTTAATGCCATCGGCGTCTTCCAGTGTGTTTGCGGCGGTGAGTGTCTGGCCCTGAGCGGGAGTGCCGGTAATCGTCAAGCCGCCGGCAGGATGGGTGTTGGTAGCTGTAAACATCGTTCTGTTTTTTAAGACGTTAGCAAGGCTTTACTGGTGTGGTCGCGGCCTCATAGCCTCTGGTGAGCCGGGCTGAACCACCCATTGATCTCTTCGATTTCAGTTTCCGATAATGTGCCTGCGCTTTGCTTGAGCATGAGGTTGTTGAGAATGTACTGGTATCGAGACTTGGCAAGGTTCCGCCGGCTGGCAAGCAGCTTTTGCTCGGCATCGAGTACATCGACATTGCTGCGCAGGCCGGCATCAAACCCTTTCCGGGTTCCTGTCAGGGCGATTTCCTGGGACTTCATGGCCTGGTCATAAGCATTGATCTGGGCAATGCCGGTGGTTGTGCTGTTGAAATATTTGCGGACATCCGACACTACCCCGCGTTCCTGGCTGCTACGCAGTTCTCCTGCCTTCAGCAAACGGGCCTGCGCCTGACGGACAGCGGCACTGACATAGCCGCCGCTGTAGATCGGTACGCTGAGCTGAAGCCCGATTGAGTAGGTGTCGTAGGTGGAGCCGATGGAGTAGTTGTTTTCACTCTCCGAATAGTTTCTTCCAGCAACGAGCTCGATAGTCGGGTAACGGCCGGCCCGCTGTTTCTGAACATCGTGTTCAGCTATCCTGATCTCCTCTTTGGCGGCTGTCAGCGAGGGATTGGCGGAAAGGGCCATATCAATCCAAGTATCCACACTGGCAGGAGCGAGCGGCTGCAGTGTCATTTTTTCCGGGGCAAGCCTGCAGAGCTGCTCGGGATAGACCCCGATCAGCTCCTCAAGCTCACCGCGGGTGTACGCCACATTGCTCGAAATATCGAGCCCCTCGGCAATGGCCATGTCATGGTTGGCCTGTGACTCCTTAACCTCGGTAATAGTGCCAAGGCCATTTTCAAAACGCTTTTTGGCCTGCTGGAGCTGTTCCCGGGTGGCCTTGATGTGGGCCTGACTGAACTCCTGATTGTCCTCGGCATAGAGGGTATTGCAGTAGGCCTCGGTTATTCTGACAATGAGGTTCACCGTTTCTTTGCGAAGATCAGCATCACTTTTTGCAGCCGCTGCCTTGGCCTGTTTATACTCTGCCAGATTGGAAAGATTCAGGATGGACTGGCGTACCGTGATGCCGAAATTGAGGGTATTGTAGGACTCAGGAGTGGAGATATACCCATGGAATCCATGCTGAGTCGCGTTGCGCCCCCGTCCTGCCGAGCTTCTGACGATCGGTCGAAACTGGGCTCTGGCTTTGCCGATCTCTTCCTGGTTAATCTGATTGTCTGCCTGTGCCGCACGCAGTCGTGCGTCATAGCCGACGGCCCTTTTGTAGGCTGAGAGCAAATCGAACGTCTCGGCATGCGCCGGGCTTGCAAATACTATTTCTGTTGCAAGCAGTAATCGAATACAGTGCGTTCTCATCTGCCGGATCATTTTCTGGTTCATCATGGCGCCTACTCCTCTTTCATCGAGAGGTGAATCCTCTTGACCAGAGGATCGATCAGATAGGTCAGCAGAGAGCGCTCGCCGGTTTTGATGACCACCTGAACCGGCATGCCCGGCTGCATCTGATGGCCTCCAAGCGACTTCATCCCTTCAGGCGTAACGGCAATCCGGGCAAGGTAATAGGACGAGGCCGGCTGTGCCGGATTGAGCGGTGGATCGGTCATAATGTCGCTTGAGAGCGATTCCACCTTGCCTTGCACGACAAGTTGCGGTGAGTGGGCAAACGAGGAGAAGCTGATGCTGACCGGAAGGCCCTTTCGAATGCTGTCGATAAGATGCGGCGCGATCTTTCCGTCGATGAGCAGCCCTTCATTGCCAGGTACTATATCCATGATTTTCTGACCCGGCTGTATGACCGCTCCGACGGTCTGTACCTGAAGCCCGACAACCTGCCCTGATGCCGGAGAGCGTATCTCCGTATCAGCAAGTTCCCCGGCAAGTGCCCTTGTTTTTTCTGCGTCGGAATCCACTTCGCGCTGCATCTGCGCAAGCTCGGCCGCGGTATTGCTTCGTATCTCCGAGATTTTGAGTTCCATCTCCCGCTGCTGGGTTCTGGGCGCGTATCCTTCTCGGACAAGCGCAGCAATCCCCGCCAGCTGTTCTTTGAGAATGCCGAGCGTCATGCGGCGCGAACGGAAAAGCTCCTGCTGGTTCTGCATCTGCCGGTGTGCAAGTTCCCTGTCGGGATCGTTCAGGATGTCTCTGTGAAAGGCAATGGATCCGGCACCGCGAAGTTCGGCAGAGAGCCTGTCGGCAGTAGCCCGTATGCCGAGGTAGTGCTCATGCACCTCATCGTAGCGGGCTTTGGCCGTCTGCTTGTCGAGGGTGACGAGCACCTCTCCCTGCCGGACCATCTCCCCCTCTTTGACCTGTACCTTTTCGATTCTCCCTCCTCTCAGGTTTTCGACGACCTTGCGTTTGGTGGCAATGCTGACCACTCCCTGACACGGAACACCTTCGTCAAGCGGCGCGAGTGCCGCCCAGAGCAGGAACCCGCCGAATCCTGCCAGCAGAATCCAGATGCCGAGACGGATGGGGGTTCGTGTATCGCGATATGCTGTGCCGGGCGAGCTTACGGGTTGCCAGGGCCTGAAAGGGTTTGTCAGTGTTCGGCTGTTGAGAGTACTCATGATGGTGGCTTGGTAACTGTTAACTAAACGGTACAAAGGTTTTTTTTGGTTATGCGGCGGCAGCCTGCTGGCCCGCAGTAACCTCGTATTGGGGTCCGAACCGGACAATCCGTCCATCCTGCATCACTGCGACCAGATCGGCAATGGCAACGACATCCGGCCGGTGGGTGACAAGAATCACGGTTTTTCCGGCGGCCTTCAGCTCCGCAACAGCTTTGAGCAGTGAGTGCTCGCCGGCATCATCGAGGTTGGCATTGGGTTCATCGAGAACAATAATGGCAGGGTTGCCGTAGAGCGCACGGGCAAGGCCAAGCCGCTGCCGCTGTCCGCCCGAAAGCATTCCGCCGGCCTCACCAATCAGGGTGTCGTATCCGTTCGGAAAGCGCAGGATTATCTCGTGGATGCCGGTGCGCCGGGCAGCTTCGATCACTTTCATTGAATTCACTTCGGAAAAACGGGCGATGTTTTCAGCAATCGTCCCGTCGAACAACTCGATATCTTGCGGGAGATAGCCGATATGCGGCCCCAGCTCTTGCCGGTTCCAGCTTTCAACTGGCTCTCCGTCGATGAGTACCCGGCCCTCACGGTTCGGCCAGACTCCAAGTATGCAGCGAACGAGTGTGGATTTTCCTGAGCCCGACGGGCCAAGAACGACAACCGTTTTGCCGGCAGGAAAGATGGCGTGAAGGTCATTCAGGAGAGGGGCCGAACGTCCCGGCGCCATTGCCGTGAGCGCGTCGAGCCGGATCTCCCCGATCGGATCCTGACGGGGTCGCTGCGGCCTCTGCACGGGAAATTCGTCAAGAAGTTTTTCAAGGCGCAGGAATGCCGTCCGGGCCTGGATGAAGGGTTTCCATGTGGCGACGACAAGGTCGAGCGGTGCCAGCGCTTTCGACATCAGCACATTGGCCGCGATCATCGAGCCGGCACTCATCTTCCCCTCAATTACCAGCATAGCCCCCGCTCCCAGCGTCAGCGACTGCATGCAGTAGCGCACAAACTTTGAAAATACCTGATGGCGCTGCTGCCGAGCGCTGGATGATTCGGCTTTGGCCAGCGACGCCTCATGCAGTTTTGACCAGTTCACCCTGAGCCTTTCCTGCATGCCCATTGCCTGTATCGGCTCGATATTCCTCAGCTTCCCCTGCAGATACCGGTTGCTGTCTTCACTTGCCACAGATGCGCGCTCTATCTCTTTGGTGCTCATCCGGTGGGTTTGCCGCGTTATGGCAAGCTGAATAAGGGCAAAAAGGATGGAGAGCCAGCCAAGAAACGGGTTGAGCACAAAAATCACCCCGATATAGAGAGGCGTCCAGGGGGTGTCGAAAAAAGCAATGATGCCGCTGCCCGTCAGAAACTGCCGGATATTGGTCAGATCCGCGAATGCCTCGCCGGCGTTTTGACGGGCCCGTTTCAGGTAGGCCTCGAAACTTGCCGTGAAAACCAGTGCATTGAGATTTTCGTCAAGCCTGACGCCTGCACGGACGAGTATGCGTGAACGGAGCCACTCAGCAACCGTCATCACTCCATAGAAAAGCACCAGAAAGATCGTTACCATCAGGAGTGTCAGTTCACTCCCGCTTTTCAGGACGCGGCCGTATAGCTGAAGCATGTAGATGGTTGGCGTCAGCATGAGCACATTGGCGATCATGCTGAAAATCCCTACCCAAAAAAATTCACGGCGAAACAACCAGAGCTGCCGGGTGAGAATGCTTCGGTCAAAGAGATCAGGTCTCATTGGAGGTTTGTTTTCCATGTTACATGTTGTTAATTCAGTGCCCCGCGTCGTCCTGACGGGCACGAGGAGGCTGTCGGCGGAGACTGCAGGGCTTCAAGCACCTCCCTGCATGTGCCTAACCGCTGGATCTGTCCGTCAACAAGCAGCAGCATGTGCTCGATTGCGCTGATAATGTTCAGCCGGTGGGTGATGACGATCACCGTCGTACCTCTCTGCCGCAAGAGCTTTACGGCATTGATGAGCGCGGCATCACCGGCTTCGTCGAGGCTTGCATTCGGCTCATCGAGCACGACAAGCTTCGGCATGCCGTAGAGTGCACGGGCAAGTGCGATGCGCTGGCGTTCGCCACCGGAAAGCAGTGAACCCTCTTCGCCCACCCGAGTCTCGTAGCCGTCCGGCAGCTGGGCAATGAAGCTTTCAAGTCCGACCATTTTGCATGCCTCGGAAAGTTTCTGTTTATCAGGCTCTCCGAACCGTGAGATATTCTCCGCGATGCTTCCTTCGAACAGCTCCACACTCTGCGGCAGATAGCCAACATGCTGGCCAAGTTCATCCTTGTTCCACTGATAGAGGTCGTTTCCGTCAAGCCGTACCTTGCCCTGCGCGGCGGGCCATATTCCAGTAAGCAGTCTTGCCAGTGTTGTTTTTCCCGACGCCGATGGTCCCACGATAGCCAGTGACCCTCCGGGTGCGACCCTGAAGCTTACACCCCTGAGAATCTGTATCTGGCTCCTTGGCGCTCCCGCAATGACCCCCTCAACTGAAAGCAAGCCTGTCGGGGGCGGCAGCGCCATTTTCTTTTCCGGGAGCGGAAACTCCCTGAGGAGTATATCCAGGCGGCGGAATGCCTCCAGAGCCTCTTCAGTCTGGCGCCAGTTTCCGATGATCTGCACAAGCGGGGAGAGCACCTTGCCTCCGAGAATCGAGCCGACAATCATGCCGGAACCATGCAGCTCGCCCTTCATCGTCAGCCAGCATCCAACACCGAGCAATAGAGAGCTCAACAGGTTTTGCACCAGTTTCGAGAGAACAGCATTGGTTCCGGCGTGATCGGAGGCGGTTGCCTGTGAGAGAAGAAACTCCTGCTGCAGAGCCGACCATCGCCTATGGATATCCGGTGCCATTCCCATCGACTCGATCACCTGCGCGTTGCGGATGACCTCATCGGCATAGCCTTGAGAGATCATTGCACTGCGGTTTGCGGCCAGAAGCGGCAAGCCAATGCGCCGTTCATTGAGAGTTCCGATCCCGAACTGAAGCAGCGCGCCGGCAACGGCAAACCAGCCCAGCATTGGGTTCATCAGAAAAAGAATCACCAGGACAAGCATGGCGAAAGGGGTATCGAGAATCGCCAGAAAAGCTGGCGAAGGAAGAAACTCTCGCAGTGTTTTGAGGTCGCGCAGTGCTTGCGGCCCTGCAGCGGGAAAGTTTTTCGTGCGCGCCGAAAAAACCGAGGCAAACAGAGGGTCACGAACGTTTCTGTCAAGCTCCACTCCGGCATGCTGCATGATCTGATGGCGTACCCACTCGAGAGATTCAAGCAGCATGTATGCGCCAGCGACAGCTATCGTCAGCATCAGAAGAGTCGTATGGCTCTGGCTGTTTACCACCCGGTCATAGACCTCCATCATGTAGGCGCTTGGCGAAAGGACCAGCACATTGATGAAGACCCCGAAAAAGAGCGTCTGATTAATGGCGGGAATCCTTGAGATGAGGGCTTCGCGCAGGGGAGAGTTTTCGTTGAATTTTTTCACGGCTCTCAATGGATGCACTGCCTGTTTCGTGTCGTATGCTCTTTGGCTGTCATGATATTTCGGCCCCGTTTTTACGGTTAACTATTAAGGAATTCGATTATTACCTCCGATCGACTCACGTGAGTCAATTAATCGATTATCCCTAATCAAATACCATGCCAAGATTTTGCATTTGAGCGATGACGGGCATCCTGAGGCGGATGGTCAGTGGGGATGTCTCAGCAAAAGTTGCTTATTGTGAGACATAAACTGTCTTTATTAAGACGGAAGCCTTTGTTTTCATAAGGCTTGACGGTGAATGCAGTTAAAGGGGGGGGGCCGACAGGCCGTTGAGCCTGTCGGACAGAATCGGTTCAGGTTGGCGCGGAGGAAGGCTCTTTTTTGCGGAAGTCGATTTTCAGCCACTCCTCTTCGTATCCGGCTTCGGCTACCCGCATGCCGGCAAGAAAGAGCGGGAGGATGACACCTTTCTGGTAGTTGCCAATCCTGACGCTCATGGAGTCGCCGACCTGCATGACTTTGGCTTCCATGCGGTTGTCGAAGACGAAGGGGAGTCGGAGTTTCATCACGTAGTGTCCCTCGCTGATTTTCGTGATGAGGGTGTGCTCCTCATGGAAGAAGATGTCTATCGGGTCTTTCCCTTTATAAACCAGGTCGCCCACGATTTTCAGCATCTCTAGACCGAGCACTTCGCGCTTGAAGAGCGGCACTCTGGTGATCGGAATCGGGGCGAAGGAGCGTTCGATCTGCTCGAGGTATTTTTTCTGGATGGTTTTCCACTCGTCGAAGTAGGCCCCGTCCACCTCATCCATGTAGACGCGGTTGATCACCACCTGGTCCACGGTGATGCCGTAGAGGTTGAGGTAGGTAAGCGCCCGCATCGACTCCTTCACGACCATTTTTTCCGGGTTCATCACAAGGCGTACGGTGGTTCTGGTGCCGTCGGAGAGAAGCTCGACGATTCCCTCAATCGACGAGAAGAGGTGGTCTATCTGGTCGTAGACATCGACGTCGGGTACCATGTCGTGCAATCGCCCGATCCGTTTCGAGAGAGGGCGGATCATCGGCTTGACCACATACTTCTCAAGGTTCCGCATCAGTTTGAGCATCCAGCCGAAGGTCTCGGGCAGGGAGAGCAGGCGCAGCGTTTCGCCGGTCGGCGCGCAGTCGACCACCAGGAGGTCGTACTCCTTCGACTCGTTGTAGCGCTTGATGTAGGAGAGGGAGAAGAGCTCCTCCATGCCGGGCAGAACGCCCATCTCCTCGACATAGATTCCCTTGATGCCCTGCACCTCCATGAGGTGCGCGAAGTGTTCCCGCACGATCTCCCAGTTGAGCGAGAGGTCGCCGTAGACGCTTACCTCCTGACCCCAGAGGTTGTCGGCGATTTTGAGGGGAGTAGGGCCGAGCTCAATGTCGAACGAGTCCCCGAGGCTGTGCGCCGGATCGGTTGAAATGATGAGGGTCCTGTATCCCATTGATGCCGCCTTGACGGCGGTCGCCGCGGCAATCGAGGTTTTGCCGACACCCCCCTTCCCTGTGAAAACGATGTTTCTCATGGTGCATCCGTTTTGCTTTTTCAGGGGGGAGTACTATGGTAACAACACAGGATGCCAGAAAATTCACGCGCATTTTTCTTCAATCGCTCAAAGAAATTCAACAATCTCTTCGAGCGGTTTTCGACTCTTGGGGCGGATTTCGAGGTTCGGGGCGGGGTAGCCGAGGGGGGTGAAGGCGAAGAGTTCTTCTCTCTCCTTCATGCCGAGTGCCCGCTTCAGCATCTCCTTGTCGAATGCGGCAATCCAGCAGGTGCCGAGCCCTTCCCACGCGGCGGCAAGCACAAGGTGGTCCATAACGATGCCGAGGTCGGTCTCGATGGAGTTGTAGCCGTCCTGCCGGACCCATGCGCTTTCACGCTCTCCGGTTACGATAAGGATGCAGGGTGCAGTCTTGATCCAGTCGCGGGCGTTGCATGGGTAGACTTTCTGGAGCATTTCGGGTGTTCTGACAACCTTGATGCGCCATGGCTGGCGGTTGCAGGCCGAGGGGGCCATCCTGCCGGCGTTGAGGATTCTCTTTAGCAGCTCTTCGGGAATTGGCCGGTCGCTCTCGTAGTTTCGTATGCTGCTGCGTGCTGTCACAAGGTCGTAAAAGTCCATGGTGCAGGCTCCTTTCAAATGTGCTGGATTCTGGCGAAGTCCTTTGAAATGGCATTAAACATCCGGTTCGTCGCGGTCTGCATGATGATGGACATTCCTGCGTTGGTCATGAGCTTGATGATCTGCTCGGGAATGATCCGGAACGCGGGGTAGAGAATAAACTTGACATCGACCTGCAGCTGGAAGTTGACCCTCGTCCGCTTCTCTTCCATGCGGTGGAGGTCAAGCGAGGCTGAGGCTCTGCCTTCGAAAAGATAGTTGATTGGGTCCTCAACCTTTGAAGGCGCAGGGTAGTGTTTCCAGCGAATCCGGCGGCCAACGGTATGCTCCAGGATCATCTCTTCGGTGAGTTGCTCAGGGGTGTGGTCTTCGAGATGAACCGGCAGTTCGACGAGCAGTTCATCGGTCTGTTCAACATAGAAGATGACGTCAAACGGGTTGTTCTGTGGATCGGTGACCCGGAAGTGCCACTTGTAGACGTTTTCCGTTTCGGTCAATTCGACGCTGTGGCAGAAGGGGTTGAAACCAAGGACTTTTTTCTGGTTTCCGAGATAGTTCGCTGTTTTTTCCAGCTCTTCGAAAAATATCCAGTCTCCTTTGCTGGTGCCTGTAGACTCCATCTCCATAATCGCGATCGGTAGGTTCGGTTTCGTGAGCTTTTTGTGGTACTCTTCCCCCGAAAATATAGTGAGAATCCAGGGGAAAACTATCTGCCATCAGGGTTCGGCGGGTGGTTACATGAGTTCGGCTTTCAGCCGTTCAGTCTGGTCGTGCATTTTGAGCGCATTGATGATGTCGTGCATCTCTCCCTGCAGGATCTGCGGGAGGGCGTGGCTGGTGAAGCCGATGCGGTGATCGGTGACTCGCGACTGGGGGAAGTTGTAGGTGCGGATCTTGGCGCTCCGGTCGCCGGTTGTGACCATAGAACGGCGCAGGTCGGCCCTCTCTTGCACCTGAGCGGCAAGCTGCTGGTCATAGAGCTTGGCCAGAAGCATCTTCATCGCCCGCTCCTTGTTCTGAAGCTGGGAGCGCTCCTCCTGGCATGCCACAACAATGCCGCTCGGCATATGGGTGATGCGCACAGCGGTTTCGACCTTGTTGACGTTCTGCCCTCCTTTTCCTCCGCTGCGGTAGGTGTCGTAGCGCAGATCCTCACGGCGAACCTCAACGTCGACCTCTTCGGCCTCGGGAAGCACGGCGACGCTTACGGCCGAGGTGTGGATTCGTCCCTGTGTCTCGGTGTCGGGCACTCGCTGTACGCGGTGGACGCCGCTTTCGTACTTCATGGTGGAGTAGACGTCGTGACCTCTCACTTCCATGGTGATTTCGCGGAAACCGCCGGGCATGGAGCTTTCGTTGTAGTGCATGATTTCATACTTCCATCCCTGGCTTTCGGCGTATCGCTGGTACATTCTCAAGATGTCGGCAGCAAAGAGCGCGGCCTCCTCTCCGCCGGTGCCAGCGCGAATCTCTACAATGACGTTGCGTGAGTCGGCCTCGTCTTTGGGCAGAAGGAGTACCTTGAGCTGCTGCTCAAGCTCCGGCAGCTTTTTCTGCAGTTCGGTGATTTCGGCCTGCACGAGCTCTTTCATCTCCGGGTCCTGCTCGCTTTTCAGCAAGGATTTCGACTCATTGAGTTCGGTTTGCGCCTGTGCGTACTCGTCATAGGCTTGAACGATCTCCTTGAGGTCGCTGTACTCCTTGTTGAGTTTGCGGAATCGAGCCTGGTCAGTTGCGGCTGCCGGGTCGGCAAGGAGGCGCTCAAGGTCGAGGTGCTTCTCCTTTATGTATTGCAGTTTTTCGAGCATTGTGTCCTCTTCGCCGCCCTCAGGGGTTGACGATGTCGTTGATAAGAATGAATGCGAAAAGCGCCAGAATGAGTGCCATGCCGACCTGCTGAATGCGCATTTTTATGCTGAACGGCAGTTCCCGCCCGATAATGCCTTCGATGCCGTTGAGGAGAAACTGGCCTCCGTCGAGCGCCGGGACCGGCAGGATGTTGATAATGGCCAGCGAGATCGAGAGCATGGAGAGAAAGTAAAGGAAGCTGACCGGACCCTGCTCGGCACTTCGGCTGGCAATCTTTGCAATCTTGATCGGGCCACCGACAGATTTGCGGAACTCCTCCTGGCCGGTGAAGATTTTGGCGAATCCCTGAACGGTCATGACGCTCATCTTCCATGTCTGCCCGATGCCGTCGGCTATCGCCTCTCCCGGCCCTACCTTTCTGCGCTGTGTCGGCAGAATCTGCTTGAGCGAGATGCCGATCTTTCCTGAACTGTTGGGCACAACGGTGGTGAGCTGCTCGCGTCCCTCTGCAAGAATCCTGGAGGGAGAGATCGACTGCCCTTTAACAGGTTCGATGTAGCGCCATCTGATGGCAATTGGTTTGCCCGGATGAGCGGAGATGATGCCGACGACCTCGGCCCAGTCGGAGACCGGTTTTGCGTCGATTGAGGTGATGAGTCCACCTGATTTCAGTCCGGCAACTTTCGCCGGCTGGCGATCAAGAACCTCTTCAATAAACGGTGGAACAATCGGACGGATGCCGAGCCCCTTCTGGTCGTTGATTCTCGACATGATGTTCGACGGGGCGTTGAGGGTCAGGCTCTCTCTGTTGCGCCGAACGGTGTAGCTGAGCGTTTTTGCGCTAAGCAGCTCGGGGTCGAGCGCCTCCTCCCAGCTTGCGACCGGCTTGCCGTTCACCGCCTGAAAGCGGTCACCGGTCTTCATGCCCATAGCCTCGAAGACGGAACCCTTTTCGACGAAAGAGGGGGTGGTGACGCTGGTTCGGGCTTCACCAAGCACCAGCGTGATGCCGATAAAGATCACGGCGGCAAGAAGGATGTTCATGACAACGCCGCCCGCAAGCACAATCATGCGCTGCCATGCTGGCTTGGCCCTGAACTCCCACGGCTGAATCTCCTCGCTCTGGAAATCGGTATCGAGACTTTCATCAACCATTCCGGCGATTTTGACGTAGCCGCCAATCGGAAATACCCCGATGCCGTACTCGGTCTCGCCAATCTGTTTTTTCCAGAGCCTCAGGCCCCAGAAATCGAAGCCGATGTAAAACTTGTCGACCCTCATGCCGAAAAGTTTTGCTGTCAGGAAGTGGCCGAGCTCATGGGCCGTCACCAGAATGAAAATGGCAAGAATGAAGAAAAATGTCGTGGTCAGAAGATCCATGGATGTTGTTCGTTTCAGTAGGGAAAAGAGGTGCTCCCGATGTTGGAGGCCGCACCAGTTATAAGGGTCATTCGATAAATTTCAATGCACGCTCTCTGGCCCACCGGTCGGCCTGCAGGTACTCTTCGAGCTCGACGGGTGAAAAGGGTTCGTGTGCCTGCATGGTTTTGTCAACGGTTTCAGCAATCCCGGTAAAGCCGATTTTTTTCTGGAGGAAGGCAGCTACGGCGATTTCGTTGGCGGCGTTGAGCACTGCCGGGTAGGTTCGGCCGGCCTTCAGGGCGTCAAACGCCAGGTTGAGGGCAGGGAATCGAAGCCTGTCAGGTTCCTCGAAGGTCAGTGTTCCTGTCTTTACCAGGTCAAGCTTGTGAATGCCGCTTTCACATCGTTCGGGCCAGGCAAGGGCGTAGGCAATCGGCGCACGCATGTCGGGAGCTCCAAGCTGGGCGATGACGCAGCCGTCAATATATTCAACCATGGAGTGAATGATGCTCTGGGGATGAACCACAACGCCGATTTTTTCGGCCGGCATGTTGAACAGCCAGTGAGCCTCGATGACCTCCAGCCCTTTGTTCATAAGGGTTGCGGAGTCGATGGTTATTTTTGCCCCCATGCTCCACTGCGGGTGCTTCAGTGCGCGCTCGGGGGTGACCTCCTTCAGCTCCTCCTGCGGAGTGTTGCGGAAGGGGCCGCCCGAAGCGGTGAGGATGATGCGTTCGACATCTTCTGTGCGGTGCCCCTGGAGCGACTGGAAGATTGCCGAGTGCTCGCTGTCCACGGGAAGCAGGTGAACGTTATGCTTTTTGATGAGGTCTGAAACCAGCTGTCCGGCAACGACAAGGGTCTCCTTGTTGGCGAGGGCAATATGCTTGCCCGCCTTGATGGCGCTGACGGTTGGCACAAGGCCGGCCGCACCGACGATGGCCGATACAACCATATCCGTCTCTTCAAGAGAGGCTACCATTGCGGCCCCTTCAGTTCCGAAATAGATTTCAGGCTTGCAGTCGCCAAGCATCTCTCTCAGGCGGGCTACCGAGGCCTCGTCTCTGACGGAGACCGCAGTCGGGCGGAACTCCTCGATCTGCCGGGCGAGTCCGGCGATATCCTGGCCTGCGGCAAGGCCGGCGACGCTGAATTTTTCGGGATGCTGCCGGACAACGTCAAGGGTGCTCAATCCTATAGAGCCGGTTGAGCCAAGGATGGCGAGTGTTCGCATAGTGATGAACAAAAAAAAAGTTGCCGGGTTTGGCCGCCGAATTACCGGCATGAATTTATGCTTTTTCGGGAAGGCTTACAAATAACGCACAATCGAGCTCTTGGGCGGGGATGTTTTTTCTTTTTGTACTTCCTTGAAAATAGTGGTATAATGATGCCCCGTTTCAAGGGTTCCTAGCTCAGCTGGTTAGAGCGACTGGTTTACACCCAGTAGGTCGGGGGTTCGAATCCCTCGGGACCCACATCGACACTCTACAGTGCACCCAAAAAGGCAGGATTTTCCTGCCTTTTTGCATTTTATACGATAACGGTAAAGCCGCCGAGGCCTCTTTCAGGTGTTTTTTCCTCTCTCCTGATGGAGGTGACTCTCGATCGTGAAGGTCCTTTTTCGGCCCGCCGTGCCAGCTCCAGAACCAGCTCCTCCGCTCCCTGAACCTCAATTTCCACCGAGCCGTCCGGTCGGTTTCGTACCCATCCCCCAAGCTTCAGCTCGTTTGCCGCACGGTCAATAAACATCCTGAATCCAACGCCCTGAACAAGGCCGGAGACCCTCAAATTAACCCTTTTTGTCATGGTTTAATGCGAGGGCGGTTACGGTGTTTTACGGGCCTCTCTCAGCCTCGCAACGGCCTCCTCAAGCTCCGCCTGCTCACGCTCGCTGATGCTCAGCACCGGCTCCTCAGCGGAGGGTGTTTCCGGCCCATCACTCTCAATATCAGGCTCAATCTCCTCGGTGATGGTAACCGGGAAGAGTCCTTCAGGTCGTTTGCCGAGAATCTCTTCGATCTGGCTGTACTGAAGCATTTCTTTCAGGAGCAGTTCACTGGCAAGGCGTTCAAGCTTGTCACGGTTCTCGGTCAGCAGCGCGTCAACCTTGATGCGTGACTCTTCGACAATGGCCATGACCTCCCTGTCGATAAGACGAGCGGTCTCTTCGCCGTATTTCTTGTCGATACCGGGGCTGCCGTAGTAGGGGTTGTTGCTTTCGAAGAAGGAGAGGTTGCCGAGCTTTTCGCTCATGCCGTAGACCATGACCATGTTGTAGGCTATGCTGGTTACCTTTTCCAGATCGTTCTGTGCGCCGGTAGAGATCTCATTGAAAATGATCTGCTCGGCGATGCGTCCCCCGAGCAGGCTGCAGATGCGCGCCAGCAACTCGTTTTTCGTCATCAGGTAGCGGTCCTCAAGCGGGATGTTCATGGTGTAGCCGAGCGCGCTCATGCCGCGAGGAACGATCGAGATTTTCTGGACGGGGTCGTTCTCCGGCATCATCCAGCTGATGACGGCATGGCCCGCCTCATGGTAGGCGACAATCTGCTTCTCTCTGGGGTTGATCACCTTGTTCTTTTTCTCAAGCCCCGCTACGACGCGCTCAATGGCGTCCTCAAAGTCTTTCATCTCGATGCTCAGCTTGTTTCGGCGCGATGCAAGCAGTGCGGCCTCGTTGGCGGCGTTGGCGATTTCGGCGCCTGCAAATCCGGGCGTCTGAGAGGCAAGCGCCTTGAGGTTGACGTCCGCCGAAAGGGAGAGGTTCTTGGTGTGTACCTTGAAAATATCGATGCGTCCCTTCAGGTCGGGCTTGTCGACCATGATCTGGCGGTCGAAGCGGCCGGGCCTGAGGAGCGCGGAGTCGAGCACGTCGGGCCGGTTGGTCGCAGCCATAAGGATGACGCCCTTGTCGGTTGCGAAACCGTCCATCTCCACAAGCAGCTGGTTGAGCGTGTTTTCACGTTCGTCATTGGCGCCCATCATGGCGCCTTTGCCGCGGCTGCGGCCAACGGCGTCGATCTCGTCGATGAAGATGATACAGGGGGCTTTCTCCTTGGCCTGCTTGAAGAGGTCGCGCACCCTTGCTGCACCGACGCCGACAAACATCTCGACGAAGTCCGAGCCGCTGATGCTGAAGAAGGGCACGTCGGCCTCGCCGGCAACTGCCTTGGCCAGAAGGGTTTTGCCTGTGCCCGGAGGGCCGACCAGCAGCACTCCCTTGGGCAGCTTGCCGCCGAGCTTGGTATACTTTTTCGGATCCTTGAGGAAGTCCACGACCTCCATGACCTCCGCCTTTGCCTCGTCGAGGCCGGCCACATCCTTGAAGGTGATGCGGGTGTGCTCGTCCAGGTTTTCGTAGAGTGCGGCCTTGTTCTTGCCGATGTTCATGAACTGCGCGCCCGGTCCGCCCATGCGCCGGAAGACGAAGAAATAGATGCCGATCAGAAGACCGAAGGGCAGCAGCCACTGCAGCAGTTCGCTGATCCATGTGCTGCTCGGAAGTCCCTGGTACTTGATCCCCTTGCTTTCGAGCAGAGGTACCAGTGTCTCATCGCGTACGGGGTTTACATAGATCTCCTCAGGTTTCGTCTGGGACTGAGGGAGATTGACTCCAGGCCCCTCCTTTGGCTGTTCCTTTGTGGCGAGGCCCGAAGAGACGCCGGGTTTGAGCTTGACGTATATTCTTTCAGGAGAGATCTTTACTGATTCAACCTTGTTTTCGGTAATGAACTTGCGGAAGGTACTGTAGGGAATCTCCTGTGAAGTGCCTGACCAGAAAAAAGCGAGCTGTATGCCTATGAGAAGAACAATGACGACCACATAGTACATGATCGAGAATTTCGGTCGAGGCAGGTTGTTTTCCGGTTCGTTTTTATAGGGATTTGAGGGTCCGTTCGTTTTTTTTAACATCAATCGACAATAATGGTTATGGTAATTCAGCGGTGCCGGATGCAAGGGGATGCAAGGCCTGTAATTTACTGGAAACTTTCATTTAAAGAACTATATCGTAAGAAAACATATCATATATTGACAAACGTAAAAATGAATTCCGGCGACTATAAGTTTCATGAGGTTCTGCCGGAGTTTTGTTAACCGGCAGCGCCCGTCAATAGTTTTATGGGCGGCATCTGTCGGTAGCTCTATCGATAACCCCATGAAGGAGATGACGTTCATGAGTTCAGCCCGGGATAAGGCCAATACCAGAATTTCGGCATTGAAATCGCTCTTGTGTGTCGGACTCGACACTGATCCGGGGAAGATTCCCGCTCTCTTTTCAGCCTACGCCAATCCCGTTCTGGAGTTCAATCGTGCCATCATCAGGGCGACAGCGGATACGGCGGTCTCCTACAAGATCAACACGGCATTCTACGAATCGAGGGGGATCGAGGGGTTGAAGGATATGGAGCAGACGCTTGCCGCCATTCCCGATTCGATCATGACGATCGCCGACGCCAAGCGCGCCGATATCGGCAATACCAGCAGAATGTACGCGAAGGCTTTTTTTGAACACTGGCCCTTTGATGCCCTGACCGTTGCCCCCTATATGGGCTCAGACTCCCTCGAGCCTTTTTTCGCCTATGAGGAGAAGCTCGTTTTCGTGCTCTGTCTCACTTCGAACCCGGGATCGGCGGATTTTGAGGAGCAGCCGTTGCAGAGCGGCCAGCCACTCTACCGCTCGGTGCTTCAGCATGTCGCCTCATGGAGCCGAAACGGCAACGGCGGCGTGGTGGTCGGGGCCACCAAAAGCTCGCAGCTTGGCGAGATACGCAGTCAGGCGCCGGGACTTTTTCTGCTTATTCCGGGTGTGGGCGCCCAGGGCGGATCGCTCGAAGAGGCGGTTGACCTTGGTGTTGACGGGAACCGTCAGAGTGCCCTGATCAATGTCAGTCGCAGCCTCATCTATCCCGAAGCTCCGGCATCCGGATCGTTTTTGTCGATCGATGCCTATGAGCGGGCGGTCGCTGAAGAGGCGGACAAAATTCATGCAGGGATGAAGCATCTGTTATAGATCTTCCCTATATTGGGAGACTTTTCGAATCTCAATCAGGTTGGCTTTCAGAGGTGTTGAGTGCCATTATTTCCTTTCTTGAGGATTAACCAACAATTTTGTTGCCATGTGTGGAATAGTAGGATATATCGGCTGGCGTGAAGCCGCGCCATTGTTGCTGACCGGCTTGAAGCGGCTTGAGTACAGAGGCTACGATTCAGCAGGGATAGCCCTTTTGAACGGGACCCTTTCGGTAATGAAGCAGAAGGGGAGCGTCGGAGGTCTGGAGACGGACACCGGTGAGCGTCGCGAGGCGCTCAAGGGCGCAACGATCGGTATCGGCCACACCCGGTGGGCGACGCACGGTGACCCGAGCGACCGCAACGCTCACCCGCACATGAATGCCGCGGGGGACATCGCTCTCATCCATAACGGAATCATTGAAAACTACTCAGCCCTGAAGCAGGAGCTCATCTCAGAAGGGTATAGCTTTGCCAGCGACACCGATTCCGAGGTGCTTGTTCATCTTATCGATCGGATCTGGAAGAGTGACCGGTCGCTCTCTCTTGAGTCGGTTGTTCGCAGCTCCCTCCGCCATGTTGAGGGTGCTTACGGCATCTGCGTCATCTCCTCGCGCGAGCCTGACCGGATTATTGTCGCCCGCAAGGGCAGCCCGCTGGTCATCGGCATCGGCAAGGAGGAGTACTTCATCGCCTCTGATGCGGCCCCGATTGTCGAGCATACCAACAAGGTGATTTATCTCTCCGACGGCGAGCTTGCCGTTGTGACGAGGACCGGATACACAGTCAAGACTATCGAGAATATTGAGCAGGAGAAGGTTGTTACAGAGCTTGATTTCTCTCTGGAAAAAATAGAGAAGGGGGGCTTTGAGCACTTCATGCTCAAGGAGATCTTTGAGCAGCCGACCGTGATGCACGACGTGATGAGGGGCCGAGTGCGACTCGAGGAGGGCCGGGTATGCCTTGGCGGTATTGAGGACTACCTCGACCGGCTGAAGCAGGCCAAGCGCATTGTCATCTGTGCCTGTGGTACGAGCTGGCACGCAGGCCTGATTGGCGAGTACCTCATCGAGGAGTTTGCCCGCATCCCTGTTGAGGTCGATTATGCTTCCGAGTTCCGCTACCGCAATCCGATTGTCGGCGTGGATGATGTCGTTATTGTCATTTCACAGTCGGGCGAGACTGCCGATACCCTCGCCGCCCTTCGTGCGGCCAAGGAGAAAGGGGCTCTTGTTATGGGTATCTGCAATGTGGTCGGTTCGACCATTGCCCGCGAAACCCTCTGCGGCATGTACACCCATGCCGGCCCGGAGGTCGGCGTCGCTTCGACCAAGGCGTTCACTGCCCAGGTTATCATGCTCTACATGCTCGCCCTCGCGCTCAGCAAGGGCCGGACCATCTCTCACAGCGAGATTGCGCTTAACCTCCGCGAGCTTGCCGATCTGCCCGAAAAAGCCGACAGGATTCTCAACCTCGACAGCCAGATCCAGAGCATCGCGGCGCTTTTCAAGGATGCCAAAAACTTCCTCTATCTTGGCCGCGGCTACAACTTCCCGGTTGCGCTCGAAGGGGCGCTGAAGCTCAAGGAGATCTCCTACATCCATGCCGAAGGCTATCCGGCAGCAGAGATGAAGCACGGCCCGATTGCCTTGATTGACGAGGACATGCCGGTCATCTTCATCGCCACCCGCGACAGCACCTATACCAAGATTCTCAGCAACATCGAAGAGGTGCGGAGCCGCAAAGGCCGTGTCATCGCCATCGCCAACGAGGGAGACAAGGAGATCGGCCGTCTTGCCGAGCACGTCATCTACATCCCGCAGTCCTCAGGGCCGATCACGCCGCTTTTGACCGTCATTCCGTTGCAGTTGCTCGCCTACCACATCGCCACGCTTCGTGGCTGCAACGTCGACCGACCAAGGAACCTTGCCAAGTCGGTGACTGTTGAGTAGTTTTTAGGGAGGGATTTGCCCTCCTGAACTGTAGCCCAAACTCACGCCGAAGCGGGGAGCACCCAGGTGTTTTCCCCGCTTCGGCTTTTTCGTTTTGTGCGGCAGGGAATTATTACGGGTAAGGGCCTGTTCAGTCATAGGTTATATGGAGTTTCAATCATTCCAGGCAGTGAGTTGTTCTATGCAGGGTCATATCGTTATTACCGGAGCCACTGGTGTAATCGGCGTCGAGCTTGCCGAGAGGCTTATCAATCGAGGGGCGCGGGTCGTCGTTTTTGCCCGGTCTGTTAAGAGCGCCGAGGAGAAGATTCCTGGTGCCGCGGGCTATGTGAAGTGGGATTCCGATATGGAGAGCGGCGAATGGACCGGCTACATCAGCGGCGCCAGGGCGGTGATTCATCTTGCGGGCAAGCCGCTGCTTGAAAGCCGCTGGAGTCCGGAGCACAAGGCGGAGTGCTACGATTCGCGCATTCTCGGCACCCGTCATCTGACGGCGGCCATAGTCTCTGCGCCCGAGAAACCCGGTGTCTTTATTTCCGCCTCTGCCATCGGCTATTATGGCTCCTTTGATTCCTGCAAGGATACAGAGGATCTTCTCGAGTCCGCTCCGGGAGGAAGTGATTTTCTTGCCAAAATCTGCATTGACTGGGAGGAGGAGGCTCTTCCTGCCGCCGATTGCGGAGTGCGTCTTGTTCTGCTGAGAACCGGAATTGTTCTGTCAACCCGGGGAGGGATGCTGCAGAAGATGATCACGCCGTTCAGTGTTTTTCTCGGAGGTCCTGTCGGCACGGGGAGGCAGTGCATCTCCTGGATCCATCTCGATGACGAGCTTGCCTGTATCCTCGAGGCGCTGGACAATCCTGAGTATAAAGGCGCGATCAATGCTGTCAGCCCGAAGCCGATATCGATGAGGGATTTTGCCACCGTGCTGGGCTCTGTTCTCGGTCGGCCGTCGATTCTGCCGGTGCCGAAGCTCGCCGTTCAGCTTCTGTTGGGTGAGGGCGCGGACTATGCGGTCAGAGGGCAAAAGGTCAAGCCGGGATTTCTCGAAAAGCAGGGCTTTATTTTCAGGTATACGAAACTCTCTGATGCCATCAGGGAGCTGGTCTCAAGCAAGAGGTGACGATCCCCGGAGGTTGCGTGGGGGACGGCAGCTCATTCAGCAACGAAATAACAGGAGGAAGATCATGGGTACCAGAGGACGTGAAATTGTCGGGGAACATCTTCCCCGTGTGCTTGAGCTGCTCAACAAGGCATTTGCCGACGAGTGGCTGGCCTATTATCAGTACTGGCTTGGTGCAAAGGTTGTTCAGGGGCCGATGAAGGATGCGGTGATCGCCGAGCTTCTCCAGCATGCCGCCGATGAGCTTCGCCATGCCGATATGGTGACAACGAGGATTATTCAGCTTGGAGGAACCCCCATTACCAGCCCAAAGGAGTGGTTCACCTGGGCCAACTGCGGTTATGCTGCCCCGGATGACCCCTTTGTCAAAAAGATTCTTGAGCAGAATATTGCCGGAGAGCAGTGCGCTATCAATGTCTACAACAGCATTATCGGCGAGATTGGGCTCAAGGATCCGGTGACCTACAATCTTGCGGTGCAGATTCTTCAGGATGAGGTGGAGCATGAGGAGGACCTGCAGGCCCTGCTCGAAGATCTGGGAGTTTTTCTCGTCCGCTCTTAGACAGCGCTTCCCGGGGGGAAATGAAAAAGCCAGACAAATGCCTGGCTTTTTTTACTCGAAACAACGAAAAAACTGCAATCAGTAGCGATCTCTTCTTGCCGGCCGTTCTTCGCGCGGTCTTGCTTCGTTGACCTTTATGGTGCGGCCTTTCAAATCTTTGTCGTTCATTGATTCGATGGCTTCACGAGCCTCACTGTCGTTAGGCATGTCGACAAATCCAAACCCTTTGGAGCGGCCTGAAAACTTGTCGTTAATGATGTTTGCGGTGTCTACCTGCCCGAATTGGGAAAAAACGTCACGCAGATCATCTTCAGATACAGTGTAAGGCAAATTGCCAATGTAAATATTCATTGTTAGTCTCTGTAAACATGTGCATTGATAGCAAAGAGAGGCTGGCCGTCAACCAAAGCACAAATTAAACGGCACAGCGATCAGCCAACCATTGGCTGATTTCTGCGCCTAATTTACCGCAATCAAGAGTGTATTTCCAAAAAAAAACCATTTCTGGCAGCCATTTTCCGGCCTCGGCTGCGTCTGCCGAGCGGGTTGCTCCGGCGCAGTTTCACTCCTCTTCTCCACGCCTTCGTTCCTTTCGGCCCGCTTTTCGTGGGTTGCATTCTGTCCGGCATAATCTCTCGATTTCAACGATTATGTAATAAAGTGCGCCTATGATTTTGGTATGCTTTAATAAATAACTACATTTTCGTTGTTATCGTAAATAATTAAGGTGTGCGTAATTTTATTTGATCGGGTTATGAGGAAGAGCGTTATAGCGTCGGGTGTGCTTCTGCTTGCAGGACTGCTGGTTCAGAGTTCGGCCCATGCAGCTGAGCGGGTTGTTACCGACAGCGGCACCACTGCATGGATGCTGACATCCACAGCACTGGTACTTCTTATGGTTCCAGGACTTGCCATGTTCTATGGAGGTCTTGTCCGGACAAAAAATGTGCTCGGTACCATGATGCACAGTTTTGGCGCAATGGTGATCATCGGCGTACTCTGGCCTATGGTGGGGTATTCGCTGAGTTTCGGCCCAGGGGTTTTAGGCGGCTTTGTTGGATGGGACAGCAATCTGTTCATGCTTCAGGGGATCGATGAAAAGATCATGCCCACCCATATCCCGGAGTATGTTTTTGCCATGTTCCAGGGAAAATTTGCCATCATCACTCCGGCGCTTATTGCCGGTGCATTTGCCGAAAGGGTCAACTTCAAGGGGTATGCCCTCTTCATTGCGCTCTGGAGTATTCTTGTCTACAGCCCGATCTGCCACTGGGTGTGGGCTCCTGACGGTTTTCTGTTCAACCTCGGCGCATCCGGCGCAATCGATTTTGCAGGCGGAACCGTTGTGCATATCTCTTCGGGCGTCACCGCGCTTGTCGCGGCGCTCTATCTCGGTAAACGGCGCGGCTATCCCCGCAATGTGATGCACCCGAACAACCTTGTCATGACGCTCATCGGCGCGGGTCTTCTGTGGGTTGGATGGTTCGGATTCAATGCAGGAAGCGCTATTGCCAGCGATCTTGCTACCGCCAGAGCGCTTACGGTAACTCAGGTTGCGGCGGCTTCGGGGGCATTTGCCTGGATGATTATCGAGGTGTTTCATCATGGAAAGGCAACAAGCCTTGGCGTGGCATCGGGAATTCTTGCCGGTCTTGTGGCTATCACGCCTGCCGCAGGTGTTGTGCAGCCTTCCGGCGCTTTCGCGCTCGGGGCTCTTGCCGCTTCGATCTGCTATACGGCGATTTTGATCAAGAACCGGCTTGGTTATGACGACAGCCTCGACGCTTTCGGCGTCCACGGTGTCGGAGGTATAGTCGGCGCACTCGCGCTGGTATTCTTTATTCGGCCTGCATGGATGGCAGATGCCGCCGCAAAGACGGCCTCAAAGAGCTGGACGGTGTGGCAGCAGCTCGGCGTTCAGGCGACGGCGGTCGGCGTTACCATCGCTTACGCTGCAACACTATCCCTTGTACTGCTTGTGCTGGTTGAGAAAACTGTCGGGCTGCGCATCAGCGAAAATGATGAGATGTCGGGTCTTGACCACAGCATGCACGGCGAGCACGGGTACGGCCTCATCAATCTTAATTAATCCAGAGTAATGAAACTCATAACAGCCATCATCAGGCCTGACCGGCTCGATCACGTCCGTGAGGCGCTGATTCAGGCCGATATAACCAGAATAACCGTCAGCCGGGTTACCGGTCACGGTCGCCAGGAGGATATCGATATCTACCGTGGCCAGAAAATTGCGCCGAACCTGATTCCGAAAATCAGGCTGGATATTGCCGTTAACGATGAGTTCGTCGATATCACGGTCGATACCATCATCGATGCGGCAAGCCACGGAGAGAGGGAGATCGGTGCCGGCAAGATCTTTATCACCCCACTGGAGGAGTGTATTCGCATCAGGACCAGAGAGCGCGGCGGCACGGCGATTTAGGGCAGAGGAGATGTTTGAAACGCAATAAAGCCCCCGGTTCGACGAGGGCTTTATTGTTCCAGTTCGCTTTTGTTTTGTCATTTCGAACGAAGAGAGAAATCTCATGCTGACAAGCAGGAAGAGCTCCCCTTCCGTCTCGGCGGGTCGGCATAACGGCGGCGGGCTATCCTAAACCAGCAGCAGGTTTCCCCGCGTCATTGTTGTTGAAGTTCATGAGTTCAGGAACGTCCCCCCCGGGGGAGGGGGATTTATAGCGGTCCGGAGGCGATCGGGGCTCCTCGCCAATCGGGAACGTAGGTGTTGAGCCATGCCTCTGCGGTGAGGTCCCCAAGCTTGGCGGCCTGCCGGAAATCTTCAAGCCTGCCCGAGAGGTCACCGGTTTTGCTTTTTGCGAGTCCGCGGTGAAAGTAGGCTGCGGCCATTTTTCTGTCGAGTTCAATCGCCTGTGAAAAGTCGAATATGGCTTCGGCAAATGCGCCGGTCATGTTTTTCACCACCCCTCTGTTGTAGTAGCCGACGGCCTTGAAATAGTTTTCACCGCAGGCGATGACCATTGAGTAGTCGCTTATGGCTTGGGGGTATTTCTTGAGCTGCTGCATCGTTGCGCCGCGCATCTCATAGGCCATGGCAAAGGAGGGGTTCTGTTCGATAGCCCGCGAGTAGAGCTTTACGGCACCCGAAAGATCACCCTTCCGCTGCAGGGCGAATCCCTCGTTGAAAGAGCTGTTTGCGGACTCGGCGCTGGCAAGGGATGCAAAAAGAAGCATAGATGCGGCGGCAGCGGCGGTTGCACACAATATCCTTTTCATTGATGACTTTCCGGGATGATGTCTAAGGGATCAAGGGGGAATGGAGCATTCCCGATACTTCCTTGTATATATAAATAGTTTTTGCGAATCTGAAGTTTCTTTTTTTTCGGCTCCTTGCCGCGGTTTTCACCCGCAGGGGTTTCTTTGCGCATTTTCTCCCGCTTTTTCTATCTTGCCTCAATAGATATTGCCAACGCACCAACCTCTCCATGTTCCGCATCAGCCTCGAAGAGTTCGAAGGTCCCCTTGATCTGCTGCTGTTTTTTATCAGGCGCGATGAGCTCGATATCTACAATATTCCCATCTCTAAAATCACCGCTGATTTTATCGGCTATATCCATGATGTCAGAAACCTGAACCTTGAGATTGCTGCCGAGTTTATTTATATGGCTTCGATGCTGATGAGCATCAAGGCGAAAATGCTGCTTCCCCGTCCCGCTGAAGAGAGCGGGGCGACCGATGAATTCGATCCCCGAACCGAACTTGTGCAGCGCTTGCTTGAGTACAAGCGCATCAAGGAGGCCTCTGCGGCCCTCAGCCAGCTTGGCGAGGCGCGGGAGAGCTTGTTTGCCCGGGGATTTTTCGAGGATTTTGAGGCCGAGGTTATCGACGAGCTCGATGAACCGGTCAACCGTCCGACTCTCTACCATCTCATGCTCGCCTACAAAGCGGTGCTCGACAACATGCCCCGCACCATGACCAGAAATGTCATGGATGCGCCGGTAACGGTCGAAGAGCAGAGTGCGCTTATTCTCTCAAGGCTCCAGGAACGGGTGCAGGTCTCCTTCCGTGCGGTGCTCGAAGGGGTCACGGAGCGCATTATTCTTGTCGTTACCTTTCTGGCCGTGCTTGAGATGTGCAAAAACCGACGTATCATCGTGCTGGTCAAGGAGGGTTATGACGATTTCTGGATAGCCCAGAGATCAGGGGCCTGACTGCATGCACAACACTTTAAACCTTTGCCGTTATGCCTGAAATTGTTCCATTGAAAGCGATTCTCTACAGCGACGAGATGCTGAAGAGCGCTACCGATCTTATCTGCCCGCCATACGACGTCATCTCCGCGGAGTTTCAGCAGGAACTCTACCAACGTTCGCCGTTCAATGCCATCCGTCTTGAACTGCCCACGGAGGCTGACCCCTACGCTGCTGCGGCCTCGCGTCTTGAAGAGTGGCTTCGGGATGGTGAGCTCCGGCAGGATTCTGTGCCGGCCATCTACCCCTATTTTCAGACCTTTGAGGATTCCGAGGGCACTACCCATACGCGGTGCGGGTTCTTTTCGGCCATGCGTCTCCATGACTTTTCGGAGAAAAAGATACTTCCGCACGAAAAGACTCTTTCCGGCCCCAAGGCCGACCGCCTGAACCTCTTCCGGAAGACGAAGGCTAACATCAGCCCTATTTTCGGGCTCTATGCCGATGAGGATAAGACTGCTGACCGTATCCTTAAAGCCTACGCCGAGAACCACCCGCCGGTTGTCGATGCACAGTTTCAGGGGGTGAGAAACCGGATGTGGAGGATTACGGATCCGGAGATTCTCGGCGAGCTCCAGCACTCCATTCTTGAGCGCACGGTCTATATCGCCGACGGTCACCATCGTTACGATACCGGCGTCAATTACAGCCGGGAGCGGGCTGCGGCTAACCCGGCCCATACTGGCGATGAACCCTATAATTTCATTCTCACCTTTCTGGCCAACATCTATGATGAAGGGCTGATTATTTTTCCGATCCACAGGCTGGTGCACAGCCTCGAGGGGTTCGATGCCTCGCAGCTGAAGGTGCGGCTTGAGGAGTACTTTGCCGTGACCGAGCTGCCCGACCGGGCGGCCCTGAAGGCCTTTCTCGATGCATCGCCCTCCAGCTATGCCTATGGGGTGGTCACCGCCGGCTCCGTTCTTGGAATAAGTTTGAAAGCTGACCCATCTGCCCTGTTCGACCCTTCCCGTCCCGAAGCACTTCGGCGTCTCGGACTGGTGCTGTTGCACGATCTGGTGCTCGGCAGGCTGCTCGGCATATCCCAGGATGCCATGGCAAAACAGAGCAACCTTGTCTATGTCAAGGATGACCGGGAGCTCTTCGATGCGGTCGCCTCAGGCCGCGTTCAGGTCGGGTTTGTTGTCAAGCCGACGACTGTGGCGCAGGTGCTTGCGGTCTCGGAGACCGGAGAGGTGATGCCGCAGAAGTCGACCTTTTTCTTTCCGAAGCTCATGACCGGGCTCCTCTTCAACCCGCTCGACTGACCGGTCATGGATGAACGCTTCGTTTCCCGCTCGGCTGAAGAAACCCGCACGATTGCCCGGCAGTTTGCCGCGACCCTGAAGCCCGGAGAGGTTGTCGCTCTCTGTGGCCAGCTCGGCGCGGGCAAAACGGAGTTCATGAGGGGCGTTGCAGAGTTTTTCGGCTGCGACGACCAGCTCTCCAGTCCGACATTCCCGATCTTCAATATCTATCAGGGTTCGGTTCAGGGCGAGCCGGTGATGATCCACCATTTTGATCTCTATCGGATTGGCTCACTTCGGGAGCTTGAGGCGCTCGGGTTCGATGAATACCTTGAATCCGCCTACCTCTCCTTTGTCGAATGGAGCGACCGCTTCATGGAATATGAGAGGGTCTACTCGGCATCGGTAGAGCTTGAGCATGCGGGTGAAGCGAGCCGCAGGATTACCATAAAACGGAAGCAGTGATGAATATTCTTGCCATAGAGTGCACCCATGCAGCTCTTTCAGTCGCACTCTCGAAGGGGGGTGAGGTCTTTGAGGTGAGCGCCCCTGACTGGAAGAGGGCGGCCGAGTCTCTGGTGCCGCTTGTTGCGGAGGTTATGACCCGCAGCGGCCTGGAACGCCGGGAGCTCAACTGCATCGCGATATCTTCCGGGCCGGGTTCGTTCACTGCCCTTCGCATCGGCATGGCGGCAGCAAAAGGGATTGCCTGCGGACTCTCGCTCCCCCTGATTGCGGTTCCCACAATGCCAGCAATGGCCTCCGCCCTTGTTTCGAGTGTTGAAAGGGTTGTTGCTGTTATCCCGTCACGCAAGGGTGAGTACTACTACGCAACCTACCGGGCGGCCGATCTCGGCGCCGGCGAGTGGCACGACGAGGTCGAACGGGGGGGCGCCGAAGCTGTTGCCGATGCGGCCCGACTTGCTGCGCTTTCCGGCCTGGCGGCGGCGGTCGGCCGGGGAGTTCCTGAACTTCAGCCGCTCCTTGCCCTAACGGGTGCGACCTTTGTGGAGTCCGACTTTTTTTCAGCCAAATCGCTCTTTACTCCCGCCAGCCGGCTCTGCAGTTCAGCTTCAGAAGCCTCGCCCGGACAGGTCGTTCCGGATTACCGCCAATTGTTTGTTCCCAATGTTGGGGGAGTGTGAATCATTGCTATATTTTCAGGAAGATTTTATAAGAGAATTTCTCAATGGACGATGAACGGAGGGATATGAGCAGCGCGAAAAAGACCGTCAAAAAGGCGGCTGAAGTGGTGAAAGAGGTTGCGGTCAGTGAGTTGCTGGCCAAACGGTGCGCGGAGCTTGCGCTGGAGAAAAAGTGTGAAGAGGTCAAGATTCTTGACCTCAGGGGGCTGACATCGGTTACGGATTTTTTCGTTATTGTGACCGCCGACTCGGAGCGTAAGGCAAAGGCGGCGGCAGAGCATATTGTCGATGAGCTTAAAGAGGAAGATGAGCGTCCGCTGCACGTTGAAGGCATGGATTCCATGCACTGGATACTGATCGACTATTTCGATGTTGTTGTGCATATATTTATGCCGGATGAACGGCGTTTTTATGATCTGGAATCCCTATGGTCAGATGCTCCTGTGCAGGCTGTGATTGGAGAGTAATCAAGGGTTATCTCTGTATATTGTTTGTTTTTGAAACTATGCTGTTACCGGATTTCAACGGATTTTTATACATTATCCGGTCGGGTTATTTATATCAATTATCACTCAGGATCTACCTATGCAGCGCGAAAGAATAGTCCCTGTCAGTATTGAAGAAGAGATGCGGGGTTCCTATCTCGATTATTCGATGTCGGTTATTGTCAGTCGAGCGCTGCCCGATGTGAGGGACGGTCTGAAACCCGTTCACCGTCGCGTGCTTTACGGCATGCACGAGCTTGGCCTTCAGGCTGGCAAGCCCCACAAGAAGTCTGCCCGTGTTGTCGGTGAAGTGCTTGGCAAGTTCCATCCCCACGGCGATACGGCCGTCTACGACTCTCTTGTACGTCTTGTTCAGGACTTCTCGCTGCGCTACCCTCTTATTGACGGCCAGGGAAACTTCGGTTCGGTTGACGGCGACTCTCCGGCAGCCATGCGTTATACCGAGGTTCGCATGAAGCCTATTGCCGGTGAGATGCTGAAGGATCTCGAAAAAGAGACCGTCGATTTCGCCCTCAACTTTGATGACTCCCTCGAGGAACCTACCGTTCTTCCCTCATCGATTCCCAACCTGCTGGTCAACGGCGCCTCTGGCATCGCTGTCGGTATGGCAACCAACATCCCTCCGCAGAACATGCGGGAGGTTGTCGACGGCATGATCGCCCTGATTGCCAATCCGGAAATCGAGGTCGCTGACCTCATGAAATATGTCATAGCGCCGGACTTCCCGACCGGCGGTATTATCTACGGTTATGAAGGAGTCCGCTCCGCATACCTGACCGGCAGGGGCAAGGTTGTGATTCGCGCCAGGGCCCTCGTGGAGGTTACCCAGAAAAACGGCAGGGAGTCCATTGTTGTTACCGAGCTTCCCTACCAGGTCAACAAGGTTCGCCTGATTGAAAAAATCGTCGAACTGGTGCACGACAAGAAAATCGACGGCATAGCCGACATCCGCGACGAGTCCGACCGTGACGGCATGCGCCTGGTCATAGAGCTGAAGCGGGATGCGGTTGCAAAGGTTGTGCTCAACAACCTCTACAAGCACACCCCGATGCAGGACACCTTCGGCGTGATCATGCTGGCGCTGGTTGATGGCGTGCCGAGGATCCTCAATCTCAAGGAGATGATGGTCTACTACATCAAGCATCGCAACGAGATTGTCCTCCGCCGCACGAAATACGACCTCTCCGCAGCAGAAAAGCGGGCCCATATTCTTGAAGGTCTCAAGATCTGCCTCGACAACCTCGATGCGGTTATTGCCACCATCAGGGAGTCGCCTGACGCATCAGTTGCACAGGAACGGCTTATGGAGCGCTTCGGCCTCTCCGAGATCCAGTCGAAAGCGGTTCTTGAGATGCGCCTTCAGCGCCTGACCGGTATGGAGCGCAAGAAGATTGATTTGGAGTACACCGAGGTGCTTGCCCTTATCGAGGAGCTTCGCTTTATTCTCGGCAGTCCCGAGCGCCAGCTTGAGATCATCCGTGATGAGTTGCTCAAGGTCAGGGATGTTTATGGTGACGAGCGCCGGACCGAGATTGTTCCGCAGGAAGGCGATTTCTCCATCGAGGACATGATTGCCCAGGAGGATGTGGTCATCACCATCACCCACGACGGCTTCATCAAGCGCTTCCCGGTTTCGGGCTACCGCCGTCAGGCAAGGGGTGGAAAGGGCGTAACAGGGGCACAGGCCAAGCATGACGATTTCGTCGAGCACATGTTTATTGCCTCCACGCACAACTACATACTCTTCTTCACCAATACCGGTCGCTGCTACTGGCTGAAGGTCTACGAGATACCTGAAGCGGGCCGGGCGGCAAGGGGCCGGGCGCTGGCCAATATCATGGAGCTGCAGCCGAGTGAGAAGATAAAGGCATATATCAATATCCGGAACTTCGAAGAGCCGGGATTCATTGTCATGGCGACGACTAACGGCATCGTGAAGAAAACCGCGCTTGACGAGTTCTCCCATCCGAGACGAAACGGTATTGCTGCCATTACCATCGAAGAGACGGACGAGCTGCTCGACGCACGCCTGACCGACGGCGAACACCAGATCATGCTTGCCAAGAGTTCCGGCTTTGTGGTTCGCTTCCCCGAGGCTGAGGTTCGTGCCATGGGCCGGACCGCAATGGGTGTCAAGGGCATCACGCTCGACGACGGCGAGAAGTGTATCTCTATGGTGACCACCAAGCGCGTAGATACCTCACTGCTTGCCGTTACCGATAACGGATTTGGCAAGAGGAGCAAGGTTGAGGACTACCGTCTGACTCGCCGCGGTGCCAGAGGCGTTATCACACTCAAAGCGCATGAGAAGATCGGCGCGCTTGTCGGCCTGCTCGATGTCAACGACGAAGATGATCTCATCATCATCACCACCCACGGCATCGTCAATCGCCAGCATGTCTCCGATATCAGAGTGACCGGCAGGAACACCTCCGGGGTAAGGCTCATCAGGCTCATGTCAGGGGATATGATCGGCGCGCTTGCCCGTGTCCCTAAATCCGATGAGGATGGCGACCCTGACCTCCCGATTGAGGATGCTGACGGCCAGATTGGACTTTCATTATAATCGGAAGGAACGCAACCAAAAACCGGAGTGAATCATGGCAGAGAGTAGACCCTATATCATAAAGGAGCAGCCGGGCACCAAATATTACTGCGGCTGCGGCAAATCACAGAACTTTCCCTACTGTGACGGGGCTCACCAGGGTAGCGGACTGCATCCCTATCAGGTTGAGATCGAAAAGGAAAAGACGGTTGCAGTTTGCGGGTGCGGAAAATCGGCAGCAATGCCCTTTTGTGACGGCGCCCACAAGGCATAGGAGTAGAGTAGTAGACGGTAACACTTAATTAACGATCAGCGGATCTCATGGCCCGACCGAAAAACGTAAAGCATATATTTGTCACCGGCGGAGTGATCTCCTCGCTTGGTAAGGGAATCCTGTCGGCATCGCTTGGAATGCTGCTCAAAAGCCGCGGCCTGAGGGTAGCCATACAGAAATACGATCCCTATATCAATGTGGATCCCGGCACCATGTCGCCCTACCAGCATGGCGAGGTCTACGTTACCGACGACGGGGCTGAAACCGATCTCGATCTTGGCCACTACGAACGATTTCTTGACGAGTCCACCTCCCAGGCATCAAACCTGACCATGGGACGGGTCTACAAGTCGGTCATCGACAAGGAGCGCAAAGGTGAGTATCTCGGTGCAACAGTACAGGTTGTGCCTCATGTCATCGACGAGATCAAGGACCGGATGGCAGAACAGGCTAAAAACGGTGACCTTGATGTGCTTATTACCGAGATCGGCGGCACGATCGGTGATATTGAATCACTTCCCTTTCTTGAGGCGATGCGCCAGATGAAGCTCGAGATGGGCGACCGTAACATGCTGAACATCCATCTGACCTTTGTCCCCTATATCAAGGCCGCAAGCGAGCTCAAGACAAAGCCGACCCAGCACAGCGTGAAAATGCTGCTCGAGACTGGCATTCAGCCCGACATCCTTGTCTGCCGGAGCGAAAAGCCGCTCTCGCGCGAGATCAAGAACAAGGTTGGACACTTCTGCAACGTCAATGAACTTGACGTTATCGGGCTCAACGATTGCGAAACCATCTATGACGTCCCGCTCCTCCTGCTCAAGGAAAAACTTGACCTTCGCGTTCTGAAAAAACTTGGTCTCAAGAAGTACAAGGAGCCAACCCTCGACTACTGGCGCGAGTTTTGCGGCAAGGTCAAGTCGCCCGAGGATGGAGAGGTCACTATCGGCATCAGCGGCAAATATACCGAGTACCCCGACGCCTACAAATCGATTCTTGAGGCCTTCATTCATGCAGGTGCCAGCAACAATGTCAAGGTCAATGTCAAGCTGCTCAAGGCGGAGGATGCAGAGCTCGCCAGCTACGATTTTGCCAAAGAGCTGGAAGGCATCAGCGGCATTCTTGTCGCCCCCGGTTTCGGGGACCGTGGCATTGAGGGGAAGATAAAGTTCATTCAGTATGTCAGGGAGCAGAACATCCCCTTCTTCGGTATATGCCTCGGCATGCAGTGCGCCACCATCGAGTTTGCCCGCAACGTCTGTGGAATGGCAGACGCCAATTCAACCGAGTTCAACAGGCGCGCGCGCTTTCCGGTCATCGATCTCATGGAGCATCAGAAAAAAGTCAAGGAGAAGGGCGGCACCATGCGTCTGGGAAGCTATCCCTGCATCATCAAGGAGGGCTCAAAGGCCCACGCCGTATACGAGAAGTTCCTGATCAACGAACGCCACCGTCACCGCTACGAGTTCAATAATACCTTCCGAAAGAACTTCGAGGATGCAGGCATGATATTCTCCGGCACCTCTCCGAACGGCGAGCTGGTAGAGATCATCGAGCTGAAGGACCATCGCTGGTTTGTAGGGGTACAGTTCCATCCTGAGCTGAAATCTCGCGTGCAGAAGGTCCATCCCCTCTTTCACGGCTTTGTCGGGGCTGCAAAGGAGTTCTCCCGCGGTTCCCATCAGATGGAGCTTGAGGTCGAAATGCCGACATTTTTTTCGCTCAGCCCTGACCCCCTGAAAAGCACAGAGTAATCGGTCGGTTTTGATGATCCGGCGGATGAATCAAAGAAAAAAGAAGAAAGAAGCAGAAAGAGTTTGGAAGTTGGGGGGGAGTGTGATACATTGGGAGCCCACTGAAGATAAGGACGTGGGCAAGAGCCTGAAAGATGGCATGTTATTTGAGAGTTAGCTGATTGAGAGGGAACTGCTGAACGTGTGTTTGAGGCTGAACTTGTCAAAAGATGAGGGTGAGTCGAAAAGAAAAGAAAGA
>CAIJVD010000032.1 GCA_903824045.1 uncultured Chlorobiaceae bacterium
CTGGCAAGTTGCCACCTTAAATTCGGCCTCTTATTGTCTGGTCAATAGGGTCCACTTCAATCACTATCCAGCCCCGAATTGTCAGGATTTACGGGCATATGGCATGCGTTAGTTGAATTTGTTGTGAACGTCCCCTAAGTCCCCTTGAACGTCCCCTAAGTCCCCTCAGTCAACCAGCAGCTTTTTCCCCATCCTCAAGACCTGCTCTACATGATCGCCCATGCGAGGAGCCCGAGGCCCGCAACTCCGGCAACTATCGGCACCGCTCCACCCGAACTTGAGGCGACCGCCGGATCAACCGCCAGAAAGTTGTAGGTTATCGTGGAGGCATCATTGCCAACGGTATCCTGTATTGCATTATGATCGTCGATCGTTGTTGGATCAGTATAGGCCACCGTAACCGATTCGCCTGCAGTTACCGCGGATTGCAGTGTGAGGGTAACCGTATGTGCTGTTGCATTGACAGAAACAGCGGAGACCGGATGAGCGCCTGAGGTAGCACTCGTAACTGTAAATGCTCCAGCCACGGGAATGTTGATGGGGTCAAGAGTCTCGTCATAGGTCATAACAAGCGAGGTACCATGGACCGCTGCCGATGATAAGGATGGCTGTGTGATATCGGGAATGATCAGCGTGACCGTCCTGTCAGAGAAGACGATCGACTCAATGCTTGTCAGATTAATGGTCAGAATGGTCCCGCCAGTAGTGGCTCCGGCCAGGGTAGCAATCCCTGCTGGCAAATCAAGTGAGGTAATCGTGCTGGCTTGAACGCCGTTAATGGTAAAGCCGCTGCTCAGAAAAGTGGAATTCAGGGCCGCTGTTTCATTATTGTTCAAGTAGAGAGTATCGTTACCGCCAAGACCGTCAAAATTATAAATATCCCCGCTACTCGGCGTGCCCCAGGGACGCAAGGTAACGCTGTCTGCCGCTGAAGTACCCGTATAATTATGTGTCACCATGGTGCAGGCCTTGTTTAATCAAGCAGTTACCGTTCTTTTATTACTTTTCGGAACAACTCACGCTCTCTTCTGAAACGGACTATTACGTCGTAATCCGCCTATGAATACGCGCATTAAACAACAATTTAGCAAAAACAGCAATCTTTCGACTCCGATTCAACGAACAAAATGCAAAAAGCCGCTGGTTGCGCAGTAACTGGCAACCAGCGGCTCCCCACTCCTAACCCATCTTTCCACACAAAACCTGCCGGAGAATCTACAAGATCGCCCATGCAAGAAGGCCAAGACCGGCAACGCCAGCAACAATAGGCACTGCAGAGCTGGAACTGGAGCCGGCTACGGCCGGATCAACCGAAAAGAAGTCGTAGGCCGTCGTACCGGCATAATGGTTACCCGCAAGGTCATCGACCGCTCCCTGCCCGAAGGTAAGATAATAGTGCGTGCTGTTGGTCAAATCGGCCGTTGGATTGATCGTCAGCGTCGTGCCAGATACTGTGGCAACCAAGGTTCCCGCGGTTGTGCTGGCCACAGTAGTGCCGGTTTCCGAGACCGTGTGGAGCTCAATGGTGCCCGCGCCTCTCACTATCGCTTCGCTGAAGGTGACAACGATATCGCTGTTCAGTGCAACCCCGGTGGCAGCGTCTAATGGGTTGAAGGCAGTTACTGTTGGAGCCGTTGTATCGGCCACAACTGCGGCAGTCGCGATGCTTGAGACACTTTCGCCTGTACCATGGCCATCGGTATAGCTCGCATGTACCGTGATGGTTTTGCCGACCTCGGACGCAGTAAGGTGATAGGTGCTCGCGGTTGCCCCGGTGATGGCCGTACTGTCTGCATACCACTGGAGGCTTATCGTGCCAAGACCATCCGCATCAGCAAGTGTAGCGTGACTCTCTGTAAGTGTCTGACCCTGAGTCGCAGTCCCGGTGACAGTGACACTGCCGGTAGGATTATCGTTGACGTTGACGACTGCACCTGTTGGCGAACTGGTCACGCTCTCGGGCGTACTATGCCCGTCTGTGTAGCTCGCCTTTACCGTAATCGCCTTGCCCACTTCAGACTCAGTCAGTGTGAAGGTATTGCTTGTTGCGCCAGTGATAGCCGTATTGTCCGCATACCACTGCAGAGCGATTGCGCCAAGCCCGTCAGCATCGGCAAGGGTAGCATGGCTTTCCGTCAGCGTCTGCCCCTGGGTTGGCGTGCCGGTTATAGCCACCGTGCCGGTCGGAGCAGAGTTCGTAAAGACCGGTGCAGTAGCGGCACTGGCCACACTTTCAGCCGTACCATAACCATCCGTATAGTTGGCTTTTACCGTGATGATTTTGTTCGTCTCTGCTGTGGTAAGAAGATAGGTGGAAGCTGTTGCACCACTGATCACTGTTCCTGCGGCATACCACTGGTAGCTTATCGTGCCGAGTCCATCTGCGTCAGCAAGTGTATTTGCTGCTGTCAGTGTCTGGCCTGTCGCAGCAGTTCCAGAGATCGTCACACTTCCCGTCGGCGCATCGTTAATATTAGCAACTCCTGCAGTTGCAGAACTCGCCACACTTTCGGCATGACCAAGCAAATCAGTATAACTGGCGGTCACGGTAATCGCCTTGCCGACCTGAGCCTGTGCAAGGACGAGCGAGCTTCCTGTCGCTCCAGCAATTGCCGTCCCTGCGGCAGCCCACTGGTAAGCAATTGCGCCTGCCCCTGTTGCAGGAATACCGTCAGCATCCGCAAGGGTGTTTGTAGCGGTGAGGGTCTGCCCCTGTGTTGGAGTTCCTCCGATCGAAACAGCGCCGGTTGGCGAATTGTTTGGAACAACGGTAACGACTCCGGTGGCCGCACTTGGCTGCGTCTCGGCATACCCCAGTAAATCGGTGTAGCTGGCGGTCACGGTAATCGTCTTGCCGAGCTCTGCCGCAGTGAGGACGTACGAGGTTCCGGTAGCGCCAGCGATTGCCGTACCTCCGGCTGCCCACTGGTAAGCAATTGCGCCTGCCCCTGTTGCCGGAATACCGTCAGCATCGGCAAGTGTGCTGACTGCTGTAAGCGTCTGTCCCTGAATAGGACTTCCGGAAATTGTTACCGTGCCAGTATGGACATGGTTTGCCGGTAATGGGGTGTTGTTGGTGACCGCTGTCGCGGCTATGGTGGCCGCATCATTGCCCGCCGCGTCCTGGATGGCAAGGGTATCATTGTTAGCAGTCGGGTCGGTGTATGCAACCGTAACCGATTCGCCATAAGCAACTGCCGTTGCGAGGGTGAGCGTAACCGTTTTGGCAGCCGCATTGACCGCTACTAAGCTGACCGCATGCCCTCCGGAGACGGTAAAGGCTGTGGCTGCTGGAATGTTCGTTGCGTCAAGGGTGGTTGCCTCGGTATAGGTCATGACAAGCGAGCTGCCATTGACTGCCGCAGACACGAAAACAGGTGGGGTTGTATCAGCGTAGGCTACCGTGACTGTCTTGTCGTAAAAGGCAATAGATTCGACGCTTGTCAACTTGAAGGTCAAAGTCGTCCCTCCGGAGGAGGCACCAGAGACAGTAACCATACCCGAGGCATCAGCGGCTCCTATGGTAAATCCTGTGCTTACAAAGCCCGTGTTGTACTTCGTCTGGCCATTGTTGTTCAATACCAGAGTATCGGCTCCAGCGAGACCATTAACCACCCATATATCGCCTGAGCGTGGCTGGCCCCCAGACGTTATGCCAAGTAAGTCCGCGGCAGCTGTTCCAGTAAGTGTACGAGTAGCCATAATTCCTTATTGTAGGTTTTCAAATGTAGTTTACAGGTCAATAATACCGTTACAACTCTTTAGCGAATATGAATTTGTGCTTAAATTTCTCTTAAAACTCAGGGACGCTGAACAGGAAACACTCTGGAACCACGTCAACGTGAAAATTCAAAATAAATGTACAGTCAGCATACTGTTGGACAAGTGTGCTGTAGGGGAACTGCAAAGATAGGATAGAAAAAAGGTCTCCTGACAGCTCTTCTGAACCTGGTCGTTCATGAAGTGCTGTCAGGAGATGATATGCGTTAAAACTGACGCGACAGGCCAAGCTGGATACTTCTATAGCTGAAGTGATCCAGGTTCTTGTCCCCTCCGCCGGTCAAACACCAGGTTGCCCGCTGCAGATACTGGTCAAACCGTGCATCAACCAGCCACTCGTTGGCAATCCGCTTCTCAACCTTGATTCCAAGCGTGACCGCTCCATAGGCTGAAAGGCGCTGATCGTTAGAATAATTCGCGACTCCGGCCGCTGGAATTGCCGGCTCGCCTGGTTTGGCGGGATCTACAGGCAAATAAATATCAGCCGCCGTTTGGGTGTAGTATCTTGCCGAAGGTGTCAATGCCCAATTATTCGACATCGGCTGATAGTACTCAGCTCCAAGCGTGTGCGCTCTTACTCCCCAGCTGTCGGTATAGAAGCGGTACGAGAACCGGCCGGTTCCATCACTGCCATCAAAATGGTGGTTCCAACGGCTCATAACCGTTTTGCTCTCCCTCCGGTCTGGACGAACATCAAACAACTTGTAGGGATCATCAAAGTAACCCCGGCCCTTTGAGTACCCAAGGTTGAGCTGTACGATATCGTTCTTGGTCAGCACCCGTGTAACTCCCGCAAGCCCGGCAATGGTTCTTTTATCAAAAAAGCTTGACTTATTATTGGTCGGGTTGATGGTGTCGGTAGTGTAGCTGCCGCCAAGCGCATAGGTGGTATTCTTGTCCTCGCTTTCAAGCGTTCCCTGCGCGGAATAACCGCGGGAGATGTAGTCGTTTTCAGAAGAATAGCTATTGCCGACGGTAAGCGTCCCCTTCTGAAAGTAGTGAGTTACACCAAGGTCAACCGCTTGACGCTTGTCATGTGCTGAGGCACCCGATACGACGTGAGAGTGATATTCCGGAGAGGCACCCGATACCGAGTCGTTGGTATAGGTAGTGCTGATCGACCACTTGCCTGCAATTGGCGCCATCCCCATGACCGAGAATGCGTTAACCGTGATCCGCTTCGTGTCTTCCGGCAGATTGGTCTGAGTATCCTCATAGTTGAGGTATTTAAAGGCGACAATACCTTTCTCCGGAGCCGCCTCTGCAAAAGCTGCGTGCGAGAAAGGCATGGAAATCGCGGCCGCAACCAGGGCGGCTCCAAGGGCCTGCTTATTTCTTTTCTTGAGAGATTTCATTGGAGTATCCTGAAATTTATAGTTTCGTTAATTGCAACCGCAACCACCACCACCAACCCCGGCGCCACCCGATGCAGCTTCCTTGCTGCTGTAGATGTGCTCCGTGTATTTGGTGTCAAGCGGATCGCCCTCAAAGGTCATCTCTGGCCGGGAGAGGGTCTCTTTTTCCCAGGGCTTCACGGCCTGTCCGATTGAACATCCTGACATCGCAATGACGATGAGCATCAGAAGTGCGTGAACTGTTTTTTTCAGTACCTGTGTTTTCATTTTTTTGCCTCCAATGCAGCCTTTATTTGTTTTTCAAGATCATCCCTGTCGGCTTCCTTGAACCCAAGGTGCTGGAAAATGACTTTTCCGTCACGACCTACAAGAAAGCTGGTCGGCATCCCTTTTACCCCGTAGCTCTTCGGGGTCTCTCCCTTCGAGTCAAACGCTATGGTAAATTTAGCCGGATTCTGCGTCAGAAATTTTTTTGCATCTTCACTTTTTCCGTCAAGGTTAACACCGATGATTTTGAGACCCTGTGCCCGGTATTTATCCTGCATGGCATTCATCCAGGAAAACGACTGGCGGCACGGCCCGCACCACGATGCCCAGAAATCCACATACACAACCGATCCTGCGTCGGACGAAAGCTTGACCTGCCCCTGCACTCCTGGAAGCGCAAAATCAGGCGCATTGGCGCCAGCCTCAAGCGCAAAAGATTTTCCACCCAATACAAGAGCGAGCAGCGCTGCGAGGAAGACCACCCTGACTTTTTGATTAAGAAATGTTGCCATTTGAAGTGCTTTTGAGTGAAGAAAAAAAACGGAACTCCGTAAAAATCTTATTGCAATATCACGCTTTTTATGCGCTATCGCAAGCGATAATCAATGTACTTAATGATATGGGGCATGCAAGCAAATGAAATGACCTCTGCCGGCGACAGGCTGGAACTGTTCTCAACCCTCAGAATAATCCGCCAGAAGAGAGCTACGCTTCTGACAAAAACACCGAGCATAAAAACAGGGTATACCTGCCTACCCTGGAATTATACACAAATAAGCCTTAAGCATCCACTAAAGCAACATTAAATTTCGCTTAATTCACAACAGCGTATTCGTCGAAGATACCTTTGGCTCGATATCCCTTCGATTGAGATCACCGGAACTCTTCATAATCCAAAAGCCACCGATTTGGGCACGGCCCCGATGCAGTGGCTTTTGGTATCCATTATCACAACAAACATCTTCTGGATCGGCAATCACCCATCAAATGCCCGCATCAAGTTAATAGCTCAGAATGCGCTGAAGAGCATAATGGTTGTTTTACGGTCACCATCAGCAGCTAAATCGGGCTGGTCATAGGAGTAGAACGTCTGGTTTATATGGAAAGCCAGGTTCTTCGAGATGTTATAGATAGCGCCAAGGGTAAAGGCATTCTCCCCGTCATTAATGCCGGTGCCGTTGCGGGCATTGCGGTATGCGGCTTCGATGCCGAGACGAGAGGGGATGATGCCAAGGTCAGCGGCAATAGCATAAGCCGTCTTGCTGGCAACGGTGCTTGAGTTGAACATATTTGTCTTGACACCGGATTTCGCCGCACTGCCATAGGTCAGATAGATACCAAGCGGATAATTACCGATCTTCCCCTGTGCCTGTGCGTCGAATGCCAGTACATTTGCATGCTTTGTGACATTATCCGATGAGTCACCAACAATCGTTGATGTTCCTGCCCAGAGCTGGAATCCTCCGGCCACATCAAAGTTCCCGACCTTGCCTGGAGTGATAACACCGCGGACATAGCTCAAGTACCCTTTAGGAGCGGCGGATCCGCCGTTAGCATAGTGCGGGGTATAGCTCAAATAGCCAAGCTTGTGCCTTGCTACGAGAGCGACGCCTGTTGTACCGGTCTCCTCATTGCCATCCTTGACGAGGTACTGCTGTGCCGAGCTCTCTCGTCCATGCTCAATCGCGCGAGAGTACTCAACCGCGCCGGTGTTCAGGAGCTCGTAGCCGTAAGCTGCGCCCTGAGCGTCGGTAAAGAAGGGAATGGCGAGAAATGAAACAGCCTCTCCCGGAAAGACAAACGGCACCTTGAAACCTGCAAGACCAGCGCCTTCTTTAGCGATGTTGATATCGGCCTGAAATCCGATGTTCTTTGCTACGCGACCAGCTAAAAAGAGGCTTGCTTCGTCAGGAACATCGAAATTACCTGTGTTTGTCCCGCCTGGATTAGTCCCGTTTGTCTTCTGGTACCTGAACTTGGAGACCAGTGCTGCGTTGAGTGTTATCGGCAGTGAAAGATCCGAGTCTTCGATTGTAGTTCCCGGCTTTACCTGTGTATAACCGTTCTCCTTGAAATTCCGCCCATAGGCATTGAGCAGCGGATATCGCTGAAAATGACAGGCTGCGCATGTCTGGCCAGTCTGGCGGGCATAGGCAGGGATTGCCTCAACCTGCCGGGGAGCGGCAAGAGTCATACAGGCGAGCCCTGCGGCACCTAAAATGGTAAGTTTTTTCATCGTCATTCCTACTTCTCCTTAGTCTGTGGTTGTGTGTAAAAAAATTACGCATTCCGGAAAAAAAACTATTTAGGCTCAACAAGGCACTGGTCTACCATATATGCCACTGCATCGGAGCTTTCGCCGACAGTAAGCGATTCCATCCCGCCCTTTGCCGGCATATTGTTGAATCCGCCAACCGCATGGTTGATAAGGTGCTCCATGCCGTGAACCATGCGAGGCTTCCAGTCGGAAAGGTCGCAGAACTTCGGAGCATCCATCACTCCGCTGCTGTGGCAGGTTGAGCAAACCCTTTCATAGATCTCCTTGCCTTTGACAACATTGTATTTCGCCCGCAAGTCGGCTTTTGAAATATCCGCTCCATGAGCCGCCTGACTCATCGAAAAAAAAGCGAAACCTATGGCACAACCCTTTGCAAAACGACTCATGATAGTTCCTTGTTATGTTTATTAAACTGGCTTATGGCAGTATCGAGAATCAGGAATGGAAGTGCCGCAAGCACAACCAGCTAAGGGGATCAGCATCTGATCGAAGTGAAGCAACCAGATTTAGACGCAAGCTAAACCGCTATGCAGCTCGAACTATATATGAAGAATAAAGGGGGAATTCGGGATTGACCCGCCTCTGCTGTTAATCAACCAAGACTCTGTGCATCTCTGAGTAATGACGGCAAAGAAAATCAGGAAAACATGACCAAGCTTACAGACGCGATTCATAACTATCGTTAACAGTTAAAAATCGAATTAATTTTCCTTAAAAACAAGCTAAAAAAACGACAAAAGTAATCTTACATGCAATAACAAGCCAGAAACAGCAGGATCCACGTTGCGAATACTTCGAAAACAAAAAACCGACAACACAGGGTAGTGAGTATTGGCGATGAACCCTCCAGTTCTGAACAAAAAAAGCCCTGTGTCAGAATCTGAGACAGGGCTTACGTTTTAAAGAGTCACCCGGTCAAACCGGGTTCGTCCCAAAGAGTCCTCAGGCTTCGGAGCCTTCGGCCTCTACCTCAAAATGCACCTTGACCGTGATGTCGGAGAAGATCTTGGCATCAGCCTCAAACTTGCCGAGCGTCTTGACCGGCGCTTCGAGCGTGATCTTGCGGCGATCGACTTCAAATCCCTGAGCCTTGAGGGCGTCAGAAATATCGGCCGAAGTAACCGTACCAAAGAGTTTGCCTGATTCACCGGCCTTTGCATAGACCTTGAGTGAAATCTGCTCAATCTTCTGAGCAAGATCACGGGCGTTCTTGCGCTGCAGCTCAACCTTCTTGGCCTGCTGTTTCTTCTCTGTTTCAAGAGCTTTGAGCGTTCCCTCGGTAGCTCTTATAGCGATACCCTGCGGAATCAGGAAATTGTTTGCATAACCGTTCTTTACGGCAACAACTTCACCTGCGTCGCCAAGGGTAGCCACATCCTTTCTTAAAATGACTTTCACTGCTTAGCTTCCTCGTTCAATAGATTGCGAAAATGATTATTTGTATTCGTCGACAACATAGGGAATAACTGCCAGGAACCTTGCCCATTTCACTGAGTGGGTGAGCAGGTTCTGCTCTTTGGCAGAGAGTCCGGTGATGCGACGGGGAATGATTTTTCCCTGATCGTTGATAAATCTTTTCAGCTTGCGCTCGTCACGGTAATCGAAAAACACGACCTGATTCTTCGACACTTTCTTCTTTGACGCCAGGGCATTGCTCAACGACTTGTTGCCCTGTGATTTGTGACCTTGTCCTTGTGTGAATTTCTGTCTCATAGGTTCATTACAAAATTTAGCTTAACCCTCCCGCCTCAATCGGAGGAAAGGTATTTGTATTCGTAAAGGTGACTTGGTTCCTCATCATGAACCTCACCATGGTGAGTATCATGACAGTCGTCCTCGATAAAGCCCTCTTCATCCTCCTCGCCATTCTTCTTGCGCTTGTTGAGGAACTGGATTCGTCTGGCCTTGATCTCTACAACCGTTCTTGAAGATCCGTCCTGCGCTTTCCATGTGCGGCTCTGTAACTCTCCGTCCACAAGGACTGCTGAACTTTTCCTCAGGTTGTCACGGCAGCTTTCGGCAAGCTTGTTCCAGGCAACCACACCCACATAGCAGACATCCTCCTGCCACTGGTGATTGCTGTCCCGAAACCGTCTATTGCATGCAATTGAGAAGTTGACGACAGGCGTTCCACCTGAATTTGTCTGCCTGAACACCGGATCCTTTGTCAGATTTCCAGCAATAATAACACTGTTTATCTCAGGCATCTTTAATTCAGCCATAACATCATCTCCATTTAAATCTCAAAAGGTATCACGCTTTGCCTGCATTCAAACTGGCCCTGACAATCATTTCGCGGCTGTCTCGGACGCAGCGGCTTCACTGGCGGCGGCATCTTCAGGGCTGCCAATGACAACGCTGTACTTCTCAACCCTCTTGCGCATCTCAAGAAGTGCGCCGGTCAGGTGAATGATCAGGTAGCGTAACAGCTCTTCCTCGTAACGAAGAACCTTTTCGATTTCGGCGATAACAGCGGTGGCTGCGGTGAATTCAATGTGGGCGTAGTAGCCGATTGTCTTCTTTTTAATCGGATATGCTGTCTTGCGACGACCGATCTCAAGAACACCACTGATGCTTCCGCCTTTTTCAGTGATGACTCGCTGTACGAGCTCCATTGCAGCAGCGATAGCCTCATCCTGAAGCCCGCCGTCAATGATGACCGTACATTCGTAAAGTTTGTTTTTTTCCATAGCGCAAATTGCTGATAATAATTAGTACTGCTCAGTTGCTTGCTAAACGGTGAGGGTCAGACATTGCGCAGGCCCGCCCCACGGCTTCACGGTTTCCCGATGAACACCATCTGCAAATTTGAACCTTAAAGGTAAGGTATTTGATTTACATTTCCAACCGCTGATGAAAAACCTTTGCACCGGGTTTTTAACGGAGATAAACAGGGGGGGGGCACCACCGACAAACAGCTTTGCGATACTACCCTTACTGGCCCAGGCGGCTGAAATAATCAAGAATCCTGTCGGCAATTTCCTGCTCCGGGAGATCGTTCATGCAGCGAAAATGGCCTTCTGGGCAGTGCGACCGGCCGATGTGCGAACAGGGGCGGCAGCCGAGCCCCTTGACTTCAAAAAGTTCAAAGGGCGCATGATAGGGAAGGAAGCCGAATGAAGCGGAGGATGAGCCGAACAGGACAAACAGTTGTTTGCCGAATGCGGATGCCATGTGCATAAGCCCGGTGTCGTTCGAGAGCACTGCGTCCGAACGCTCGAGCAGTGCGGCACTCTGCATGAGCGAGCACTCTCCGGCAAGGTTGACCACCCTGCGGTGATGGGCGGCCGGCAGCGTTTTCATGATCTCTGCTGCATGGTGGGCATCCTCCCGGCCGCCAAGCAGGACGACCTGAAAGGGGCTCTCATGGAGGAGGCGCTCAAGCAGCAAGGCAAAACGCACCGGTGGATAGCGCTTGGTAAAGTGCTTCGCTCCGAAACAGAGCGCCAGCGTTTTGCGTCCGTGGGCAAAAAAAGGGTCAGCGTAGGCCCTGTCCGCCTCGGAAGGGTAGAGCTCACAACCCTGAAGATCGCTCTCAACCCCGAGCTCAACCAGCCCCGCCTGATAGCGCTCAACCACACTCCGAGCCGGACCGTAAAGATCGATCTTGAACTGTACCAGCATCCATTTTTTCCAGTTCTCCTTGCGGTATCTCACAACTTGTCGTGCAGTCAGCTTTCGAATAATGCGGCGCGAACGGATATTGTTCTGCAGATCGACCACAAGATCATAGCTTCCGACAGGGAGTTCCTCGGGAGTATACATCCTTGAAAAAAGGGGATTTGAGGAGAGGATTGGCTGAAAAGCCGCTTTCGTGCAGTAGTCGATTCGTGCCAAGGGGAACGCTGCTGCAATGCGGCGCAGCAGCGGGGTGGTGAGGATGATATCGCCTATGGAGCTGAGTCTTATCACCAGTATCTTTTGCATCGCCTGCATGCGGGTTATGACCAGAACTCCCACCATGCCTTATAGCCCGGCTTCTTCGCCCCGGGATACAAACTTTCAAGCCGCGAAATAGCGTGCTGCGCTGTTCGCTGCATCTCCTCTTTGCCTGGAAGCTCCCCTGTGCGTTCGGCTATCATCTCTCCGGCTTTCCGGAACTCAGCGAGCGCCTCTTTGCCCTGGCCGAGTGCATCGAGAGCAAGCGCACGACTGAAAACAGCCTTGATCCAGAATTTCCCATCCTCCTGATTCAGCTCACCGCGACGGTTGAAATAATGAAGCGCGCTGTCAGATGCTTCACGGCACTCTTCGAAGCGATCTGATTTGGCCTCGGCCAAGGCGAGGCTCGCTTGACAGAAGGCATCAAATCCATGATGATCAAACGCCTCTTCCGCCGGAATCATCCGTGAAAGCTCCATAGCCTTCCGGCTACTCTGTGCCGATGCGACAAAGTCACCATCGAGTATCTGGCGTTCTGCAGTGGCAAGGGCCATATAGGCCTCGCCGACCTCTCTGAGTGGTTTCATGGGTATCCTATTTATTCAGTCAATCCGGTTCACAGGGCCATGAGCCGGTCAAGCTCAGCTGGAATCTCCGGCCGACCTCTCTGGTTGAGGGCTGTGCCGATAATTTTTGCATTGACGACGGGCTTTTTGTCCGCAAGACGATAGATGTTTTGGTAAAAAGCAAACCGCAGCGGCGACTCTCGGCAGAGGTTGAGTCCTACCACAAACGAATCTCCGGAAGTAAGCGGATGCTTGTAATCGAGCTCCGCCCGGACGACAACAAGGTTGATGCCCCGTCGGGTATACTCGCTGAAATCAACGCCTGCCGCCTTGAGGTACTCATGGCGGACATGCTCGAGATAGTTCTGGTAGACGCTGTTGTTGACAATGCCCTGCATATCGCACTCATAGTCGCGAACAGTCATCTCAAGGGTAAACTGATATTGCTGCATGGTTGAGAATATAAGAAAGATCGGCCGGATACTTGATCAGTCGGATCCGGCGGGTCGTAAAACAAGGAAAAAAAAAAGCCCACCAGTTGGATGATGGGCTTTTATAAAAACTCGGCGACGACCTACTCTCCCGCAATAAAGCAGTACCATCGGCTCTCCAGGGCTTAACTGCTCTGTTCGGAATGGGAAGAGGTGATCACCTGGGAAAA
>CAIJVD010000033.1 GCA_903824045.1 uncultured Chlorobiaceae bacterium
AAGGTTGTGATCGGAAAACAAGAATAGGCCAAAAACGGAAAATAAGAATCACCCAGGGTTAGCGTAAAAAACACCCATAGCTCGTAGTTTGAAGGTGCGAACCAATTTAACCAGCTGTCCTATTTTTGGGGAGTATTTCACTTTTGCTCCATGAGATCATCTTCCTTTTCCAGGAGATGGTGCAGTCGAAGTGTTCGAGCAATTGTGTTCCGATTACGGCGGATGAGCCGGACATCTGGAACGCCATGTTTACGGCTTGCTGGAGCAGTCCGGGCAGTATCCCGTATTCCATGTCGAAATCATGAATTCCGATCTGGGTCTTGACTTGGTAGGTCGGGGCGGTGAAGTGCCCGTTAAAGGGATGAAAGTCGGCTTTTTCACCGGTTTGGGCAATGCCTTCTACAAGAGCGGGGCGGATGTAGGAGAGATGTGCGCCAGTGTCAAAAATGGCGTTTACTCCGATTGCGCCAATATCCAAGGGGAAAACCGGAGATCCCTGAAGAGTTTCCATCCGGGAGGCTATGGCTCCGTCGGGGATGTCGTCACCTATGTCGATGCACTTGTCGTTCCATCGGAACCGGATTGTGTGTTCTGAGAGAATATCGCATCCGATCAGAATGTCGATGTTGAATCCTGCAAGTTCTGACAGGGTCTGTGTGGTCACTCCCATCATATTGGTTGGCGGAGAATAGCTTTCTCCGCCAAAACTGAAGGGTTCGCCGGCAAAGCTTACTGGTGAGCCGGTATCGACAAGGGCAATCCTGTCGTCAATAGGCAGCAGGATGTGCCCGCCGTCCTGTCTTATATTGAGTGTAGTTGTCATGGTTGTTATTGTTTTTTTCTAGCCTACTCTTCTTCAGTGTTGCCGTTTTCTTCGTTCTCCTGGCTCTTGTTGTGAGCTTCCTTGATTGCGGCTTTTTTGTCGTACTCCTCACGGATGGCCTCGTAGGTTTTATTGGTGAGTGCAACGGCTGCAATAGCCTCAATGTGGCTGCGGAAAAGGCTGATCCCGCTGTTCAGCATGTTATCAATCATTGCTGTACAGGGTTCCAGCTTTTCAAGGTCAATAATATCCACATACCGAACTGAGCCGTCATCCATGACACTCATTTTCCCTCTGTAGATATAGTGATCATTGAGGAAATTGAAGAGCATGCAGGCATCGACCGTCTTGCCCTCAAGGACCTTGAATGGGGCGTAGAGGTAGACGAAGAACATTTCGCGTTTTTCATCTCCTTCGATAAAGAGGCGGAAAGACTGGTTGCTGATTGTCAGGGTCACTCTTGCCTCACTCGTTTCGTTTTCCTCGTTCCTTTCAACAGTTATGTCATCCCATTCCTGCTCGGTCAGGTATGTTTCGATAATGTGGTCAAGTTTCATGGGGGTGTCTCCTTTTGTTTTGGTTATTTCGTAAACATACTGCGGCATCTGGGACATAAGCCGTCCAACACCAGAGAAAAAAGGAAACGGTGTTGAAATTCTTTCTGGCAGGGAGCCGGACGTCAAAAGGCAACCTCGATTTGCTTGATTCCTTGCCGGAGTCGCAGTGCTTTAATGGACGCTGATGAGCACAACCGTGATGTTATCGTATCCGCCAGAGTCGTTTGCCTCATTGACAAGAGCCCTGCAGGCTTTGTTCGGATCTTTTTCCTTCCGCATGATGGTTCCAATCCTGTTGTCATCAAGGGCGTTCGTCAGGCCGTCGGAGCAGAGGAGAATCTTGTCTCCCGGTTCGATGGTGTGACAGGCGATATCAGCCGACACCTCTTCCATTGAGCCGATACTTCGAGTGATGACATTTCGAAAATGGCAGGGGTGGGAAAGAGAGTGGTCGGTTGTCAGGCGTTTGAGCGCTTTTCTTTTCAGGAGGTACGCTCTGCTGTCGCCAATATGGGCGATGCAGGCTGTCGTGCCCCGTACAAGGCATGTTACGAGGGTTGACGCCATCCCTTGCCATTGCGGTACGGCGCTGCTTCTTTCGTGAACCAGACGGTTGGTTTCCTGGATGCAACGGCCGAGTGCAGCGGCGATTTCCTCTTCGTCGGGTTCCGGGGGCAGTGCCTGTAATGTTTTTTTGACAAAGAGAGGGAGCGATTCGGCAATGAGCGATGAGGCTATCTCGCCAGCCTGCTCTCCGCCAACGCCGTCAGCGACGATAAAGAGGCCAAGGTCATTGTTGATGGCAAAGGCATCCTCGTTGTGGTCTCGGACATTGCCGATATCAGTCAGGCCTGCCGATGTTATTTGCAAATCGTTCATAGGGGAGTTGGCAGTTGGTCTATAGCAGTTTTCGAGCGAGATCAATTGCATCTATGGGCCAAAGGCATTCCGGGCGGGGGCGGCGGACATTCGGCTTGCCTGCTTCGGGGCGGCAGTTCTGGAGGGTGGTTACCCACTGTTCCGGCATTGCCTTGCGTCCATGGACTGCGCCGAGCAACGCACCGCAGATGGATGCGTTGGTGTCGGTATCGCCGCCCTGCATGATGGTGTTGACCACCCCTTCTTCCAGATTCGGAGCGTGAAGCAGCTGGTAGAGCGCATTATGGAACGCGATGAGTACCCAGCCCTGCAATCTGACATAGTCTTCCGGAGGGCCCTCAGTGGCACCATGGACGATTTCAGCCAGTTTCGTTTCTGTTTCCATCATCTGCATCCAGGAGAGAATCGAAGCATACAGCTCTTCCGGGGATGGCCCTGTGCGAACTGCATGGGCGATTGCCATGGCATAGAGCGCATTGGCCTGGGCGCAGACCGGGTGAGGGTGGGTGAGTGCGGCATCCTCTTTTGCCCAGCGGGCGACCTGGTGCAGGCCATGTTTTGCTCCGAATATGCCGATTGGGCTGATGCGCATCATGGCCCCGTTTGCTTCGCTTTCCGGGTTCGACTCGCCAAACAGTGCTGAGGAAATTGTGTTTCCGATATCGAAAGGTCGGGACTCACCCCACCATTGGTATTGCTCAAAAATGGCTTCCGCATCGTAGGTGCCGCAGTCGATGAGGGATCGGGCGAGAAGCAGCGCCATTTCAGAGTCGTCGGTCGGCTGGCCGGCAATGGTGTTGAACGTACCCCCGTCGGCCATGTGCCTGACCCCTTCAGGGTAAAGCGCCAGAATCCTTTCAGGGGGTTGGAACTCCACAAGGCTGCCGAGCGCATCGCCCGCAAGCTGGCCGAGCAGGCAGCCCTCTGCCCGGTCAATGACATTTGGATCGTTTCTGTCCATGGTTGTATTGGTTTAATGGTTGTTCTGGCGCTTGACTTCATCCCAAATATACGCTTGCGAATGGTATGAAGAAGCCATCCTGTTTCCCGTCAATCAGTTCCCCGTCAGTTGTGAAGAGATATGAAGAGTCGTAGGTCTTGCAGTACCGGTATCCGGTTATTCTTCCGAAAAAAGGCACCACCTCGTCCTGTCTCAAGTAATGATCCTTGATTTTTTGCCTTATTATCTCCAGCTGTTGTTCCTCGGGCCAACTGGCGATTTTTTCTGGAAGTTTAATGGTCTTCCAGCGACTCATGCCGTTGCACACGCCGAACATGGTTATTGAGCTTGGCATTGTTTCTTTTGTCTCGGCATAGATGACCGGTTTGAAGATGCTTCGCTGGTATTCCTCTGCCGCATTGTTGTAATCCATCAGATCTTGATTGATTGCTGCCAGGATTATTTCCTCGTTTAACTCAAGCAGTTCAATAATGGTCTTCATCATGTCATGCTGCAGGATGGTCTCATTGTAAACGGCATTGCCGAGGATGCCATTAAGGATTCGATAGGCCTTGTTGACATTTTTGTGTCCATAAGCCTGAATAATATCTTTCTTGCTGATGCCTTTTGCTGTCATTTCCTGCTGCAGTGTTTCTGTCAAATGTGTTGTTCTCATGGTTTTTCTCCTGTTTTGGTTGTTTTTTTTGATGATCACCTGGCTGTGCAGATCATGAGAAAACCTCCATGAGTCATGCACGCTTTAGCAAGTGTTGATTAACGTCGCCCTGCAAGTTGTGACTGGTTAAATCGGCGACTGATGTGTGGTGTTATGGGTTGCTGGTATCCTCCTTTTTTAGTCGTTTCCTTCAGGCCCGGCACTGTCGCTCTCTTCAGTGTCATTTTTTTGTTTCAATGCCTCACGTGCCGCACTCTTTTTGTCGTAATCCTCACGGATTGCCTCATAGGTTTTCCTTGTGAGGGCGACAGCTGCAATGGCTTCGCAATGATCGCGGAACAGTCCTACGCCACTGCTTACCATGTTGTCGATCATTGCCATGTTTGGTTCCAACCTGTCAAGGTCAGTGCACTCTTTGTAGCGGATGGAGCCGTCATCCATGACGGTCAGTTTCCCTCGGTATGAATACTGGTCGTTGAGGAAATTGAAGAGCATGCAGGCATCGACGAACTTCCCTTCAATGACGCTGAATGGCGCATACATGTACAGGAAAAACATTTCTCGCTTTTCATCTGCTTCAATAAATGTTCGGAAGGACTGGTTGCTGACCGAGAGATTCAGGGATGCTTCGCAGGTCTCTTTTGCCTCATTCCGTTCTACCGACACCTCACACCACTCCTGGTCGGCTACGTATGCTTCGATAATGTGATCAAGTTTCATGAAGGCCTCCTTTTTTTAGTTATGTGATCAAAATACAATGGCATATAGGACATACGCTGTCTTATGCTAAAAAAATACAAGAGAAGTCCGATACGCAGGTGATGCGTGCTCTACTCTCCTGTTATGAGCGCGAAATTCAGTGAGGGTCTTGGGGGTGCAGTTGCTCATGGTCTTTTCTCCATTGGTTTATTGATCGTGATCTGCGAGGCAGATCATGGCACAAACCATGAGCTACGACGCTTTAGCAGTGTTCTTTAGAGTCGCCTGAAAGTTGTCTATAGGTTAAATCGCGACTGTTTGTTCAGCAGGGTTTTATGAAGTACTCCTTCTTGTTATGGTTGTTAAGGAAATTTGGCCGACTCCTGCAATGTTTTGAGCGATCATGTGACTTTCAAACTGTGGCGAGACATGGAAGCATTCCTTGCTTATTCCGGTGCCTGATGCCAGCAGGGAGGCAAACCGTGAGCGATATCTCTCGAACAGAGATGTCGCCAGAGCGATATTGTCTGCTGATGACTCAATTGCTTCTGTGCCACTCGGCTGCTGATGACGGACGGTTTCAGTGACCTTGGCCGGTTCGAAGATTGCAACCGACCGGGAGTTCGCTGAGCGATAGACAATCGCCTTGACGGTAACGCCATCGATGACAGTCTGGACATCGACTTCTGAGTGCCAATTGCCTGATTCTGATGTAGTGCTGAGTTTGTGGCTCATGATCTTCCTCCTTTCTGTTTGTTGAACTCTGTTAGGGCACAGATACAGTCAGGATACCATGATTCCTGACGCTTTAGCAGTCTTCTTTAGAGTCGCATGCAAGTTGCCTGTTAAATCAGCGACTATCAATTCCAATCAAATGTAATAAATTACATCGAATATTTCCTAATTTTATTCATTTTTTGGCAGATGTTTTTGTGCGAAACCAAGCTGGTCGGGATATTCCGGTGGTGATGACTGGGTATCTTTTTTCTCATAATCCCGCCTGATGGCTTCATAGGTTTTAGGCGTAAGGGCGACCGCAGCGATTGCTTCGCCATTGTTCCTGAAAAAAGCGACGGCGCAGTCGAGCATATTGAGAACCATGGCTGTTTTTGGCTCCAGATTGTCAACACTGATAAACTCCTTATACCGGATTTTGCCATTGTCGTCGACTGAAATCCTGCCATGATACTGGTGGTATTCGTTCAGGAAATTGAAGAGCATGCAGGCATCAACATATTTACCCTCCATGACGTTGAATGGCGGGTAGAGAAAGAGTGAGAGCGAGTTTCTCTTCACATGGCCATCGACGAAGGCCCTGTAGGTCTGGCGATTGATTTCAATATTGCTGAACAGGATACAGCGCCCTTCAGCTTCATTCAGTTCGATTTCTTCATCCCAGCCGATCTCTAACCTGAATTGTTCAAGAAAATCGGCAAGGGGCATGGATGTTTTCATGTTGTGATCCATCGCGATTTCTTCGGTTTGTGGTTCTTCGGCAAGTCTGCCGCCTTTCCTTCGCCAGTAATAAGCCCTGCGCAAGCCGTCAGCTCTCCTCAGTTGCACTTCTCGCCTTTTTGAGAGGAGACCTTTTGTCGTTCTCTGTGCGTACAGGCTCATAGGTTTTTGCGGTTTGCGCTTGTTTTTTTCCATGTCCAATAGAACAATGATAATTCGGTCTATAGGACAAATGCCGTCCAAGGCAGGGGAAAAAAATATTTATTCGCTGAAATATTTTTGTTGGTAGGACGGCTTTTGTCCCTGGCTCCCGTTTATACTCTCGAATAAGCTTGAAGTGCCATGATTCTTCAGTGGCCAGTAAAATTCAATATTGATCATTTAACAATCGGAATTATGATTAAAGAAGTAACCAATGACACCATTCAAGCTGATGATTCTGCTGCACTTTTAGAACTTGCTAAAAGACATTACAGGGGCGATGGTGTCCCATTGGATTACAAGGAGGCCTTCCGGTTGTTTTCCCTTGCCGCAGAACTGGGTGACCCGGTTGCCCAGTGCAGGGTTGGGATGATGTATGAAGATGGGGAAGGTGTTGAGTGGGACTTTTCTGAAGCCTTCCGGTGGTACGAGCGTGCAGCATTGCAAGGCAATCCTGATGCGCAGTGCCTGCTTGCGATTTGTTACCAGCTGAGCGCTGGTGTCGAGAAAAATCTGGCTGAGGCAGTGAAGTGGTTTCGTTTATCTGCTGACTTGGATAATGATGTAGCGCAGTGGCTTTTGGGGGTTGCGTACGAGGAGGGGGCAGGTGTAGCGCAGGATTTGGCGGAAGCAGCGAAATGGTACCGGCAGGCGGCTGCGCAGGGCAGTGAGGATGCCCTTGAGTCACTGTATGATCTTGGTGCGCGGTATTTTGAGGGTGACGGAGTCTCTCAGGACAGTGAGGATGCGTTTTTGCTGTTTTCTGCTTCAGCCTCGCATGGTTATGCTAAGGCCCAATACTCATTGGGAGGGATGTATGAACATGGGGAGGGGATTGAGAGGGATTTGCCGGAAGCTGTGAAATGGTATCGGCTGGCGGCAGAACAGGGTGATGCATGTGCGCAGAATAATCTGGGAATGATGTACAGCGAGGGGGAGGGTGTTCCCCAGGATTTCGAAGAGGCATTGAAATGGACTGGGCTGGCAGCCGCGCAAGATCATGCCTATGCGCAGTACAATCTCGGTTGCTTTTATGAAGACGGCAAGGTTGTTGCGCAGGATTATGCTGAAGCGGCCAAATGGTACGCCCTTGCTGCAGCGCAGGGGAATTCTGATGCGCAATGCAGGCTTGGCATTCTTTACCGGGATGGGTTGGGAGTTGAACAGGATGAGGCCGAGGCGGTCAAGCTGTTCTTGCTTTCTGCAGACCAGGACAACGAAGATGCGCAGTCCATTCTCGATTCGATGTGAGCATAAATGGTTTTGCAGTATTGTGTTGTGCGGAGTATACTGCAAGGAATAATGTGATGGAAAAACGGTCGTTTTCTGCTTAAGCCTCGTCTTGCGATAGATGCCATAATCATGGTGATCATATACTGAAATATAGGAGAAACTGATATGCCTGGATATAGAAAGGGAGACATATTCTCAACATCCCGTGATGAAGGATTTCAGCTTTCCTCGTAGCGGTAAGCAACAGTTTTGGTATGGTTTATTAAGAAAATAAAAAAATGGAGGAGTTTTATGGACGCGCTTAACGAGCAGCAAAAGATCGAATATTTCCGGAAAGTATACCGAGCGCTCTGTCTACTCGGTGAAATGCCATTGGGTGAGATTGCCCCAGCAATAGCAAGCCTAAGACTGTTGCTTATCGATGCTATTGGCTCAGAACACCAAAGCGAATTGATTGGTAAATGGAATGAAGAAATGGCAGACATTTGAAAGGCTTTTTCAATGGTTGAACACGCCGATATCGGCTGCGGGCCTTAAATTAATATTCTCTTTTGCCCCCTCATGATTCATTTCCTCCTTACCCCCGATTCCGCATCGGCACTGCATGTTCGCAGGCTTGTGGCTTTGTCTGGCGGTCGCATGAATGTGGTCGTTGGCACGTGGCCCGAACTGCTCATGCATGCGACGAACAGCTATATCCTTCCGCCGCCAGCAGATGACTGGACGGGCAGGCTGGCCGAAGCCATCGGGGATTTTGACGACGCATTCTGGAGCCGTTCGTACAAGACCGTCAATACCGCTGAACGCGAAGCAATTACTTCCATTGTCGGCGGTCATCTTTCCATGTTGCTCGAATCCCTCGGGCCAAATGGTTCCATGCAGCAGCTTCAAAGCCTGGAGCTGAAGTCGCGTTTGCAACGCCATGTCAGCGATTTTGCCAAGCTTCACGAGAAGATGGGCGCTATCCTGCCTCCCGCCCTCAGGCAGGTTCGGGAGTTCTTGAATGCTGGGCCAGAGCGCGTCATGCGGACGATTACCGTTTACCGCATCGAGGGTTGGCCTAGGCTGAATCTATGGCAGCACGCTCTTGTCGACCACCTCAACACGATCTCCTCGGCGTCCGCTCATGCGGTCAGCCTCGATCTGGCAGCAATCCTTGAATCGGCTCCATTCAAGCCTTCCGGTCGACAGAATTCCTCCCTGCGTTTCATGCAGGAAAAGCTCTTCCAGCTTCCCGACAAGCGGGTACTGGACGGTTCGTCGCTCCAATGGCTCTCTGTTCGTGACTGCCTTCAGGAGGCGGAGGTGGCTGCGGGCATGGTGCAGACCGCTCTGCGGAACGGAAGTGCATCCTCCAGTGCAGATTTCGGCTTGCTTTTGCCTTCCGATCCCGGGTATGGCCACGTCATCAGGTCGGTTTTCGATCGCGCCGGGATCCCGCTGTCAGGCCTTGTCATCGAAAACAGCATTCGGGATTTAGGCAGGGAAGCCGTTCTCAATCTTCTTGACTGCCTCGACAAGCCCGCCCCAGTTCTGGCGCTGGCTTCTCTCTTCGTTTCTCCCCTCATGCCATGGAGCTCTGATGCAGGAAACCGACTCGCGCAGAGGGTGGTTGAATCCCGTTTTGACCTCAAGGCGCCAGCCGGATCCGGGGATTCAGGGCAGAGGATGCTTGACTTGATTATTGAGAGCGTGAAATCGCCATCAGCACTGGCTGAAAGGATTTCAGCCTTTGTCAAATTGCTTGACAAGCGTGAGGTTGTGTCTATGCATCGCGAACGTGCCGCAACGCTCTGTGAAGAACTTCGTGCCGACATCCAGGCCAGTGCCTTCATCGACTGGGTCGCGCTCAAGTCGAAGGCCGCGCCGCAGCAGTTGTCCGCTGCACCGTATACCGTCCAGGCACTGGAGGGGGTGGCTGTTTTCAATGAAGGCAGGGAGCCCTGGAGGCAGGTGAAGCATCTCATCGTGCTCGGCTGTTTCTCGGGACACTATCCCGCGACAGAAAAGACGAGCGGAATTTTCACCGATGATGATCTTCAGGATCTGGGAGAGAAATCCGGAATCTCTTTCGAAATTTCCTCCGAGCGCAACAGCCGACAGCGAGAGATTTTCATGCGCCAGCTCGGGGCTGCATCGGAAGAGGCCAGTTTCTTCGTGCCATGCCGTAATGCACTCGGCAAGCCTCTCGAACCTTCTTCCAGCATTACCTTTGCCGCTGTCCTTTTTGACGGGGTGGAAAAGGCCGAGGACCTTCTCCTGAATCTGGAAAGCACTTCGCACCTCGAAAAGGTTCGTGGCGTCCCGCGGGCTGAGGCCGAAGTCGCCGAACCACTCCGGCTTTCGACTGAGGACCCGGAATTCGCCGCCAATCTGCTCGACATTGGTGCAGGTGCTGACGGAACAAGAGGTTCCGAGACCCCCAGCAGACTCGAAACACTTCTGGTGTCACCGCTCGCCTGGATGCTCGATCGGCTCAGGCTCAAGCCGCAAGAGTGGACCCCGGAAACCTTCGACGCAAAGGCCAAGGGGATTCTTGCCCATGAGGTATTTGAGCACCTCTTCGCCCCCGGCGAACCACTGACGGACGAACGCAGGATTGAAGAACAGGTGACGATGCTGCTTGAGACGGCAATCAACAAGAGCTATCCGTTCCTCAACCGAGACGAGTGGAAGGTTGAGGTAGGTTACCTTCGTCAGGAGATCCTGAAGTCTGCCCGGCGATGGGGAGCGATGCTCCGTACCATTGGTGCAACTGTTGCCGCTGCCGAGATTGAACTGGAGGGAACGCTTGACGGCCGCCCGATCAATGGCAAGGCCGATCTGCTGCTGGAACTGGAAGGCGGGAGGCTCGTTGTGGTGGACTACAAGAAGTCAAGCAGCGGTACCCGCAAAAAGCGGATGGAAGCAGGCTGTGACCTGCAGGCGGAACTCTATCGAACGATGATCAAGACCGGCGGTGTCCGGGCAGGTAAAGGGGTTGCGGAGGAGACCGTCTCTTTCGTCAACCGATTCAGGAACGCCGGAGAGATCGGCACGCTCTACTATCTGATGAACAACCAGGTTGCGCTCTCGAACACCAGCGGATGGTTCGGTGACATCGGCAGCCTCGAAGAGATTGATACGGATGTTTCGGCGAAGGCGATGGCGGATGTGGCCGCCAGCCTCAGGGATTTGGAATCCGGACTCCTGCGCCTTAATAGCAAGTCTGATGCCGAGGAATTCTACAAAAAAAAGGGGCTCTCAACCTATGCGCTGGAGCTTCCGCTTGTCAAGGTTTTCATGAAGCCTTCAGAACAGGGTGAAGAAGGCGAAGCGACGGAGGTGGCAGATGCATGAGGAAAAATCACAGCTTAATGCTCTCACTATTGTTTCAGCTGGCGCAGGAACAGGAAAAACCCATTACATCCAGCAGGAACTTGCCAAATGGGTCAAGGAGAAGCTTGCCGCTCCCGACCGGATCGTTGCGGTGACCTTTACCGAAACGGCGGCAGCTGAACTGAAGTCGCGCATCCGTGAAGCTCTCGTCAGGGCAGGGATGCTTGAAGAGGCTCTTCTGCTCGACAATGCTTACATATCGACAATCCATAGTTTCGGCTTGCGTCTGATTGGCGAGTTCGCTTTCGATGCCGGGCTCTCGCCCTCGTCTCGCCTGCTGAACGACGACGAGGTACGGCTGCTCCTCGGTACGGCGCTTGCCATTTCGGACAGGGCGAACGAACTCATCGAGAACCTCGAGCATGATGGCTACACTGGGAGCTTTGACAATAAACTAACGGTGGAAGAGCAATTCCGTCAGAGGGTACTTGGTCTTGCCGGCAAGCTCCGCTCTGTTGGTAAAAGCGCGTCACCCGATTCCTTCGCGAAATATGCGGAGGTCAGGATCAGGGCGATTTACGGTGAAACTCTGGGTGACCGGGAGACCTGGCGGCAGGCGCTATACACGAGTGTGAATGCGCTGATGGATGCTTTTCCGAGCAATCTTGCCCGGAGTCGGGATGTCGAGTACGGGGTTACCATACGCAAGGAGTTATGGGACAACTACCGTGACCTTACCCGTGCCCGCTCAGACGAGGGTGAAGCGCTCAAGACTGACTGGAAGCTTTGGGAACGCCTTCGCAAGCTCAAGAGCAAATCCACCAAGAAGAACCCGCTCCCTGAAGGATATATCGAAGCAGTCCAAGCCGTCATCGCAGCTGCAGAACGGCTGCCGGCCAATCCCGGCCCTCTTGAAGATGCAGTCTCCCATGCCGTGAATCTCCTCGGTGCAACCTTCGATGTCCTCAACACTTTTTCGGAAGAGAAAAGACGCCGAGGGCTCGTAGACTATACTGACATGGTCTCTGAAGCCCAGCGGATGCTCACCGATACGGAATGCACTGTCCTCAGCGCGCTGCTTGAAAGGCTCGATTGCCTCGTCGTTGACGAGTTTCAGGATACCAACCCGCTGCAGTTCTCCCTTCTCTGGTCCCTGACTCGGGAGAAGCTTCCCACCGTCGTCGTCGGTGACCTGAAGCAGGCGATCATGGGGTTTCAGAATGCGGACTCCCGCCTGTTCGGGAGGCTGGGTGCCGACAACCCAAGAGACACATTGACGCAGGATACCAACTACCGCTCATCGGCAAGGCTTATGGAGTGGATCAACCTCATCGGCAATGGGCTGTTCGGCGCGGGCTACACTGAACTGGCCCCGAAAGCTAAGTATGACAGCAGAGTTGAACACCCCCTTGAAGTCATCGAATCCGCTACGAAGCTTTCCGCAAAAGCATGGGCGGCGCAGACGGTGCGACGCATATCGGAGCTGCTCCACGCAAGCCCGGCGGTCGAAGTGTACGACAAGCAGCTGAAAGTCCATCGTGCACTGCGAGGCGGCGACATCGCCGTTATCTGCTACAAGAACAAGCGCCTTGAAGAGTACGCGGCGGAGCTTCGAAAAGCCGGCATCCGCTGCCGCCTCGAAGAGGATGGTTGGCTTGAGACAAGGATCGTGCAGATCGCCTGGCACTGTCTCTCCTGCGTAGCGGACAGAGGCGACACCCACGCGGCAGCTTACCTGTCGGCGACCGAACTCGGTCATCGCAGCCTCCAGCCCGCGCTCGCTGCAGCGATCGGGAAACGTCCCTTCGACGGTTTCCCATTCGAAAAACTCGATGAAGTCGCAGCAGGAAACCCGGACCGCACTGTCGGTGACCTGCTCGACGAAATCATCGAGCAACTTGACCTCTTTGGCGAAGTCTCGTCATGGACGGATGCAGGTGCGGCCAGAGCCAATTTGATGCGCCTTCAGCATGAGTGCCGCGAGTTCATGTCGTCCAATCGGGACGCTATCGCTTCGGGAGGCTACCACGGATCGGGCGTCAAGACTTTTCAGGCATGGCTGAAAGGCAAGGTCGAACGGGACAGGGACGGCAACCTGCAGCCCGAGCCATCGGTGGGTGACGATGATGCAGTGCAGCTGATGACCTGGCACCGGTCAAAAGGGAGAGAGTGGCCCGTTGTTGCAGTTTGCGGCATGGACCAGAAAGACTACCCTCGGCTCCCTGCCGAAACCATTGAGTACCCGGGCTTCGAGGAGATCGCTCTTGATGGTATCCTCGAAGATGCAAGGATCGGAATCTACCCGACCTTTGCCGCGAATGAGACACCCCGGACTTTCCAGGATGCGCTGTGGCCTGAACTGAGGGAGACCATGGACCGCCTGCTTTATGTCGCCATGACCAGGGCTCGCGAAAAGGTTATCCTCGAGTGGCCTTCGTATATGCAGGACTCAACGCAAACCACGTACTGGAGCAGGTTCGTATCCCGGTCTGGAGCTTCATTGACCCCGGAAGGGATGGCGTTCAACGGGGTCGTATACCCGTGCCTGACCGTCCATCTTGCAGGTGCCGAAGCGGATGCCACTGAACATAACGTCATGATGCATCCTCTTTCGGTCATCGGACGGAGGGCTATCGAAAAGGGCAAGTTGCCGGATGTGCTCACGCCCGAGTCAATCACCCCGTCGTCGCTGCACAATGTTGCCTGCACAGTGCCTGGCGGACAAAGGGAAGAATGTTATGGGAGTGAGCTTGTGCTTGATTTCCTGGGCATCACCGATCCGATGGAGAAGGGGAAGATTATTCACCGGGCGTTTGAGGTTTTGACCGGGCATAATGAGCGGAAAACGATGCTTGCCGATGCGGTTTGTTATTCACTTGCACCGGAGCAGGTGGATGCGCTGTCCGCCGCAGTCAGCTCATTTGACGCATGGCTGCAATCGAAATTCATTCCCCGGCAGATAGAGACTGAACTGCCCCTGCTGGTTCTTGACAAAAATGGAACAATCGTTTCGGGGTTTGCCGATATGGTCATGGAGACTGCGGATGGCATTTGGGTGATTGACCATAAATCCGATTATGTGCCGTCGGAGGCGTTGCGGGCAGAGCGCTTCAACACCTACTATCCGCAGTTGAAATGCTATGTTGATGCGCTGAAAGCAGCCTGCCCTGACAAACAGGTTCGGGGTATCATCCTGAACTGGGTCAGCTACGGGATTGCCAGCGTAATGGATATTGTCTGATCGGGGAGGATTGTTCAGGTACTGGTGGGGAAGTAAACAAAAAAACGAGGCGTACTATGGCTATCGGCAATGTCGTGCAACGTGGGTCATTTATTTACGTTTATGATGAAAAGGGAATGACGCTTTGCACACTTCCTGCGGGTTCAGGTCCTCACGACGGATTGAAAGGGTATACATCATCAACCGTTAACGTCCAGAGATCGGGATGGATCTACACCTATAATGAAAAGGGGATGCAATTAAGCACAACGCCTGCTGGTCGTTAAGATGCCATACCGATTCTTTATGCTCGTTTCATTGATATAACCATGACCTCATGAAAATTGGATTTCGGATACCATCCCTCAAAAAGCGCATTGCGGCTCGGACGTCCTGGAAGCGCTATGCCCGGCAGTCGCTTGGTCTGAAGGCCCCTCGGGGCTATGGATGGATTACCAATCCGAAGAAGGCGCTTTACAACAGGGTTTATTACCGGACGACCAAGGGCTGCTCCGTAGCTCTGTTCTTTCTGCTCTCAGCAGTCGGTTCATTGTGCTGCTGTGTTGCATGGATTATATCGAGTGCCCTGCACTAAAACAGGGAGAGGCTCCCCACCTTTTTGATCCTGACGTCTTCGTACATCTTTCCGGTTGTGAGGAGCTCATACTGGAGCATCTCCCGGAGTTCCTGAGGTTCAAGTGCTTCGGCTTCATTGCCGTAGCGCAGGACCCACCGCTTGACAGCATCGAGAGCCCCTACCTGCATTTTCAGGACAATTGATCCGTCCTTGAGCTCCTCAATCTCCTGTGTTGGATGCCACTTGTGCTCCCTTATCCATTGAGACTGGAAGGGGGAGAACCGGATGACCACGTTGCATGGTTCCTTGTCGTGCACTTGGTCGAATGTTTTGTCCAGATAGTTCTCAAACGAAAAGGTACTCTGAACGGTGAAGTGCTTTTTGGAGAGCGAGACGGTTCTGATGCGATTGATGGCGAAGGTTCGGATATCATTCCTCAGTTCGCAGTAACCAATGAGGTACCAGGTATCTCTCACATGAGAATAGTGAAACATGTAGGGATGCACGGTGCGCTCGGTTACCTCCTGATTCCATGATGCCCGGTAGGTTATAGTAATCTTGAGCTTGCTGCGAATGGCATCTTCGATGGTGGCAAAAAAGCGGGGATCAAAGGCTGGCGGGGATGCTTTTTCAAACGAGTAAATATTGAGAAACTCATTGGCGCCGGAAGCCACGGGAAGGTACTGCCGCATTTTATCGAGCGCACGGCTGATCTCGTTGTAGAAGGGTGAGCCCTCGCACTGTGCGAGTACTTTTTTTGTGGCAATCAGGGCAGCAGCCTCTCCTCGTTCAAGGAGTGTAGAAGGCAGGAAATCCCAGTCGGGCTTTTCGTAGTAGTACCCTCTTTTTTTCTGGTCATACTCAATGGGTGCATGAAGCAGATCACGCATGTATTCAACGTCACGCTGAATGCTTTTTGCTGAAACCTCAAAATACTTGGCAACCCTTGCGCAGTTGGGGTAATGGTTACTGCGCAGTTCCTGGTGCATGTACTGCATTCGAGCAAGCGGGGGTCTTGATTGCCTCATAATGACGTTGGCATTTTAGGTTACTGAACGAAAAAAGATGGGTGCGGTTAATGCATATGACAAGGGGATGCAAATCACTTCCGCGGCGTTTAGGCCGTAACTTCTTTAAGAATTATACAATACTTCTACGATATATGCGAAAATAAGCGCAATTCATTACTTTAAATCAACGGATAATACGGCGCATTTCTATCTGGCCGTAGACGTCCTCACCCCAAAACAGTTGTGATTCATAGCCTTCATGACCGCCCCAAATAATTCAGTTAAAAAAGACCGTTGGACTGATCTCCCTGCCCTCCGACAGGTGGCGATTGAGCGATACGGTACCGGTGATCCGGCGTGCATTCATGGCATCACCCATTGGAAAAAAGTCGAAAAGCACGGGCTATGGATTGCCGAGGAGAGTCGGGCTGACCGTCTTGTTGTCCAGCTTTTTGCATGGTTTCATGATGCATGCCGCATCAATGACCATAAGGATGACGGACACGGCAAGCGTGCTGCGGAGTTTGCCGCCAGTCAACGAGGAATCGTTTTCGACCTTGACGACATTGCCTTTACTTTGCTTTCGGACGCTTGTATCGGGCATACTGACGGCCAAACGACAACGGATGCAACAATCGGCGCCTGCTGGGACGCTGATCGGCTTGATTTGGGAAGAGTTGGCCTGTTGCCTCAAGGGCGATTTATGAGCACCGGAAGGGGGCGTGAAAAATGTTATATGGTGTAGGACAGCTTTTGTCCTCCCTGGCATAGTACGTTATGGGTAAAGGGCGACGCCACCGCCCCAGTAACCCCATAAAGTCAGACCAACATGCCGCACAGAATCGAACTCCGGGATATCAAGCAACTTGAACTTTGGCTTGCACTCGTTCGCCGTCGTGATGTTGTTATCGGCAAGACTCGGTGGGCTGCTTCTGGCGAAGAGTTTATGACCTGCGGGGATATTGAGCTTGACAGTCTCATTGCCGGAATCCTGCTTGACAAGGATCGCGTAACCATGTCGGAGAGTACCTCCATCAGTGAGGACGGTCGCCTTGTTCAGAGAAAATATGTTCGAAATCCGCAGGGGGAGAGAATCCCGCTGAGACCAGCACGGCTCTTCAGCATTAACTGGAGCTATTCCGGGCCTGGCATCTCCTGGCCAGAGACCTATTCGGTGATTGACGTCAGGGAACTCAACGTCCGGTTCGTTACCGCCTCTGCTGACAGCGATGAAATATGGGGATATACCGACCTGGCGATAGGGTGGTGCAGGCCTGTTGGCTCTCCCATCTTTGGCGTGAAAAAGATTATCCAGTGCTGGTGGGAGCGTTCAGGGGGCGCAGAGCATATGCCGAGGGAAGAGTTCTGTGATGCTGGTCTGGTTGGCCAGGAGCAGGCTGAACGGTGGCGACGTGAGCTCTATGGCTCAAAAAGCCGGGATGATATCTAAAGTCGATGATGCCCTGGACGAGAATAAAAAATGCACATAGGACGGCCGTTGTCCTACCGACGGTGGTAAACTTCTCAGAACGGGTGCTGAGGTGAAGCCCTGATTTAATAAACGTTAGCGGGAGGCGATTGATGTTCATTCCAATGTGGATAATTGTGCTGATAGTACTCTGCGTTTGTTGCTCTTTGGCGGACTCGTAATGGTCAAGCGCTTTCAGCAATTCGGCCATGCTCCGCTCTGCAATCTGCGGCCGGAACGAGCGTTTAGGATTGGCTCGTTTGTTTTTCCGCTCTGTGCCCGATGCACGGGGTTGGTGGCTGGAGTTATTGCCTGTTTCAGTTGCATGGCTTCAGGTGCGCTTGTCACCCTGCCGGTGATAGTGTCGATAATTATGGCCCTGCCGTTACCTGTTGACTGGACATTGCAGAGAGCCGGCATTCTGGAAAGCACCAATGCGAGGCGCTTTGTAACCGGCCTTCTTTTTGGTTTTGCATTGACCCCACACAGCATTTATATCAGCATAACAGGAGAGATATGACTCACATCGCAACCTTGCAATCCCAAGCAGGTACCAGCACTTCAATCGAATTAGATCGTGGCAGACTTAACGATCTTGCCCGGGCAGGCAAGGCCGACGCATATATAGTCGCAACAGAGGACGGGTTCTCTCCGCTTGGGATGGAACGGAGGTTTTTGGCGAATGATCTTGGCATTTCCGAGGATCTGATTGCGAAACTTGCACATTGGAACCGGTTCGAAAATCCCCGGATCAGTCTGGTGGCAATACCTGCTCGACGTGAGTCAAGCCTTCTTCGTGGAGTAATCCTTGCCCCGTCAGAAACGTCCAAGTGTTACAAGCAATTTGCCCCGCCTTTTTATGGGCGCCCTTATCGTGACTTCTACTACAATGTGACCTATGAAGCCATTGCGTATGTATCCGTGGAGTGGTCTGCACGCCGATTGGCAATCTCACATCTTTCGGCAAGCCAACGCTTTCACGAAAGCATCGCCATGTGCAATGCTGAAGCTCTGGCGCACTTCTGTGATGCAAATCCCCGAGCTATTGACTCTTTTACTTTTCTCGGTTGTTGCATGGGTGAAGGGGATTTTGCCGGAATTCCAAGACTCAACGCAGACGGAGAAACTGGCAGTCATCGAGCGATAGATACCGAGGTTGAACTGCGCGAAGGATATTCGATTGTACACCTTGGCTGGAAGAGGGCGGAATAGGTTTGAGATGGTGAACGTGCAGATGATAAATATTCCGCACGCTCAGGTCGACGCAAGAGAAATCGTTTTTTCGATGATGAGATATTAATTAGCATTGAGCAGCCGGAAATCGGCCTTCACCGTTGGCAGGTAAATATTTAAAAGGAATACCTATGACTGCGCAAATCTCGGATACCTTCTTGTTCTGGGGTGGAAAGTATTCCCTCATCGGCATGACTGCAGGTAGACTCGCTACTCCAGAGCAATTCGGTATGGTGCCGGCCATGCTTCATACAGCATGTTATCGGGGGTTCTATGCTACATACGAACTCACCGGTCATGCCCTCTATCTCAGGGAATTAACACTTAGGGCGGAAAATGGGTTCTATCTGCCTATCGGAGAAACCCTTCCTGATGAAAATACAGAGCGTTTTCAGGCCCACTACTCCGGGCTGAAAGTGTTAGTTCCTTTTACCGGAAAAATTCGCCTGGCCAAGGGTTTTATACGGGATTTGTACATCCATATGGGATACCAAAAGCCTACGGCGTTTGAGACGGTATTGGATATCACCCTGAAAACGGGTGAGATAATGGAGATAAAAGATCGTTCCCAGGAAATGGAAGAAATGCGCGGGGCCTTCAAGAGATATTATGAATCGGGTGACATGTTTCGGACGATAGAAGATGCTTTCAGTCTCGATATGGATCTTGAATAGGAAATTTCCCGGAATCGCATTCGGCTCCACAAAGGGCGTTCATGGATTCGATGCATCCAATTGGGCGAATTTGGCGGGAAGTGTATTTTTCTATATTACTGGATATACACCCCGTTTCCCCTGATAATCATCATCTTCTAGAACACGCTGAACAATGGCTTTCGAAATTGATTCCGAACGGTTTTATAACGATCAACAGAGTGACATCAACATTAAAGTGGTCGGTGTCGGCAGATTTGGATGCAGAGCCTTAACTTACTTGATGGAGAACAAGTTGGTAAAGGTTGAGTGCATCGCGGTGCATACCAGCCCTCAGGCACTTCATGAGTCGAAAGCTCCAATCAAAGTTCGGATTGGCAATCAGTTTCTGAAGGAAAAGGAGTCGAAAACGAGTTCAGGCATCGGGTCCCGCAACAGGTTCTCGATCGGAGAAGAGGACCGGCAGAATATTGCCACACAACTGAAAGGTGCCGACCTGATCATCCTCGTTGCAGGAATGGGCAAGGGGTCGAGCAGGACACTCGTGCCGGGCGTTGCTCTTGTGGCCCAAAGTATGGGCATACTCACTGTCGGTCTTGTCACAATGCCATTCCCTTATGAGGGCAAGGCGAAAGTAACGGCAGCACAAGAAGGCATCATAGAGCTCCGAAAGTTTGTCGACACGTTGATTGTCATTGATAGCGAAAGAATTTCTTCTGGCGCCCTTAGTCCCGATGCCACGGTCAGCGATTCATTCAGCGTTCCTTATGAAGTCGTCTATAGAGTCATCAAGGGCCTGGCAGATGTGGTTACCTATGAAGGCGATATGAAAGTCAATTTTGCTGATGTTGCCGAGTTGATGTCAGCTGGCGGCGAAGCGGTATTTGCCACGGCATCCGCTTTTGGCGAAGGGAGTGCGCTAAAGGCTGTTACGGAAGCCTTGAAATCTCTTGAAGCTGAGAGAGAGTCAATCAAGCGCACCAGAGGGCTGCTGGTTAACATTACCGGCAAAGTGACCATGAAAGATTTCTCGGCAGCAATAGCCCATATTGAGCAGGAGGTTGGCAGTGATACGCAGATCTTCAACGGCTACATCGAAGAACCCGACGGGTCGGGCGAGACGCGAGCCGTGTTTATAGCCACCGGGCTAAAAAGGAAATTGCCAGCCTACCCCCCACCGAGGAACCCTGCGGCAGGGAAGGGCTCTACACCCGGAAAGCCTGTTGGGCAGAACCCTGACGGGCAAGACAAAAAGCCCAATTACAGGATACCAGCCTTTATCCGCCAGAAAATCCGCATCAAGGCTTTGGAGGAATCACCATTCAGCATCGCGTCAGCTCTATCACGCGAAGACAAAATCGACAAGGATAGGCCTGCCGAACCGGCCTTTCTTCGCTTAATTGCCGAATAATGGAGAGGTAATAGGCGAATGAAAGTCGACAAGATTTCTTCATAAAGGCAAGATCGACAGTTTCATCGATCTCTCTTATTCTGAAAAAAAGCCACACATAGGACAGCTTTTGTCCCCCCAATGGATATAAACTCCAGAAGGGTGCGTCAATCCTATCAGAGGTTGATCATAAATGGGAACTGCCGCACAAACCCGCCACTTCATAATGACTTGAAACAACAAAAAAAAACGCTGATATGGCAGAAACTACGAGTTATCCTGTGCTTCGTAAGCTCTCAAAGCTCTTCTTTGGCCTGAGCATTCTGACTGCGACTTTTCCGGTCGTTATGTTTCTCCAGCTTTTTGGATTAGACCCGCGGTATTACACCTGGGAGCGCAACTCCTATGAGCTCTTGCTCTACTTTTCCGGTTTCTGGTTTGTCGTCAGTGCAGTCATGCTCTTGATATCCAAAGCGATCCCTCTGTTTATTCATATCGATGAAAACCTCTCGGAATTGCTGAATAAGTAGCGCGTGCGAAAGGGACTCAACTATCTGATTAATACCACTCTCCCCCTAATCTTATGACGGCTATTTTGAACGCAATACGCAAGCACTTCCGGGGTGTGATTATCGCACTCATCATTATTACTGCCGCATTATCTGGCTTTCAGGTGATGAGCGCCAAGCAGCTTCACCCCCATACTGAGCTCTCGCATCTGAGCTGCAAGAGGTTTCGTTTTGAACGAAGTCTGCCAATAGCAAAGCCATCATTTTACACTCAAAGCGAGTGGCAGAAAGCGAGTAAGGATGATCGCAAGACATACTGGAGATGCGACTATCCTGTTTTTTCTGGCGGGAAGGCAGCGGAAGTGATCAACCGAACGCTCAGGGAGAACATGCTTGCCTTGAGCACCGGTAAGGAACCCCCTCTCAAGGAACAGATTTCGGCAGAATCAGCTGCTGAGGATCTCATCGCGAGCTATCTGGAGGAGCGGCGGGAATCAGGGAGTCAGCGGCCCTTTCATGTTTCGGTAACTGGTTCGGTGCTGCTGAACAAACCCGGATTGTTGACGGTAAGAATGGAGGCACATCTTGATTGTGGAGGCGCTCACGGTCTGGACCCGATAAGGGTATTCGTGTTCAACAGCAATACGGGGGCCCAACTGAAGCTGGCTGATATCTTCGTGCCCCGGTCTGACGGGCGCTTGAGCACCCTTATCGAGAGAGCCTTCAGGCGGAAGCATAAGCTTTCAGATCGGGACCCGCTTGATAAGCCTAAGGGTGATTTTCCCGGGTTAACGGAGAAACGGCTCTCCTCTACCGAAAACTTTGCGCTGGGCGATAAAGGAATCACTTTCGTGTACCATGAATATGAGATTGCCTGCTACGCATTTGGTTCAAGTGAAATCCTTGTCCCCTGGAGTGAACTGCAGCCGATACTGAAAGAGGATTTCAAGGCACAGTGGACGACGGCTTTTGCTCCTCAAAAAACAGGACGCTAACGATGAGAACAGCTGATATTCCAGACAGTACGCAGGGGAGTGATTCCTTGAAGCTTCCGGTGCCTTCTCCTGCCGCTGCAGTTGCAGGAAAGCTGTTGCTCCTGATTGTCGCCTTCCTTATTTGCATTGGCATTGTCATCGTCTACAGCGGCGGTGCGGGATGGGCGATGACGAAATATGCCAGCTCTGAGTACTTCCTGTGGCGCCAGCTTTTATTCGCTGGGCTCGGCGCCGTCATTATCATCCTTGTCGGACGACTCGACTACCATGTTTTCTGGAAGATCAGCAGGATACTGTTGTTAGCCAGCATCGGCATGCTTTCGCTTTTGCTGGTCATGAAGTTAGCTCACCTTATTTCGGGAGCGGCTCGATGGCTTGGCGTCGGGCCCTTCAAATTCCAGGTTTCCGACTTTGCCAAGTATGCGGTAATCTTCTACTTCTCCCGGCTCATTACAGAAAAGCGGGAATATATAAAGGACCTCAGGGACTCTTATATGCCCATGCTCTCGACCTTGCTGCTCGTTGTTGGACTTGTGGCTGTGGAGCCGAACTTCAGTACATCCTCCCTCATTGCCATTATAGGCTTCATGCTGATGTTTATCGGTGGGGTCAGTATCCGCTACCTTCTGACGACGGCTTTGGCGATTCTGCCTGTGGCGCTCGCTTTTGCTGTTGCTGCGCCCTACAGGGTTGCCCGGCTTGTCTCCTTTTTCAGCGGTGATGAAAAAGGGATGAGCTACCAGGTCATGCAGGCGCTGATTGGCCTCGGCAACGGCGGGTGGTATGGCCGGGGTATCGGCAACAGCATGCAGCGGGAGCTCTACCTGCCACTTTCCTACAATGACTTTGTCTTTGTCATTGTGGGCGAGGAGTACGGCTTTATCGGTGCGCTTGTTGTTCTGGCTCTTTTTGTGGGATTTATGGTCTGTGGCATTATCATAGCGAAGCATGCTCCCGACAACTTCGGTCGATACGTCGCAACTGGAGTCTCCCTTGCGATCTCCCTTTTTGCTTTCATCAACATTGCCGTGGCCTGCCACCTGATCCCCACTACAGGCGTCGCCCTGCCGTTTATCAGCTATGGCGGCTCGGCAATGATCTTCAACTCACTCGGGGTTGGCATTCTCATCAGCATATCGAGTCACAGGAACCGGCAGGAAGGAAAAACGCTTTCAGGAGAGGCAGATGAGAGCCAGGATTCATCAAGAGTAAACCAGTAATGCAATATGAGAACTCGTAACTACAACTATTGCAGTGAATGCAGCAAAGAGATTCTTGGCGCCTGGAGGGGATGGCCTCATAAAGACGCAATACCATTGTTGCCGAGAATGATTGACGGGAGTTGTGAGCGTTGCGGCGGAAAGGAATTCATTGAGCCAACATCAATATCATGGCTCAACTGTCATAGCGGGGACAGTACAGGTCTTCCAGACTATTGGATCCTGAAAATTCAACCAGAACCGAATCACTGGGGTCAACCCTGCATTGGCGAAATATGTTGTCCGAACTGCACGGAAAGGGCGACGATTAGTCAGATGAAATATTCAGGCCGCGCCGATGAATTATGCATGAACTGCGAAAACTGTGGTGTTATAAAGGTTCCTTTCCCGCCTCTTTTCACAGACATCCCTGAAAATCTTGCGCAAGACCCATGGTTCAAGGTCGTTGACTTTCTCCAGCAGAACTGGGCGGTCATCATCCACCGAGAAAGTAATGTGCTGGTGGTTTTCTATGACGACTGCTGTGGGGTATTCGATGAAATGGCGTTTCCAACCTATGACCAGGCGGTGCAATCGCTCTTGAGAAATGGTTTCAGCAAGTTCATGAAAGATCAAAGTGCGCAGGAGTTCATTGGACTCCCGCGCGGTGAGTTTATGGAGAGTCGCCATCCAAACGGCCGAATCTACTCAAGTGGCCGGTTCTGGAAGTAGGGAGACTTGCAACGCCAATTTTACAAACACATGAAAAAAAAGCACTTGACCATTTCATTTGGTTTTTTTACACTTGAGATACATCAGGAGAGATATCTAGAGCTGAGATCCGCCAACCGAGCCGAGAAGGTCGCGGTGGTACTGCAATAAAGCAGATGTGCCCTTGTGGGAAAAGCCTCCTGGTGCTCAACCAATAATAGAAGGAAAGTGTATGCCAATTGATCCTGTATGCCAATTGATCCCATCACCCGTCAGTGGGTTCCTACCCGACCTTTTGTTAAGCCAGAGCCAATTCTGCCGGGGTCAGAAGAAGAGCGGTTTGCTCGACACCGACACCAGTTTGCATTCAATGTGCTTGATGAGGAGTCTCAGATCGAGGAGTTAATCAATCCTGCGCCCTTTGATCTGGAGGATCTCAACCGGATAAGGGGGTTTGTAGCATGGAAAATCTACAACAAGGAGCAAATGGACGACCATGATGCATGCTTAGGCCGCAAGAAAAAGGAAGCTCGCTGATCATTTCAAGTAGTTCGATTTGGGCAAATACTTCGGCCTCTTTGCCATAGCGCATCACCCAGTGCATGGGTTATTATTCAATAATCCGCAGTTTAGGCGGATCCATCTAATTATTGTTCTCCGAAAGAAATGAAGATGAAGCTGTTCATTCGAAAGCAGTGGCTCTGCTTCCTCATCTGCTTGAGTCTTGCTTGCTGCATTGTGGACGCCACCTTCATTGAACCCCATTGGATCAAGGTCACCCGACTTTCCTTGGGCGAGCGTCAGTCCCTTCGGGTCGTGCATATCAGCGATATCCACTACAAGGGCGACCGTTCGTATCTCATGCGCATTGTTGCACTGGTCAACCAGCTCGCGCCGGATGCGGTCTGCTTCACCGGAGACATCGTCGAGGACACGCGATACCTGGACGAAGCGCTGAATATACTCGGAGAGATAAGCGTGCCGGTCTATGGCGTTCCCGGCAATCATGAATACTGGAGCGGAGCTTCGTTCCAGCGAATTGGCAAAGCCTTCCGGGATACGGGCGGGGAATGGCTTGTGGATCGCTCCACTGTTGCAACGCAGGGAAGACTGCTCATCGCAGGACGAACAGGAGCAGAGATCAACACTCGACAAGCCGAGTCCGAGTTTGCCATGCCTGGTCACGAGATGGAAGGGAATCCAGTGCTTCCTATACCTCCAACCGCTGTAACCTCACAGGGCACTTCAGGCGAACTTCTCCTTGGGGATAGGAGATCGGCACCTGCGGCACCTGACGCGAAACGCATTCTGTTGACGCACTACCCCCTTGACATCGAAAACGTCAAGGGGTCGAGATTTGATCTGATTCTGTCGGGGCACTCACACGGCGGTCAGGTGCGCATCCCTTTCCTCGGGGCATTGACTGTTCCTTTTGGCGTGAACGGGTATCAGCGGGGCGTATACCAAACGCCAGCGGGGCCTCTTCATGTGAGTGCTGGCCTCGGAACGTTTTTCTTGCCAATCCGTTTCTTGTGCCGACCGGAGATTACGTTGATTGAACTATGATCGGAGCATAACGGCGTAGTGCCTACTCGCCACCCGCCGGTCGTTAGTTGTCAACGAAAGTTACATGAGTTTCTATTGTCACATATTGGAGACTCACTTCCCATAAATATTCTGGGTGTTGAGCAGTTCTTCTTTGATCATTTCCAGAAGTTCGATTTGGGCCAATACTTCGGCCAAGCTTGATTGAGATTCCAGGGGTGGCAATTACGGTCAATCCTCATGCCATTTCCGCACCCACTCCTGTTGGGCTGGAGTTTCGGGCGAGGATGGACGGGTGCGTGATTTGTCGGTGGTGTGCCACAACTGGTGAACGTCAGCTAATGCCTCCTCGCCGGTCATCCCATGCCGCACAAGATAACAGCCAATGACCATACCTGTCCGACCAACACCACCCCAGCAGTGGACGTATACGACGTGACCGTTCGCGGTAGCGTGGTCAATGCTATTAAGAATGGTGATCATATCTTGGCGTGAGCGCGGGATGCTAACGTCAGGAATGGGACTGTGGCAGTAGGTAATTGGTTTACCGTCTGTAGTGCGATCGGGAAGAAACGGGCGATAGGACTGCAAGCCATTTCGAGGTCCATCCCAGGGTTCAGTGAGATCAATCACATAGGAGATGCCGTACGACAGGAGTTTGATGACTTTTGCCTCAGCCAATGCCGGATCAAGAGCACCCGGGTACTCACCGGCAAGGATGGTATCGGTGACCCAGTAACTATTGGGAAATGGTCGTTGTCGGCTTGTTAACGATGAATACATTGAAGTGGTCCTATCTGGATAATGATTGCAAGGTTGTGCTTTATTTCCCATCAGGCGTCGTCGACGAAAGTTACATGAGTTGATAGTAGAAAGGAATCGACATCACAAAGGACTCTGTTACGATTTTAGCACTATTTAAGCATAATGTTGCTCCCGATCAGTCAGTAGTTGGTCTATGAATCTTTTCCCGGATCAGAACGGTTAAGCAGTTGGTACTGCTTGAGGGATTTTTCGAATGCGTTGCAGGCCTTCATCTGCTCAATCACCTGGTCCAGATCGGTGTAGTCGAACGCGGCCGTCCATTGCTGGATTTTTTGCATGGCGGAAATGAATGGTTCTGGTTTCCCTTGCCGTGTAAGCACTCGCAGGCAGTCCAGATATTCTTCTCTGAATAATGTTGGCACAATTACTCTGCATGCGTTCACCACCGATAACTCTGCATTCATGACGAGGCGAGCAAGCCGGCCATTTCCATCAATAAAGGGATGTACTTCCGAGACGATGAACATTGCAAGCAACGCTCTCGCCATGCCGGGTTGAACCGATGGCAGGAGCTTGCTGCCCTCAATCAGCGTGCCGCTTACGTTTCTCGGTGAGACGAACGTCGTGTTTCCTGCAAAATTTTCGCGGGCTTTAAAATCACCGGGAGCCGCTTCCGGCCGTTCTTTCATCAGATCGAGATGGCGCTGGCGCAACTGATGCAAGACTGCTTCACCAGGAGCCATCGACTGGTTTGACCATCCGGGATCGCTTGCCTGCCTGAACACTCCGAGGATGTCGTGAGAGTCTTTCGGGCGTTGGTCGATAATTTTCCCTTCAAGTATAATTCGCCGTGCCTCCGAGACATCGAACTCCGTCCCCTCGATGAAGTTGCTGAAATAGGACTCCAGAAACGCGAAATTGATGCGCGCGCTTCCGGTTGCGCTTGGTGAGGGTTTTTGCGCGAGAGGCATTGCTCGCAATGTGGCGGCCAGCGTTTCAAAAAGTGCCAAACGCCCGGCGTCAAAAGGCGCGCCTGCGGCCAGTGCCTGTCCTGCTGCGGTAGCGAGTGGGGCACTTTTTGTTCCAAGAATGCTGCCAATGAGGTCTTCCAGCATGGAGCATTCTTTCTCAAGCTTCAACGTAACGGCAAGAGTGCGGGCGTCGTCCCTGATGTGGTTGAGAGCGTCAAGGCCCCTTGATTCGAAAATACTGATCAGCCGTTCTTCGACAGCTATGCGCCCCATGGCTTTTCTGACTGCTCCACGACTCTGGGTAAGGTTTTCCATCAGCATGCGCGCTTGTGAGGGAAAGAACAGGTTTCGTCCGGACATTGGCTGGTCGCCTGCAACGTTGCCGTGAGCCTTGACCAGAACGACTTGTAATCCTGGTAAATCAACAACCCTGTTGTAGCTGTAGCTGAGGTGCATCACGCCATCGACCGCCATGCCGCCACTGAAGGCACTTCGATAGCCGATGACCGCACCAGGGAAAAGAGCCGCGAGGACTCGTATTCTGTGCAACGCAATAATTGCCGGCCACTCCTCTTTTGGGCTGGCGCTGAGAACGCCAGGGACAATCCGCTTGAAGCGGCCAGTTTTCAAGTGCCGTTGTGCAGCTCTTATCTCAGCATCATTGAGTTCAGCGTAGAGGATCAGTGAGTCATCGACTGTCGTATTTTTTAGCGATCTCTTCATGATTTCGATCAAAATGTCGTGTTATTCGTCTTAAAGTGCCAGATTTGTCGCAAATATCAACTTAGCTGAATTCTTAAGCAATGGCAAATGTGTGGCAATATTTCCGCACAACGTAAAGAAGGTCATTATGCTGCATCGAAGCTGAGGTTTTGCTTTTAGCGGTCCGTGCTCGTATTCTCTTCATTTTGCCGGCATCTGTTCAGGGCGCTGAGGACTGAATAGGGGACGGCACTGTGCTTTATGACGCTTTGCGTCGACTTATGTGTGCTTAAAAAAAAGGATGGTTGGGATATCCGGCGTGAAGGGGAGGGTAGATCGTCGGAATTTCACCCACAGTCTACTCCCTCGTTGTTAATTGTAGCAGTGACTGACAAGCAGCGCAAACTTTTTTTGAAAATCTTTTGATTAATGTTGATCAGAAGATTATACTTAATTCATACACCATAAAAACCTGATAACAGGAGGTTTTCTACTACAAAAACAGTCCTACTTTCCCCTGCCGATATTTCCCCCATCAGTGCCCTGATTGAGCAATTGCCTTGCGGTTGTTATTTGCTTTTACATTTGCGTTTTACCTGTTGTTGAGGTTTCAGGACACAGGACATTGTGCTTTGTACCTCGCGGGTTTCATGAAGCGATTATCCGGAAAACCCTGCTTAATCCCCAATTAAGTTTCATGGATATGACGAACGCAGTTTACACTCAGGCCCTTTCGCCTGACCCCCTTCATATAGCCCAGTCACTCACCGGACTCAAAGGTTTCTTGTGCCCTGCCGATGTGCACGAGCAGTTGGTAGAGACTGCCCAGTTGTTGCGCCAATTCTCGCCAGTCAAGGTGCCAAGGACGAATTATCGTCAAGTGCTTGCTTTTCGAGGACTTGACCAATTGCAGGTCATTTCCGGTAAGAACACTGGTTTGATGGAATCAAATTTTCTTGTAGATGTTGAGTCTTGCAACTGGTTGATAAAGCGTTTTATCACTTCAACCTACTAATTTTCAGGAAGGGTTAAACCGATGAAGTTTATGCGTTTACTTGATTATGCTTGTGCTTCGTGCCGTAAAGTTGCTTTGTCGACAGGAAAGAAGCTGACTGTCAAGGGAGGAAGATGGCAGAAAGTTATCTATCCAACTTTTTTTATCACCGTAACACTGAGTGTTAGTGTCTGCATTTTCATGAATTCCTGCGCCAACGCAGAAAAAGAGAAGGGCAAAATGATTGCATTCGAGAAAGATATTGATCTGCATATCCCTTTTTTAAGCGGTTATGTGCCTTTTATCTGGAGCCCTGATTCCCGATATATAGCCTTCGGAAAAGGAGTTGATCGAATTGGCATTGTTAACATCGAAACCGATGAGGTTCGAGAAATTTCAGGGTTTCGCAAGAACAGCAGTAACAAGTTTGGAGCGATTGATAATCTGGCATGGAGCCCTGATCAAAAGCTTCTTGCAGCAGCAAATCGCGAAGAATTGTGGATTATTCGTCTTGCAGATGGAAAGGTCGTCAATGAGTTTTCAGCCGTACGCGACCTTCCAGTTGACCCACAGGTGCGGTTTTCAAAAATTGAGTTCAGCGAAGACGCCACAAAGCTCGTGATCGCGAGCTTGTATGGTTCTGATTATGCGTTGCTGAACAGCTTTGATCTGGCGACCAATACTCTGACGCCCTTGTTGTATCCCCCTTGTAAACCGCTGATGCCTCCACCTGGGTTTGGAGATATGGGCAAGAGGGTTGAGCCGGAAGATTTCCGATTTACGAGATACCAGGGGCACTTGTATTACACTGCAATACTGAGGCGACTACAGGAATTCTGGGATTATGCTAAAACATTTCCGCGTGGTAAACGTGGAGAATTGGATACGCGTGGCGATGTAGCTATACCTGTTATTTGCATGGTCGCTGATCTTGGGGATGGCAAGGAGGTGCGATCGGTGACGGTGCTGAATTTTCCGGAATACACGTTAAAGCCAGGAATTCAACTGCAGGATCAATCGGAGTGTCTCTTGAGCAGCGCGCATTACTACCCGCCTGCCAATACGCTTGTTGTGCTTCGTCAGGCCCCCTCTACAAAATTTTCTGATGGCTCATGGCAGTGGAGCCCGAACCATTTGTTTGAAACCTTTACGCTGAAGCGTCAATCCATAGCGAAATTTGGGGAGCAATGGAGCAAGAGGCAATCAGTCTTTTCTGAACAGGCGCTGCATCCTTTAAAGCCGCTAATCCTTTTTGGCATAGAGGTTCCTATTGATGAAAAACTGCGACATGCCTACTTTTCTGACGGAAATCTTCATGGTAACGTGCCGATCACTGTTGAGATGGTGGTATGGGATATCCTGACCGGCAAGGAGATCGATCGAATTCCAAGACATCAGTCCTATCCAGAGTACAAGAACGCGTCACCATTGGGACTGGTAACTGATCCCATCAGCATTTCACCCGATGGCAAGCATTTTACCTATTATCAAGGGGGCGGCAATTTGCTGCCACTCTATAAAATCACCATTGGCAATAAGGAGAACTAATCATGGCAACTAATGGTAATGCTCCGGTAACGCCTGTCAGCGATCTCTCTCAAATGGCTCAGGTTGATATCTATGAGGGCAACTCAATGCAGCTTAAACCAGGTTATACCCGCGTTACGGATTCCGGAATTATAGGTGATGGCTCCATGTTAAGTAACGATAAGCTCGGCTATCACCTTGAAGTCATACAAGGGCCGCAAGGGCAATATATCATTATCGGCAAGGGGACGGATCCGAATGCTCTCGAACCCTACGGCAATGCGACTCTACTTGCAGATCGGCAGATTCTGAACGGTGACTTGGGGAGTACAATCAAGCCTTTGGCACAAACAAGCCAGGTGATGAACACGCTATTGGATCGTATACTTGGTGCAGATAAAAATGCCATGATTGATGTTGCCGCGCAATCGCTTGGTGCCGCTTCTTTTGCCTATGCTTTGAATAATTATTTTGCTGATTCAAAGAATCTTAAATATCTCAATAATATCCATGGTATAGGATTCAGTACCCCGGCATTGATGCCCAGTACGCTTGCTTCGTTGGAATATAGTAATTTTCATTTCACCACTTTTGCGCAAGAGGCTGATCCGGTAGTTGGAATGACTCTTTACAATGGCGGTCTTCTTCCCGGAGATACCTATTATGTGAATTTGGGCACTAATCCGTATTGGGCGGGAGGTTTGATACAGATAGGTGGTGATGCAGAAATAGTAGAATTAATATTGACCAATCATAATGGCCCAATGTTTAATGGGTTTATTAAATCCTTGGGAAGAACAACGAATGGAATAGGTAGTACCAGCGTCGTAACGTATAGGCCCATTTCCTATAATGAGCTTATTTCTTCGAAATCAGTTCATTTTGGTGGAGATTCGCTGGTCAATGTTCTTAATCTTCTGAAATCTTCATCGAAATTAGAATTAATAAGTAATTTTTTGCTTCAAAGAGGTTTTGGCATTGGCCAGGTCATGCAACTATCGTCGACCGATGGCTTATCGCAAACAGGAATTGCGATTGATGGTAATGTGATATATACTGTTGAGTACCGATTTACTGACGCTTCTCAGAGTACTTGCTCGGAATTTGCCATCACGACAGTTAATAGCGAAACCGGAAAGACAACAGTCCAGAAAACTGATTACACTAGTGGAACCTTTTCGATTGATACTTACCTGGATATCGGAAAGACGTTGTTGTGTGCTTATGAACATGCTTCACTGAATGCTGATGGTAGGGTTATGTCAGTTGAGATTGCCGGAGATGTTGGAGAAGTATCATATAATAATGCAACGGTCAACCTTGTCGGAGGCGCGAGCGCCACGTTTATAGGCACAGGGAACACCTATACCTTAGAGGATGGTGCAACGCTTCATTTGACTAATGATAACGTTGAAAGTACGGTTACTTTGCCAAATGGGGAGTTGTATACGGTTGTTGGTAGCGCGGATGTTACCTGCGATGGAATTACTACAATAGTCATCTTTAATAACACGGATGGCAGTACGCAGACAGAGCAGATTATTGATTTGGGTAATGGTATCATGCTCTTTGAGGAGGAAGATGTAAGTGGTGCCCAGAACTTTATGTTTTTCAATAGTGAAAGTGGAGAGTATTGTGATCTGAATGATATTCTCGATTGTCCGAACATAGAATACGCTTTAGCTCAGGCTTACGAGGGTGAATTTATAAATGCGGATACGTATTGGGATTTTACGACATCGATATCGGATCTGTACCTGTCGGGTTCAGCCGCAGGTCTGTATATGCCGATTTACGCTTTGGAAAACCTTAATCTCGACCCGATCGGCGCGTTCTACGACAGTCAGAGTACGGCTTACGATAATGCGCTATCAATTGCTGACAGGACAGGTGTTTTGGTGGACGGTCAGGGGCGTAAAGTCACTGTTGCTACCTTGCAGGGGCTGGACGCGAACCACGACGGGGTGCTCAGTGTGGAGGAGGCGTCGGAACTGAAACTCCTCACCGATCTGAATGAGAACGGGCATCTGGATGCTGGAGAACTGAATGCGGTGACGAGTCCTATATTGTCGGTGAACTGGAGCAGACTCACGCGCGGTAATGCGGTGATGGCAGGCTATGAGGTGGTTACGGCGCTGCCATCGGTTATCACTCTGACTCAGCCTACCCAGGTCAATCTGACGCAGGTCGTCCCCAACAGCAACTACCGGACGCTGCGCGACACCGACAACCGATACTGGATCAGTTCCTTCCAATGGATAGACTGGTCGCCGACTCAGATCAAAATTAATAACAGCACCCGAAATACCCTTATCGGTACGGATGGTAACGACAGCTTTGACTCCGGCTATTACATCGCCTATGCGTCGTGGTTCCCGACTCCGCTGACAAACTTTCTGGGCGGCGCCGGTGATGACCGCTTTGGAGGCTCAACCGGCAATGACAACATGTGGGGCGGCACAGGCAAAGATACCATCTATGGTTATGCAGGAGACGACAAGCTCTATGGCGAGGAGGGGGTTGATCTTTTGCTGGCCCAGGACGGTAACGACTATCTGGATGGCGGGGCGGGTGATGACAGGCTGTTCGGCTACGTTGGAAACGACACCCTCAATGGCGGCGATGGAAACGATGTGCTGATGGGTTTTACCCCGAGCGACGATCTCAAGCAGACCCTCAGTGCCGGTGAAACGGATGACGACTATCTCTACGGCGGTGCAGGTGCTGATACCATCTATGGCAGTTTTGGTGATGACTATCTGGATGGTGGAGCCGATAATGACCTGTTTGTCGCCGGACCTGGTAATGATACCCTTTTCGGCGGTGATGGTGTCGATGAGCTACAGGGAAACGAAGGTGACGACAAGCTTGTCGGTGGAACTGGCGACGATAATATGTTCGGCCAGGTTGGCAACGATACTCTTTGGGGAGGTGATGGCAACGACTTGCTCAAGGGTTTCACCGCAAGCCGAGATAGCAAGCAGTCGCTCAGTTCAGGTGAGACGGACGAAGATTTGGTCTATGGTGAAGGTGGTAATGACAAGATCTATGGCGGTTTTGGCAACGATACTCTGGACGGGGGTAGTGGTAACGATGTTTTGCTCGGCGGCGAGGGAAACGATATCATGTTTGGCGGCGAGGGTACGGAAGAACTCCAGGGTAATGAGGGTGACGACAAGCTTCTTGGTGGAGCTGGTGATGATAACCTGTTTGGGCAGATCGGTAACGATACGCTTTGGGGAGGCGATGGCAATGACTATCTGATTGGCTTTACGGGAATCAACGAAGCCAAACAGTCCCTGAACGCCGGAGAGTCAGACGATGACGTTCTGTATGGCGGGGCGGGGAGCGACATGCTTCTTGGCGGCTTGGGTGCCGACATTCTATCGGGGGGCGATGGCCGGGATGAGCTGCAGGGTGGAGCCGGAAATGATGCGCTTTATGGTGATGCAGACAACGACAATCTTTTCGGGCAGGTTGGGAATGACACCCTTTATGGCGGCGAGGGTGATGATATCCTTATGGGTTTTACCGCGAGCAGCGAAGCCAAACAGACCTTGAATGCCGGTGAAACAGATGACGATTATCTCTATGGCGGTGCCGGTCACGATACCCTTATCGGTGGTTTCGGTGACGACTACCTTGATGGCGGGGCCGGGTCTGACACCATGGTTGGCGGCAAGGGGAACGATACCTATGTGGTCAACAGTGTCAACGACACTATATATGAAGTTGCTGGAGATGGCTACGACACGGTGTTCACGAACACGAACTACCTTTTGAATGCCAATATTGAAGAGTTACGGCTCATGGAAGGGTCGGCTCTCAACGGGACGGGAAATGCACTTGCCAATCTGATCGTCGGTAACAGTTCAGACAACATTCTCGATGGCGTAACGGGTGCCGATACCATGATTGGCGGAAACGGCAATGATATCTATTATGTGGATAATGTTGGTGATGTGGTGACGGAACTTTCGGGCGAGGGCACCGATACCGTGCAAAGCAGTATCAGTTATCAGCTTGGCAGCAATCAGGAGAATTTGCTGATGCTCGATTTTGCCAATCCTGAAAGTGGCCTTGTTGATGGACAACGTGTTCTGGTGTATGGCTATCCAAAGCGTAACGAGCTCGATTACATGCAGGGGGATGCGGTTGAAAACTATAAAGGCACCTGCGCACTTACCTCTATAGCTAATCTTATCACCGAGTCTGGCAGCCCGACTAGCGAGGGGCAGGTTGTCACCCTTGCGATCAGTAACAACTGGGCGGTGAACAATCCAACGCTTCCAGCCTACGTGCTCGGAGGTTCAAACATCAGCCAGCAATGTGCGATCCTGGATAGTTACGGCATTCACAACGATGTGGTGATGGGCTATAACGAATCGGGGATTGCGAATCTGGTGCGCAGCGGACGCGGCGTTATTCTTGGCGTTAATGCTGGAGCGTTATGGGGTGATGCGGCATATGTCGGCAACGGCAGTGCCAACCACGCGATTACCCTGACAGGATCGGTCTATCGTGAGACGGATGGTACGCTCATGGGCTTTTATCTGGCTGACTCTGGGCGAGGAATGGTCAGCGACATGACGCGCTTTGTTGATGTTGCTACCTTCCGAAATGCAGTGAACGTTCCCGGTGGTTATGCCATCTATACCATTGCACCGGTCAAGTTCTGGCAGGAAGCTATCAATGGTACAGGCAATGAGCTGAACAATACGATGGTGGGAAACCGGGGTGATAATCAGCTCACGGGGCTTGCGGGCAACGATGTTCTGCAGGGGGCCGAGGGCAATGACACTCTGGCGGGCGGCGGTGGTGACGACAGTCTGGACGGTGGCACGGGTGATGATGCCTATCTTTTTAGTGTGGGGGATGGCCATGAGGTGATCACAGACAGTCTGGGCACCGATACGCTGCTTTTCGGTCAGGGCATTCAGGCAAACAGTGTGGTGGTAAACCGCAGTGGCACGACTCTGAGCTTGATGGTGTCCAGCCAGGAGAGTGTCCAAATTGAGGGTATGAACGGCAACTGGGATAATGCTATTGACCGGGTAGAGTTTGCTGATGGCACCCTCTGGTATGCCCTTGGTGACGGGAGTGGCTTTAATGCGAGCTTAAGCGGCGACGTGCTGATTGGCGGCACAGCTGTGCAGGGCGAGACGCTCACGTTGGCTAATACCCTTGTCGATCCGGATGGTCTGGGTGTGATGCACTATCAGTGGCAGTCGAGCAATGACGGTATAACCTGGTACAACATTGTTGACGCCACGGGTTCGTCGTATTCATTGGGTCAATCGGCGGTTGGCCAACTGCTGAGTGTCAAGGTCAGCTACGTTGACGGACGAGGTAATGCCGAGGGTTTGACCACGCTGATGACCGCTTTCGTGACTAACGTCAACGATGCCCCGACGGGCACGGTCACGGTGATCGGTACGGCGAGGCAAGGGCAGCTCCTCACGGCGAGCAACAGCCTGGCTGATGCGGATGGTCTTGGCTCTATCGATTACCAGTGGCAGTCGAGCAGCGACGGCGTGGCGTGGGAGAATATCATCGGTGCAACGGGCGCGACATTCACGCTGACGCAAAATGAAGTGGGTTATAAGGTGCATGCAGTGGCGAGTTATACGGATGGCTATGGTATGCAGGAGTCTGTTGGTTCTGCGGCAACGGTTGCTGTTCTCAATTTGAACGATGCCCCGACGGGCACGGTCACGGTGAGCGGTACGGCGAGGCAGGGGCAGCTCCTCACGGCGAGCAACAGCCTGGCTGATGCGGATGGTCTTGGCTCTATCGATTACCAGTGGCAGTCGAGCCTCGACGGCGTGGCGTGGGAGAGCATCATCGGTGCAACGGGCGCGACATTCACGCTGACGCAAAATGAAGTGGGTTGCAAGGTGCATGCAGTGGCGAGTTATACGGATGGCTATGGTATGCAGGAGTCTGTTGGTTCTGCGGCAACGGTTGCTGTTCTCAATTTGAACGATGCCCCGATGGGCACGGTCACGGTGAGCGGTACGGCGAGGCAAGGGCAGCTCCTCACGGCGAGCAACAGCCTGGCTGATGCGGATGGTCTTGGCTCTATCGATTACCAGTGGCAGTCGAGCCGCGACGGCGTGGCGTGGGAGAATATCATCGGTGCAACGGGCGCGACATTCACGC
>CAIJVD010000034.1 GCA_903824045.1 uncultured Chlorobiaceae bacterium
GTCGGGACATTGAGCTATCGCGGAATCAATCTTTATCTCCTACCTCAAAACCGAACCAACACCCTCCTGCGATTAACATCCCGACTGGTCGGGACATTGAGCTATCGCGGAATCAATCTTTATCTCCTACCTCAAAACCGAGCCAACATCCTCCTGCGATTAACATTCCGACTGGTCGGGACATTGAGCTATCGCGGAATGCGGCGCCCGCTTCCATCAACGGGCAGATAATATACACCTGTATTTTTTATTTACAAACCATCCGATTATTTTTTATGTGATTTTCCGGCATGTTGTGCGGCGGGAGACTTTCATTTTCCATAATAATTTTTGTACATTGGTGTTCTTTTACTGAAAAGACGGGCTATGCATAAAGAGAAAGCGCTTATAGAGATCCCGATTGCGGGTCTTATGCAGGGAACCCATACGTTTGAATTCACCTGCAAAGGCAGTGATTTTGAGGGTCTTGAGCATGCCGCAGCAGGCTTCACCGGGGTGATCGCGGTTCTGGTAACGGTTAAAAATAGCGACAGCGAAGTCGCTATTACCATCGAAACATCGACCCTGGCGGAACTGACATGCGATCGATGCCTGGCTCCGGTATCAAAAGTGCTGACAGGATTATTCGGGGTTGATTATCTTTACAGCGCACCTCATGAAGAGGGGCAAGAGAGTGATGGAGAGTACCGGATACTCGAGCGGAACGCGCTGTCAATCGACATTACCGAAGATGTGCGCGAAACACTGCTGCTGTCGGTACCGATGAAGGTGACCTGTCCGGACTACCCTGAGTGCCGCATAGAGGACGAAGAGTGTGAGGATGAAGAAAGTCATGCCGGGGAAGAAAGCCCGTGGCGTGACTCTCTTGAAAAACTGAAAGACAAGTATCGTTAACTGACCTATAAATCGAGAGGACACTCATGGCCAATCCTAAAGCCAAAATGTCAAAATCCAGAAGGGATAAAAGACGCGCCCAGTTCAATGCCCGTACAAAACCGGCGACTACCGTCGTCTGTTCGAACTGTGGTGAGCCAACCCTTCCGCACCGTGCGTGCCGCCATTGCGGACACTACCGCGGCAGATCCGTTGTCGCCAGACTGTCGAACGGCTGATCTACCCATAACAAGACAAACACCCCATCATGTTGACCATTGCTGTTGACGCCATGGGCGGAGACAATGCTCCCGCCTGTGTGATCGAGGGAACTGTTCAGGCCTTGCAGGAGAGTGGCAACAGGTTTGAAATAGTGCTGATCGGCCAGTCGGACAAGGTGGAACCACTCCTTGCCCAGCATGATGTCAGCTCGCTCAACCTGCGCTTTCTCCATGCACCTGAAGTAGTGACCATGGAGGACGTCCCTGCCATCGCCGTTAAAACCAAACAGCAATCGTCTCTGGTAAAAGGACTCCAGCTCTGCAAGGCAAAAAAGGCTCACGCATTCGTCAGCGCCGGCAATACAGGTGCGCAGATGGCTGCGTCGCTCTTTATCCTGGGCCGCATTCCGGGTGTGCTCCGTCCCACCATCTATGCCTATTTCCCTCGTCTCGGCGAAGGGCTCACCAATATTGTCGACGTCGGCGCAAACATGGACTGCAAGCCTGAAAACCTTGTCCAGTTCGCCGAAATGCTTACCATCTACCAGCGCTATGGCGCCGGCATAGAAAAACCGCTCACCGGCCTGCTCAACATTGGAGAGGAAGAGGGCAAGGGATCCGAAACCCTCAAGCAGGCCTACAAGCTCCTGAAAAACGCCCACGATAAGGGCAAAATCGACTTCATCGGCAACATTGAAGGGCATGATATCCTTAAGGGACATGCCACAATTGTAGTTTGTGACGGGCTGGTGGGCAACACCATTCTGAAATTCGGCGAAAGCATTCCGCAGTTTCTCGGCACGCAGCTCAAGCAGTCGATGGAAAAACTGCTTGCCTCCGGCCAGATGGACCAGAGTGCCGCCAAGATCACCAGTGGAATGTTCAAGGATATGTTCGAGCCGTTCGACGTCGAAAAATTCGGCGGCGTACCGTTCCTCGGTGTAGACGGCATTTCCATTGTAGGTCACGGCCGCTCCACCTCACGGGCTATTAAAAATATGATATACATGGCCGAGCACATGATCGAGAAACGGGTCAACGAACACATCGCCGAAGTCCTTACGGAAGAGTAGTACATTTCAACCCTGCACCCCTCTGCAGCGCTATCTGGCATTAGCGGCGCCGCAGGGAAACTTTTGTCATATCCAGCATAGCAATAACGGCATAACAACCCATGAAAGCTGCAATTACGGCGACAGCCAAATATTTGCCTCCAGACATTCTGAGCAATCACGATCTCGAGCTCATGCTCGAAACCAATGATGAATGGATCCGGTCAAGAACCGGCATAAGCGAAAGAAGGATCCTCAAGGATCCATCGAAGGCGACATCATTCATGTGCGGCGAGGTTGCGCGGCAGCTTCTTGAAAAACGGGGAATCGGCGCTGATGAGATCGAGCTGATCATCATAGCCACCATGACTCCCGACATGCTCTTTCCTTCGACGGGATGCCTTGTGCAGAGCATCATCGGCGCCACCAACGCATGGGCGTTCGATCTTAACGCCGCTTGTTCGGGCTTTCTCTACGCACTGAACACGGCCTCCCGCTTTATCGAGTCAGGCGCGCATAAAAAGATTATGGTCATCGGCGCAGACAAGATGTCGTCGATCATCGACTATACCGACCGCTCGACCGCCATTCTTTTTGGTGACGGTGCCGGCGGCGTCATCCTCGAGCCAGCCTCATCGAACGGATGCGGTGTGCTCGACACACGCCTTTACTCCGACGGCGCGACCGGCAAACACCATCTCCTCATGACCGGAGGCGGAAGCCTGAATCCAGCAACCCATGAGACTATCGACAAGGGAATGCACTACATCTATCAGGATGGGCGGCAGGTCTTCAAGTCGGCGGTTACCTCAATGGCCGATGTAGCCGATGAGATCATGCGTCGCAACAACCTCACCGCTGACAATATCGACTTCCTGGTTCCTCACCAGGCCAACCAGAGGATCATCACCGCGACTGCTGAACGGATGGGGCTCGATGACGCAAAAGTAGTCTCAAACGTCGCCCGCTACGGCAACACGACGGCTGGAACCATCCCGATCTGCCTGGCAGAGCTGGACGAGCAGCAGAAACTGCATGCGGGATCGAATCTGGTGCTGGTCAGCTTCGGGGCAGGGTACACCTGGGGCGGCATCTATCTGAAATGGCAGTAAGCCAACTCTACTGAACACTATGAAAGCATTTGTTTTTCCCGGACAGGGATCCCAGTACTGCGGTATGGGTCGTGACATTTTCGAAGCCTTTCCGACCGCAAAGGCGCTGATGGAAAAGGCCAACAGCATCCTCGGCTACTCGATCACCGACATCATGTTTTCGGGCAGCGAAGAGGAGCTCCGCCAAACCAAATACACCCAGCCAGCCATCTTCCTGCACAGCGTGGCCATCGCTTCTATCATCGGCCGTGACGGCATCGCCATGACCGCCGGACACAGCCTCGGCGAATACAGTGCCCTCGCCGTAGCCGGGTCGATCAGCTTTGACGACGCAATCCGTATCGTCGCCAAACGCGGAGAACTTATGCAGAATGCCGGACAGCTCACGCCCGGCACCATGGCTGCCATTATCGGCATGCCGGACAGCGCGCTCGACGAGCTGCTTGCCGATTCCCGGATCGCGGGCATCGTGCAGGCCGCTAACTTCAACTCCCCCGGGCAGGTTGTCCTGTCGGGAGATGTCGCCGCAGTGAGAAAGGCCGTCGAACTCGCACCTTCAAAAGGCGCCAGAATGGCCAAGGAGCTCGTCGTATCAGGAGCCTTCCACTCGCCGCTGATGAAGCCAGCCGAAGAGGAACTGGCCGCAGCACTGGAAGGGATTGAGATCAGGGATGCTGAAATCCCGGTCTGCATGAATGCCGTCGCTCTGCCCGTCACCTCCGCAGCCGAGATCAGAAAGAACCTTATCCTCCAGCTCACCAGCTCGGTGCTCTGGACGCAGTCCATCGAGGCGATGGCAGGAAGCGGCATTACAGAGTTTATAGAGGTCGGCCCCCAGAAAGTCCTGCAGGGTCTGATCAAGCGGATAGACAAGAGTGTCTCGGTCCGGGGCATCGACACCGCTGCCGACATCCAGGCTCTTGATTGATAGTTGTGCATTTGGGATATTAACATCAAACTACTGAAACCATGTTTGAAGGAAAAATCGCTGTAGTAACCGGATCTGCCCGGGGAATCGGCCAGGCTATTGCCTTTGATCTTGCCGCCAAGGGCGCAGACATCGTCGTTTGCGACATCAAGGCCGAGTGGCTGACGGAAACTGCCGAAGGAGTGAAAAAGCTCGGAAGGAAGGCATACTGTTTCGAACTTGACGTCACCAACGCAGAGGCCGTGCAGAACGTCTTCAATGACATTGCCGCAGAAACCGGCAGGATCGACATTCTGGTCAACAATGCAGGGATCACCCGCGACGGGCTTCTGATGAGAATGAGCGAAGAGGACTGGGACGCAGTGCTTACGGTCAACCTCAAAGGAACCTTTGCCTGCACGAAAGCCGTCAGCCGCATCATGATGAAGCAGCGTTCCGGCGCAATCATCAACATCGCCTCAGTCGTCGGCCTTATGGGCAACGCCGGTCAGGCAAACTATGCCGCATCGAAGGGCGGAGTTATCGCCTTCACCAAATCGGTAGCCAAGGAGTTGGCCTCACGGAACGTCAGAGCCAATGCCGTCGCCCCAGGGTTCATCTCTTCGAAGATGACCGATGCGCTCTCCGATGACGTTCGCCAGAAAATGCTCGATGCCATTCCGCTCGCAAGCTTCGGCACGCCACAGGATGTGGCCAACGCCGTAGCATTCCTTGCAAGCGACCAGGCATCTTACATTACAGGGCAGGTTATAAGCGTCAATGGCGGCATGGTGATGTGATTTGGGCAAGCTTATTTTCTTTGTATATTGTCGGACATTTTCAAATTTGTAGTAAAACCAAACCATTAACAGGGAGACCAGACCATGACTGAAGCAGAAATCAAGGATAAGGTATACGACATTATCGTCAGCAAAATGGGCGTCAACAAAGACCAGATCAAGCCAGAGTCAAAGTTCTCTGACGACCTCGGCGCAGACTCTCTCGACACTGTAGAACTGATCATGGAGCTCGAAAACGAGTTCGGTGTTCAGATCCCTGACGAAGATGCCGAGAAGATTGGCACCGTTCAGCAGGCCATCGACTACATCGTCAAAAAGTAACGATCATCTCCAGTAAAGCAGGCAAACGTTAAATCATAACAGATGGGTCAGGAGCGTAAAAGAATCGTTGTTACCGGAATCGGTGTACTCTCGCCGGTAGGCTTAACCAGAGATGATTTCTGGGATTCGCTCTATCACGGCAGGAGCGGGGCCGCTCCGATCACCTATTTTGATACAGCCGATTTCGCCACGACCTTTGCCTGTGAGCTGAAAGGGTTTTCCGCCGAGAACTATATCGACAGGAAATCCGCTGACCGCATGGATCCTTACTGCCAGTACGCCGTTATCGCCGCAGATCAGGCCCTGAAAGACTCAGGGCTCGACCTGCAGTCGATCGACCCGATCAGAATCGGCGTGGTACATGGATCCGGCATCGGAGGCATGACCGTCTACGACCAGCAGTTCCGGGTCTATCTGGAGCGCGGCCCACGACGCATCAGCCCCTTCTTCATTCCAATGCTTATTCCGGACATCGCTGCCGGACAGATCTCGATGCGGCACGGCCTCATGGGACCGAACTATGCCACAGCATCCGCCTGTGCAACCTCGCTGCATGCTATTATCGACGCCTACATGCTTATCCAGTCCGGACTGGCAGACTACATGGTCTGCGGCGGATCGGAAGCGCCTATCACCCCGATGAGTGTCGGAGGATTCAACTCCGCAAGAGCACTCTCGACGGCCAATGATCGCCCACAGCAAGCTTCACGCCCATACGACCGCGACCGTGACGGATTTGTCATGGGAGAGGGCGGCGGATCGCTTGTTCTGGAAACGCTTGAATCGGCAAAAGCACGCGGAGCAAAAATCTATGGCGAAATTGCAGGAATCGGTGCAACAGCCGATGCCTACCACCTCACTGCACCGCATCCGGAAGGAATCGGCGCACTCAACGCCATGAAAACCGCACTCTCGATTGCGGGAATTACGCCCGATAAAATCGACTACATCAATACCCACGGCACCTCCACGCCGCTTGGCGATATCGCCGAAATTAATGCCATCAAAAAGGTATTTGGTGATCACGCCTACAAGCTCAGCATCAGTGCAACCAAATCCATGACAGGCCACCTCCTTGGCGCTGCCGGCGTCGTTGAATCCATCGCCTGCTTGCTCGCGCTGCAGCACCAGACCGTGCCGCCGACAATCAACTGCGACAATCTCGACCCGCTTGTTGATATCGACGTGACGCCGAATGTCCCGAAAAAGAGGACGATTGAGTATGCGCTCAACAACGGATTCGGATTTGGAGGACACAACGCCTCGCTGATTTTCAGGAACGGTTCATCGCTCTGAAGAGACCACTCCTGCCTATGGAGCAATTCTGGCAAAAAATCACCTCCATTGCCTTTAACCGCTCTGGCAGACCACCGCTCCCAAACGAAAAGGAGTACGTAACTCCTTGCACAGCGTCCGACGTTGCACCCGCGACGATCGACTTCCTGCAGTCGCTTGTCGGTGATACCGGCAGCAGCCTCCCCATCTATCTTACCGCACTGACCCACCGCTCGGTCGTCCATGACCCTGCGACACCAAACCTCATCGAGTCCAACCAGCGCCTCGAATTTCTCGGCGACTCCGTGCTCGGTCTGCTGATATCCGAATACCTTTTCAGGCAGTTTCCCGGAAACGCCGAAGGCGACCTCTCCAGCAACCGCGCCAAAATAGTCAACCGGAAGTCCCTCGCAGGTTTTGCCGAAAGCATCGGCCTCGGCCAGCAGCTTATCATTGGGGAATCAGCCGACCGCATCAGAATCTCGCAAAGCGAATCAGCACTTGCCGATGCCTTCGAATCACTCATCGGAGCAATCTATCTCGACAAGGGAATCGAGGGCGCGTTCAACTTTCTGTTGAAGCACGTTATCAATCACGCAAACTTCAAAACGATTGTCGCCGCAGAGCACAACTACAAAAGCCGCCTCATCGAATACACCCAGTCGCACCGCCTTCCACCCCCGCTCTACACCGTGCTATCAGAAGCTGGCGCGGAACACGAAAAGACCTTCACGGTAGGCGTAACCTGCTCCGAACAACTCCTCGGAACCGGCACAGCACAGCGAAAAAAAGACGCCGAACAGCTCGCCGCCAAAGAGGCACTAAGCATCATCGACGCCGCACAGAAGGAAGAGACCCCGATCTGACATTCCGAACACCCCCGCCTGATTTCAAATCCCGCAAGAAGCTATCGATTGCTTTGGCTAATGCAACGCAGTAATAAACTCTTCAACCGAAACTCCTGCTTGTTTTAATATTCCTGCCAATGTACCTGTTTTAATTTCACGATGGTTGGGAACAACGCATCCGTACATATCTTTCCGAAGAACAACATGGCTTCCTTTTTGCCTGACCACAGTAAATCCAAGGCGCTGCAGCGCTTTAACTGCTTCGCTTCCAGATACAATTGGCAGTTTAGGCATGTCTTGCAACTTGAAAGGTTGTAAGTAATGGCCTTTTTTCAGCAAGTATTAATGGAAACTCCTCTAAATAAAGCTCGGTTGCTTCTCGTAAATTTATTAATGCTTCTTCAATGTTTTCGCCTTGTGTGGTTGTGCCGGTGTCAGGATTATAGGCAACATATCCACCTTCAACTGCGGGCGTAAGAATTGCGGTAAGTTCCATGATGGATGTGCTAAAAATTTAACCGATGGTTTATTACCAATAAACATAAGAAATATTCCTGCCAACATACAGGCAGTTCATGTGCGGGATGTGATAGCCAACCCACGCCGTCAATCCACACCTGCCACCCCTCCGGCGAAGGAAAACAGTTCTGATATCAATCAATTGCTATCCGGCATTCAAATCCCGCATATCCGTGAACACGCAGGGAACACCGGGCTCCAGCTCGGCATAAAACATAGTTAATGTGCAGAGCTGGAGAGCAGTGAAATGGCGTAGTAAGTGCAGTTAGTTATGACTGTCCTCATCCCGCTTCCGTGTTGATTTCAGTTGTTTTATATCCTGCTCAAGTTCCCGAAGGTTCTCTTCCTGCTGCGGTTGTTTCAGTGCCTCTTTGTACTTGTCGTATTCCAGCGCCGATTTTTCGAGAGCGATCTGATGACTGATTGTACCTGCATGGGCAAGCAGTTCGCGACCGTTGAGCTGAATAATCGAATCCAGACGCTGGATCCAGTCTTTCATGTACATCGGCGTCTGCTGCTGCGCCATCACTTCCGCAAAAGCAAGGTATTGCTCCACCAGCAGGCCAAGCAATTTGATTTCATCTTCATTGAGATAATTTTTCGCAATGCTCACATCACCCTTGCGAACAGGAACTCCCTCTTTGTCAAAGGATTGCATTCCCATCAGCGGGAGTGAAGCATCAGCGCGGCGATAAACCAGTTCCGCTGCCGTCTGCGTACTGATTGCCCAGAGTAACTTATTCTGAACTATCTTGAAAAAAGCGATGGTACTTTCAGCTCCGGGGTCATAATCAATGCTTGTCGTGTAGATATCCTTGATTTTCTGGTAAAAAAACCGCTCCGACAACCGGATTTCACGGATACGCTCCTGCAGTTCCGAGAAATAGTTCATCGAACTGCCGCTCTTGAACCGCTCATCATTCAGAGCAAAACCTTTGACGATATATTCCCTGAGCCGTTGGGTTGCCCATATGCGGAATCGCGTACCCTGCTGCGATTTGACCCGGTAGCCGACTGAGATGATCACGTCCAGATTGTAGTACTGAACATCATAGTTTTTACTGTCTGCCGCAGTTGTTCGGAAATTCCGAACAACTGACTCTTCGCTCAACTCACCCTCTTCAAAGATATGCTTGATATGCTCGCTGATGGTCGCTTTTGACTTCTGAAAAAGCTCACACAAATGCGTTTGTGTCAGCCAGACCGTTTCGTCTTCAAGCCGTACATCTATTTTCACCCTACCATCCGGGGCCTGGTAGATGAGAAGATCGGAGTTGGTCATATATCATTCTCCTTTTGTGGTGTCTCATTGGGACTGTCTGTTGCCGAATAAGCACTGCTCCATCGCCATGATTCGGGAAATTGACACAAACGCGCCTTCACCGGGTTTTGATGAATATACTCAATCACCCGGTGCAAATGCTCCTCATTGCGGATGTAACGGTCCCAATACTCACGCATCCAAAGGCTTCTGCCGGGAACGCCGAGCTCCAGCTCGGCATGATATTTCATGACCCAGCGCACCGAAAACGACCCCCACGACGGCACAATCTTTCCCAACTCTGTCAAGTTGTGCAAATGCTCCTCATTGCAGAGATAACGACCACAATACCAACGAACCCCAAGCATTTTGCCAAAAATGCCGAGCTGGAGCTCGGCGCTCACGGAGTTTTTTTAGGCTCTTCGCGGAAGTTAGTGGAATGAGTTGATAAAGTCGTAGACTGCAGTATTTCAATACGAGCCACCGAGATGCAAAAACTTACCGACCATTATCAACAACTCTTAGGATTTCCAGCCATCTGGCAGGTAGACGATGTCAACCTCTCAGTTTCTGGGTTGAAGATAGAAGTTCACCTCAAGTTTGTAGGCAATGACGTAGTATGTCCTGAGTGTGGAGATGCCGGCACACTCTACGACAGGGCTCCGGAGCAACGGTGGCGCCATCTTGATACCATGCAGTTTGAA
>CAIJVD010000035.1 GCA_903824045.1 uncultured Chlorobiaceae bacterium
ATATCACCGGAAGATTCAGTTAACCATTTTACCAAGCAGATGCCAATGTCAGAACGCCCGGTTCATGAGCTTATAAAGGAACTTGAGAGAGTGCTGGTGCAGCTCTCCGACAAGGTTCTGGAGAACTTCTTCAACGCCCTGCTCGCCGTAAAGCAACAGGATGAGCATGGTGCGCGCCGAATCAGGCGTATAGATGACGAGATCGATCTCGAAGAGGTTGATCTCGAAGAGCGCTGTCTTGCATTTCTGGCATTGCAGCAGCCGGTGGCCCGAGATCTGCGCACGATTGTGACCATCATGAAGATCAACGACGACCTTGAGCGCATTGGCGACCTGGCGGTGCACATCATCGACCGTATGCCGGAGATCAGCCCCGAGATGTTTGCATCGTTCGAGTTCGAGAAGATGGGCCTGCATGCCGGCCAGATGGTCAGAATGTCATTGGACGCCTTCATCGAAAAAAACCGGGCACTGGCCGACAGGGTCTGTGCGCTCGATGAAGAGGTCGACATGATGCACCGCACCGTGTTCAAAAAGGTTACGCAGCTGATGAAGAGCCCGGATTCAGAGATTGTCGACCAGCTGATTGCTACGCTCAGCATCTCGCGCTACATCGAACGCATGGGCGACCATGCCACACGCATTGCGCGCGAGGTCATCTACCTGGTGACAGGAAAGATTGTTCGCCACAAGGGGGATTTCTACGAAAACCTTCTCGAGTCGCTCAAAGAGTGAGCAGGCTTCAGGGAGATAATCAACAGCTAATCATGCACCTCACAACCATCATTCAACAGTAGCGCCAAATAATGCCTGAAAAAACAAAACCCTTGTCGTTCAAAGAGGTTATGGGAGATCTCGATGGCAAAGGGGATATAGATTGTTCCAATAAAAACCTGACTTCACTTGAGGGCTGCCCTGAAATCATCGAAGGCCATTTCAATTGCTCCGGCAACAGATTGAAATCGCTTGAAGGCGGACCTGGAGAGGTTCATGGAGACTACGATTGCTCAAACAATCAGCTGAAAGCTCTCGACGCTTCACCGGACCGGATACATGGCGATTTCGACTGCTCGGCAAACCTCCTGAATTCACTCAAAGGTGGACCAAAAAGAGTGAAAGGCAGCTTTGACTGTTCGTTCAATCACCTGACAACCCTTTCCGGCGCCCCTCACAAAGTAAGCAGCGATTTCATCTGTTCAGACAACCGCCTTATCTCTCTCGAAGGATCTCCGCATGAAGTTGTCGATTATGACTGTTCGAATAATCAGCTGACAACACTTGACGGCGGGCCGGAGGAGGTACGGGGAGATTTCGAATGCGCGAACAATCATCTGACGACGCTCAGAGGCTCTCCGGCTTTTGTTATCGGAGATTTCTCATGCAGAGGCAATCAATTGACATCACTCAAAGGCGGACCGGTAGAGGTATATGGACACTTCGACTGTTCAAACGACAAACTGATTTCATTGAAAGGCGCGCCAAAGGTAGTCGGCGGAGACTTCTCATGCAGAGGCAACCAGCTGATATCGCTCAAAGGGGCTCCACCAGAGGTTGTGGATTTTGATTGTTCCGGCAATCTGCTTGCAACACTCGAAGGCTGCCCGGAAAAAGTAGGCGGAGATCTGTCATGCAGGGGCAACAGACTTACATCGATCAAGGGTGCTCCGCAAAAAGTCAAGGGCAGCTTTGACTGCTCGGGAAACCTCCTGACCTCCCTTAAGGGCTCCCCAAAAAAGGTTAAAGGTCACTTTAACTGCTCAGGAAACCCCCTGACATCGATCGATGGCCCTTTAAAAAAGGTCGGCGGAAATTTAACTTGTGGAACTGCTTCCGGACTCATCACAGAGAGTAGCGTTCGTGACGCCTGCACCATAAAAGGCGGCTATATTGACGCAAGTGCACTGCCTTGAAGCGCCTGTAAACCTTGCATTTCAAGTCATCTACCTATGGATAGCCGCGAAAAAAACATTTTTTTTCACTCGATCGATCAGAGTGAGTCCTGGCAGGCATTCGAAAACTCCCTGCCTGCCGGCTGGAAGCTCTCACCCCTCTGCTCACACCGCGAAGAGCGCCTTTTCTACGATACCTTTGAATGGCAGGCGTTCTCTCAAGGCATGGCAGTTATGCAAAAAAAGGGGCGGCTGCATATTTTCGACCTCAGTACAGGCAATGATCTGTCAGCGATGAGCTATCAGAGAACCCCTTCCGCTCTCTTTGCATCAAATTTAGCAGAGTGCAAGACGAAAGCCCTGCTCTCATCCTGCAGTGATATCAGGGCATTCATCCGGCTCTCGGCCTTTGATGTTGTTGTTCAGACCCACAGGCTCCTCAACGACAACGACAAAACCGTCGGCATTCTCTCCTCCCAAAAATGGCGCATTGCCGGCAAAGGCCACAACCGAAGTGCTCTTCAGGTGATTGCGCTGAAGCCACTTCGGGGGTATGAACGCGAGATCGAAGGGTTCGAAAAGTCACTCTCAGGCCACGATGCACTCAAAAAGGCAATGGAGTTCAGGGAACTCTTTCTCCTGCTGATGGGCTCATCCGGACTGAACGTCGAGGGCTATTCCTCTAAAATCAGGCTTCAGCTTGACCGGGATGCATCCATTCACGAGAGCGCCCGGAAACTGCTCCGCGTCACCCTTGCCGTCATGCGCCAAAACGAAAACGGCATCATCAAGAATATCGATACGGAGTTTCTGCACGATTACCGTGTCGCCATCCGCAGGACACGCTCCATTCTCAAACAGCTCAAGGGTGTGTTCGATCCGGCGGAAACCGCGCACTTTCTCAATGAGTTCAGCTCGCTTGCCAAACGCACCAACGCACTGAGGGATACGGATGTCTATCTCCTCAATCGGACACTCTACCCCGCCTGGCTCCCCCCGCTCCTGCAGCCCGACCTGAAACCACTCTTCAGCGACATCGAGGCCACACGAAAAAAACTGCACAAACAGTGCTGCCGCCACCTCAATTCCGCCGACCACCGCGCATTTTTCGACAAATGGGAGCGGTGGATCACGCACACAGGAGTTCCTGACAAAGTGGACGCCCCAAACGCCGCCACCCCTACCGTTACATTTGCGGCCTCAGCTATCAAAAGGTCGTGGAAAAAAGTCGTCCGCAACGGCCGACAGATCAGCAGGGAAGCGACGGACAGCGAGCTGCACAGCCTTCGTATAGACTGCAAGAAACTTCGCTATCTGCTCGAATTCTTCTCGTCGATTTTTCCCCGAAAAACAATAGGGCCAGCGATCGGGCATCTGAAAGAGCTGCAAGAGAATCTCGGGAGTTTCGTAGATTACGCTGTACAGCTTGAGTTTCTCGAGCGGCGGCTCGTTTCAATGCCAGCAACAGCCGGTGTTGTCGCCGGGGCTGCAGCTACAGGGGGACTGATAGCAATCCTTCATGGAAAAAAGGAGAAGGCCCGCCGGAAATTCCATGAGACCTTCAGAGTGTTCGACAACGACGAAAGCGCCGCACTCTTTCATGAACTCTCAACCCCTTGAAGCAGGATGAAAACAATTGCGCTCTACAGTATCAAGGGCGGAGTCGGCAAAACGGCTGCGGCGGTAAACCTCTCCTATCTCTCATCCCTCAGCTCCTCTCCGACACTGATCTGTGACCTTGACCCGCAGGGTGCCAGTTCATTCTATTTCAGAATCACCGCCTCAAGAAAGTATAACAGTGACAAGTTTCTCAAAGGAAGCAAAAAAATCTACAGCAATATCAAGGCCACCGATTTCGAGGGTCTTGACCTGCTGCCATCCGACTTCTCCTACAGAAACCTCGACATTGAGCTCGCTGAGGCAAAAAAGCCACAGAAGCGTCTGAAAAAGAACATCGAGGAGCTCAGCGACGAATACCGCACACTCTTTTTCGACTGCCCGCCGAATCTGACACTGCTCTCAGAAAGCGTCTTTGCTGCCTCGGATATGATTCTGGTGCCCATGATCCCGACCACGCTCAGCATTCGCACCTACACCCAGCTGACCGAGTTCTTCGATGCCAACGGCCTCGACAGCTCCAAAATCCGGGCATTTTTCACTATGGTTGAAAAAAGAAAGAAGATGCATCGCGATATCATTGACGAGTACCGCGACTCGCCCGCATTTCTCTCCCAGACGATTCCCTACAACTCCGAGGTTGAGAAGATGGGTATCTACCGCGCCCCGCTTAATGCCGTCCTTCCTGCCGCCCCCGCATCAAAAGCATACCGCGCCTTGTGGGAGGAACTCCAGTCAATCCTCAATGAAGCCTGAAGGCAGTTCCGGAGATTGAGTACGCCACTTCCAAGGCGGAAATATCGGTGTGTTCAGGAAAAACCGTATATTGGCGCTCAAATTCCAGAATGAACTGGCAGGTTTTTTTTACCTTGACAAGAGAGGGCTGCATGAGTCCTCAACGCACGTCTCCCCCGCCTGAGCCGGAAAGAGAAGCCGGTCGCGGGCCCATGCGTGTGCCACAGCATTGACAAATGCCCTGCGGGGCATCATAAACACTCGACAATATGAAGCATCTCATCTCCGTACTGGTCGAAAACAAGTTCGGCACCCTCAACCGGGTTGCTGCAATGTTCAGCGCCAGAGGGTTCAACCTCCAGAGCATCTCCATCGGCGAAACCGAGGACAGCGAAGTTTCGCGCATGACCATCGTCACACGGGGGGACGACCAGATCATCAGCCAGGTGCTCAAGCAGCTCAACCGGCTGGTCGATACCATCAAGGTAACCGACCTCACCAAGCAGCCTCATGTGGAGCGCGAACTGCTTTTGATGACCCTGAAACTCAGCAAGAGCACGCAGCACGAGATTTTCGAGCTGATCAATGTTTTTAAAGGAAAAGTCGTGGATATAAAACAAAAATCCATTACTATTGAGGTCATCGGATCTCCAGACAAGATCAACACAACTATTGATATCTTCAGGGCCTACGGCATCATGGAACTTGCACGTTCCGGCGCCGTTGCAATTCACCGGGGTGAGTGACACCATTTTACTGTATCATCAATCAAAACCATTTCACAGATGAACGTTTATTATGAGCAGGATGCCGATCTTGGTTATCTGCAGGGAAAAAATATCGCCGTGCTCGGCTACGGCAGCCAGGGTCATGCTCATGCGCTCAACCTCAAGGACAGCGGCCTTAACGTCTGCGTAGGACTGCGCCCCGACAGCTCTTCATGTGCAAAGGCACGCGAAGCAGGCCTGCCGGTCAACACCATTGCCGATGCGGTACGCTGGGCAGACATCGTGATGGTGCTTCTTCCCGACCAGTACCAGAAAGCGATCTACGAGTCCGAAATTGCACCGAACCTCCGCCCTGGCAACACGCTTGCCTTTGCGCACGGCTTCAATATTCATTACAAGCAGATCATCCCGGCTGAAACGATCAATGTTATCATGATCGCCCCGAAAAGCCCGGGCCACCTCGTTCGCCGCACCTTCACCCAGGGCAACGGCGTCCCCTGCCTGATCGCCGTTCACCAGGACTATACCGGTGAGGCAAAACAGCAGGCGCTGGCATGGGCCAAGGGTCTTGGCGGCACAAAGGCCGGCGTTATCGAAACGACCATCAAGAACGAGACCGAAACCGACCTCTTTGGCGAACAGGCTGTCCTCTGCGGCGGTTCTGCCGAGCTGATCAAGGCCGGGTTCGAGACCCTCGTTGAGGCCGGATACCCTGAAGAGCTTGCCTACTTCGAGTGCATGCACGAGCTGAAGCTCATCGTCGATCTCTATTATGAAGGCGGCCTCTCAAGAATGAACTACTCCGTCAGCGATACGGCCGAGTACGGCGGCATGACGCGCGGACCACGCCTCATCACCCCTGCGGTGAAGGCTGAGATGAAAAAGATCCTTGAAGAGGTTCAGGACGGACGTTTCGCCAAAGAGTTCATCGACGAGTGCAGCAGCGGCTACAAAAACCTCAGCAGGCTCCGCACTGAGAACAGCAGCCACTCCATCGAGAAGGTTGGTGCCAAACTCCGCGACATGATGAGCTGGCTGATCAAAAAATAATCCACCTCCGAAAAGCATGTACAAGATTGTATCAATACCGGGTGACGGCATAGGCCCGGAAGTAGTTGCAGGGGCTGTCGCTGTGCTGCGGCAGCTCTCCGCCAAACACGGCTTTGAGATCGTTATTGAGGAGCACCCGTTCGGCGGAGCCTCATACGACCTGCACGGCGAGATGCTCACCACGGCTACGCTCGAAGCGTGCCGGAAGTGCGACGCGGTACTGCTTGGAGCGGTCGGCGGCCCGAAATGGGAGAGCCTGCCTCACGAGCACAAGCCGGAAGCCGCACTGCTCAAAATCCGCAAGGAGCTCGGTCTCTTTGCCAACCTCAGGCCCGCAAAGGTTTACGATGCACTGCTCGACGCATCCTCGCTCAAGCCGGATGTGGTTCAGGGCACCGACTTCCTCGTCTTCAGAGAACTGACCGGCGGCATCTATTTCGGCCAGCCGCGAGGGTTCGATGAGAACAAGGGGTGGAACACCATGGTCTATGAACGCCATGAAGTTGAGCGCATTGCCCGACTGGCCTTCGAAGCTGCACGCAAGCGCAAGGGTGAGGTCATCTCCATCGACAAGGCCAACGTCCTTGAGGTTTCACAGTTCTGGAGAAATGTGGTCCACACCGTTCACGCCGACTACCCTGACGTGAAGTTGAGCGATATGTATGTAGACAATGCCGCGATGCAGATCGTGCGCAACCCGAAACAGTTTGACGTCATTGTGACGGGCAACCTTTTCGGAGATATTCTGAGCGACATCGCCGGTATGATCACCGGAAGTCTCGGCATGCTCCCCTCGGCAAGCATCGGCACAAAGCATGCGCTCTACGAACCGATACACGGCAGTGCGCCGGACATCGCCGGTCAGAACAAGGCCAATCCGATCGCCACGATCGCCTCGGCTGCCATGATGTTCGAGCACAGCTTCAAAAAACCGGAAATTGCCTCCGAAATCTACCGTGCCATCGAGGCTGCGCTTGCAGCCGGACTGCGCACAGCAGATATCGCTGCTCCCGGAGACCCCGTGGTGTCAACAACAGAGATGACGGATGCAATTGTCCGCCATCTTGGCGCCTGAACAGCCTAAAGGTGGAGCGAGCCGGTGAAAGAGAGAGTCCTGGTATTTGATACAACATTACGCGACGGGGAGCAGTCCCCGGGCGCGTCTCTCAATGTTCAGGAGAAGGTTGAGATCGCCCGCCAGCTCGAAAAACTCGGCGTTGACATCATCGAAGCAGGCTTCCCCGCCTCTTCACCCCTCCAGCTCGAAGCCGTTCAGCGCATAAGCCGAGAGTCGAGCAAGGTTGTTGCCGCACTTGCACGGGCGGTTGAAAAAGACATCACCGCCGCATGGAAGGCGCTGCAGGAGGCTGCAAAGCCCAGGATACACACCTTCATCGGCACCTCAGACATCCACATTTCAGGCAAGTTCTCCAGCGACCGCTACGGCCGCACCCTTCAGGAAAAACGCAGCACCGTTCTGCGTATGGCGGTTGACGCCGTCGCCTTTGCCAAAACTTTTACCGGCGATATAGAGTTTTCAGCTGAAGATGCCGGAAGAACCGATCCGGGTTACCTCAGGGAGATCATCGAAGCCGTTATTGCCGCAGGTGCGACAACAGTCAACATCCCCGATACTACCGGCTACACCTGGCCTGCAGAGTTCGGAAGGAAGATTGCCGATCTGAAAAGCCATGTGCCCAATATCTCGGATGCCGTCATCAGCGTACACTGCCATAACGACCTCGGTCTGGCCGTGGCAAACTCGCTCAGCGCACTTGACTTTGGGGCCCGGCAGGTAGAGTGTTCCATGAACGGCATAGGAGAGCGGGCCGGAAACGCCTCACTTGAGGAGATCGTCATGGCACTCAAGGTTCGCAGCGACCTCCACAATTTTGAAACCGGGATCGTCACCGAGGAGATTTACAATACCAGCCGTATGGTTTCGACCTTTACCGGCATCATCATCCAGCCCAACAAGGCGATCGTCGGCGACAACGCATTTTCGCACGAGTCGGGCATACACCAGGACGGCATGCTGAAAAGCCGCGAAACCTACGAGGTCATGACCCCTCAGTCGGTCGGAGTTCCGCAGACGAGCATTGTGCTCGGGCGCCACTCCGGAAAGCACGGCTTGCAGTCACGCCTCCTTGCTCTCGGCTACTCTCTTGAGGAGAGTGAACTGGAGGCGCTCTACCGCCGCTTCGTCGAAATTGCCGACAAGAAAAAAGAGGTCTATGATGACGATTTGAGAGGGCTGATGGGCGATGAACTCAAGCGACCCGGCAGCACCTTTGAACTTGACTATCTGCATATCAACAGTGGCACCGCTTCGATTCCAACGGCGACCATAAGGATTAAGCACCGCGACCAGCTCTATGAGGAGTCAGCCACTGGCGACGGGCCGGTAGACGCCTGCTTCAGGGCTATCGAACGGGCGCTGGAGATAGAGTCGATGGTCACCTCATACTCGGTTCGCTCGACAACCGCCGGACGGCAGGCTCTCGGTGAGGCGCTGGTGAGGATCAGGGACCGCGGAGTCTCCTTCAACGGAAGAGGGGTCTCAACCGATATTATCGAGGCAAGTGCCAAAGCCTATCTGCAGGCGCTCGGACTTCGCCTCAACCATTTTGAAAGCAACACTACTGAAACCATTGATAACGGGGTGTAAGAAACCATGCAACAGACCATAACCCAGAAAATCCTCTCGAGGGCAGCCAACCGGAGATTTGTTGAAGCAGGCGAAAGCGTCTGGCTCAATGTTGACGTCCTCCTCACCCATGACGTCTGCGGACCGCCGACCTTCGATATTTTCAAGCAGGAGTTTGGCCCCGGCGCAAAAGTATGGGACCCGAAAAAGATCGTCGTCCTGCCTGACCACTATATCTTTACGGCAAACGAGCATGCCCACCGCAACATCGACCTTCTGCGTCAGTTTGCCAAAGAGCAGGGTCTCGAGCACTACTACGACGTCGGCACCGACCGCTACCGCGGGGTCTGCCATGTCGCGCTCGCTGAAGAGGGGTTCAACCTTCCGGGCACCGTTCTCTTCGGCACCGATTCGCACACCTGCACGTCAGGCGCATTCGGCATGTTCGGTTCGGGCATCGGCAACACCGACGCCGCATTCATCCTCGGCACCGGCAAGCTCTGGGAGAAGGTCCCCGAGTCGATGAAGTTCACCTTCGACGGCCAGATGCCAGAGTATCTGACCGCCAAGGACCTGATCCTGCAGATTCTGGGTGATATCACCACCGACGGGGCAACCTATCGCGCCATGGAGTTTGACGGCGAAGCGGTCTATTCGCTCCCGATCGAAGAGAGAATGACGCTCACCAACATGGCCATCGAAGCCGGCGGCATGAGCGGCATCATTGCGGCCGACGCCATCACGGAGGCCTATGTCAAGGCTCGCACCTCTGCGCCATACGAAGTATTCCAGAGCGACCCGGACGCGCGCTACCACAGCAAGTACTACTACGACGTGAGCAAGCTTGAGCCTGTTGTCGCACAGCCGCACAGCCCCGACAACCGCGCTACAGTCAGAAGCGTCCAGGGCACAAAGATCACCAAGTCCTACATTGGCTCCTGCACCGGCGGAAAGCTGACCGATTTCGTCATGGCGGCCAGAATTCTGAAAGGAAAGCAGGTTGCCGTAACGACGAACATCGTGCCTGCAACCGTCAAGGTCGCCCGTGATCTTGAGAGCACGCAGTTCGAAGGCCAGAGCCTGCGCCAGATTTTCCTCGATGCAGGGTGCAGCATTGCGCTCCCTTCATGCGCGGCATGTCTTGGCGGTCCTGCTGACACTGTCGGCCGCTCGGTAGACAACGACGTTGTCGTTTCGACCACAAACCGCAACTTCCCCGGACGAATGGGCAGCAAGCATGCAGGGGTCTATCTGGCCTCGCCGCTTACGGCAGCCGCTTCGGCAATTACCGGCAAACTCACCGATCCGAGGGATTTCCTCTGAACGGAAACAGCAACCGAATGAACCTGTAAGGAAAACACAACAATGGACACCATCATTCAGGGAAAAGCCTACGTTTTAGGCAAGAATATCGATACCGACCAGATCATCCCGGCCGAGCATCTCGTCTACAGCCTCTCCGATCCCGAAGAGGTCAAGCTCTACGGCAAGTACGCCCTTTCCGGCGTCCCTCCCGCCGAGGGAGGTCTTCCGAAAGGCAACATACCGTTCATCCAGGATGGCAGCTTCAGCTCGGAGTTCACCATCATCATCGCAGGCCCCAACTTCGGTTGCGGATCGTCGAGGGAGCATGCCCCCTTCGCCCTGCAGGTGGCCGGAGCCAAAGCAATTGTCGCCGAATCCTACGCGAGGATCTTCTTCCGCAACTGCGTTGACGGCGGATTTGTCATCCCCTACGAGACGCACGAGCACCTCAATCAGCTCATCGAAACCGGTGACGAGCTGAAGATCGATGTCGAAAAGAACACCATCGAGAACCTGACCCGCAAGGTCACCTACAACCTCAATCCCCTCGGCGATGTACTGAGCATCGTAGAGGCCGGCGGCATTTTTTCCTATGCCCGCCAGAACAACTTAATGGCCAAGAGCTGATCAATGAGTGCTCAACATAAAGCGATAGAACTCTACGACACTACCCTGCGTGACGGCACACAGGGTGAGCATATCAACCTCTCCGTGCAGGACAAGCTGATCATCGCCGAGAGGCTTGACGAGTTCGGCATGGACTTTATTGAGGGTGGCTGGCCGAGTAGCAATCCGAAAGACGAGGAGTTTTTCCTGAAGGCACGCCTGATGAACTTCAAGCATGCAAAACTCTGCTCGTTCGGCTCGACGGCAAGGACCCTCAGCAAGATCGACTCCGACCCGAACCTCCTTGGCCTGCTTGAGTCCGAAACACCGGTCATCACCATCTTCGGCAAAACATGGCAGGCTCACTCCGAAAAAAGCCTCGGCATAACAGCGGATGAAAATGCCGAACTGATCTTTCGCTCTGTCGAGTTTCTCAAAAAAGAGGGGCGTCAGGTCTTCTTTGATGCCGAGCACTTCTTTGACGGCTACAGGCATAACCCGGATTTTGCCCTTAAAATGGTCATGTCGGCGGTAGCGGGTGGTGCAGAGAGAGTCATCCTCTGCGACACCAACGGCGGATCGATGCCTTTCGAAGTCAAGGATGCCGTTGCAATAGTTCTTGCCCGCACCGGCACACCTGTCGGCATCCACAGCCACAACGACGGTGACCTCGCCGTCGCCAACTCCATCGCCGCAATCGGAGGCGGAGCCACCCATATCCAGGGAACCATAAACGGTATCGGGGAGCGTTGCGGCAACGCCAATCTCATCAGCATCATTCCCAATGTCATGCTGAAGCTCCATAAATCATTCCAGCATGTCGAGCACCTCTCGCAGCTCGCATCGCTCTCGAAATTTGTCTATGAGATCCTGAACATGCCCTCAAACACCAGGGCTCCGTTCGTCGGAAAATCGGCATTCGCCCACAAGGGAGGGATCCATGTCAGCGCCGTGATGAAAGACAGTACCCTCTACGAGCATATCGACCCTTCGCTTGTGGGTAACCGGCAGCGCGTGCTGGTCTCGGAACTTGCAGGCCAGAGCAATATCCGCTACAAGGCCCAGGAGCTTGGCATCGCTATCCCGGAAAAGAGCGACGTCATCAAGAATATTGTCAACCATGTCAAGGAACTTGAGCACCAGGGCTACCAGTTCGACGGTGCCGAAGCCTCTTTTGAGCTGATTTTGCAGAAGGAGCTTGGCAACTTCACCCCCTTTTTCGAGGTTCTCGAAACCAAGGTGCACATCGAGTCCGCCAAGGGAGCAAAAAATGTAGACCAGGCCGTCCTCAAAGTCGAGGTCGGCGGAGAGGTCGAGCACATCGCTGCCGATGGCGACGGACCGGTCAACGCGCTCGACAAGGCGCTACGCAAGGCACTGATCCATTTTTATCCCGAAATCAAGAGCATCAAGCTGGTAGACTACAAAGTGCGCGTCCTCGAAGAGAAACGGGGCACCAGCGCCAAGGTCCGGGTACTGATTGAGACCAGCAACGGCAAGAAAAGCTGGGGCACGGTCGGCGTTTCGACAAACATCATCGAAGCCAGCCTCCATGCACTTCAGGACAGCATGAACTACCACCTCTTCACCGTCAAAGCCACCGTCCCCCCCGCCGAAAGCATCGCCGAAGCCTGACACCCTGCGCGAGAAGAGCGCGGGGAGGAAGAGCGCAGTGGACGCAGGTGGACGGGAAAGAATTGTGGACAAAAGCGTGGACGCAAGTGGACTGCGCGAAGAGAAAGAGAGAAGTGCCCACGCCTGCGGCCAAGCCTCCACGCCAACCACTGCACCCTCACGCAGGCTGCTCTTCAGCGCGTCCACTTCGTCCACAATGTCCACGCTTCTGTCCACCCTCTTTCTTGTCCACTGGCGCTCTTCTCTTCCCCCTGTCCACTGCGCTCTTCCCCCCGACAAAGAATCCGCTTCCGCATATCCCTCATATTCGCTAAATTACCCTAATACGCATTTATTTCGCACAGCGTAACTCCCGGCAACGACAACGTGCCACAAGCCATGCGCATCAATGACCTTGACCCCGAAAGCAGGCCCAGAGAACGCTTTATGAGCTGCGGGCCCGGTGCGCTCAGCCCTGCTGAACTGCTGGCGCTCATCCTTCGAACAGGAACCCGGCAGGAGAACATCATCGACATCTGCAATGAGCTCATTAGCCGCTTCACTTTGGAAGGGCTGACAGAGGCAACAGTCGGGGAACTTCAGAAAACAAAGGGAATAGGAAAGGCCAAGGCAATGCAGATTGCCGCGCTCTTCGAACTCAACAAGCGGCTCAGTTACTCACGGAACCAGAACAAGAGAGTCCAGGCAGCGCGCGACGTCTTCGACTATATGGCGGGACGGATTCCGGACGAAAAGAAGGAGCACCTCTTCGTGCTGCACCTGAACACAAAAAACCAGATCATCCGCCACGAGCAGGTATCGGTAGGAACCCTCAACGCTTCGCTCATACACCCTCGAGAGGTGTTCAAGTCGGCCATTCGGGAGAGCGCCCACGCCATCATACTGGTACACAACCACCCCTCGGGGGATGTTGAACCAAGCAACGCCGACCGCCAGGTCACCTCACTCCTGAAAGAGGCGAGCGGCCTGCTCCAGATCGACCTTCTGGATCACATCATAATAGGCACAACGGAGTGGTTCAGCTTCAGGGAACACTCCCTGCTGAGCTGAGACGATAAAGCGCCGTCGAAAAGAGATCTAACCGAATGACTCTGCTGACTCGGCCTCTATCGATGAAGACTCATCGGTGCTTGCGACAGGAATTTCGCGGACACTCTTTGCCTGAAGGCCCTTCTGTGTTTTGTCGAGCTCAAACTCAACATCGGCGTCCTGAGTCAGCACCTTGAAGCTCTGCTCGGAAACAATGGCCGAAAAATGAACAAAAATGTCCTCCCCACCCTCGGGATTCACAATAAAGCCGTAGCCTTTTTTCCCGTCAAACCATTTTACTTTACTGATTGCCATAATAAATTACTGATGTATCATTTTTTATGGAAATGCAATGCCGTATGGGGAGAAGCAGTTGCGGTTAATTCATGTGTAAAAATATATATTTTTTCCGGCAAATTTCACCGTTACGAACAAAATTAGGATTATCACACAATTATAGCGTATAACCGACCGGGCGCGGATTCAACACAGCGCATCAACATATATCTCATCTATACCATGAAAAAGATCATCATGATAACCGGGGCCGGCAAAGGGATCGGCAGGGCCATCGCCCTCGATTTCGCAAAAGCCGCAGGCCACGGCAACAACGTTGAAGCGCACCTTGTCCTTGCCTCAAGAACCCAGTCCGACCTGGAGTCAATCGCTTCGGAGTGCAAGAGTTACGGCGCATCGACCGATATCTTTCCTATGGATATCTCCGACAGCGCCTCCATCTCCCGTCTTGTTGCTGAAACCCTCCGGCTCCACGGCACGATCGACTGCCTGGTCAACAATGCCGGTGTCGGGCGCTTCAAGCCGCTCAGCGAGCTGACTGAGGAGGACCTCGACTATACGATGGCGACGAACGTCAAGGGAACCTTTCTCTTGACGCAAAAAGTTTTTGCGGTCATGGAGGCGAACCGCTCGGGGCATATCTTCTTCATAACCTCTATTGCCGCCGAAACTGCCTTCCCCAGCTCCGCCATCTACTCCATGTCGAAATTCGCGCAGAAAGGGCTGGTCGAGGCCGTGCGGCTCTATGCGAAGGGGTGCAACGTGAGAGTCACCAACGTCATGCCGGGAGCGGTCTATACTCCGATGTGGGGCGAAGTGCCCGAAACGATGAAAGCGGTCATGATGATGGCGGAGGATATTTCAGGCCCGATTGTCAATGCCTACCTCCTGCCGGAGAGGACATCGGTCGAGGAGCTGGTCTTCAGGCCGGTCTCGGGCGATATCAATGAGTGAACAAAGATTGACCGGCTGTGGGAAAGGATGATAATTTCCCGTATTTTCATCCACTTGTGTAACGAGACGCCGTTGGCAGTATGAACGGTGGCCGGACAAAACCCTGAAGCATATACCACCATGAGCCTGAAAGAAAAAATAGACCAGGATCTAAAGGATTCAATGAAGAGCGGGGAAAAGACCCGCCTGAACGCCATTCGCTCGATTCGCGCCGGACTGCTTGAAAAAGAGGTCTCCATCCGCGTAGGCGGCAAAGCGGTGCTCTCTGATGACCAGGAGCTTGAGGTGCTTGTGAGCCTTGCAAAAAAACGCAGGGACGCCATTGAGCAGTTTACCGCTGGCAACCGCCCCGACCTCGCCGAAACCGAACTTTCAGAGCTTAAGGTTATCGAAGAGTACCTCCCTGCCCCGGTCTCCGATGAGGAGATAGAGGCCGCCGTCCGCGAAATTGTTGCCAAAACCGGCGCCACCTCCATGAAGGAGATGGGAAAAGTTATGTCAGAAGCGATGAAGGCCCTCAAGGGCAAGGCCGACGGCACCAGGGTTCAGCAGGTCGTAAAATCCCTGCTCTCTTAATCACCAATTCTCCCCTCCACAACCATGCTTGATATAAACCTTATCCGCCAGCACCCGGAAGCGATTGCCGAAATGCTGCGCAACCGCCAGCTTGCATCGGAAGAGCCAAAACTGCACCAGCTCCTCTCGCTCGACAAGGAGCGCAAGGAGCTGGTGCAGCGTTCTGACGACAGAAAAGCGCTGCGCAACACGGTATCCAAAGAGGTCGCCGACATCAAGAAAAGCGGCCAGGGATCGGCTGATGATCTGATTGTGCAGATGAAATCGGTATCGGAAGAGATATCCCTGATGGACGCACGACTCGGCACCCTTGAAGAGGAGATCGAGTCCATCCTGCTCGCCCTGCCAAACAAGCTGCACCCTTCGGTTCCGGTCGGCCGTTCCGCCGAGGAGAACCTGGTTTTTGGAGAGCCGGTATCCTTCCCCTACACTTTCGATTTTCCTGTCCAAAACCACCTCGATCTTGGCCGCTCGCTCGGCATTCTTGATTTTGAGCGCGGCGCGAAGATCAGCGGAGCGGGCTTCCCTGTCTACATGGGCAAAGGTGCCCGGCTCGAGAGAGCTCTGATCAACTTCATGATCGACACCCATACCGAAAAGCACGGCTACACCGAGGTCTTTCCGCCTTTTCTCGTCAACCAGGAGTCGCTCAGGGGAACCGGCCAGTGGCCGAAATTCGCCGACCAGGTCTACCATATGCAGGAAGACGATCTCTACGCCATCCCGACAGCGGAGGTACCGGTCACCAACCTGCACCGTGGCGAGATGCTCGACGCCGCCCAGCTTCCGATCTCCTACGCTGCCTACTCGGCCTGCTTCCGCCGCGAAGCCGGAAGCTATGGCAAGGATACCAGAGGGTTTCTGCGCGTCCACCAGTTCAACAAGGTCGAAATGGTGAAGTTCACCCGGCCTGAAGAGTCCTATGAAGCGCTTGAGGAGATACGCAGAAGTGCGGAAGCTATCCTCATCGCCCTGAAGATTCCCTACCGCGTGCTCCTGCTCTGCAGCGGAGACATCAGCGCAAACGCAACAAAGTGTTATGATATTGAGGTGTGGTCGCCGGCGGAACAGAAGTATCTTGAGGCGTCGAGCTGCTCGAACTTTGAGGATTATCAGGCCAGAAGGGCCGGCATCCGCTTCAAGCCGGACGGGAAGTCAAAGCCGGAGTTCGTGCACACCCTCAACGGCTCGGGCCTTGCAACATCCCGGCTTATGGTCTCCATTATGGAGCACTACCAGACAGCAAAAGGCGGCATCACGGTACCGGATGTCCTGCGCCCTTACACCGGCTTCGAGGAAATCGCTCAGGCCGCTGAGTGAGCCTCCGAAACCCTTCCGTCCAGAAACTCCCTGACCATACGGCTGACCGTTTTGACATCAATGAGAAACGCGTCGTGGCCGTATGGTTCGTCGAGATAGAGAATTCTTGACTTCGGCATGAAACGTGCCAGCTCCTCCTGCTCCACCTTTGGATAGAGAACATCGGAGTTGATCGAAAGGATCTCCACCGGCAGCTGCATGGAGGCGAGCACCGCTTCGTACTCTCCCCTGCAGCGACCGAGATCGTGCATATCCATCGCCCGGGTGAGGGTGACGTAGGTATTGGCGTCAAAACGCTCAACCAGCTTGCGGCCCTGATGGTGAAGGTAGCTCTCCGTCTTGAAGGTGTGGCCGTGCTGAAACTCCCGGCCAAAACGGGTCTGGAAATTCTCAAAGCTGCGGTAACTGCACATGGCCATCATCCTTGCCGCCGAAAGCCCTCTTGCCGGAGGATGCTCGCTGCTGTACCACCCCTCGCTCCAGTCACGGTCGGCAAAGATCGCCTGCCGCTGCGCCTCGCTCTGCGCTATGCACCAGGCTGAGTGACGTCCCGAAGCACCCATCGGCATGAGTGACTGAACAACCTCTGGATAGAGAAAACCCCACTCAAGAACCTGCATTCCGCCAAGAGAGGCTCCGACAGCGAGCTTGACCCTGTCGATACCGAGGCCGGCAAGCAGAAGGCGCTGAACCCGAACCATATCCCTGATGGTGATTCTGGGGAAATCCGGCCCGTAGTGACGCCCTGAAAGCGGATTATCGGAGAGCGGACCCGTTGTGCCGTAGCAGCTTCCGAGCACGTTGCTGCAGATGATGAAGTCGGTCGAGGCATCGAACGCCCCGCCACGCTCAAACATCCCGTTCCACCAGGCATCCACATCGGCCGATCCGGTGAGGGCGTGGCAGATCAGGATCACATTGTCCTTTGCACCGTTAAGCGTACCCCAGGTCCTGTAGGCGACCCGTACCGAGGGCAAGATACCCCCAAGCTCGGGCATAAAGGGTTCCGCCGAGTCGAAAAACATGGTATCACGGGAAATAAGCTCTTTATATCCTCTCATGCGATTAATATCAGTATTACAAATGCTCGTAGAATAAGACTACCAGCCCTGCGGGTGCATTGCACCGGCGGTGAATGGGGAATACTGTACCATGAGGTATGTGCGCAGAGAAAGGGCATGCATACCATCATCTTTCCCGATCACTATACCGGGATGGAATTGGCACCGTTCATTGTGGCAATGACGGTTGCCAAGGCATCTAAGGGCCAGTCCCTCCGCCTTTCTGGATGATAGAATTGAAAACTTGAAAAGAACATTTAGTTCGACTAATCTACAACAGGGATTAGTATTTTACAAATGACCTGCCGCCCCCTGTGGCAACCAAAACCAGTTATTACACCACCATGATCACAGCTCGAGAAACAACGCTCAACGTCCTGCAGGCCCTTGAAACCGGAAAACACCGGTGCGACTACCTGCTCCATCGGGCGCTTGAAAGTTCGGCACTCAGCCGCACCGACCGGGCGCTGGTCACCGGCCTTGTCAACGGGGTGCTCCGCTACCGTCTCCAGCTCGACTTCATCATCAGCCGATTCTACCATCACAAGCTTGAAAAGGCGGCGCCGGTCATGAAGAACATCCTCCGCATCGGCGCCTACCAGATCGTCTTTCTCGACAAGGTGCCCGACTGGGCGGCGGTAAACGAGTGCGTCAAGCTGGCGCGCAAATACAAGGGTGAGCGGATGTCGAAACTCGTCAACGGCGTTTTGAGAAAACTCACCCCCGAAAATATCACGCTTGACCTCTGGCTCCTGGAAAAAGAGCCGACCGAACGACTCGCCATTCAATACTCCCACCCCGAGTGGCTTGTAGCGCGATGGATTACGGCATACGGGATGGGGAAAACCGAAGCACTGCTCGCCTACAGCAACCGCCCCCCGCTCTTCGGATTCAGGATAAACCGGCTGAAAGGGTCACCCGAAGAGCTCTTCGCCGACCCCGAGCTTGCTGGCGCACTGCATGAAGGGTGCAGCATCGAAAACTTCTTTCTCTCGCGGGAGTTCAGCAGCTTCGAGCACGCCGTGATCGACGGGTACCTTAGCGTGCAGAACCCCACACAGGCACTCGCCTGCCTGCTGCTCAATCCTGCCCCAGGACACAATGTCATCGACCTCTGCGCAGCGCCGGGCGGAAAAGCCACCTTTATGGCCGAACTGATGCAGAATGAGGGCTCGGTAACCGCCGTTGACCTCTACGAGCAAAAACTCGAAAAAACCTCCTCACATGCAGAAGCCCTCGGCATCACCATCATCACCACCGTCTCGGCCGATGCGAGAAACTTCACGCCAGGGAGCACTCCCGATGCCATCCTGCTCGACGCCCCGTGCACCGGCACCGGAGTCCTTGGACGACGCTCGGAACTCCGCTGGAAAGTGAGCCCGGCCATGCTTCTGGAACTGGTGACCCTGCAGGCCGAACTGCTCGACCATGCCGCCACCCTCCTCGCTGAAAATGGCACTCTCATCTACGCAACATGCTCCATCGAGCCGGAAGAGAACACCCTTCAGATTGAAGCCTTTCTCAGCCGGCACCCCGAATTCTCCCCGGACTCCGACTACGGGAAGGTCCCGGCTGAGTTTCTTTCCGGCACGGCCGAAAGCGGCGCAATACTGACTCTTCCCGGTGAGCATCCCGGCTTCGACGGAGGGTTCTGTCAGCGGCTTCGCAAAACCAGCCCAATGAAGTGATGAACCCGCTGCAAAGCCAATACCGTGAATCGCTCGACAGCTTCCTGAACTACATGTTCATCCAGCGAAACTATTCGGAGAACACCAGGGAGTCCTACCAGAACGATCTTGAACGCTACCTGCTCTTCATGCAGGAGCAGGGAAAGCCGATGAAGGCCATCACGCCCGCCGATCTTCGCGACTTCACCACCGAGCTCCACTCCACAGGGCTCGAAGCAAGCTCCATGGCCAGAAACATCTCCGCCATCCGCTCCCTCCACCGCTTCCTTGTCAGCGAACGAACGCTTGAGAGCAATCCAGCAGAAAGCATCCGCCAGCCAAAACAGGCCCGATACCTCCCCACCGTCCTCACCATCGAAGAGATTATGCGCCTGCTCGAAGCTCCGGTTTCGGGAACCCCTCGCGGCAAGTATTTCCAGCGCGACAAGGCGATAGTGGAGCTGCTCTACGCAACAGGGGTAAGGGTAAGCGAACTGGTCAATATCCAGCAGCAGAACCTCTACCTGGATGCAGGGTTTGTGCGGATATTCGGCAAAGGATCGAAGGAGCGGCTGGTGCCGGTCGGCAGCTCAGCAATCGAATGGATCGGGCGATATCAAAGCGAGCTGCGCATCTCGCTCGTCAGGCGCAACTCCGAGGACTACCTCTTTCTCAACGCAAGGGGAACGATACTTTCCAGAATGGCCATCTTCAACATGGTGAAAACCTATGCCCGGCAGGCCGGCATCGAAAAACAAATCAGCCCCCACACCTTCCGCCACAGCTTCGCAACCCACCTGCTCGAAGGCGGAGCCGACCTCCGCGCCGTCCAGGAGATGCTCGGCCACAGCTCAATAACGACCACCCAAATCTACACCCACATCGACCGCTCCTTCGTCAAAGAGGTCCACAGAACCTTCCACCCCAGAGGCTAACGCCCCCTTGTTTACCACTCCTGTCATCTCGAACAACCCCCTCTGTCATCCCCGAACAACACCTCCTGTCATCTCGAACGAAGAGAGAGATCTCATCATGCACCACCCGTACCTCCTACTGCCGTGTCCGCATCACCCTGAGGGTATCAAATCCCTTGGCATGGGCCTCGGCGAGCAGCCTCGTAAACACCGCCTTGTCCATCTGAGGAGTCCGTGACAGAATCCACAGGTAATCCCTGTTGCTTCCGGCAATCATCGCCCATGAGTAGTTCTCGCGATCAAGATCGAAGATGTTGTACCCCCCATAGAATGGCCCGAAGAATGAAACCTTGAGGGCGCCGACCGTCGGATCACCAGCAAATTTCCCCTTGCCCTCAACGCTCTTCCACTTCTTCTCTTCAGGGTAGTATCCCTTGTTGGAAACACGCACCTTCCCATCCTCACGCAGGGTGTAAATGGCCGACACCTGCTCCGAACCGCGCTCAAACCGGTTATCAATCCGCGCCACCTCATACCATGTGCCGAGATAGCGATCAAGCTTGAAATTATCCACCGCAACAATCCCCTCCGGCACCCCCGCGCAGCCAGCAAAAACCAAAAGCGGCAAGGCAAGCAATAACAGTTTTTTCATGAGCCAAGTTTATTAGGGTTTACTGAAGAATTCAAGCCATCTCTAAGCGGCAACCAGGCGCCACTCTGTAGAAGGCCGATGAAGTACTGGAGGTATGGATTTTCTTTCACTTGAGCGACTGTCTCCATGTCAGAAAGACCCAGCTTTTCCTTGATGATCAAAGAGCCCGGCGCCATGCGTACCGTGAGAACAGGGGCCCCTCTTTTCGAGGGGAAGTTCTTGGCATAAAGATTCTCGGCAACATGCCACGCAATAGCATCAGTCAGTTTCACCCAGCGGTTTTCAGGATCGAGTTTGCCGCCAAACGGCAGATGGAAATTCTCAAAGGCGAACTGCTGAAACTTCGTCGGGTACATGAATCGGCGATTTCGAGGTGCAAGGATTTTGAGGCTTTTTCAGGTCTTCCTTGCACACAATATACGAAAAACATCGCTTAATTCATTACATCGAAGTGATTTACCTATTATTCAGCAGCCCCTTATCAATCCAAGTCCCCGTCGTCACAATAGTCAAAAGGGAGAGTTCCTTTCATGACCATAGGTACTCATCTAACTACGGTTTAAGCGGATGCTCACCTTGGTATTGGGTGTAAATGGGTGTATTGTGCTGGGAGTGCAGCCTGATGGCGGATTGAAGTTCAGTTTGTGACAGTTCATCCCGAGCTGTCAAGAGAGAGATCCCTCCCTTCGTTCGGGATGACGGGTAGATTTCTCTCTTCGTTCGAAATGACATAGAGGGTGCACGACAGGACACGGTGGGTGTTCGACAGGAAAGACAGGTGATTTTTGATTCTGAATCTGCTAAAAGCCTTTGGTCTCGATGATCAGGCGTTTGCGGTCGTGGCTCTCTCGTTCGATTTTTAGTGCGTGCAGGGTGAGGTTGACGTCGAAAACGAAAAAGATAAGCGACGTGCTCAGGCAGAACATGCTGGTGATGAAAATCGCTGCGAGCAGCAGTGGCAGATCAAGATTAACGAGAAGGCTGAGAAAGAGCGTGATGATCAGGAGCGAAGCACCAAGGCAGGTCATGCAGGCAAGCAGGATTGCGATGCGGATATAGCGCGCACGCTTCCAGAGAATGGCAACCTCTTGGTTGATTCTGATAATATATGACTCGGGGAAGGACTCCAGGTCATCGAGCAGCTGGCGTGAGCGGTCGATGATGCGGCCGAGGCGATTGGTCATGGTAAGGAGCAGAAGACCGAGGCCGGAGATGAGAATCATCGGGCCGATGGCAGTCTGAAGAATAGGAACGAGCTCCCTGAACGAGGTGGGTGTCATGATTTTACTGTTTATAACGAATAATTGATCTGAACTTATAACATGCTGTCGGCGGCGAAAAAGCCGCGGATAACTATCATTTTCTGGACACGGTCAAAATAGCAATTAATGCCAAAGAGCCAACTTTACAGGGTAATGTTTCACAATTGATTGACAATCGAGAAAAACATCAGGGGTTGAACCTCACAACATCGCCCGGAAGGGGAATGGAGCTCTTGCAATGGAGCTTCGAATCCACCACCTCCCTGAATATCTTTTTCACCGGATCGTCTCCGTGCACGATACAGAGCTCAGGGTTGTTTTCGAAACCACTCAACCAGCGAACAAGGTCGTTCTGGTCACCATGTGCCGACAGGCCGCCGATGGTATGCACCGCAGCCCTGACGGGATAGCTCCGGCCGTGAATGACCACCTCACTTTCGCCCTCGACAATCGAACGGCCAAGAGTTCCGGGTGCCTGGTATCCGGTGATGACAACCGAGCATTCCGGGCGCTGGATATTGTGGCGGAGATGGTGCAGAATCCTGCCTCCGTTGCACATGCCGCTGCCGGCGATAATGATGGCCCCGTTTTTTCTTGCGTTGATCGCCTGCGACTGCTCCGGCTTTAGGGTAAAATGGAGGTTCTTGAGTTGATTCATCCAGCTTGAGCCGTTGCGGAAGGCAACCGCATCCTCATCAAGCAGTCCGGAATTGTCCCAGTAGATGCGGCTGGCCTCGATGGCCATGGGGCTGTCGAGAAAAACCTCCCAGCGGTCGAGCTCCCACTCCTCATAGTAGCGGGAGAAGAGGTAGAGGAGCTCCTGGCTTCGGCCGATGGCAAAAGCAGGAATAAGAATATTGCCGCTGCCGGAAGCGACGTTGCGGATGATCTCGCCTATTTCGGCAAGGGTGGGTTCAAGCTCACGATGGAGACGGTCTCCGTAGGTGCTCTCAACAATCACCGCATCGGCCTCCTTGATCGTTTCGGGATCATTCATGAGCGGACTGCCATACTGGCCGACATCGCCGCTGAAAACCAGTTTCCGCGAAACGCCCCCCTCCTCAAGCCAGACCTCCACAAGTGCAGAGCCAAGAATATGACCGGCATCCATAAAGCGGATGGAAAGCCCTGGAAGAATTGTGCGTTTTTCATGGTAGGCCATCCCGACAAGGGAGTCGAGCGCCCGCAAGGCGTCCTCACGGGTATAGAGCGGTTCGGCGTTGCGGTCCGCCTTCGACATCGGATGTTTCCGGCGATCGTAGGCATCATGCTCGGCAAGCGAAGCGGAGTCGAGCAGCAGCACGCGGGAGAGTTCGACGGTTCCGGTTTGAGTGTAGACAGGGCCTGTAAATCCCCCTTTGACAAGAAGGGGGATGCGCCCCGAATGGTCGATATGGCCGTGGGTCAGAATCACTGCATCGACCGAGGCCGCATCGAACGGGAAGGGGGCGCGGTTGAGCTGCTCGTCATCCCGCGAGCCCTGAATAAGGCCGCAATCAACAAGCACCGTGCGTCCGCCAACCCTGAGAATATGGCAGGAACCCGTCACCCTGCCCGCAGCACCGTAGAAGTCAAGTTCCATAATCCACGCTCCAATAAACAGGTTAGCCGATACGTTCAATATACGACAAGCCTGTAACAAGTGAGCGGGCATAAAAAAAGGCAGGGAGAGAACTCCCCGCCTTTTAAAGACTACAGCTGTTTGTGTAAAATCAGCCCTTGCGCTTTTTCTTGTTGCCGGTAAAGAAGGACTTCTCCTTTTCGGCAGGCTTGTATGACTTTTTGAAGCTTTTCTTTGCTCCGTAGGGTGACTGGCGCTCCTGATCTTCCGCTTTCGAAAGCCTCAGCTGGCGGCCGCAAACCCTGACCTTGCGGAGCTCGTGGAAGACGTCATCCGGCATGCCCTGCGGCAGCTCGACGGTGCTGTAGGAGTCGTTGATGGAGATCTGCCCGACCGATTCAGGATCGAGACCGACCTCATTGAGAATGGCACCGAGAATGTTGCCGGCTTTCACGCCATGGGTGCTGCCAACCTCAATACGGTAGCGCTCCTTGTTCTCTTCGCCATAGACCTCACTGCGCCCTCTTTTTTTGGCAGAGCTGCGATCACGGTCAAACCCACGGTCACGGTCAAAGCCGCGATCCCTGTCCGAGCCGCGATCGCGGTCGAAAGATCCACGATCATCATGAGGTTTGCTCCGCTCCGGCTTGTTGGAGAGCAGCAGCGGGGTTTCGCCCTGGACCATCGAGGCAAGCGCGGCAGCGGCCTCAACAACCGGCACGTCATGCTCGTGGCAGTACTGCTCGATCAGACGGGTAAAGAAGTTAAGATCCTCGGCGGCAATCGTATCGGTGATCTTCTGGTTGAACTTCGCAATCCGCTTGTTGTTGATGATCTCCGTTGAAGGGAGCTCCATCAACTCAATGCGGCTGTGCGTTGCCTTTTCGATAGCGTAGAGCATGTTCTTCTCCCTCGGAGAGACGAACAGGATTGCGTCCCCGGTGCGGCCTGCGCGGCCCGTGCGGCCGATGCGGTGCACGTAGGACTCGGTATCGGAAGGAATGTCGTAGTTGATAACATGGCTGATGCGCTCGACATCAAGTCCCCTTGCTGCCACGTCGGTAGCAATGACAATGCTCAAGGCACCACTCTTCAGCTGATCGATGGTGCGTTCACGCTGGTTCTGGGCCATGTCGCCGTTCAGGGCGGCCGCGCCGTATCCCCTGGCCTGAAGCTTTTCGGCAAGCTCAATGGTCATGGTTTTGGTGCGAACGAAAATCAGAATTCCGTCAAACGGCTCCACTTCAAGAATCCTGGTGAGGATGTCGAGCTTGTGGCTGCCGCCAACGATCCAGTAGCGCTGGCGAATCGCCTCAACCGTGGATGTTTTGGACTGTATGGTTACCTGTGCGGGATTGTTCAGGTACTTCTGCGCAATGCGGCGGATGGCCGATGGCATGGTGGCCGAAAAGAGCGCAACCTGACGGTCTTTCGGAGTCTGATCGAGAATCCACTCGACATCGTCGATGAATCCCATGCGAAGCATCTCGTCAGCCTCGTCAAGCACCAGGCACTGCAACGACTCAAGATTGAGTGAACCGCGGCGCATGTGGTCCATAACGCGGCCCGGAGTACCAACAATAATATGCACACCGCGTTTGAGCATGCGAAGCTGGATGCCGTAGTCCTGCCCGCCGTAGATTGGCACGACATGAAATCCCTTGAGGTGAACTGCGTAGTGCTGGAAGGCCTCGGCAACCTGAATGGCCAGCTCCCTTGTAGGAGCGAGCACAAGAGCCTGGGGCTCCGAAAGTGCAAGGCGGATATTGGAGAGTATCGGCAGCGCGAAGGCAGCTGTTTTTCCGGTACCGGTCTGTGCCTGCCCGAGAACATCGCGTCCTTCGAGAAGCAGTGGAATGGTTTCAGCCTGAATCGGGGTCGGGTTTTCATACCCGATCTCTTCAAGCGCTTTCATTAAAGGTTCTGCAAGCTGAAGGCTACGAAAATCCTTCGGCAACTGAGTCTGTTCGCTCATTGTATAATTCCTTTCCAAATCATTGATAAAATTGCCTCAAATGAGGCAGATGTGGCAGCAATGCAGGAAAGAAACAAAATGAAGAAGAGTTCTCATCAACCGAAAACATCCGGGCAGCTTAAAAAAATTAAGCGCCGTCGTTTCGTCACAAACACCGGAAAGCCTCGGCCTGGAAGGCCTGCCGAGATCCAGCGTTCTTTCTTAGCATATTCACCACGCATTAAAACGTCAGCAATGTATGCTTTTATTCTGCCAAAGAAGAATTTATTTTCCCGCGCCACCAGCCAGGCTGGCACAGCCAACATGCTGCACCTCCGAAGCTATGGAGAACTTTTTTGTTACCTTTACTCATGACGGCACTCTTTTTGTAACCCTCTTGGCATCATGAACAGCTTTCTCCTCTCTCTCTATTCAAGCCTCTCACCTCTCGCTTTTGGTGCCGCAAGGCTTTTGATCCCGCTTCAGCCGAGGCTCCGGACTTTTTTCTCAGTACGCGAGGGCTCCATCGGTGCGCTTGAACAGACGGTAGCAACGCTCCCCAGCTCTTCATTCAGGCTCTGGGTTCATGCGGCCTCGGTCGGCGAGTTCGAGCAGGCCCGGCCGGTCATCGCCCGGCTGAAGGAGAAACACCCGGATATCGCGCTCTTCGTCTCCTTCCTTTCCGACTCGGGCTATAACGCCAGAAAAAACTTCCCGGATGCCGCCGCGGTCTTCTACCTTCCCGCAGATACCCGCGCCAATGCCCGCAAGCTGCAGAAGCTGATCAAGCCCGATTTGATGCTCCTCATGCGCTACGACTTCTGGCCAAACCATCTGCTCGAAGCCAGAAAACAGGGGGTGCGCCTCATGCTTGCCGCAGCAGTGCTGCAGGAGAACTCCCACTACTTCAACCCGCTCCTGAAACGGTTCTGGCAGGAGATCTTCACCCTCTTCGAGCAGATCTTTACCGCATCGGCAAAGGATACCCAAGCCTTCAGGAAGCAGTTCGGCTGCCTTCAGGCCGAAACCGCGGGTGACCCGCGCTTCGACCAGGTGGTGCTGCGCAGCCTGAACTGCTCGAAGGTCGATCACCTCAGGCCCTTTTACGAGAACCGCACGGTACTCTGCGCCGGCAGCGTATGGGAACAGGATACAGCGCTGCTTCTCGACGCCTGGCAGAAGCTGGAAAAACGACCGGCACTGATCCTCGTCCCCCACGAGGTGAAGCCCGAACACCTGCAACGCCTTTACCTCGACCTGCAAAAGCGATCCATCGACTGTGTGCCGGTCTCGGCAATCGACCAAACATTCGACGCCCGACGCCAGGTGCTCGTTATCGACCAGGTCGGCTATCTGGCCGAGCTCTACTCGATTGCCTCCTTCGCCTACGTTGGCGGGGGGTTCGGCGTCAACGTGCACAACACCCTTGAGCCGGCAGTCTACGGACTCCCGGTGATTTTCGGCCCACGCCATCACAACTCCCCCGAAGCCGAAGGGCTTGCCGCAGCGGGCGGTGCCACCGTGGTTCATGACCGGCAGTCACTCACCTCAATTCTCAGAGTCTTAACCTCCGACCCCGCCGAGCGACAGCGAATCGGACGTATTGCCGGAAGATTCGTCACTGAACGAACCGGAGCGACGGCAAAGATTGCCGGCAGCATCGAACAGCTCTACGCGGATGCAAAAAAATGTATATTTGCATAAAATCGTAACCACTACCCTTAAACACTGATAACCATGTTGTCAAGAATTCAGAACCTCTACCTCTTCCTTGCAGGAGTACTGGCCATCCTGAGCATGCTTTTCCCCATCTGGAGCTTCAGCACCGGCAAGGTCTATGTTGTTGCCGACTTCAGACCCTACGCAGACGCCGGCATTATTGAAGTCGCCGCCAGTTACGGCAGCATCGTCTTTTCGGTCCTCACCGCCATCACTTCGTTTGCCGCAATCTTTCTCTTCAAGAACCGGAAGCTGCAGCAGAAGCTGGTACTGCTCGCCATCGCCTTCTTCGCCGGCGACCTCTTTTCGGGTCTGACCGCGGCCCACTTCATGAACGAGTATTTCAAATGCACCTGCATCAATGCCACGCACGGGCCTGAAGCCGGCTTTTTCCTGATTCTGCCCGAACCGGTACTCTTCTGGCTCGCTCTCGGCGGCATCAAGAAGGATGACAAGATCGCCAATGCTTACAAAAGGCTCTGAAGATGCGCATTGCCTGCTCAATCGGTGATCCCCACGGCATCGGGCCGGAGATCATCCTGAAAAGCTTTCTCGCCTTCAAAGATTCCGGCCACACACTGGTTGTTGCCGGCTCTTTCGCCGCAATGGAGCACTACAGAGATCTGCTCGCCCTTCCTGTGAGGCTCGAAAAAATCGACGACAGATCCGCCATTGCCGAACGCACTTCAGCGAACGACCCGCTTCAGGTGCTCAATATTGCAGACTCCGGCGCCATAGTCTCCGGCGCCATAGTCCCCGGCACCATCTCGGCCGAAGCGGGCAGAGTCGCCATGCAGTCGCTCCAGGCAGCCGCAGAGCTCTGCCGCGATGGCCTATGCGACGCGCTTGTCACCGCCCCGATCCACAAGGAGGCCATCGCCCTCGCAGGATACCGCGATACCGGCCACACCGGCTTTCTCGGCCGGATGTTTGGAGTGAGTGCACCCACCATGATGTTCTTTGATGCCGAAACGGAGCTCAAGGTAGCGCTCGCCACGATTCACGTGCCGCTTGAGGCGGTTCCGGGCCTGATCAGAACCATGGACCTTGACCACTTTCTCCAGTCGCTTGCCAGCTCCCTCAAAACAGATTTCGGCTTGACCGACCCCCGCATTGCGCTGCTTGGCCTCAATCCCCACGCCTCCGACGGCGGCGTTATGGGCCGGGAGGAGGCCGAGGTGATCGAACCATCTATCAAGCGCCTTTCGGCACACATGAAAATCGAGGGCCCCTTTCCATCCGACGGATTTTTCGGTGCAAAACGCTACGGTAATTACGATATTGTTGTGGCGATGTACCACGATCAGGGGTTGCTCCCCTTCAAGGTGCTTGCATTCGACACCGGCGTGAACGTCACGCTCGGCCTGCCGATCGTCAGAACCTCGCCCGACCACGGCACAAGCTTTGATATTGCAGGAAAAGGCCGCGCATCCGAACGGAGCTTCATCGAAGCCGTGCGGCTTGCAATCAGAATAGTAGAGAACAGAACAACAACTCAGTCCCAACCATGATCTCATTCATCGACGTCGATCTCGAGCTTGACAAAAAACCGCTCTTCCAGAACCTGAACCTCACCATCGAAAAAGGCGAACTGGTTTATATTGTCGGCAAAAGCGGCAGCGGCAAAACCACACTGCTGAAATCGCTCTACATGGATGTGAAGCCGAAAAAAGGCGAGATCCGAATAGCCGGATACAGTTCACGCACCATCAAAAAACGCCAGATCCCGCTCCTGCGCCGCAAGCTCGGCATCGTCTTCCAGGATTTCCGCCTGCTCGAAGACCGCAACGTGTACGACAACCTCGCCTTTGTGCTTGAGGTAACCGGCACAAAAGACAAGCTCATCAAAGACAAGGTGATGCAGGCGCTCGCAAGCGTCGGGCTCGAACATGCCGCAAAACAGATGCCCCTCCACCTTTCGGGCGGCGAACAGCAGCGAATTGCCATCGCACGGGCGCTGGTACGCGAACCACTCGTCATCCTCGCCGACGAACCCACCGGCAACCTCGACCCCGACACCTCACTGGAGATTCTCGACTACCTCAAACGGATAAACCAACAAGGCATCGTCGTCCTCATCGGCACCCACGACTACGAGCTCGTGCGCCACTCCCCCTCAAGAACCCTGCAAATCAAGGAGCTCAACCTCCAGGATACCACCATAGAACCCTCCACCACAGGCTTCAGGCCAGCAAGCAGCTGACCCGTCCGATCCGTCAGATTCTAACAATCCCCTTGCAATCAGGGTAGGCGGGGCACCCCAAAAATTGCTTGCCAGCGTTTTTGCCGGTCTGCGCCGTACGCAGGACGGTCGGCTCTCATTCCGCATTGCCCCGATGCACCAACCGTGCCGTAGCAAGCTGTTCGCTGTAGCCGCCCCCCTCAATGAACCGGGTTTCAAGCGAGGCTATCTGCTGGTCAAGCAAAAAATCGGTCTGGTTGATTAAACAGATCAAGGCATTGGCCCGCACGGCAGGGTCAGCATGCTCAAGCCAAGCCGCATAAACTCCCCATCTTTGCTGATCCGTCAAATCGCTCAGATCTGTCAGATCAGCCTTGAATTTCCGGGGAACCTGCCGGACGGCAAGCGCTTCCGGGCAGTCGGGCGCCCGCTGCCCGAGACGGCGGTGACGCAGAAAATCTTCGCAGTCAAGCAGAAGCTCTTCAAGGCTTGCGCGAGCAACGTTGACCAGCCGAAGTTCGGTTTGCGACGAGGTAGGGATGCCAGGCGGCGGTAAGAGGAAACTCGCATCGAAAGAGTTGGGGTGCGTGGGGAAACAGATAAGCGTCAGGACGGCTTTTGTGGCCGTCCTGACGCTTTATATTCAAAATCCTGCCATCCCGCCAGTGAAATCAGGAGCAGCCGGTGGTCATGCCGCAGTCTTCACAGACTTTGCAAGTGCCGTTTTGCTTGACGCGGACTGAGCCGCAGTTTTCGCACTGTTCCCCGGTGTAGCCCTGAATTTTGGCCTGGTAGGCCTGGCTTTTCAGGGTTGCGGTGGGGCCGGAGTCTGGATGGGCGACGAGTGAGGGCTCGATGACCTCGGCATGGGCTGAGTGGCCATTCTGTTTGCCTTCCGGGTCGCCCTCACTGACCTCATCGACGGCTTTGACGTGGACGAAGTCCTTGCGGCCGAGGTAGTCGTAGCCGATTGAGCGGAAGACGTAGTCGAGGATGGAGGTGGAGTTCTTGATGGCGTTGTGGCCCTGAACGGCACCTGCGGGCTCGAAGCGGGTAAAGGTGAAGCTGTCGACAAGCTCTTCGAGCGGCATGCCGTATTGCAGGGCCTTGGAGGCGAGCACGGCGAAGCAGTTGAGGAGGCCCTTGAAGGAGGCACCCTCTTTGTACATGTCGATAAAGACCTCGCCGAGTGAACCGTCTTCGTATTCGCCTGTGCGGAGGAAGACCTTGTGGCCGCCGACGTATGCTTCACGAATGTATCCCTTGCGGCGTTTGGGCAGGTGACGACGTTCTGAACGGTGGTAAACCCGCTCGACAATGCGCTCCTGAACCTCTCTTGGTCCCTTGGTTTCGTCCAGGTCCTCTTCGTTGCCGAGCATGATGACCTCGTCGAGATCCCCGTAGCTGGAGATGTTGAGCGGCTGGGAGAGTTTGGAGCCGTCGCGATAGACAGTGATTGCCTTGATCATATGCTGCCATGCGGACTGGAATACCTCACCGATCTCGGCAGTGGTTGCGGTTCCGGGCATGTTGACGGTTTTGGAGATCGCGCCGGAGATGAATGGCTGGACGGAGGACATCATGCGCACATGGGCCATGTGCTTGATATAGCGCTCACCCTTCTTGCCGCACCGGCTGGCGCAGTCGAAGACGGGCAGGTGCTCGAGCTTGAGGTGCGGTGCACCCTCGATGGTCATGGTTCCGCAGACGTAGTCGTTGGCTGATTCTGCATCCTCGGGCGTGGCGCCGAGGGCTTCGAGCATATTGAAATCGGGGTCGTTGAGCTGCGCGTCGCTAAAGCCGAGAGAGGCGCAGAACTCTTCGCCAAGAATCCACTTGTTGAAGGCGAAGCGGATATCGAAGACCGTTTCGAGCTGTGCCTCGACCACCTCGATCTTGTCATCGGTAAAGCCGCGGCTCTTGAGCCACTGTCGGTTGATGGAGGGCGAGCCGGCAAGCGTGCCGTGGCCCTTGCAGTAGTGTTCGATCTCGTCGATCTGCGCTAAGGTGTAGCCAAGGCGCTCAAGGGCCTTGTGGACCGACTGGTTGACGATCTTGAAGTAGCCTCCGCCGGCGAGCTTCTTGAACTTGACGATGGCGAACTCGGGCTCGATGCCGGTGGTGTCGCAGTCCATGACGAGGCCGATGGTGCCGGTTGGCGCAATGACGCTGACCTGGGCGTTGCGGAATCCATGCTTCTCGCCTTTCTGGAGCGCCTCGTCCCATATTTTACCTGCTGCCTCAAAGAGCTCAGAGGGGCAGTACTCCGAGTCCAGGCCGCGCGGACTGACCGTCAACCCTTCATACTCCTCTTCTGCATTATTGCGGGCGGCCCGGCGGTGGTTGCGGATGACGCGAAGCATCTCCTCAGCGTTAGCCTTGTAGCCGGCAAACGGGCCGAGGTCGCGGGCCATCTCGGCGGAGGTTGCATAGGCCTGGCCGGTCATGATTGCCGAAATAGAACCTGCAAGAGCAAGCGCCTTTGGTGAATCGTAAGGGATGCCGAGCACCATCAGCACGGTGCCAAGGTTGGCAAAGCCGAGGCCGAGCGTACGGAACTCGTAGCTGAGGCGGGCGATCTCCCTCGAAGGGAAATGGGCCATGAGTACGGAGATCTCAAGCACAATCGTCCAGAGGCTGGAAGCGTGCTGCAGCTCTTTGACCTTGACCTTTCCGGTTGCCTCGTCGATGAAATGAATCAGGTTGAGGCTGGAGAGGTTGCAGGCCGAATCGTCGAGGAACATGTACTCGCTGCAATTGTGGATACCGATACCGTTAGCGATAAAGTGGCTGGTCTCCGGCTCTGTAAGATCAAACACCGGTTCCTCGCCCAGAGAGACAAGAGAAGCAACCGTATCGACAAGCGAATCACGATAGACGCCTACCATCTCGTTCATACGGGCAAGTTCCGCCGCTTTCCAGCTCTCCGCCATGAACCCGATATGCTCTTCAAAAAGAACTCTGGAGCTTCGGCTGATTCGCAGGCTGTGCATCTGCTTGACCGAGTACTCTTTCGTACCGCCGTTGCCGTCGGGAAAAAGGGATACAAGATCTCCCGCCCTGCGATCCTCATAGATTTTCGATTTGATACCGAAATTGAGCAGAAGAAGTTGAACCTGCCGAAGCAGTTCGAGAGAGGTGGAGTCGAGCGCAACGTATTGCGATTTCTCTCCGTAGTTGGCAACAGTTCCATCGGCTGTAAAGAGCCCGCGCAACAAAGCCTCCTGCTCAGCACGAACAAGGCGGTAAACCTCATCGGTAAACCTCTTGTTTTCGCTTCCCTGATCAAGTACGGCATAGGTTTCGAACTGGTGAAGAATCCGTGGACTGCCAACTGCCACGCGAGCGGTGGTCGCAGTTTGGGTTACCGACCCCTGTTTGTTGTGTTCACCCAGTTCGGGACGCAACTCATTGATGCGTGCGTTAGCCCATTCGGCGATTTCATGCTCAGCCTTGTCGACGGTAAAAAATGCGACACGGCGCTGCTCACCGGCAGCGGTTCTGTTCGCTGTGGTAGCAATACAACCGTCCCCGGCAAGCAGGCCGACAAGCTGGGCCAGATCTGCAGACCCGGTGCTCTGTTTGCCGAACCCCGCGCCGACAAGGCGAACCACATCGTCCTTGCTCAGCTCGCAAGCCTTGACATCTCCGCGATTTTCGGTAAAGACCCGATGATCGCCGGTCAGCTTCAACTGGTAACCGCTTTTCGTACGAAGCTCGTAAACCGGTTTTGTGCCGGTCGGAAAAATCTTTTCTACCCAATGCAACGCTCCATCGATGCTCTTGATACCTCGCGACTGGCCGACAAGGTCACCGATACGCTCAAGTCCACGGTCGGTTGCCACAAGGGTATCGGCAGTCACACAGGGGTTACTGGCATTGATACGGCCGCTCTTCGGGCAGGTGTGCCACTCGTTGATGGTGGTGTCGAACTGAAGTCCGGGATCGGCGCACTTCCATGCGCTCATCAGAATCTTCTCCCAGAGGTCACGGGCATTGACCACCCTGGCGACCTTGCCGGTCGTGCGCTCGCGAAGCTCCCATATATCGTTGTTTTCGACCGCCTTCATGAAGGCGTTGGTGACGCGGACGGTGTTGTTGGAATTCTGGCCGCCGACCGTCTGGTAGGCTTCCGACTCGTAGTTGGAGTCGTACTCCTCAAAATCGAGCGTGGTGTAACCCTGTTCGACGAGGGCAAGCACTCTGACGATATAGCTCATCGGAACGGCCCTTTCGAGTGCGTTCTTGATAAGGCGCTGCAGCTGCGGATTCTCCTTGCGGTCGGCGCCGTTGGTGATAGCCTCGTCAACAATGGCTTTGAGAAAACGGGAGCAGATCCTTGAACCTGCAACCAGAGAGGCAACCTTGTCCTCTTCTCGTGCCTTCCACTCTACAAATTTTTCAACGTCCGGATGGTCGATATCAACAATCACCATCTTGGCCGCCCTGCGGGTGGTACCACCTGATTTTATGGCGCCTGCCGCCGAATCAAAAATCTTCAGGAAGCTCATCAGGCCGGAGGAGCTGCCGCCGCCGCTCAGCTTTTCGCCGCCGGAACGGAGGTTGGAGTAGTTGGTGCCGGAACCGCTGCCGAATTTGAAAACCCTGGCCTCGCGGATGGCGAGATCAAAGATGCCTCCCTCGTTGACAAGGTCGTCGCTTACCGACTGGATAAAGCAGGCGTGTGCCTGGGGCCTGGTGTAGGCGTCTTCCGACTCCTTGACCTGCTCGGTCTCAGGATCGACATGGAAATGACCCTGGGCAGGACCGGAGATGCCATAGGCAAAATTGAGACCAGTATTGAACCACTGCGGCGAGTTTGGCGCACCCATCTGGCGCAGAATCATGAAGGCGACCTCATCATAGAAGGCCACTGCATCTTCGGGTGTATCGAAGTAACCATTTTTTTCACCCCACTCTCTCCAGCATCCCGCAAGGCGATGAACAACTTCCTTGAGGGAGTGTTCGCTTCCGGTCACCGGGTGACCTTTGCTGTCGAGCAGAAGCTCACCCTTTTCATTGCGCTGGGGAACCCCTGTTTTGCGAAAATACTTCTGCGCCAGAATGTCGGCGGCCACCTGCGACCAGTGTTTTGGCACCTCAACGTCGGTCATTTCGAACACCTTCGAGCCATCAGGATTGCGAAGAACCGAAGAGCGCGAGGTGTACTCAAAACGGTCATAGACGTTTTCGCCGGGGCTGGTGAACAGGCGAGATATTTTCATAAGAGCGGCTCCGGAATCTGTGTTGGGGAGTAGGATATAAAGTGCTATAAAATATACGCTTAACGCTCAACAGAAGGAAAAGCCCTTTAGCTGGCTGCCGTCGAGCGGACGATGAAGTCAATATAGGAAAAGTTAAATATCCGTCATGGGGCAGAGGGGAATTTTCACCTTTTTTTCTGGCTCAAAAAAGGCCAAACCAGCGGGATCGCCCGATACTCAAGGCGACAGCGGCAAAAATATTTTTTTGTGCCGATCGATCCGTCCGCTCACTTCGTTTTCCACTCGGATGGAGGGACACTCAGAAGCCAGTCGAGGGTGCGCCCAAACCCCTCTTCAAGAGAAATTCGGGGAGCCCAGCCAAGCTGACGGCGGGCCTTGGAGGTATCGAGTACCACTCTGGAGGAGAGCAGTTCGAGGGCCTGGAGGGTCAGTACCGGACGGCTCTCAATGCGGGCGAGTTCATGAAAGAGCTCAAGCGAGCGCGCCGCAAAGCGGGCCACGCCTGTCGGCAGGCGGATAATGGGCGGCCTGCTGCCGATCGCCGCGGCAATACGGGTGCAGAGCCCCTCAAAGGTCAGCTGGTTGCCGTCACTGGCAAGGTAGCCTTCGCCCGAGGCGGCCGGCGAAAGGGCGGCAAGCATGGTGAGGTCAACAAGGTTGTCGATATAGATCAGGGCGAGCTTGACATTGCGCTCCCAGTAGAACATGATGCCCCGCCTGATGGCGTCGGCAAGCAGGGGAATGAGCGTCCGGTCGTTCGGGCCGTAGACGAGGGATGGATAGATAATGCAGGCATCCAGCCCCCGCTTCTGATACTCCCCTACCGCAGCGGTGCCGCCGAGCTTGGTATCGGGATAGCGCTCTCCCCTTGCGGAGTATGGCATCGATTCGTCAAGACGCTCAAGCCTTGCATGATCGAAGACTTCGATGCTGCTCAAATAGACCATCCGACAGGTTCCGCTCTCAAGGCAGGCCTGGCATACCGCCCGGGTCCCCTCAATATTGACCGCCCTGAACGACTCCCACTTGCCCCAGTCGGAGGTGATTGCCGCCGCATGAAAGACCAGATCACACCCGGCAACCGCACGACGCACGGCATCATGATCCTCAAGAGAGCCCTCCACCACCTCAACCCCCCTCTGGCGGAGGGTGGCGGTTGCCGCATTGCCTTTTCGCACAAGCGCCCTTACCCTGAAGCCCTCCTTGAGGCAGCGGGTGAGAAGATGTGAGCCGATGAAGCCTGTTGCTCCGGTGATCAGTACGGTTTTCATGGCAGGGTGCTCCTTGGTAAATTGTTTGATAGGTTGAGATTAGTAGGTCATGATGAGCCCGCCGATTGACAGACCGGCCCCGGTGCCGACGAGCAGAAACCTCTCTCCGCGTTGGAGGCGGCCCTCTCGCACAGCCTCGTAGAGCGTCGCCGGAATGGAGGCGGCCACACAGTTGCCGAGCCGCTCAAGCGTCCGGACAATCCTCTCTTCGGGCCATCCATAGCGCCGCAGCATCTGCAGCCCGACCCTGCTCGGCTGGTGAGGCACCACAAGGTCGATATCGAGCAGGCTTGTAGAGAGGCCAGGAAGAAGCTCTTCGAGAAAGTCGCAGTCAAAGCTCCGTACCATGCGAAGCACTGCCGGGCCGTCCATGTGGAAGAGATCGTCAAGCGCATTGTGGCCAGGTTTCGAGGGGTGGCGGGCCGAACCGCCGCCCATGATTGTGGTCAGATAGGCGCCATCTCCATAGGTGCGAAAGTGGGTGTTCCGAAGAGCCGAGCGCTCCCCTTCGGCGGAGCGGGTGACCACCACCGCCGCGGCGGCGTCACCGACCAGCGTGGCCGACTCCGGCTCGCTGAGGTTGATGCCGCAGGAGGAGATGTCGGCGCTGGCAATCAGGATGGTTCGGTAGCGGCCAGAAGCGATATAGGCCGCCGCCGCATCCATTGCGGCAAGAAAGCTGAGGCAGGTCTGGTTGATGCTCAAGGCGGGAATGCCTGAGCGGCCGAGGCCGAGCTGGCGCTGAATCAAGGCGCCTGTATCGGGAATTGCCTGCTCTCCCGTTCCCGATGCGTTGATGACCAGGTCAAGCTCATCAGGCCGGAGAGAGGCATCGTCGAGAGCTTCGCGGGCCGCCTCGGCCGCCATGAACGATGCGCTCTCAAATTCGGCCCATCGGCGCTCACGAACGCCGTTGCGCTGCTCCACCCAGCCCTCGGGAAGGCCGCAAAGCGCTTCAAGTTCTGAACTTGGCACCACCCGTGAGGGGAGATAACGTCCAGTGCCGATAATTTTTATAGGGAGATCTACTTCCATGCAGGGGGATGGGGATTACTGAAAAAAAAAGAGGTGCCCGATTACTGAGTGCATCCCTGCAACATCACGCACCGCTTCCCAGTTCCCTCCCTTCCGAAGATGGTGGCCGGAGTGCACGCGGACGATTATCGCTCCGGAATATGCTCGAGGGTCTCGACCAGGAACTCCCAGAACCTCTGGACCGATGCGATCTCGACTCTTTCGTCCGGCGAGTGTGGATGACGGATGGTCGGGCCGAAGGAGATCATCTCCAGGCCCGGATAGATGCCGCCGATAATGCCGCACTCCAGACCGGCGTGAACCGCCCGCGTCTCCGGAACAGGTCCGAACTTCCGCTGATAGGCCTGGCGCATGACCTTCAGAATTGAAGCATCAAGCTCAGGCTTCCATCCGGGATAGCTTCCGTCAAACACACTTTCGGCACCAGCCAGGTCAAAGAGGCTCTGCATCATCGACTGCAGATCATCCCTTGCGGAATCGACAGAGCTTCTGAGCAGATTTTCAACAGTAATGCGGCCATTGTCCGTTCTGACGATGGCAAGGTTATTGGATGTTTCAACCAGCCCCTTCATATCGCTGCTCATGCGCATAACGCCGTTCGGGCAGGCGTAGATCGCCCGCAGGAAACTGATGAGAACGCCCTCTTCGATCACCCACTCCGCCACGCGGACAGGATGCGCTTCAATATTGAGATCTGGCTCGTCGAGAGCGAGTTCATGCTTTATTTCGCTGCTCCACACCCGAAGCCGGCCGAGAAACTCCCCAACCGAGTCCGAGGGAATGGCTACATGGGCAACCGATTCGCGCGGAATTGCATTGCGCAGGCTCCCCCCTTCAATCGAAGCCACAAGAACTCCTGAGCTCCTGTGGCCATGATAGAGAATCCGGTTCATGATCTTGTTTGCATTGCCGCGGCCCAGCTCAATGTCCATGCCGCTGTGGCCGCCCCTGAGACCAGTTACGGCGATGGCGAACCCTTCGTAGCCATAGGGCAGTAACTGCCTGCTGTAGCGGAAGATAGTGGTAGCATTGACCGCTCCGGCGCAGCCGATAAAGAGTTCGCCCTCATCTTCCGAATCCATGTTCAGAAGGATCTCGCCCCTCAGCATACCGGGCGTCAGCCCCATGGCTCCGCTCATGCCACGCTCCTCATCAACGGTAAAAAGCGCCTCCAGAGGGCCATGGCGCAACGAGCTCGACCCGAGCACCGCCATTGCGGCGGCAACGCCCATGCCGTTGTCCGCGCCAAGTGTAGTGCCGTTTGCCCGGACCCACCCGCCTTCAACGAAAGCATCAATGGGGTCCCGTTCAAAATCGTGGATTGTGCCGCTGTTCTTCTGGGGCACCATATCGAGATGGGCCTGCAGGATCACCCCCTTGCGACGCTCCATGCCCGCCGTAGCCGGCTTGCTGATGATGAGATTGCCTGCCGGGTCAACGGTTGCCGCCAGCCCGAGAGCGGTGCCGAATCCGGCGATGAGCTCCCTGACTGCCGCCTCCTTGCCGGAGGGGCGGGGAGTTCGGGTAAGGGCGAAAAAATGTTTCCACACCTCTTCGGGCATAAGCTTGCTGATCGCCTCACTGCTCACTTCCACGCTCCCGTCTGCGCAGCAGGTCGACCAGCTCGGTTGTCCTCGCCGCCTGTTTTTCCACCGCTTCGGCAAGGCGTTCCATGGCCGAACGGCGCTCACGCTCCGTAACGGTATCGAAAAGGATCGGCTTCTGGAACCCTTCCGAGAGCCAGAAAATCCTGCGGCAGCTGCCAATGAGCATCACATAGAAGACCGGCAGCAGCACTTCACCGAGAACAAAGGGCAGCTCACGGTAGTACTCGATCACGCTCTGCCAGTCGCCGGCAAAAAGCGAGCCCCACTGAACAAAAAAGTAGAGATAGAGCACCGGATGGAAGCTGAGGAAGAGACGCATGATTCGCGACTGGCGCTCGAGCGGCGGATCATGCTCGTACTTGGAGAGCAGCCAGGGAAAGTGGCCGACGGTCATGGCCGCGTTGCGGTCGTTGAGGTAGCGCGCCCCCTGCAGTGCGGAGTCGATAAAGGTGGCAACAAGGCTCAAGAGGCCGGTCGAGAGTATCGTTGCAAGAAAGGCATAGCTCAGGGCATCGAACTTGAAGGAGCCTGAAAGATAGGGCAGGGTGATGGAGGTCGGCTTGATAACAATAAAGAGCATGGCTATGCCGGCCAGTACAAGCGAAAAGGTATGGAGCTTGCGGGCATGCTTGAGGCTTTCGATCACAGCTTCGGAGTTGGCGCCCTGCATCGAGTTGCCCGGTGGATCGATCTGCATCAGCGCTGCGGAGTCGGTGGAGGGAGAGTAGAAACCGTTGACACCGATGGTGCACCCTTTGATGGAGTCGTAACGGGTGGCGGTGTCGATCGTGCTCTTGCTGAGAACCGCGTGCGTAAGATCGGCTCCCGCGAGATCGGCGCCCCTCAAGTCAGCACCGCTCAGGTCAGCTTCGGCGAGCACCGCCTGGGAGAGACGGGCATGGCTCAGGTCGGCATGGCGGAGAGAACGACCCTTCAGCAGAGCGCCTTCAAGATCCGGGATAAGCTCCGGACTCTCCTTTCGCCAGCGGTTCCAGAATTTTATCCCCTTGTCGAGAGCGGCCAGATGTTCAGCTTGTGCCATAGGAGTGGTGTTGGTTGTGGGTTAGCCCCCTCAGTTTCCTGGATTTTTGCCGGCAAAGCGCAGGATCGCATGAAAAAGCGATGCGCTGTGAACGGCCTGCGTATAGGCTTCCCCGGGTGTCATATCCCGGTTTTCGCGCCGCATTAACTCGCCGAGCAGACGGGAGATATTGGCAACCCTGACAATTTCACGCGCAACATCCTCTTCACTGTTGATCGTGACCGGGTAGATTCGCCGCCGGATAGCGTCGACGTTTTCAAGTGCCTCCTCTTCAATGATACCGTCATTTTTCGTGTGGCGCTCACGATTGAAAGCGTCATACGGGGTGTTATGCAGGGGCATGGAGAGATCGCCGGCATAGTGCGCAAGGTAGACAAGCGGGTAGTCAGCATATTTCCCTGTCGCCGCCTGCTCCCTGAAATCGCGCAGCGAACCGATGATTGCGCCGTAAAGATGCCCCTTCTGATCGTCAGGGCGGTTGAACCGTCCGGCCTGCTCGACAACCATCCCGGCAGTTACCTCTTCACCGGCATTATTGTTGAAGTAGTGGTTTTTCTCCTCTACAGGCCTGAACTGCGCTCTCGATTTCACCACATCGGCCGCGGCCGCGCTCTGCCAACGGCTGAATCCTGCGGCCTGCGCAATGGCAAGATGGGTCCGGTCATGCCACCCGAAAGCCTCTGAAGCCGCCAACTGCCAGGCAAGCAGCAGGGCTATTACTGCACTCGCTCTGTACATCTTCTTCTGCATGGACTCTCCCTGATAGTGAATGCGTGAGTGAAACCTGGCCCTCACACCGACATGTCGAGCATCCGGCGGATCGGCTTCAATGCGGCAATCCGCAGCTCATCGGGCACGGTGATGTGAGGCGTCCGGTTAAGCATGGCGAGATAGAGCTTTTCGAGCGTATTCTGCTTCATCTGGGTGCAGACGCTGAAGGGGTTTTCGGGATCCTTGGGCGCCGGAATAAAGGTTTTGCCGGGCGAGCGCTTCTTCATCTCATAGAGAATTCCCGGCTCGGTCGCAACGACAAAGCTTCCGGAAGAGCTTGACTCGGTGTGCTGCAGCAGCGCCTGTGTCGAACCGATGAAGTGCGCATGGCGAAGCACCTCCTGGCGGCACTCCGGGTGGGCGATAAGCTCGGCCTCGGGATGCTTGCGGCAGGCCTCGAGCACTGCGCTTTCGCTGAAGGCGTCATGCACGTAGCAGCACCCCTGCCAGAGAAACATCTCACGGCCAAGCTTGCGGGAGATATAGCCGCCGAGGTTCCGGTCGGGTGCAAAAATAATCGGCTGTTCAGGGGGAATCTGACGGATGATATGCTCGACGTTGGAAGAGGTGCAGGTGATGTCGGAGAGCGCCTTGATCTCGGCTGTCGAGTTGATGTAGGTGATGACAAGGGCACCGGGATGACTCTCCTTGAACGCGCGGAACTCCTCAGCCGGGCAGCTGTCGGCCAGCGGGCAGCCCGCGTAGGAGTCGGGCATCAGCACAAGCTTTTCGGGATTGAGGATCTTTGCGGTTTCAGCCATGAAATAGACGCCGGCAAAGACGATGACATCGGCACTGTTTTTTTCAGCGGCGCGGGCAAGGGCAAGGCTGTCGCCAACAATATCGGCTACCTGCTGAATTTCGGGAACCGTGTAGTAGTGGGCAAGGATCAGGGCGTTCATCTCCTTTTTCAGGGCCCGGATCCGCAGAAAAAGCTCTTCGTGTGAAAGGGTGGCGGCGTCTGTGGTCATAGTGTCAGGTGGAATCGTTTGCTGAGAATGGAGAGTGCCGGAAATGGCGGTATTAAGCGGCCAGGGCCCTCACTTCAGGTAGTAGTCGAGATCGTCGTCCTCCCTGATCAGAAGCAGGATGGCGGAATTCGGCACAATAATGTAGCGTTCCTCCTCGTAGTCGATTTCATAGGAGCTGTTCTGGATGAAGATCGCCAGATCGCCGACCTTTGCCTGAAGAGGGATATACTGTGCCGCCGAAACACGCTCTTTCCAGGGCTCGTCAGATTCAGGAGGCGGCCCCACAGGGTAGCCCGGTCCGGTTTTGATGACATAACCGCTCTGAATTTTCTCTTTTTCCTGGACACCGGGAGGGAGGTAGATCCCCGATTTCGTTCTGTCATCAAGAGATTTCGGCTTGATTAAAACTCTATCGCCAACAACAACAAATTTATCTGTTATATTTACGTTCTGAGCCATATAAATTTCTCTTGACCTGGTGACCGGAAATCGGTTGTGTGAAGAGGAAAAGGTAATAAAAAATATGCGTCAGCCAAACCGGAGGGCCCCGGCGCAAAAGCCGGCCGGCGGTATTCGGCCTGGCGACAAGCTGATGATATAAAACCTCAATCTGGAACGTGCAGAAGTTTTTCGCCTTTTTCGTCAGGCACAATGCCTACCTGCTGCTCGCACTCTACTGCGCCATAGCATCACTCTGCATCAAGCTTCAAAACGATGACGTCATGACACAGCTGCGTAAAGGCAGCCTGGAGTTTACGGCCTCTCTCGGCGACAAGCTGATGAGCTACAGCTACCTCCTCCACCTCCGGAAGGAGAATGACCGTCTGATGCAGATCAACACCGATCTTCTCGCCCGGACACTCAACCTTGAAACAGCCTCAATAGATGACCGGAACCGCCGGAAGCTGATGGCCGACACAACCCTCAACGCATCAAGGTTTATTATGGCAAGGGTCGTAGGCCGCCGGTTCAGCGATCGTGAAAACATGCTGCTTATCGACGCAGGGTGGCGAAAAGGTATCAAGAAAGATATGACCGTACTCACCCCCCAGGGGCTGGTCGGCAGGGTGACGGCGGTATCGGAGCACTATGCACGGGTGATGCCGGTCATTCACTCTGATTTCAAGGTCTGTGTGGTATCTGACCAAAGTAACGTCATGGGTGTGCTCGGCTGGAGCGGAGGCAGGGAGTTCACGGCGCAGGTCGAGCATGTCCCGATCAGCAGCTCGCTCAAGCTTCACGAAAGGATTCTCACCTCCGACTTCAGCACCTTTTCGGTACGGGGCATACCGATTGGAACTGTTGAGCGGATCGTACCCGACAAGCTCTTCTATACGGTAGATGTAAGGCTCGCAGTTGATTTTTCGTCACTGACCCAGGTTCTTGTAGCTCCTCTGAAAATAGAACGGGAGAAGGTCGAGATAACCGGTGACAATGGCGCCGGAGAACCGCTTCAATAATTATCAGACTCAGCGTTGTGACAAAAAATCTTTTTTTGAACATTGGGCTCCTCTGCATCATCTCGCTGCTGCAGATCTTCGGGCTCTCCCGACTTTCGCTCTTCCATGTATCGCCTGATGGGCTCTCCATTTTCCTTGCATTTCTGGCCATCACCGTCGGCCAGAGAACCGGCATGACCTTCGGGTTTGCAGCCGGAACGATCACCGGGCTTCTCTCCGGCAACCTCGGGCTGCACATGCTGTCGAGAACCATTGAAGGGTTCATTGCCGGATATTTCAACATCCCGGAAGGGAGCCACGCAACGGCAAACCAGAAGAGCCGACGACTCTATTTTGCGGTCGCTGTCGCCACTCTTGTGGGCAATGCGGTGTTCACTGCAGGATATAACCCGCTGGGCTTCTCTCCGTTTTTCCGTATTGGCGTTCTCGGCCTTCTCCAGGCGCTCCTCTCCCTGGCGCTGGCCTTTGTCGTCAACCTGCTATTTCTGAAAAAAAACCTTTCGGACTGAACAATGGATAAAATCCAGCGAAGCACTACGCTTGTCTCGTTGTTTGTGATTGCTGTGTTTGCCGTAATGTTCGGGCGGCTTTTCTACATGCAGGTTCTCAATTTTCAGCAGCTCGGCTCAATCTCCTCCACAAACAGCATTCGCAGAGTCTGGGTTCAGGCGCCGAGAGGCCGGATGATCGACAGAAACGGCAGGGTCATGGTCGACAACCAGCCGCTCTACTCGGTCAGGGTCGTCCCCTCCGACTTCAAACAGGGAAGAACCGGCTACCTGGCGTGGCTCATTAAAATGGACAAAAGCGAGCTGGCCGATAAAATTGCCAAGGGCATTGAGTTTAACCGTTTTTCACCGGTCACCGTCAGCCGCAACCTGAATGCCGTCTCCATCGCACGGCTGAGCGAAAACCTCTGGCAGCTCCCGGGGGTGAGTATCGAGGCTGACAACAAGCGGCAGTATAAGGACTCCCTGCGCGGAACCCATCTCTTCGGCTATCTGCGATCCATACCCAAAGAGCAGCTCGAGGCACTCTCTGAAGAGGGGTACGGACCGGACGACAAAATCGGCTTCACCGGCATTGAAAAGTATTACGAAGACTTTCTCATGGGCGAAAAAGGAGCCCGCTTCGAGATGGTCACCCCGCTTGGCAAGTTCGCTGGCAGATACAACGGCGGGAAAAGCGATATTGATGCGGTCAGGGGTGACGACCTCTATCTCTCCATCGACTCCGGACTTCAGAAACTTGCCGAGCAGCTCCTGAGAAAAACCGGGAAATCCGGGGCTGTGGTGGCCATGGATCCTTCGACCGGAGGAATCCTCGCTCTTGCCAGCGCTCCCGACTATGACCTCGACATCTTCAACGGCTCGACCGACAGCAAAGGGTGGCATGAGGTGATGACCTCCACGCAGAAACCCCAGTTCAACCGTACCGTTCAGGCGGTCTATCCGCCCGGATCGATCTACAAGATGATTCTTGCGATGGCAGCGCTTGAGGAGAAGAAGTTTGATCCGGAAAAAAAAATATTTGACAGCGGCGTCTTCACCTATGGAGGGCGAAAGTTTCTGAGCAATGAGGGGCGTGGCCACGGCTCGGTCGATATGCGTGAAGCGATCACCGTCTCTTCGAATGTCTATTTCTACAACCTGATCTTCTCTGTCGGCCTCGATGACTGGACCAAATACGGCCGGATGTTCGGGTTCGGCCAGAAAACCGGCATTGACATCGCCGGAGAACGATCCGGACTTGTGCCATCTACCGAATATTACGACAAGCGATACGGCAAGAACCGCTGGACCAAGGGCTATATGGTAAGCCTCGCTATCGGCCAGGGCGAGCTCGGAACAACTCCGGTTCAGCTTGCGACCTACGCTGCGGCCATTGCGACCAACGGCACCCTCTATCAGCCCCATATCGTCACCGGATACCGCGATACCGAAACCGGACAGTATGTGCCATTCTCCTATGAAAAGAAGCGCATACCGGTCTCCGAAGAGACCTTCGACCTCATCAGGGACGGCATGATCGGCGTTGTGCTTCGCGGCACAGGTACGCTCGCAAAGGTTCCGGGCGTGGATGTTGCCGGAAAAACCGGCACTGCGCAGAATCCGCATGGCCGGGATCATGCCTGGTTCATTGCCTTCGCTCCGGTTGACAAGCCAAAAATAGCGCTCTGCGTCCTGGTTGAAAATGCCGGATTCGGAGGCGCGGTCTCTGCGCCTATCGCCCGTGAGCTGATCAGGTACTATGTAAAAGGAGAGCCTGTACCGGCCGCAACCACCCAGGGGTCGCAATCGCAGAAGGCCGACAGCACTAAAGGCTCTGCGACGACCGTTCAGCCCGGAAAACCGGCCGCCCTCGAATCCATCGATAACCCCGCCTCACCGCAGCACAATGATCTATAAGCACGACCCCTCCTCGATTCAGGGGTTTCTCGAGGATACCAGCAACCTGAAAAACGGCCATACCCCGGGGGTCTTCTTTCCGGAGACGGTCGAAGAGCTTTCGGGGCTGCTCAAAGAGAGCGAAGGGGGAAAGCGGCGCTTCACCATTGCGGGTAACGGAACCGGAACGACCGGTGGGAGAATCCCCTTCGGAGAGTATGTCATCTCGATGCAGCGGCTCAACAGGATCGGCGAGCTCCAGGTAACCGGCGAGGGGAAGGCCTGCATGAGTGTCGAAGGGGGAGCGATGCTCGACGATATACAGAAAAAAGCCGAAGCCTCCGGCTGGTTCTACCCGCCTGACCCCACCGAAAAGCTCTGCTTCATCGGAAGCACGATAGCCAACAACTCCTCGGGGGCGCGCTCGTTCAAATACGGCTCAACAAGAGCGCATATAAGCAGAATAGTCGTCGTGCTTGCAGGGGGCGACACACTCGGCCTCTCCAGGGGCGAGTGCATGGCTGATGAAAACTCCATCTTCCGCATCACGCTGCTAAACGGCCGGAGAGTCGAATTCGAGCGGCCGCACTACACTATGCCTGCGACCTCAAAACACAACGCCGGATACTTTTCAAAAGAGGGAATGGATCTCGTCGACCTCTTCATCGGCTCCGAGGGCACGCTTGGCGTCATTGCCGAAGCTGACCTCATGCTCACTCCCCTGCCGCAAGCCATCATCTCATGCCTGGTCTACTTCGGGGAGATGGATGATCTCTTCGGGTTCGTCGAGAGGCTCAAAAACCCTGAAAGCGCAATAGCACCGAGGGCAATCGAGTTTTTTGACAGCAACGCCCTCACCTTTCTCCGCCGGAACTACCCCGAGGTGCCCGAGCAAACCGCTGGCGCAATCTTCATCGAGCTGGAAACCACCATGGAATCTGAAGAGCGGGACCTTGAGCTGCTCTTTGCAGAGATGGAGTCCTGCAATGCCATGACCGGGGAGTCCTGGATAGCGCTTGACCGTGAAGAACAGATGCGGATGCGGGAGTTCCGCCACGCGCTGCCGCTCATTGTCAACGACTGGCTCAGCCGGCAAGAGGAGAGCAAAATCAGCACCGACATGGCTGTGCCCGAGCCCGCCTTCCGCGAGCTCTTTGATTTTTACCGCAGCTCTTGCCAACTGCACGGCTTTGTCTATATTATTTTCGGCCATATCGGAGACTGCCATCTCCACCTGAACATCCTTCCGCGGAGCAGGGATGAGTTCCTGCTGGCAAAACAACTCTACCGGAAACTTGTTGAAAAGGCGCTTTCGCTTGGCGGCACACTTTCGGCAGAGCACGGCATCGGCAAGCTCAAGGCGGAGTACCTGGCAGGAATGTACCATGAAAGCGGCATCAGGGAGATGGCAAGGGTAAAGAGAGCCCTTGATCCCTCTGTTATGCTCAACCGGGGCAATATCATACCGCCCGAATATCTGGAAACCGAACACAACTGAGACATACGGTGTCGAAAAAAGAGAACACACAGAATTACGTTCAGGCCATTCAGAACCGAAAGGCTCGATTCGAATTTGAAATTCTTGATACCATTGTGACCGGCATCCAGCTTTTCGGCAGCGAAGTCAAATCGGTACGACTGGGAAAGGCCAGCCTGAGTGACAGTTTTGCCATTATCCTTCGCGGAGAGATCTGGCTTGAAGGGATGCAAATCACCCCTTACGAGCACAACCATCTTGAGCTGATCGAAGCCAAACGAAGCCGCAAACTCCTGCTTCACAAGGCGGAAATTGCCAAAATACAGGCAAAGACCAGCGAGAAGGGATTGACACTCGTGCCGCTGAAAGCGTTTTTCAATTCGAAAGGGCTCCTGAAAATTGAACTTGCCATCGCCAAAGGCAAAAAGCTCTACGACAAGCGCGAAACCATCAAGGCCAGAGAGAACCAGCGGCAGATGGAGCAGATAAAAAAACAGTACCAATAAACAAACCCCCGACCCATGAATTTCCCGACGGCAAAGGAGCAGCTCGATCTTGTTTCCGCCAATACAGTTGAGATCATCAGCCCGAACGAGCTTGAACAGAAGCTGCTCTGGAGTCTTAAAACAGGACGGCCGCTGAAGGTGAAGCTCGGAGCCGACCCCTCCAGACCCGACCTGCACCTCGGCCACTCGGTCGTACTGCGCAAGCTCCGGGAGTTTCAGGATCTCGGCCATGAGGCAATCCTGATCATCGGCGACTTTACGGCAATGATCGGCGACCCCTCCGGCAAAAGCAAGACCCGCCCCCAGCTCTCGGCCGAAGAGGCCAGAGAGAACGGCGAGAGCTACTTCGAACAGGCGTCGAAAATCCTCGATCCGAAAAGGACAACCATCTGCTACAACTCCGACTGGCTCGGCTCGATGAGCTTTGCCGATGTCATCAAACTTTCAAGCCACTATACGGTAGCCCGGATGCTCGAACGCGACGACTTTGAACGCCGCTACCGCTCGCAGGAACCGATCTCACTGCACGAGTTTCTCTACCCTCTGGCGCAGGGGATGGATTCGGTGCATCTGAAAAACGATATCGAGCTTGGCGGCACCGACCAGAAGTTCAACCTGCTTGTCGGCAGGGATCTTCAGCGGGAGTATGGCATCCCGCCTCAGGTCTGCATAACCATGCCGTTGCTGGTTGGCACCGACGGAAAGGAGAAGATGTCGAAGTCACTTGGCAATGCCATCTGCTTTAACGACTCGCCTGCCGACATGTACGGCAAGATGCTCTCGATTCCCGACTCGCTCATCGAGAATTACTGCCGGCTGCTGGCGCCCCAGGAGGAGCCTGCGTTCCAGGATATTCTGGCCGGGCTCCAGAGCGATCCGAGAACCGCCAAACGATCCCTGGCAAGAGAGATTGTGGCGCTCTACCACTCCCGTGCGGTTGCAGATGGAGCTGAAGCGCATTTCGACCAGGTATTCATCCACAAAAAAGCGCCCGACAACATCGAACTCTTTGAACTCGAAGACTCTTCGCTGCCGCTGATCGACCTGCTGGTCAATCTTGGAGCGGCTGCATCCAAGGGCGAGGCACGAAGAATGATCCAGCAGAACGCAGTTCAGATTGATGAGCGCAAAATTACCGAGATTCATGAGGTTGTCGAACTCGGCAGTGAACCGAAAATAATCAAGGCGGGCAAACGCAGGTTTTTTAAAGTAGCCGCAAAAAAAACGTTTTGAATGCGGGGGCTTTTTCCTATAATTGCTCAATTTCGATAGTGTCGTCTCTTTGAACAACAATTTTATCCGGAGGAACCGCATTGTCATTTGTCCCGACAAAAGTATTCTTCACCAAAGGTGTGGGAAGACACAAGGAATACCTCTCATCATTTGAGCTTGCCCTGAGGGAAGCCAAAATCGAGAAATGCAATCTGGTCACCGTCTCCAGTATTTTTCCTCCGAAATGCGAACGCATCAGCGTCGAAGAGGGCTTGAAGCTGCTCTCTCCAGGCCAGATAACCTTTGCTGTCATGGCCCGCAACTCGACCAATGAGTTCAACCGCCTCATCGCGGCATCCGTCGGCGTCGCCATCCCTGCCGATGACACACAGTACGGCTACCTCTCAGAGCACCACCCGTTTGGCGAATCCGCAGAACAGTCGGGAGAGTATGCCGAGGACCTTGCTGCCACCATGCTTGCCACAACGCTCGGCATCGAATTCGACCCCAACAAGGACTGGGATGAGCGCGAAGGCATCTATAAAATGAGCGGCAAAATCATCAATTCCTACAACATCACCCAGTCCGCCGAGGGTGAGAACGCTCTCTGGACGACGGTCATCTCCTGCGCCGTTCTCCTGCCCTGAGAAGATAGCATCACGCTCAAAGCCAGGGATGCAAACCCCCTGGCTAACAACATCCCGCTCCTGGGGAGCCAAGAATACCGAACTGTCAGAATACACCTTACGTACACCCCCACTCCACTGACCGCGTTAGCCCGCCCACCCTCTCCACCCTCCGACGCGTCGCGGGGTGATTTCGATCAAAAAAGAGCCATAAAGAGCGGTTTCAGCGCTTTTTATGGGGAACAGTCCGCTGAAATTCAGGCCAGCTATGGTATTTTGCACTGAACAACTTCAAACAAAAAGGTGCGGCACGGTTATGACTGAATCGATAAAAACGGATGTCCTCGTCATCGGCAGCGGTATAGGCGGCCTCTATTTCGCCATCCACATGGCCGATCATGCCAAGGTCACGATCATTACAAAAAAAGAGAGTTCGACATCCAATACCAACTGGGCGCAGGGAGGAATAGCTGCGACAATCGACAACAGCGACAGCGCGGAGCTGCATATAGCCGATACCCTCGGCGCCGGAGCAGGCCTCTGCAACCTGGAGATGGTCTCGATCATGGTGAAGGAGGGACCCCAGCACATCCGGCGCCTCACCGAGCTTGGTGTGCAGTTCACGACCTCGGATCATGACAAGCTCCATCTCGGCAAGGAGGGGGGCCACTCGAAAAGCCGCATCGTGCATGCCCAGGACCTTACCGGACGGGAGGTTGAGAGCGCTTTGATCAATCGGGTCAACAGCCACCCGAACATTACGGTGCTCGAGCACCACTTCGCCATCGAACTGCTCACCCAGCACCACCTTGGCGTCAAGACGAACGACATCACCTGCTACGGAGCCTATGTGCTCGACTCCAGGCAGCGGAAGCCGAAAAAGATTCTGGCGAAAATCACGATGGTGGCATCCGGAGGGCTCGGCCACGTCTACCCCTACACCACCAACCCCGACATTGCGACCGGCGACGGTGTGGCGATGGGATACCGCGCGGGGGCGGAAATTGCCAACATGGAGTTCATACAGTTTCACCCGACCTCGCTCTACCATCCCAAAGCCAACTCCTTCCTTATTTCCGAGGCTGTTCGCGGTTTCGGCGGTCTGCTGAAGCTGAAAAACGGCCAGGAGTTCATGCACAAGTACGACAAGCGCCAGAACCTCGCGCCGCGCGACATCGTGGCCCGGGCGATCGACTCGGAGATCAAGAAAAGCGGCGAGGAGTGCGTCTTCCTTGACGTTACCCATATTGATCCCGAAAAAACCAGGGAGCACTTCCCCAATATCTACGAGACCTGTCTCAGCTTCGGCATAGACATGACCAGGGAGATGATTCCGGTCGTCCCTGCCGCTCACTACTCATGCGGAGGGATCCGTACAGACGACCGGGGACGCACAACCCTCAACCGCCTCTATGCCTGCGGCGAGACCAGCTGCACCGGCGTGCACGGGGCTAACCGGCTTGCGAGCAACTCGCTCCTTGAAGCACTGGTCTTTGCCTGGAGGTCGGCACTTGATATCCAAAGCCAGCTCGCTCTGCTTGACAACAACATCGAGTTCCCCGACTGGGACGACACGGGAACAGTCAACCCCGAAGAATGGATCCTCGTCTCGCACAACAAGAAAGAGGCTCAGCAGATCATGAACGACTATGTCGGCATCGTGCGCAGCGACCTGCGCCTGGAACGGGCCAAAAGGCGGATGGATTTCCTGAAGGACGAGACCGAGGAGTACTACAAAAAGACCAAGATCACCACGCAGACCCTTGAGTTGAGAAACATCATCAAGGTCTCGAGCCTGGTCATTGAGAGCGCCATCAAGCGCCGGGAATCAAGAGGACTTCACTACACGACAGACTATCCCGAAAAGGACGACAAGCACTTTCTTATTGATACGGTGCTGCGGTCATTTTAAGATGCCGGGGCCTTATTTGACCTCCTGCCAGTCGCGGGCGTAGCGGAAATCGATGCCGGGGGTACGGCCCGAGATCTTGGCGATGACCGGCATCATGCGCTTGTACTGGTTCCTGACAACCATCTTCCTGACACGGTCATAAAAGGGTTCGGCAACCCCTTCGGCGATAATTGCCGCCTTGTCCATCCGCCTTTCGAGCATCATGTAGAGCAGAAGATCGACCTCCTCATAGCTGAAGCCGAGATCCTCCTCATCGCTCTGCCCTTCCCACAGGTCGGCTGAAGGGGCTTTGTCGATAATCGGGGAGGGAATGCCGAGATGACGGGCAAGACCCCTCACCTGGGTTTTATAGAGATCACCAAGGGGGTTGACGGCTGAGGCCATATCGCCAAACATGGTGCCGTAGCCGAGAAGAAGCTCCGTCTTGTTGCTGGTACCGGCCACAAGCCTGCCGTCCCGCGCGGAGATGTCATAGAGAAATACCATCCTCGTGCGAGCCATGATGTTTCCCCGTCTGAGCCGATGATCCTCAGGAACCGAAGTAAAAAAAGCATCGACAACCGGCGTGATGGAGAGTTTTTCGGCGCGGATGCCGAGGCGCCGGATCATCAGGTCGGCATCCTGCAGGCTCTCGGGGCTGCTCGACTGGTATGGCATCATCAGCCCGAGCACATTGTCGGGGCCAAGCGCACGAACAGCAATCTCCGCAACTACCGCCGAATCGATCCCCCCCGAAAGTCCGAGCACAACCGAATTGAATCCGAATTTGCGGATCTCGTTGCGGATAAATGCCGTAAGCATCTCCTCAACAATCCCGTAATTGAGATGGAGCTCCTGAATCTTCATAAAAAAAGTGCTATAGGTTGAACAGGCGCATCAGGGAGCGGATCAGGAAAAAAGAGGCGCTGTTGACTGCCATCAGATAGAGTGCCGTATTTCTGAGTGCGGAGGCCGAAGGTGCCGGAGCAAGGTCGAGTGTAACCTTCATGCCGTTTCGTCCGATCACAAGAGTGTAGGATATCGCAGCGGCGGCAAAGAGGAAGCTCCAGTTTCCGTTCAAGAAGTAGAGCAGCTCGATCATCCAGACCGGCGTCATTGAGTAGGAGACAACCCTGGAGAGGCTCTCCTGGAAACGCTCCCGTTTTTTTGCTTCAAAGAGCGAAAGCGTGCCGCCTGTCAAGAGGAAAAGAGCTGCGACATCGATCAGAAAGGTGGCAATGCAAAAATACATTGCGACCCTGGGCTGACCGATCAGAGGAAACTTTGCGAGCTGAACCAGCGCAATGAGGGGTACGGCATAATCGCGCATTACATTCGACTCCTCGCTTGGAGGGGTCTCTTTCAGCTCAAGCCAGAACCTGCCGTTACGCAGCAGCACAGCGACAATGGCAGAAAACAACTCCTTCACTCCCATACTGTTTCAGCGTCTAATCCATTTTTCAGGATTCTGCTTGAGGCGGCCCTTCCATATCTCGAAATGCACGACCGAGCCGCCCTCCGCTGCACGGCTCGAAACTCCGACAAGCTGCTGTGATTTTATCAGCTCATCCTTGACGACGTTCAACTGTCCGAGATTGGCATAGACTGTAAGATAGGACTTGGGATGGCGGATAATGACAATATTTCCGAAGGTCGGCAGAAAGGCGATCTGGGCGACCTTGCCTCCCGATACGGCACGCACCTGGGTACCAGCAGGTACAGAGAAATCGATGCCATTGTTGGTGGTAACGATTCTGAGCTCCTTGTCCTCGACCGAACCGAACCGTCGGGAGATAACCCCGTTGCGTACCGGCCAGGGAAGGGATCCAAGCGCATTGTCGAAATCCGCTGAAACCCTGTCAATTTCCGGTGAAAGCGACTCAGGGAGTGCAGTGCCACCCTGTTTTTCAGTAGCCTTGACCGATGGCGGTTCGGGCTTTGGAGCCTCTTTACGAGCAATGGCAGGAGCTTCCTGCCTGGGCGCCTCTTTGCGGGCGACGGGTGGGGGCTGTGCAAGCGAACCCTTCTTTTCCTTCAGTGCGGCCCGCTCCGCCGCAAGTCGCTGAGCTTCCTGACGACGAGACTCTGCACGCTGCGCCTCGGTTTTTCGGGCCTCAATGCGTCTGGCTTCAAGACGTTTCGCCTCAAGAGCCTTGCGCTGCCGTTCATTTTCAGCCTCGATCGCACGCTGCTCGGCAAGGATCAGCGACTCGATTCTCGACTGGAGCTGCGCCCGCTTCTTTCTGGCGGATTCGAGCTGAGCGGCGTACTCCTGCTTGTTTTTTTTCAGGTGGTCGAGCACGACCTCTTTCTCTTTCTTGGTCTGCGACCAGTTTTTCAGCTGGCTCTCCTGCTCCTTTACGGCGGCAGCTTTCTGGCGGTAGCTCTGTTCGAGGGCCTGCCTGTTGTGCTCAAGCTTGACGGCCGCATCCTGCAGTTCATCGACATTGCGGTGAACCGCCCTTGAGAAAAACCCCATGTACTGCGCCCTGACAATAGCGTCATTAACCGAACCAGAGGCAAACAGATGCTCAACCTCCCTGTTTCGGCCATATTTGTAAACAGAAACGGCCGTTCGGCTGAACGCATCCGAGACCCTGCCGTAGGTCTGACGGTTGCCCTGAAGCTCGTGCTGCAGACGGTCTATATCGCGATTGAGCTTTTCAAGATAGCGCTGGTTCTCGCCGATCATTCTCTCCAGCACAAGAATCTGCTGGCGGATATTTTCCAGCGCCTTGAGCGACTGCGATTCCGCCTTTTTTGTAGAGTTGAGCCGTGACTGATACTCTTTGAGCTGCTGCTTCAAACCTTTGAGGTTCTCCTCGATGGATGAACGCTCCTTCATAATCCTTGCTATCTCACTGTTTGCCGGAGCCGCAGAAACAACAGAGGCCGGAAGGGCGGCAAGAAAAAAAAGCAGCATAAAAAGCCTCGATGCCCTTCGCAACGCATAGAGAAAAAAAACGGACGGGTCCATAAAACTCATGAGCAATCCTCAAGGCATTACATTCAACACGCTGCAGACGGATCGCGGCTGCATGCGCAACCTCTCCCAAAAAAATCCACAGAAACCTACTGCTCAAGGTAAAGGATAAAATCCTTTCTTCGCAAAGGTCAGCCAAAAAAAATAATTTGTTTTTTTTGGGCTGAAATAAGTAAATATCGGACTCTCTTTTCAGAAGAGAAGTCCTTGTTTTTTTCATCAGCGCACCACATACCCCATGGACAAGCTTGTCATCAGAGGCGGACGCCGGCTCAGCGGCACCGTCACAGCTTCCGGCTCAAAAAACAGCTCACTGCCGATCATCGCCTCAACACTGCTTTCGGGAGCGGGAACATTTACGCTTCACCACATCCCCGATCTTAAGGATATCAAGACATTCACCCAGCTTCTCAACCACCTCGGAGCGGAAACTTCACTTGCCAATAACACGCTGAGGGTTTCAACCGGAAAGGTGCAGAGCATGCTGGCACCCTACGAGCTGGTCAAAAAAATGCGGGCATCAATCTACGTTCTCGGGCCCCTGCTTGCACGTTTCGGCCATGCCAGAGTCTCCCTTCCCGGCGGATGCGCATTCGGGCCTCGCCCGATCGACCTCCATCTGATGGCCATGGAGAAGCTCGGTGCCAAAATCACCATTGAAACCGGCTTTATCGACGCAACTGCGCCAGAGGGCAGACTGCGCGGAGCGCATATCACGTTCCCCATCTCCTCGGTGGGAGCAACAGGAAACGCCCTCATGGCTGCCGCGCTCGCTGAAGGCACCACAACCATCAGCAATGCCGCAGCTGAACCGGAGATCGAGACACTCTGCAACTTCCTTGCGGCTATGGGCGCCACCATCAGGGGGATCGGAACCACCGAACTTGAAATCGAAGGATCAGCCTCTCTTTCCCCGGTCGAATTCAATAATGTGTTTGACCGCATTGAGGCCGGAACACTTCTTGCCGCCGCCGCCATAACAGGAGGAGAGGTAACGGTGAAGGGCGTTGAACCTGAACAGCTCAAATCCGTCCTGAAAAAATTTCAGCATGCCGGCTGCTCAATCGAAACAACCCTCGACAGCGTCACACTCAAAAGCGGCAAAAGCCTGATCCCGACCGATATAACCGCCAAACCATACCCTGCCTTTCCGACCGACATGCAGGCACAGTGGATTGCGCTGATGACGCAGGCAGAGGGAACCAGCCATATTACCGACAAAATCTACCACGAGCGATTCAACCACATCCCCGAGCTGAACAGGCTGGGTGCCAATATCGAGATCCGCAAAAATCAGGCGGTGGTGCACGGCCCGAAGCTGCTCTCGGGCACAAAAGTCATGTCGACCGATCTGCGGGCATCGGCAAGCCTTGTTCTTGCAGGACTGGTTGCTGAGGGAACTACTGAAGTGCTAAGAGTTTACCACCTCGACCGCGGATATGAAAAGATTGAAGTCAAACTGAGAACTCTCGGCGCCGATATCAGCCGTGAACAGTACAAGGAGTTCGGCTGAGAAGGAAAAAACAAAAAAACGGATTTATGTTTTGCATTTTAGCGGGCATGCGTTATATTAACTGCCTCTAAAGCCAAGCATTGAGGGCCCTTAGCTCAGTTGGTCAGAGCAAGCGACTCATAATCGCTGGGTCGTAGGTTCAAGTCCTACAGGGCCCACAGATTGTGAATGGAGAAGAACTTACATACCTGGCGTGTTCGTCTAGTGGCCCAGGACATCGCCCTCTCAAGGCGAAGATCACGGGTTCGAATCCCGTACACGCTACCACAAATAATGCACCCGTAGCTCAACTGGATAGAGTATCTGACTACGAATCAGACGGTTAGAGGTTCGACTCCTCTCGGGTGCACGATATCATGAAAGGATTTACGGGTTTTCCTGTAAATCCTTTTTCTGTTTATGGACGGATGGGACGTTCACGTTCAATCGCTGCTCCTGAAGTGCGGCAAAACCCTCTCCCAGCCTCTTCAGATCGCCAACTATCGGCACCAGGTTGCTCTCGATATCCTCAAGGTTGTGAAATCTCTTTGAAACCCACGGCCTGCCATTATCGTCCTCTCGGCTTCGGCTCCCGCCGGGCCTAATACCCTGAGCTTCGCCCCTTTCGAAAAAGTCGACCGTAACGATGCCCGCCACGCTGCTAACCGCATCCATGGTCGCCTTGAAGCAGCCCACTCCCGTCAAGCTAACCGTTCCGTAAGAAATTTCAGAAATGGGAATTGGAATTATTATTTTTTTAATATATTCACAACGCTACTGAGGAGTGGCCAAATTGGTAAGGCACCTGATTCTGGATCAGGCAATTCCAGGTTCGAGTCCTGGCTCCTCAGCAAAAAAAAAGACACAGTCAATCAGCTGTGTCTTTTTTTTTGCCCAATCCGCGCACATTGACTCCAAAAGGGATAGCGTTCGGAATGGATAAAAAAAAAGGAGGCAGAACTTTCGTTCTGCCTCCCGTAAGAGACCGGCTTACCGGAAACTTATTTTGCAGGTGCTGCAGGTGCTGCAGGTGCTGCTGGTGCTGCTGGTGCTGCTGCTGCTGGTGCTGCAGGTGCTGCTGCTGGTGCCTCTGCTGCTGGTGCTGCAGGTGCTGCTGCTGGAGCTTCTACTGGAGCTTCAGCTTTCTTTGCACAGCCTACGAAAGAGACTGAGCTAGCAAGGAACAGGAAAATGAAAAATTTTTTCATTGCTGGATATTGTTTTTGTTGTTTGATAATTGACAGCTTCTTCAGCTCACGAATAATAAAAAAAAAACAGCGAATTTTCAAAAGCCCACTGTATGGCGGAATATGCAAAAATTTTTGATATCCCGCCACAACAAATAATTAATTAGTCGACAAGCAGCTCCAGTTCCTCCGGTGCAAGCTGGTGGAAGTTCAGGTAGCGGTAGATATCGGCCTCCTTGTCGCCGGAAAGATTTTTCCGGACAATCTGAAGATATTCGTCCAGGTTCGGCAGATGGCCGAGCAACGCGCATACGGCGGCCAGCTCGGCGGAGCCGAGGTAAACCTGCGCGCCGGTGCCCATACGGTTATCGAAGTTCCTGGTACTTGTCGAAAAGACAACCGCATTGTCGGCAACCCTTGCCTGGTTACCCATGCAGAGCGAGCATCCGGGAAGCTCGATGCGGGCTCCGGCAGCACCGAATACCGAATAATACCCCTCCTCGATGAGCATTTTCATATCCATCTTGGTAGGCGGCACCACCCAGAGCTTTGCCGCTGCAACGCCCTTGCCTCTAAGTACTTCACCAAGTGCACGGAAATGGCCGATATTGGTCATGCAGCTTCCCACAAAGACCTCATTGATGACTTTCGGCCTGTTGTCGGCCACAAGCACCTCGCTGAGGGTCATGACATCGTCCGGATCGTTAGGGCAGGCAAGAATTGGCTCGGTTATCGTGTTCATGTCAATCTCGATGACCTCTGCGTACTCGGCATCGGCATCCGGTTCGAGCAGCACAGGATTCTCAAGCCATGCCTTCATTTTGCCGATCCTGCGCGCCAGGGTGTCAGCGTCACCATAGTTCTCCTTGATCATCTGTTCGAGCAGCTTGATGTTCGAGCTGAGATATTCGATGACCGGTGCCTTGTCGAGGCGGACAGTACATGCCGCGGCGCTGCGCTCGGCGGAAGCATCGCTGAGCTCGAACGCCTGCTCCACCTTGAGGTCCGGCAGACCCTCAATTTCAAGGATACGGCCGGCGAAGACATTCTTTTTGCCTTTCTTTTCGACCGTCAGAAGCCCCTTCTTGATGGCCACATAGGGAATGGCGTTGACCAGATCCCTCAGGGTAATGCCGTCCTGGAGCTTGCCGGTAAAGCGGACAAGCACCGATTCAGGGACATTGAGCGGCATGGTACCGGTAACTCCGGCAAAAGCCACAAGGCCCGAACCGCCGGGGAAGGAGATGCCGATCGGAAAACGGGTGTGGGAGTCAGCGCCGGTGCCAAGCGTGTCAGGAAGCACCATGCGGTTCAGCCAGGTGTGGATAACGCCGTCACCAGGCTTGAGGGCAACACCGCCCCTGCTCATGATGAAGTAGGGAAGGCTTCTGTGCAGATTGACGTCAGAAGGCTTCGGATATGCAGCCGTATGGCAGAAGCTCTGCATGACGAGATCGGCGCTGAAGCTCAGTGCCGCAAACTCCTTGACTTCGTCGCGCGTCATTGCGCCAGTCGTATCCTGCGAGCCGACCGTCAGGGTCTCGGCTTCGACATACATGCCCGGACGAACGCCCGGAAGGTGACAGGCCTTGCCGATCATCTTCTGAGCCAGCGTGTAGCCCTTGCCGCTGTCGGCTGGCTGCTCGGGACGCTGGAAGAGCGACTCCTCGCCCAGATCAAGAACCTTTCTGGCCTTTCTGGTCAGATTGCGGCCGATAATCAGCGGAATGCGTCCGCCGGCGCGAACCTCATCGGCAAGCGTGTTTGGCGAGAGCTCGAAGCGGGCGATAACCTGGCCGCCCTTCTCGATTTTGCCCTCGAAGGGATAGATATCAATGACGTCACCGGTCTCCATCGCCGTCACATCGGCCTGAATCGGCAGAGCACCGGAGTCCTCGGCGGTATTGAAGAAAATAGGGGCGATGATGCCGCCGATAACCACGCCGCCGGTGCGCTTGTTGGGAACAGCAGGGATATCGAGACCCATGTGCCACTGCACCGAGTTGATGCCGGACTTCCGGCTTGAACCTGTGCCGACCACATCGCCAACATAGGCCAGAGGATGACCCTTGGTCTTGAGCTGTGCAATCGTGCCGATAGGATCATCCATCTTGGAGCCGAGCATGCAGAGCGCGTGCAGCGGAATGTCGCTGCGGGTAAAGGCTTCGCTGGCCGGAGAGAGATCGTCGGTATTGGTTTCACCCGGAACCTTGTAAACGGTCAGTGTCATTTTTTCAGCAACGGTCGGCCTCGCGGAGAACCACTCTCCGGCAGCCCATGAGTCGAGCACTTCTTTCGCATAGTGGCTGGTTTTTGAAAGAGCGACAACATCATCAAACGCATCATAGACAAGGAGGGTGTTTTTCAGCATCGCCGCAGCTTCGGCGGCAACCGCCTGATCTTTATTTGCAAGAGCGTCGATCAGCGGCTTGACGTTGTAGCCGCCAAGCATGGTGCCTAAAATCCTGACCGCCTCAAGGCTGGAGATAACACCACAGGAGCTCTCACCTTTGAGAATTGTGTCAAGAAAAGCGGCCTTTTCAAGCGCGGCATCATCGACGCCAGGGCTTACATGCTCAAGAAAAAGCTTGAGCAGATACTCTTTTTCCTGAACTGGGTTCTGCTGCAAAAGGCCGACAAGCTCGCGGGTCTGTTCAGCGCTGAGCGGCAGTGGTGGAATGCCGAGTTTGGCTCGCTCTTCTGTATGAGCGCGATATTGTTCTACAAGACTCATAAGGTCAATCTCCCGGGGTTATGTGTGGTTGAAACAAATGTCTATTCGACAGAAATGCGAGATGAAAATGGTCACTATCCCGCAATAAGCAGAACAGATAAAATACCATACGTGTTTTTTAAAAACAAAATGTGCCGCCGCCGAACCGCTACGAGCGCCGAAGTTCTTAAGCCGAAACCGGCCCTTCGGCTTTTTTCTTTATGCCAAGAGTGGAAAAGCAACGATTTACAGAAAAAAAACTCAGCGGATCAGCATGCTGTCACCGTAGCTGAGAAAAGAATACCCTTCGCGGAGTGCCTCACCGTAAGCGTTACGAATGTTCTCAGCTCCCGCAACAGCAGCGGTAAGCATCAATACGGTTGAGCGGGGAGCATGGAAATTTGTCAGGAGAAGATCGATAATGCGCAGGGTCCGGCCCGGATAGATGAAGATGTCGGCTTCACCATTCAAGGGAGCCCCTCCCTCTGCCGTTAAGCTCTCGATCCTCTCTGCGGCATGTTCGAGCGCCCTGGTGACAGTCGTACCCACTGCAACAACTCTCCCGCCGGAAGATTTTGCCCGACAGATCTTTTCGGCCGTGGCGGCCGGTATGGAATAAAATTCGCGGTGCATGACGTGCTCCTCCAGCCTTTCGGTCCGGATGGGCAGAAAGGTGCCGAGACCGACATGCAGGGTGACGTGGGCAATATCGACGCCCATCTCCCGGAGCCTTTTGAGCAGCTCCGGCGTCAGGTTGAGAGAGGCCGTCGGGGCGGCAACCGAACCGGGATGTTCGGCAAATACTGTCTGGTAGCGTTCACGGTCGATCTCCTCGGCATCGCGCTTGAGGTAGGGCGGAATGGGGACACTGCCAAAGCTGCTGAAAAGGTCGCTCAGCTCCCCTCCGCAGGAAAGCTCGATGCGGGCTATGCCGTGGTCGACAATTTCGGTAACCCTCATTTCCCGGTCGTAGGCAATCAGCCGGTCGCCTGCCTTGAGCCTACCCCGATAGAGCACCAGATCCTGCTCCTCCTCATGCTTTTCCAGAAGCATCAGTTCGATTTTGGCGCCGGTAGGCTTTTGGGCATGAAGCCTGGCCCGCACCACCCTTGTGTTGTTGAGAACCAGAAGGTCGCCCGGCCGCAGAAACTCGTCGAGAGCCGCATAGCGCGAGTGGGTGAGAGCGCCCGAAGCGCGATCGAGAACCAGCATGCGTGTGGAACCGCGCTCCTCAGGGGGATATTTCGCTATACGCTCTTCAGGAAGCTCGTAATCAAAATCCTCTGCCCTCATAGCGTCCTGAGCCTCGCACGGACAGCCTCGGCATGGGCCTGAAGGCCTTCCCGGTCAGCAAACGCGGCAATTTTCTCACCGCTCCGCAAAAGCTGCTTCGGCGTATAGGAGATAATTGAGGTGTGCCGCACAAAGTCACGGACAGAGAGCGGCGAAAAAAACCGGGCTGTACCGTTGGTCGGAAGGGTATGGTTCGGGCCGGCAAAGTAATCGCCGACGGTTTCGCATGAGTATCCGCCCATAAAAATCGCACCGGCATGATGAATGTTTGGAAGAATATCCCAGGGATGCTCCACATGCAGCTCGAGATGCTCCGGCGCTATCATGTCCGACACCTCACAGGCCTCGTCCAGAGAGCGTACCAGCACCACCGCCCCGTTGTTCTTCAAAGCAGAGCCGATGATCTCATGGCGGAGCATTGAGGCAAGCCGCTCTTCTGCAAGGGCAATGACCGCGGATGCCAGCGCTTCGGAGGGTGTGATCAGCACCGCAGAGGCATCGGGATCATGCTCAGCCTGGGCGAACATGTCGAGCACGATGAACTCGGGGTTTGCCGATTCATCAGCAATCACAACCACCTCGGAGGGGCCGGCTATGCTGTCGATCGAGACGTGACCGAAGACCTGTTTTTTGGCAAGAGCGACATACTTGTTGCCGGGTCCGGTTATGATATCGACCTTGGGAAGAGTTTCGGTACCATAGGCAAACGCACCAATAGCCTGGGCGCCACCGAGCTTGTAGACAGAACTTATGCCTGCCACTCGGGCGGCGGCAAGAATATGGGGGCTCACCTCTCCGGAGGCGTCACAGGGGGTCGTCAAGTATATCTCCCTGACTCCGGCAACTTGGGCTGGGGCGGCATTCATGAGCAGTGAAGAGGGATAGGCGGCCTTCCCTCCAGGCACATAGAGCAGGGCTTTTTCCATCGGCGAGACTCTCTGGCCGAGCAGGACACCGCCCTCCGCTTCATAGAAAAAGCTTTTTTCCACCTCGTGCTGATGAAAGCAGACAATATTCCGGTATGCCTCCTCGAGGACGGCAAGAAACTCGGGATCCGCACTGTTGTAAGCATCCTCTATCGCTTCAGGAGCGACCTTCATTGAGGAGAGGCGAACACCCTGGAACCGTTCGGTATAATCCAGCACCGCACTGTCGCCCTGCTGGCGTATGGCGGTCAGAATCTCCTCGACGACTGCATGAACCCCGGCGTCAAAGGAGACGCTCCGGGAGAGCTGCTTTTTCAGGGCTGAACGCTCTTCAGAAAATCGATATAATGGGAGCACTTTGTCATATTTTGTTGTTGTCGAACGACAAAAGCTTTTGCCTCAGTAATGTACTCAATAGCGGTATTTATCGAAACACTGCCAGGCATGAGGCCGACCTGTAAATAATCAAAAAAAAGCACCCCGGAAGGGCTCTTTTCATTTGAAAAAAAAATCCGATTAACTACCTTGAGAGTTCAGTTGAAACCTTGGAATATAGCCTGAATCCGCTCCTTTCCAAGCCACTATGACACCACATACAGAACCATGTTAAGATGAGCTTTTTCAGCAGCATGTTCAGAGATATCGCCATCGATCTCGGAACAGCTAACACGTTGATTTTTATACGGGATAAAGGCGTAGTACTCAATGAACCGTCCATCGTCGCCCGCGAACGAAATACAGGCAAGGTCGTTGCCATCGGCCACGAAGCCCTTCTCATGCACGAGAAAACCCACCCCGGCATCATCACCATCCGCCCTCTTGCCAACGGCGTCATCGCCGACTATGAGGCAACGGAAGAGCTGATCAAGGGGCTGATCATAAAAACCAAAAACCAGTTCTCTTTCGGCATCCGCCGCATGGTGATAGGAATCCCGTCGGGCATCACCGAGGTTGAAAAACGTGCCGTGCGCGACTCGGCCGAACATGTCGGAGCAAAGGAGGTCTACCTGGTAGCTGAACCGATGGCCGCAGCGATCGGTATCGGACTGGACGTCAAGGAGCCGATGGGCAACATGATTGTCGACATTGGCGGAGGCACCACCGAAATCGCCGTTATTTCGCTCGGAGGTATCGCTTCCGGAGAGTCGCTTCGGGTTGCCGGAACCGATATCACCAACTCGATTGTCCGCCACTTCCGCAAAGCCTACAACCTGGCCATCGGCGAGCGTACGGCCGAGGACGTGAAAATTAAAATCGCATCGGCCTACAAGCTTGAAAAAGAGCTGACCATGAATGTCAGGGGAAGAAACCTCGTCACGGCGCTGCCTGAAGAGCGGGAGGTCAACTCCTCAACGATCAGGGAGGCAATCGCCACACCGATCAGCCAGATCATCACCTCAATCAAGAAAAGCCTTGAGGTAACCAAGCCGGAACTCTCAGCCGACATTCTCGACCGGGGACTCTTCCTCGCCGGAGGTGGCGCGCTCATCAAAGGGCTTGACAAGAAGATCAACGAAGAGACGAAGCTTGCCGTGCATATCAGCGAAGATCCGCTGACTGCCGTGGCAAGAGGTACCGGAGAGGTTCTCGAAAATCTCGAAAAATACCGCTCGGTTCTGCTCTCAACCAAACGCTACTGAGTCCCGCTCAGCGGTTCCCCTCAAGAAGCCTCAGATAAAAAGCCTCATACTGTTCGACAAGCAAAGCGGTCTCGTACCGCTTTGCCTGCCTGACGCACGCCTCTGAGCTGGCGCGCCAGTGAGCCTGGTCGGAGAGCAGCAGCAAGGCCTTCCTCGTCATCCCCTCGATATCTCCCGGCGGCAGCAGATAGCCGTGTGTGCCGGAAACGATGAATTCAGGAAACCCGCCTGCCAATGTCGCCACGACCGGCACACCGCATGCCATAGCCTCAAGCGCCGCAAGCCCGAATGACTCGGCATTGCTCGGCATCAGCATAAGATCCGCGATAGAGAGCAGCGGAACGATATCATCAATCTTACCCATAAACCTGATCCGGTCGGCAATCCCCAGCTCCCGCGCCAGAGTTTCCGCGCCGCTCCGTTCGGGGCCGTCACCAACAAGCAGCATCGTAGCCTCGATCTTTTGGCTTAACGCATGAAAGATCCGGACAATGTCCGATATGCACTTGACTGGCCTGAAATTCGATATATGAATAACAATTTTCTCACCGCCAAGCCCAAGCTGTTCGCGAATATCAGGTGGCGGGGAGCGGAAAAAGAACGAGGTATCAACAAAATTCGAGATAACCTCAATCTCCTTGTTCGGACCGAACATTCTTACCGTCTCAGCCTTCAGGTAACTCGAAACAGCAGTCACCCCGTCAGACTTGTTGATGGCGAGCCTGACCACATCACGCATCCCCCTGTCGGCACCCACGACCGTAATATCGGTACCGTGAAGAGTGGTCGCAAGCCTGAAGCATTTCGTTGCCGAACACTTGTCCTCAAGAATCTGGCGCGCAAGCATTGCACTCAGGGCATGAGGAATCGCATAATGGGCATGAATAACATCAAGCTTCTCATAGTAAGCGACCTCGGCGATTTTCGAAGCAAGCGCCAGCGAATAGAGTGGAGACTCAAAAAGCGGATACTGCTTCACCTCCGTCTCGTGGTAAAAAAGATTCCGTGAAAACGCGCCCAGCCTGAAAGGTACCGCCTGGCTGAAAAAATGAACCGTGTGCCCCTTGGTTGCCAGAGCCTTGCCCAGCTCAGCAGCGATCGCCCCGCTACCCCCGTAGGTTGGATGACATATTATACCGATTTTCATACTCTATCCTCGAATAAAAAGGAATAAACACTTATAAAGAAAGTACTTATACTCCTCTTATTCTATTTAAGAAATTCCTTATTCTACAATCACTCATCGAAATCGATGATTAGACAATACCGTATACAGACGAAAGATAATGAAAAAGGCTCACCCAGGAGATACATCCCGGGCTTAGGGCATCGCGAAAACCATAAGAAGCAGAAAAATGAGGAACTGAGAGTAAAAAGAGAGGATCACAGGAGTAGAACAAGACCTTTAATGCTCAGTTCAGTTTGAGCTATAACGACCTTTTAGAGGCCAAGGGAGGTGAGCCCGTAAAACGGGAGCCCTTGGTTGTAAAAAAAATGATTACAAGTCAACCCGCTTTTGCCCGGTGACCTCTCGGACATGATCCAAACATTAAATCCCAGTTCACGTTCAGACATTCGTCCCGTAGCCGGCCCTTTAAGTTTTCGATTCAGGTCTTGTCTCGCGGCAGAAAGATGGCGCTGGAACGCAGCTCTACCACCAAGGAATACGAGATTTGCCGTTGCAACATGATGACTGTAAAGTTCAACCAGCGCCCGACAGATTATCAGGTACTGCTCCACTTGAGATATCTGCTGCCAAGAAGGGTTCTGTCGCCATTGGGGCACTTGACGAACGCCGCGATACTGCTGTGACTGGCAAAGAAGAGCTGGCACCGGTTTTCGCTCCGAAACATATGCGGCTAAACCTTCAGTCAATTCAACGAGTACTGTTAAAGCATTATCAAGCCCACCGGCATGATGGGGATATCCGGTTACATCAAAAAGCAGTCAGCTCGGGAGTAGATACCGTCAAGTACCCTCACGGGGTTTTAAAGTCTCGTATCGGCATGAGCGCTGCAGATAATTCGGGAGCGTATATGCTCCGGAATAACATGAAATGCCTGAGGACTTTGATGGGCTGCACCATAGTGCTCACCGGCGGAGAGAATCCTGGCGTAATAGAGCTCTTTCAGATATTCCATTAATCCTGAAATAAACTGGTTTACCAGCAAACACTCCATCTTTTGATATTCCGGCGGAACTACCAGATAAAAGTCCCGGTACGGCATAGCAACTGCACCTTTTTGCCGCAAACGACGCAATGCTTCACGCGTGGCAATGGCACTCGATCAAATCCATTCTGACAGGTATCACTTTTTCTTTTGATCTGCGAGGTTAGATGAAGAGGATTTGCGACTCCGCCAATCTCAGAAGGGAACGACTCTGACAATAATTGACAGCTGTTTGATTTGCCGGATAAGAAAACGGCAGGGATTAGGTGCCAAATAAGAAAATCCCGATAAATAAGCTCCCGAAGCCACACTCACTCTTTTTCGACCCCTCACCGCCACCTACGCGACAGTATATACATATAAAATAAACCTCCAAGGCGTGATAAACATGAATTTATGATTGAATTCCAAGATAAAATATCGATATTACTCCGATTACTCGTCAGGAATAGCCTCCTGCGCATACAAGAGTCAGAACAATCCCGACCGGCATCCCCATGCCTACTGAACTGAATGTCATCAATAAGAGCCGCCAGCCTCACGTCTCACCTGAAAGCAGCTGCTCCGTCTTCTTCAAGGCCATCGATGCCCTTGGCTTGGCTATGCGAAGATGCGAAGTCAAAGCGAAAAACCAGACACACTCCAGGCTGCAGAACGATCAGGAATACACCACCAGCGAAACTGCTAATCGGAAAAACCCTCATGATGACTATGAGCAATAAAAACACGCTCGATTTACAAAAAGAGATTGACTCCCTCAAGGCAGGCGTCTCTGCCAGGAAAGTCATCCTGAACAGGCTTGAGACAACCCTCACGCCTGACGTTTCCGGCATCCGAAATCTGCTCAACCAGATATACTCCCTTGATATTGACAGCGACATCAAGCAGAAGATGACCGATCTCTGCCTCAACATTCTCAAAACAAAAATCAGTGATAAACAAATGCAGATCGAGCTGACAAGCTCCAATGCCGCATTGTTGTCACTGATCCAGAGTAAGCACCCCGCACTGCATCACAGGGAGCTCAGAATCAGCATTCTGATCATCCTTGACTACGACACAAAAGAGATCGCGCACGCTCTCTCCATGTCGAAAAGAGGGTTGGAGAATATTCGATACAAAATGCATAAAAAAATGGGTCTGCTGAAGCACCAGTCCATAAAGACCTACCTTCAGGAGCTGACCATCAACCATTTTCCGCACTCTCCCGGCATGGAGTGATGAAAGAGCGAGTGCGGCGGGCACAGTAAAAAACAGTCCCCGGGCTATGAGGATCTTGGCGCTTACCCCAAGGAGCTGTAAATTAGTAGCAGGCTGTTCACTTCAGAAAAGAGAGCGCTTGGGAGAAGTCATGACAGGGAACAGGAACATCTTCATCGAAAAAGCGGGAGCCACACCGGCTGGCCGGCGAATGATCGAACTGATCGAGCGGAAGGGGAAAGGCCATCCCGACACGATCTGCGACTCGGTCATGGAGGCGGTCTGCATCAGCCTCTCTCGGGAGTACATGAGCCGAACCGGCAGAATTCTTCACCACAACCTCGACAAGGGGCTTCTGGTTGCGGGCAAGAGCTCTGTAAAAGCTGGAGGCGGCAGTATACTGGAGCCGATGAAGATCATTTTCGGCGACAGGGCGACCGACAGCTTCAGAGGCATCCCTATCCCGATTGGCGAGATCGCCGAAACCGCCGCAAAAGAGTGGATCAGAAACAATCTCCGGTTTGTCGACCCGGAAATCCACATCTCCTTCCAGAATGAGATCCGATCCGGATCAACAGAGCTTGCCGACCTTTTTTCCCGCAGCTTCATAGGTGCCAATGACACCTCTGTCGGAGCTGGTTACGCGCCACTCAGCGACGCCGAGTTCCTCGTGCTGGAAACGGAGCACTATCTGAACTCTGCACCCTTCAAGCAGGCTTTTCCGGAAACCGGAGAGGATATAAAGATTATGGGGTTCAGGCAGCTCGACACACTAACCCTCACCATTGCCGTTGCTTTTGTAGACCGCTACATCCTCAATGAAACCCTCTATTTCGAACGAAAAGATGCGGTCAAAAGAGCTGTAGAGGCTTTTATAGAAGCCAGAGAGCACCCTTTCGAAGAGGTGCGGGTTGAACTCAACACACTCGATGACCCATCCAGAGGGGAGGGCGGCATCTACCTGACCGTGCTCGGAACATCGGCCGAAGGTGCTGACGGAGGGGAGGTCGGGCGCGGCAACAGGGTCAACGGCCTGATCTCCTTCGGGCGACCAATGAGCCTTGAAGCTGCCGCGGGCAAAAACCCGGTAAGCCACGTCGGCAAAATCTACAATCTCCTTGCAAAAGTTATGGCCGAGCGGATCTACAGTGAGGTAGATGGCATCAGGGAGGTTTCGGTGCTGCTCTGCAGCCAGATCGGCAAGCCGCTCGACCGCCCACTCTGCGCGTCAGCCAGAATCATGACATCGGGTGGCGCAAGCATAGAAGATGTCAGAAAACCTGCCGCCATGATCATTGATGATGAACTGTCCGGCATAACCCGCTTCACTGAAAGGGTCGCACGGGGAGAGTTCCCTGTCTGCTGAATCTGTCGCACACGAAGAGGATGCATTTGCTGCACCAGGGATTATGAATCAATCACAAAGGTTGCTATTATAGCCTGTCACAAAACCGTCGTCCTTTTTTTATGGCGGTTTACTTGAGTGTGATTTTTCCTGATAAACCCCATAACAAACCAACAAAAACGCATGACTGCCATCGATGACCAACACCATAGCCAGAGCAAGCAGAAAGTTGCCCTGAGCTCGGTTGCTGCAAGTTTCCTGCTTACCGCCATGAAACTCGTTGTCGGCATCATGACTGGCAGCATCGGCATCATCTCCGAAGCGGCCCATTCCGCACTCGACTTCGGCGCTGCCGCCCTGACATTTTATGCGGTCAGAATGAGCGACAAGCCAGCCGACCGCAAACACCACTACGGGCATGCGAAGGTCGAAAGCGTGAGCGCGCTCATTGAGACGGGCCTGTTGATCATAACGAGCATCTGGATCATCTATGCTGCTGCAGAAAGGCTGATGGCCGGAAAGACCGAGATCGAGGTCACCTGGTACGCCTATGCCATTATGATAGTGTCGATTGTCGTCGACATCTCCCGCTCAAGAGCCCTTAAGAAGGTCGCAAAGGCCACCGGCAGCCAAGCGCTGGAAGCCGATGCGCTCCACTTCAGCTCCGACATCCTCAGCTCGGCAGTGGTGCTTGGCGGACTGGTTTTCGTTAAAAGCGGCATCCTCTGGGCCGACTCTGTCGCTGGCATTGTCGTTGCCATACTGGTCGCCTATGCAGCATGGCAATTAGGCCGAAAAACGATCGACGTGCTGGTCGACGCCGCACCTGAAGGGCTTACCGACCAGATTGAAGAGTTGACCATGACGGTTAACGGAGTAATCGCCATCGAAAAAATCCGGGTAAAGCCTAACGGGCCACAGGTCTTTGTTGAGATGACTATCACCGTCAACCGGACGCTTTCTGTTGAAAAAGTCCAGAAAATCAGTGCGGAGATTGAGCAGAAGATACGCGCCGAATTCACCCTTGCCGACATCACCATCAACCCCCGGCCCATTGCGCTCAACAGCGAAACCATCGCCGAACGGGTGCACGTAGTCGGACTGAACCACAACCTGCACGCACACAACATTTCGACCAACCTTGCAGGAGAGAAAAAACACATCACCTTCGATGTGGAGATTGACCAGCAGCTGACCATCAAGCAGGCGCACGACACCGTCAACTCGCTCGAGGAGGAGCTGAAGCGGGAGTTTGACGGCGAACTCGACATCTGCATACACCTCGACCCGCTCCGCAATGAGGAACACGCCACCACTGCGCTTGATACCGGAGAGGAGCAGAGGGTGCTCGATACGATCCTCGCCGTTGCTGCAACCATCGAAAAAATTCAGGACGTCCACGACATCCAGATACGCAAAACAGAAAAGGAGAAGCTGATCATCACGCTCCACTGCTCCTTCCATGACGAAGCGCTGCTCGAAGAGGTGCACTCCCTCACCAGCCAGCTTGAGGGCGCAATCTATCACGCCCGCCCGGACGCCGGCCGGGTCATCATCCACGCCGAACCCCTGGGGTCAGGTCTTGTATTTTGACTTTTTTCACACACAAGCGAGTTAAACGTTTTTAATAGCGGTTCCCTGCTGCGGTTTATACAACCCCTTAAATCCAGCTCACTATGGCAAGACCCATTCGCATTGAATTCCATGATGGGGTATATCACATCATGTCAAGAGGAAACGCCAAAGCCCCTATTTTTCTTGATGATGCAGACCGTATTCTCTTCATTGATATTCTCGCCAAAACCATCAGTGTTCACAAATGGCTCTGTCAGGCATATTGCCTGATGAACAATCACTATCATCTGTTGATCGAGACGCCCGAACCAAATCTCTCAAGCGGCATGCACCTGCTCAACGGCATGTATACTCAAGGATTTAACAAAAGGCACTCTCGTACTGGACATGTATTTCAGGGCAGATACAAGTCTATAGTCATAGAAAAAGAGTCATATCTCCTTGAACTCACCAGATATATTGTCCTCAACCCGGTGCGCGCCGGATACGTCGACAATCCGGATACGTATCGTTGGTCAAGCTTTAAGGCAACTGCAGGCTTGATTCAGACGCCCGGGTTTCTGCATACCGACTCAATTCTAGAACATTTCGGAAGTTCCCGAAAAAGGTCAGTGCGTGCCTTTATCGATTTTATCCAGAAACCGGCAGATCCCCCATCTGCGATCATAGAAAACAAAAATCACATCATCGGAAGCGACAGCTTTATGGAAAAAATGAAGCCCTACCTTCTTGAATTGAAAACATCAAAAGAGATTCCAAGGAAGCAGCGTTTTGCCGGAAGACCTGAACTCGAAGAACTTTTTGCACAAGGCTTGAAAAAAAAGTCTGAACGCAATCGACTAATCTCCCAGGCATTCCGGGAATTCGGTTACACACAAAAAGAAATATCAGTTTTGACAGGCCTCCACTACTCGACAATCAGCAGGATAATCGGATCGAAGTATGCATAAATGTCAAAATACAAGACCTGACCCCATAATTGCTTTTGATGTTTATGGGACACTGATCGATACGACGGGAATGGTCGAACTGCTGCGGAAGCATGCGGGTAACCTGGCCGAGCCGCTTTCGACTCTCTGGCGCCAGAAACAGCTTGAATACTCCTTCCGCCGCGGCCTGATGCGCGCCTACCGTGACTTCAGAGTCTGTACATCCAGCGCCCTCGACTATGCATGCCTCACCTTCTCCGTCTCCCTTTCCGAAGATGAACGCAACATGCTGCTCGAGGCCTACCGGAAACTGCCGGCCTTCGGTGATGTGTCTGCGGGCCTGAAACAAGCCCAAGAGGCCGGACTCCGACTCTTTGCCTTCTCAAACGGAACGGCCTCAGATGTTGGACAGTTACTCGACAATGCAGGAATCAGCGGCTTCTTCCTTGACATTATCAGTGTCGACGAGCTGCACTCTTTCAAGCCCGACCCTTCGGTCTACCACCACTTTCTCTCTCGGGCCAATGCGAAGGGCAAGGATGCATGGATGGTCTCTGCAAATCCTTTCGACGTCATCGGCGCAGCCGCTGCGGGGATGCAAAGCCTGTGGGTCCAGCGCTCCCGGGAGCTCATCATGGATCCCTGGGAGAGCGGACCGAACCTCACCATCAGCTCCCTCGCGGAAGTTGCCCATGTAATTGCCGGGTGGCGAAACAATCAACAGCAAAATCCCTGACCTGAAGCAGGCCGCATCGCTTGAAACAGTTGCTTTGGCAGGCAGAAGTAACTATGTTTAAACATGATAGCAAACAGGAGAGATATGAAGTTCAGAAACAGCGTATGACAGCGGCAGAACGGTTTGAACTCAAGGTGGAGGTACAACCTGAAGATATCGACATGCACGGTCATGTCAATAATGTCGTATACCTTCGCTGGGCGCAGGATGTTGCGACTGCCCACTGGAGCACCGTCGCGCCGAAGGATGAGCAGGAAAAACTCTTCTGGGTCGTCCGACGCCATGAAATCGATTATAAACGGCCAGCCCTCGGTGGTGACACTGTTTTGCTGCGAACATGGATAGGAGTCGCGTCAAGACTGGCGTTCGATCGCCATACAGAGATGGTGCGGGAATCCGACGGACGGCTGCTGGCACAGTCAAGGACCGTCTGGTGCCCAGTCGACCGTTCTACCGGAAGACCGACCGATGTCAGCCAGAGCATCCGCTCTCTTTTTTCAGTTTCAGCGCAAACAGGCAATTCACCGCCCATCCAGTAATGGCGAACTGCCGGGAGCTATCCCGCATCGCTTGTTAACCCTATATACCCTATGCCATTTAATCCCGGTGAACGTTCACGGCTCATGCATGGAGAAGCCCTGATCCACCTCTCTTTCATGCCGGATGATGTCATCGCCGTGAGCGGCAGCATTCTCTGCAATGCAGAAGCCGCCAAGGTGTGGCACTCCCTGACAGATTACGACCACCTCAGCGACTACCTCCCCAAGGTTGTGGCAAGCCGGGTTACAAAACGAACCGAGGATGAAATTATTCTGGAACAGACCGGAAAAACCGGTATCTTTATTTTTGAAAAAACCGTTCATTTCCGCCTGAAGTTGAGGGAAGAGAGGGGTGAAAAAGTCCTCTTCGAGCAGCTGGACGGAGATTTCACTCTCTACCGTGGCGAGTGGACGATTGAAACTGACGCTGCATTGAAGGGAACCATCCTTTCATACCATGCGGAGATAAAACCGCGTTTTTTTGCGCCCCCGATCCTGGTAAGCTTTGTCGAGTGGCAGGATCTTCCTGGAATTCTCAAGGCGCACAAGCAGAGGGCCGAATCCATATCCGAAAAGTGACCGCATTCAGGGAGTCGTCTCTCCACCACCGGAACACTTCGGCTTACCATGCAGAATCTATTTTTTAAACCATTCAGCAGGCCAAGATTATGTTGACAAGCAAGCCAGTCTGTGTGACCGGAGCATCCGGTTTTATTGCCGCTCATATCGTCAGAGAGCTGCTTGCCAGAGGCTACCGCGTCAGAGGCACCGTCCGCAACAACCCCAAGAGCTACCCGTTCCTGCTCAGCCTTCCAGGCGCTACTGAACGCCTTGAGCTTATCGAAGCCGATCTGCTTTCCAGCGGAGCCTATGACAGGGCCGTCGAAGGGTGCGAGTATGTCATGCACACCGCAAGTCCCTATCAGCTCAACGTCAAAAACCCTCAGCGCGACCTTGTCGACCCGGCGGTGAACGGCACCGAGAACGTACTGGAGAGCTGCCTGAAGGCTGGTGGCGTCAAACGGGTTATTTTCACCTCCTCGATTGCGGCAATTACCGATGAGGCGGAGAGCAACAAGGTCTTTACCGAAAAAGACTGGAACACCATGTCCTCCCTTGAGCGCAACCCTTACCACTACTCCAAAACACTCGCTGAACGGGAGGCCTGGGACTTCATTATGAGAAAACGCCCTTCGTTTGATTTGGTGACGATTAACCCCTTCATGGTTATCGGCCCTTCACTCGGGCCGTCGCTCAACACCAGCAACCAGATGATCCGCGATATCATGACCGGGGTCTATCCCTGTACGATGGATCTCAACTGGGGCTTTGTCGATGTTCGGGATGTGGCAACCGCCCATATTCTTGCCATGGAAAAACCTGAAGCAAGCGGGCGATATCTCTGCTCAGCGGAGAGCCTGCACCTCAAGGATATTGTGGCTATACTCAAATCCTCGGGTTTCGGTAACTACCCGCTGCCGAAAATCGATCTTTCGAGCAAAGCCGGATCGCTGCTGATGATGGCACTCTCCTATACACAGCCGAGGGACACGGGAACCTACATCCGAAACAACATCGGCCGAACCATGCGGTACGACAACACAAAAATCCGCCGCGAACTCAAGATGACCTTCATGGAAATAAAGCCGAGCATCCTTGAAAGCGTTGCGGACATGCAGAAATGGGGACATCTCCCCCTTCCCAAACAGCCGAAGTCATGCTCATCATCGTGCTGCTGCCAATCATGAAAATTCCCGGGAAAATGACTCCGCCAATAAAAAGAGAGATCAAAAAGCTTCTCTGTTTTCTGCTGCCGCTTATGGCTTTGCTGGGAGCGCTTCTGTCGAACCCCCTCAAGGCAAACACCGTCATCGATACCGCTACGGACGCCCTCGCGGCGGAACGCGCAAAGCTGCTGAACGGGGAGATCATCGTCACCATTTCAGACCTCCCTGACGGAGTAACCGGCGTGAGAGGGGATATCTACATTGCCGCTCCGCCAAAAAAAGTATGGGAGGTCATTACCGATTACAACAACCACAAGAAGTTCGTGCCAAATATCACGGACAGCGGCTGGATTACCAATACAGGCGATGAGAAGGTGATGTTTGAGGCCGGGACCTCGGGAATGCTCTTCTTCCGCAAAAGCGTCTACATAAAAATGAAAGTCTGGGGAGAGGAGTTCAAAACCCTCTACTTCCAGCAGATCACCGGTGATTTCAAAACGTATAAAGGCGACTGGACACTTGTCGATTATCCCGAGAGGGCGGGCACATTTCTCACCTTCAGGGCTGAAGTGAAACCGGGCTTTTTCGCGCCTCCTTTCGCGGTCAGGAATGTTCAGCGCCGCGACTGCCCCCAGGTACTTACCGCAATGAAAAAACAGGCAGAACTGCCCGTTTCAGCTGAACCGCAGAAGAAAGGGTAAGGGAAGAAACTGCCGACTTATCGACGAAAGAGTTGTGAAAGCGGCGTGCCACGAAAAATCGTCTGGTCACTGACAGCCCTTCGACGCTGCACCGCGGCTCTTTTTCTCATGAGCCTTGAACGGTCTCGGAACACTGAGGCCATGGCCCGAAAAACTGCACCTGATTTTTTCAGGCATCCAGGGAACTGCGTCAAATAGAAAAGGGCCGCACCGAGATCAAGCAATAACCGCACCGGCAAAACCCAGAGCAACCCTCTTGTGCCCCGGTTCTTCAAGATCATGGCGAGGTTGTTGCGATGATTGTAGTAGATTTTCTCCGGGCTTCCCGTAGCCAGCGAGGCTCCGCCCTCATGCAGCACCACCGACGAGGGCACTGAACGCACCTGGAGACCGGCAAGCCTCATGCGCCATGCGAGATCAATCTCCTCCATGTGCATGAAAAAATCCCCGTCAAAACCGCCCAGCCGCTCGGCATCGTCCCGTTTCACAAACAAGGCAACACCCGACGCCCAGAAAATTTCACAGCCTGCATCATACTGACCACGGTCCTCCTCAATCGAGGAAAAGGTACGTCCAAGGCAGTAGGGGTAACCGAGCCGGTCGATCATGCCTCCTGCTGCACCTGCGTAGTCAAAAATCTTTTTCCCCCTTCGATACTCCTTCAGCGACAAAATTTTCGGCTGAAGGGCAGAGACCGCGTCGTGCTTCAGAGCCGCAGCAACAAGCTCGTGGAGCCACTGAGGATCATGGAGCGAGTCATCGTTCATGAAGACCACGTAGTCGGCCGCAGAGTGTTTCAGCCCCTCATTGCACCCCCCGGCATACCCAAGGTTTTCAGGCAACCTGAAAAGGCGGGCATTTCTGTACCGCTTGACAAGAAAAACCAGCCCTGCCTCCTTGCCGCCGTTATCGACAACGATAATACCCATCCCTGGATATTGAGTTTTCTCGAGCGAGTCAAGGCAACGCTCGAGCATGTCGCGGCGGTTGAAATAGGGGATGATGATATCGACGGAGGGAAGGTACTGAGACTCATTCATTTCCGGGAAATTCTGAATTATGAATTTTTGATTTTGGATTGGAACAGGAGATTCAAAATCAAGAATCCAAAATAACCTTCCTTATCATGTCAAAGTCCGCCCGCTGTCACTTCGATGACCGCCCTTTCTCATTTCGAACGGAGAGAGACATCTCGCGTTCCAAAGAAAGAGAAAACAGATCTCTCTGCCGACCTGTCGGGACGGGGTGAGAAGATGGCCATTTTGCGGCAAACACTACCTATCGAAGCGTTTTCCAGAACTCACGGGCAAGGCGGGCGGTCTCGACGGGAGTTTTGGCTTCTGTGATATGCTGCAAAAGCGCGGTGCCGACTACTGCGCCGTCCGCCATGCTCCACATCTGCTCGATGCGAGCCTTGTTTCTGATGCCGAAACCCACAACAAATTTCTTCTTTGCATGGCGGCGAACCCTCTTCAGGTACTCCTCGACCGCCGCCGCCTCTGAACTGTCGGCAAGCTTCGCTGTACCAGTCACGGCATTGACAGCGAGGCAGTAGGAGAAGTCCGTCGATAGGCTGTCGATAAGCTCTATCCTCTCGGGCGGCGTGACCGGAGAGACCAGAAAGACAACTGAAAGCCCCTCCCCTTTTGCCTTGCGGAGAAAATCGGCTGACTCCTCCGGCGGAAAATCGGGAATGAGCAGCCCGTCGACTCCAGCCAGAGCGGCATCGCGCAGGAATGCGTCGATTCCGTAGACGATAAGGGGATTGCAGTATCCCATAAGAAGAATGGGCGCCTGCAGTGGTCGGCACCCTTCGCCGGCACGGGCCTTGCGAACAAGACCGAGAAGATTGCGAATGGTCACACCGTTCTGGATGGCAATATGGGCTGCATCCTGGATGACCGGACCATCACCAATCGGGTCGGAATAGGGCATGCCGAGCTCGATGATGTCGGCACCACCCTCCTCGAGCGCCTCAAGCACCGGCAGCGTTGAACCCGCCACCGGAAACTCCGGCATATAGTAGGCTATAAGCAGTTTTTTATCCTGCTGCAAAAGGGCTGTTATCCTGTTCTGACGCATAGGGTCTATCCAAACACCAGTTTAGGAATGACAAACAGATCAAGAATCATGGAGATCATGGTGATCATATGCACCAGCACGCTACCCCATACATTTTTGTTTTTCAAAGCGATGTAGCCGCCAATAACGCCGATCGGCAGAGCCATCATGCCCATCAGCGCACGCTCCTTCATGCCGACGGGAGCGACTGCAAAGTGGTTGACGACGTAGAATAGTGTCGTCAGTGCCACAACAAGATGCTTGTTGATACCTCGCTCAATCAGGGCCGAAAACATGATACCCCTCCAGAGAAACTCTTCGGCCAGAACAAGCACCGGGTAGAGGACAAGCATCGACTGGTTAACCAGAATAAACTCCATGCCCGACATCGGAGCTCCGCCGTTCTTATAATAGAGCACCGTATTGAAGAGATCCATCGCGAAAAGGCTCAGGCCGGCTATGGCACCCCACTTCAGGGAGCCGCGAAGATTTCCCCCCGCAAGATACATCTGGGGCCACTCGCCGTATGTTTTCCCCCGATAGAGTACCAGGCCGAGAGAGCCGATTACATAAATAAAAAGTGCCGGCCACTCCAGAAGAGGGGTAAAATGGCCAATGAAGCCAGCAATCCAGATGAGGGCCATGAGGCCGAAAGAGAGATTGAAACGTGCCGTGAGTGAGCTGGGGCCAGAGGAGAGCGATTTAACAGAGTTCATAATCGAACTGATTTGGTTGTGTAATGAGCAGTGAGTTTATCGTTATAACAACAATAAGATCTCTCTCTTGCGTTCGGGATGACATTGCCATAAGTGCTTCGGGAAAACAGAGGCGCGCTATCAACTATAGCGGGGGCGCTCCTCATAATCAATCGGGTCACGCACGCCGACCAGCTCAAAGGCACGAAGCCGCCGGGCGCAGCTGTCGCAGACGCCACAGGCCCTGCCTTCACTCTTGTAGCATGACCAGCTGTAACTGAAAGGAGCCTCAAGCTCCATACCCTTTTGCACAATATCAGATTTCTGCATCTGGATCAGCGGCGTCAGAATCTCGATGCTCGTTTCAGGTTTTGTGCCGAGTGCTATGACGGTATTGAAGGCATCATAAAAAACCTTGCGGCAATCCGGATAACCTGAGGAGTCCTCTTCGACCGCCCCGATAAAAATCCGGTTAGCCCCGATGACTTCAGACCAGCTGACGGCCATGGAGAGGAAACAAGCATTTCGGAATGGAACGTAGCTGGTTGGAATGGTGGTACCCTGCAGGTCTGCCCCGCTTACCGGCATGGAGAGGTCGGTCAGTGACGATCCTCCTATGCGTCCGAGAAAATCGGCATTGACTTCAAGCGCATGCTCGATATTGTAGTGACGGCAGATAAGCCGAAAAGATTCAAGCTCCTTCTGCCAGGTGCGCTGCCCGTAATTGACATGCAGAGCGGCCAATTCGAACCCATCGGCATGGGCTATTGCTGTTGTGACGAGGCTGTCCATGCCTCCGCTGAGAAGAACTACGGCTCTCAATGGTGTGTATATGGTGTTGATGACTCTCTTTGCCACAAAAAAAGAGAAATATACAACATTCAGGGATTCTTCTTTTACCTCTTCGATAACATCTGTTTGCAATTGTGAATCCCTGTATTCCGTAACCAAAATCCACCCTTACAATCATGCAGGTCAGAAAATCCGAACAGCCCGAACTCGCAGGAGGCTTGTTTTCAGGGAGGTGCTGCTGACGCGATTACTGAAATCCTGACACCAGGCGCTGTCGGCATTGAATTCAGAGGAGCTCCAGTAGATGCCCGAAAAATTACCAAAGTTACGCAGTTTCAGTTCATAGAGCTTGTCAAGCTCGTCCTTGCCTGGCAGGAACCAGTCCTTGTAAGCGCTGCCGGCATAATCAATACATTTTTTAGCCGCACTTGCCGTATGACCGTTTTGAGCAATAATGGCATCGCTGTTAGCACTCCCGCTTCCTGTAACGGTTCCGGTCGTGCCGATCCCGGCAGAGGTAATATTGCTCCAGGCTTCGCTGACGCTCAAATCAGAAGTCATCACAATAATGCCGTGACTTTGCCCTGCAATGTAACCGGAATCTCCCGCCCGGAAAATATAACCAACGACACCTCCCCCAAATCTGTAGCCGAGCACCATCGTTGTCACAGGAAGGCGTGTTACGATCAGTGAATAGGTCTTCGGAGATTTGTCGGGTTCAGTGACAACAACGGTAATCGCGGTCGGAGAACCGGCTATCAGGGTAATGGGTTGGGATGTTTGGCCGGAGAGTAAGCTGGAGCCATTGACCTTCATTGTGCCAGTGCCGGTTGGTGTTACGGTTATGCTGCTCACATTGCTCTGCACGGTAACACTTGTGTAGAGATAGGTACTGCGGGAAAAATTGTAGCCGGAGTAAGTTCCGCTCAAGACGAGAGCAGTGAGGTCTGGCGTGTTGGCAAAAGTAATGGTATTTGAAACAATGGTGGGCAATCCGCTTGCGGTGAATGTCAGCGTGAAGTCCGTGTCAACCGTTCCTGCGAGTGTCAAATCCGTGAAGACCGCGACACCGTTGAGGGTTGTCACGGTCGTTGTGCCACCAAGAGTGCCGTTGGAGGTGACGGTAACCGTAACGGGATTCTCAACAGGGTTGCCATTGGTATCGGTTATTTTTATCACGGGCTGTGTTTCCAGCAGGGCGCCACTTGCCCCACCGACCGGCTGCGTCATCAAAACCAGCTTTATTGGTGCACGAGCAGTACCTGTTGCAGTGAAGCTTGTCGAAACAGGATGCGACAAGCTCATGACAGTCGCCGTGAGCGTATTTATGCCGGGCAACTCACCAAGAGTCCAGCCCCCAACCTCCGCAATACCATTTTCGTTCGTGGTTGTGGTACCACCAGTTATTGATCCATTACCGGATGTCACCTCAAATATGACCTCCACATTGCTGAGAGGCTGGTCGTTCACATCCCTGACAATGACTTTCGGCGCAGGGATAATGAGCGAACCGACGGGAGCAGGTCCGATATCACCGTTATTGCTGTAAGCTTTCAAATCGATATCAGTAAATATGGCTATACTGATAACCTTGACCGTCGCGGATGCTGGTGACGGATTGCCAAGCATAACAATAACAGCCAGAAAAAGAACTATCCATAATCGGATAGCGCCTCTTAATGCAATGGGTTGCATGAGACTTTACAACACTAATCCGTTTGTGTTTTAATGATTGCCAGACAGATACATTTATCTTCGTCAGTCACACTGATCTCATAGGTAAATGAGCCCGGATCCTTCTTTGGAAACGCTCTCGGGTGAACAATGACGTAGGTTGGATCGGAGGTGACAAGTTGCGAGTAAGGATAGTCGATTTTCTCGCCGCTCCCCTCTGCACGCGTAACGCCGGTAACGGTTGGTGTGCCATGGCCAACGATCAGGTAGATGTCGCCATCTTTAACCAATACGTTGGGAACATCAATATTGGCTTCAAGAACCAATGCGGTAGGATCCACTTTGGCAAGAAACGTTTGTGGCAGATAGGCCGGGCGTGCAACAGATTCGGAAAGCAGTGCTAACGTGTCGCTGGTGCGGCTTGGCCTCATTCGACGGGCAAGCGAGCCTTTCTTTTTTTCTGACGAATCGGCAAGGCGGAAGGTCAGCATAGCTCCATAATTGTCGGCAAGTCCGTTTTGCCCTGTACTATGAAACGCATTAAAAAGCCAGTTGCCAGTTTGGGCTGAAACTCCAATCCGGTTTTCGCCTGCGCCTGACTTGAATTTGGTGCCAAGGAGGAGATCAGGAAGCGCTTCGTAGAGCATTTCAATATTGTAATAAGCTGAACGGTCAACCTCTCTGGAACCATCCACAAAGGGAAAATCGAGCTGCTCATAACCAAGCGATCCCTTCCCCACCAGATTCGGCAGAAATGCGATCTGGGTATCAGCAGAGGCTCCCATCAGCCTCCCTTCGGAAAGTTTAAGCGGGTCGAAATAGAGAAGTACTCCGCCTGAACCGTTTGGCACGGTAAAATAGCGAGGGCTGTCGAGCCCTGACATTTGATGAGCTTTTGCACCCCATAACGATAATCCGACAGAGTAGAGGCATGATAATTGCTCACCCTTGGGGATAATGTAATTGGTTGAGAAGCCATAGCTGAACTGTTCGAGATCGATGTTGGCCGGGCCTGAAGGGAAATCAAAGTTTTGATCGCCCCACATGTAGCCTCCGGAAGCCTTGAAACGGAAGCCTGAGTCGGGAATTTGCCAGATAGCGTTAAAGACAAGATCCCTGCGATTTTCATAGAGCCCCATGTTGGTGCCAATTGCAAGCTGAGCACTTACCATGGTTCCCAGCTCAAGCTGTCCACCCGACATGAGATGGTCCTTTTCGGGCTTCATGAATCCAAACCCGAACTCCGCTCTCATGACCCTACTTTTATCGCGGTACTGAAGATTTGTAGTCGAAGGACCGAGGGTGCCGCTCAACGCTCCATTGGCCAACTCAAACGGAATCGTCGGCAATAAGCTTTCAATAGTGGGAGTGGCAGGCATATTGCCGGCTGTGGATGAGCGGATTGAAGATAACGCCTGGGCAACAATTCCTTCCGAAAGATTATCCGGGCGCAGAGGAGCCTGACTCTCCGCTGCTCTGAAATCATCCGGCAAAGCTTTTACTGGCTCTCTGCCTGGATCAACCGGTTTTTTTTCGACAGCAACGGTTACAACCGGGCGCGCCATTTTAACCGCCCTTCTTTTTGGTGCGTGGGACCGGAACGGTATCTGCTCAGGATCGATAGTCGTCAAGAGCGCCGCAGCAACAATGACCGAAACGCAGACCAGTTTGAGGGTGCGGGAAAAACGTATTGTCCCGGGCTCTGATTGTTGAGGGGAGTTCGACATAGCCGTAAAAAATTAAGAAACCTTTTTATTGCACTGTGAGATAAAGCCAAAGAGCGTGCGTGCCCATTCTCACCCACTACCCATTTTCACTCACTATCAATTGAGTCAATAAAAGAGTATTGCTTACTGTAACAAAAAGTACTGCAAGGTGTTCCACTATGGTTTAAAAGCCGTTTTACCACGTTGTGCCTATTGCTGGCCAGGCATTGCTTCGGCCTCAATGCAACTGATGGATATAACCGCGTACAGAGTGGAGACGCACCTGCTGCACGAAGTCGCAAGACAATCACCTGCCGTGCGTTCAACAATATTTTCATAGCTGTTTTATTGCTGGGGATTGTCGAACCTAAGATATTGAGCAACAGAGGGTTGATCCGACAATTCAAAAGAAATGTAGCCAATTTTTTTCGATATTTGAGTAACTATTTTGTAGTTTATCCCTATAACAGAGAAAACACTGCAGTAATTGGGCAGGCCGTATATATAGTCATGCAAGTATCAGAAGAGTTCCGGCGACTGCCGGTTTTCAGGCTCATGACCATCGGAATCGCAATACACTCAGTACCCCACGTTCATGCGAACTCCCATAAAAACACATCTCATCCGGCTATGGATAGCGGTTCTATTGGCCAGTATTGGATGGCTTGCCAGCACGCCAAACGCATTGGCCGCCGTAAAAATCAACGCTATCGACAT
>CAIJVD010000036.1 GCA_903824045.1 uncultured Chlorobiaceae bacterium
GCCAAGCCCCCAAGCAGAAGAGCGCAGTGGACAAAAGCGTGGACGAAGAAACTGTGGACAGAAGCGTGGACACAAGTGGACTGCGCAAAGAGGAAGAAAACGCCCCCACGTTCACGCCAAGCCCCCAAGCAGAAGAGCGCAGTGGACAAAAGCGTGGACGAAGAAACTGTGGACAGAAGCGTGGACACAAGTGGACTGCGCAAAGAGGAAGAAAACGCCCCCACGTTCACGCCAAGCGCCCGCTCCTGCTACTCTTCAGCGCGTCCACTTCGTCCACACCGTCCACGCTTCTGTCCACCCTCTTTCTTGTCCACCAGCGCTCTTCAACCCCCACCCTCTTTCTTGTCCACCAGCGCTCTTCAACCCCCACCCTCTTTCTTGTCCACCAGCGCTCTTCCCAGCGCTCTTCCCCTACCGGATCTCGATCTCCGAGGGCATCGCAGCGACCATGCGCAACTGGCCAGAGGTCATCATTGCGGCATAAAAGGCCTCCAGGGAACTGAATTTGCGGAACGGCAGAATTTCGTGCAGCACCTGCTGGCGGAAGGCTGCCGCTACTCTTGCGCTCAGGCTTTCGCCGCCGCCCTGCAGAAGAGACTGAACCCATGTTTTATGCTCGGGGTAGAGAACAATGCCCGGGGTATTCTTGGCGTCTATCCCCGCGAGGCGCTGGGCCTCCCTGAGGGCATCGAAGAGCCCGCCCGGGCGGTCAACAAGCCCAACCTTTATCGCCTGGCTTCCGGTCCATACCCTGCCGCCGGCAAGAGCATCGACACGCTCTGTCTTCATCTTCCTGAAGCGGGCGACCTTGCCGATAAAATCCTGATAAATCTCTCCCGACGCCTGCATGAACTTCCCGTATGCCTCATCATCGAGCGGCTTGAAGGGGGTATTGGCATCGGCGAAGCGTCCTCTGGTAACAACCGTGCGGCCCAAACCAAGCTTTGCGACAGCTCCGCTGACGTCCGGCTTGAGCGCGTAGACCCCTATCGAACCGGTAATGGTGAGCGGCTGGGCGAAAATGGTTCTACCGGCAAGCGCGGTCATGTAGCCGCCCGATGCCGCCACGCCCGACATGGAGACAACCATCGGCTTTTTCACCGCGGCGGAGTCGAGCATCTGCAGCATCTCGGCCGAAGCCAGCGCGTCCCCTCCGGGGCTGTCTATGCGAAGCACCACTGCCTTGATTCGCTTCTCCTCAAGTGCCCCCTCGAGCGATTTGCGGAGCGTCTCCAAATCGACGCCGGAGCCCAGCTCCAGAGCATCCTCCCCCGCACTTCGCACGATCGGGCCCGAAAGCGTTATCACCGCAATGCGATCCCGGCTTCCACCCTTCACCGGCCACTCGACGGCGGAACGGTAGCGCGACGCGCTGACCAGCACATCATCGTCCGGTTCAGGCGCCTTGCCGGTAATCTTTCTGGTCATGATCCGCTCCTCATCCCAGCGGGAGGCGACAGCGTCAACCAGCCCGAGCGAGCGGGCACGCTCTGCCGACATAAGGGCCTCACCGTTAATAACCGCCTCAAAGGAGTCGCGGCTGATCTTTCGGTGCCTGGAAACGTATGAGAGGTAGTCCTGGTAGACCTCGTCGAGCAGGGCGCCGATCTCTTCGATGTACTCCGGGCTTCCACCGGTTCTGGTAAAGGGCTCGATGCCGCTCTTGTAGCGCTTCCACTGCGCCGCCTGGAATTTGACGCCGACCTTGCCGAGAGGGGTGGCGTAGTAGAGTGTTTCGGCTTTCAGGCCGTCGAGCAGAAGGTACCCGCCCCGTTCAATGACGATGGAGTCGCAGGCCGAAGCAAGAAGGTAGTCGCTGTCTTCGGGAGAGGAGAGAAAGGCGGTAACCTTTTTACCCTTTGCACGAAGACCTTCAATCGCTGTGCGCAGCTCGGCAGCTTTTGCCGGCGTTGTATGGAGCCCGCCGATTTCAAGCAGCACCTCCCTGACGCGCTCGTCCGAAGAGGCGTGGTCAAGGATAAAGAGCATATCCTGCAACGAAAGTGCTCCTCGTGAGGAGATAAAGGGGAGCCCGCCCGCGTCACCCTGGATTTCGGGCAGTTCACCGCCAATCGGCACCGTCAGCACAAAACGGTCCGGGAGCGAACGGGAAGAGCGGAAAGCAAAAAAAATGGCCGCGAAAATCAGGAGAGGAACGGTGATGGCCGCGAGGCAGCCGTAGCGGAAACACCCCTTTCGCCTCTTTGGATCCTTATTCATAGAGCAGACAGCTTACCTTGTGAGAGGGGGAATCGGAAAGAGCCTTGAACTGCGGCTCCCGGCGGCTGCACTCCGGCGTGGCGGAGGGGCATCGCGGATGGAAGCTGCAGCCGGTCGGTATATTCATCGGTCCAGGCTGGTCACCGTGGAGCAGAATCCGCTCCTTTTTGGCGCCGGGCAGAGGGTTTGGAATCGCCGAAAGAAGCGCACTGGTGTAGGGGTGCTTCGGATTGGCATAAAGTTCGGCTGAATCGGCAATCTCGACGATCTTGCCGAGGTACATCACTGCAACCCTGTCGGAAATGTACTCGACAACCGACAAGTCATGAGCGATAAAGAGGTAGGTCAGTCCAAGCTCGCGCTGAAGATCTTTGAGCAGATTGATGATCTGCGACTGAATGGAGACATCAAGCGCCGAAACCGGTTCATCGCAGATGATAAATTTCGGGTTGAGCGCCAGAGCCCTCGCAATTCCAAGCCGCTGCCGCTGGCCACCGGAGAACTCGTGCGGGTAGCGGTTGATGTACTCCCGGTTCAGCCCGACAACATCGAGCAGCTCGCCAACCCGCTGGCGTGCCGCTTCACCACGGGCGATCTTGTGCACAAGGAGCACCTCCGAGAGCATTTGGCCGACCGTCAGACGGGGGTTCAGCGAACCGAAAGGATCCTGGAAGATCATCTGGATCTCCTTGCGAAGCGAGCGGAACTCACGATTGCCGAGAGCGGTAATATCACGCCCTTCAAACGATATCTCTCCCGACACCTCGGGTGTACCGAGACGAATCAGCGCCCTGCCGAGCGTGGTCTTGCCGCACCCCGACTCTCCCACCAGACCGAGAGTCTCGCCCTGAAAAACATCAAAAGAGACATCATTGACAACCCTTACCGGAACGGGCTTTGCAGCCCCCCCGCTTTTCCTTCCGGGAAAATGAACCCGCAGACCTTTGACCGACAGTAACACTCTCTCTTCCTTCATAGCTGGCTGAACGCTGTTTATCGTATTTTTATTATTATACTAAATGCAGAGTGAATCCACCATACTAAACCCTTCGTTCATCCCGTCTTTTACCCTTTGCAGCCCGAACAGCCACATACCGGAACGCTTTACGTCGTAGCAACACCGCTCGGAAACCTCGAGGATATAACCCTGAGAGCCATTAAAACCCTCCGGGAATCCGAAGCAATCGCTTGCGAAGATACCCGCCGGGCCTCAATTCTGCTTCGCCATCTCGATATTTCCGGCAAAAAGCTCATCAGTTATCACAACTACAATGAGCCGCGCGCCATCGGCCAGATTGTCGCCCTGCTCGAAGAGGGAACCGACGTCTCGTTCATCACCGACGCAGGAACGCCCGTCATCAGCGACCCTGGATACGGCATTCTGCACGCCCTCCACGAGCGCGGGCTGAAGGTCATTCCCATACCCGGACCGAGCGCCCTCGTCGCTGCACTCTCGGCCTGCCCCCTGCCGGTCAACAACTTTTTTTTCGCCGGATTCCTGCCGCATAAAAAGGGGCGCAAAACCCGGATCGAAGAGCTTGCCGCACTCCAGACCACCTTCGTCGTCTACGAATCACCCTTCAGGATCATGAAGCTGCTCGACGAGCTCGAAAGCAACATGGCGGACGCCCGCATTTTCGTCGGACGGGAGATGACCAAAATACATGAAGAGTATATTACCGGCACCATCGACGAGATTCGCCACCACCTCTCAGAGGGAAAAGCGAGGGGTGAATTTGTCGTTGTGGTTCATCCGGCAGAAAAGAAGCAAAAAAAAGCGGAAAAGAACTATGGAGATCATCACTGACCCCCGCCAAATGCAGGCCATAGCCGAAAAGCTCCGACTCAACCGGCAGCTCATCGGCGTGGTCATGACCATGGGCGCCCTGCACGAAGGACATCTGAGCCTTGTCAAGCTGGCGCAACAGAGTGCAGGAACCGTCATCCTCACGATTTTTGTAAATCCGAAACAGTTTGGCCTCAACGAAGACCTCCACCGCTACCCGAGGCCATTCGAGCTGGATGTGGCGCTGGCAAAGGCCGCCGGCGTCGACTACCTCTTTGCCCCTGAAGCCGGAAGCATCTACCCTGATAACTTTCAGACCACCATCGAGTGCGGCGCGCTCGGTGAGCGGCTGGAGGGAAACTCGCGCCCCGGCCACTTCAACGGCGTAGCCACGATTGTGACGAAGCTCTTCAATATCATCAAGCCCCACCTTGCCATCTTTGGTCAAAAAGATGCACAGCAGCTCGCCGTCATACGCGCCCTTGTCCGCGACCTCAATATTGACGTCACCGTCGTCGGCGCCCCGATCGTCAGAGAGGATGACGGGCTGGCGGTAAGTTCAAGAAACATATACCTTTCCGGCCAGGCGCGTCACGAAGCCGGCGTGCTTTACCGCGGAATTCTCTATGCCCGGGAGCGCCTGGCGATTGGAGAGAGGGACCTTCAGGCGGTTGCTTCCGAAGTCAGCCGGATGATCAGCCGAGCACCCGGCTTCACCCCCGATTATGTCGTCTTTGTCGACGAAGAGAGTTTCGAGGAGGCCGACAGCGCCCTCGAAGGCAAGGAGTACCGACTGCTCCTTGCGGTCAATACCGAATCGGTGCGCCTGATCGACAATGCGGCAATGAGCGCATGAAAATGGAGCGGGATGGCGGTTATCAGAAAAGAGTTTTTTGTACTATATTGAAAGACGTCTCTTTATTGCCCTGCATGCAGGAAAACGCAGGAGCAGGCAGCGGCAAAGGGCTCTGCAACCGGGGATAACCCCCCAAAGAGCTGCCTGAAAAGAGACAGAATTTTTATCACTACCATTAAACTATCTACATGATTATCAACAAGGAAATTGATCTCGGACAGGGGAAAATAATCTCCATTGAGACCGGCAAGATGGCCAAACAGGCCGACGGCGCCACCGTTGTTCGCCTCGGCGACACCATGGTGATTGCAACAGTCGTCTCAAGCAAGAAAACCCCTCCTCCGAACCAGGACTACTTCCCGCTTCAGGTTGAGTACCGCGAAAAATATTCAGCTGCCGGCAAGTTTCCCGGAGGCTTCTTCAAGCGCGAAAGCCGCCCCTCGGAAAAAGAGATTCTCTCGGCCCGCCTTATCGACCGTGCGCTCCGTCCCCTCTTCCCTGACGGCTACCAGTTCGAAACACAGGTGATCGTAACGGTCATCTCCTCCGACCAGGTCAACGATGCTGACGTGCTCGGCGGTCTGGCAGCATCAGCCGCCATCATGGTCTCCGACATCCCCTTCCAGAACGCGATGAGCGAAGTCCGTGTAGGCAGAATCAACGGCAAGTTCATCATCAACCCCGACGTTAACGAACTCCAGGAGAGCGAACTCGACATCTGCATCGGCGGCACGAAGGATACCGTCTGCATGCTTGAAGGCGAAATGAAGGAGATCTCTGAAGCCGAGATGCTCGACGCCATCAAGTTCGGCCACGAAGCCATCCGCAAACTCTGCGCCCTCCAGGACGAGATTGCCGCGGAAGTTGCAAAAAAGAAACGTCCGTTCGCTCCAAAAGCAATACCTGCCGAACTCAAGGAGATTGTCCGGAACCGCTGCGAAGCCCGCCTGAAGGAGCTCGCCTACACCCCGCTCTGCAAGGAAGATCGTGCCGAGCAGACCGCGGCCATCTACGGCGACACCACCCAGTCGATCATCGAGCACTTCAAGACCATCATCACCAGCGAGGATATCGCGGCCGATCCATCCAAAGCGTTCTGCCTGAACGAAGGGATCATCAAGGAAGAGATTCACTCGGTCGAAAAGAAGGTCATGCGCCACATGATCCTCGACGACTCCAAACGCCTTGACGGCCGTACACTTGAGCAGGTTCGCCCGATCAGCATCGAGCTCGGCATCATCCCGAGAGCCCACGGTTCAGCCCTCTTCACCAGAGGCGAGACCCAGGCGCTGGTCACCATCACGCTCGGCACCAAAAAAGACGCGCAGTCGGTCGATAACCTGACCAACAGCGCCGACAAGAAATTCATGCTCCACTACAACTTCCCGCCATTCTCCGTTGGAGAGTGTGGAAGGATCGGAAGCACCGGCCGCCGCGAAATCGGCCACGGCAACCTTGCCGAGCGCGCCATCAGAATGGTTGCGCCTTCCGAAACCGAGTTCCCCTATACCATCCGCATCGTTTCCGACATCCTTGAGTCGAACGGTTCATCCTCGATGGCCTCTGTCTGCGGCGGCACGCTTGCCCTCATGGACGGCGGTGTACCGATCAGAAAGCCGGTCTCCGGCATCGCCATGGGACTGATCAAGGAGGGCTCCTCCTATGCCGTGCTCTCCGACATCCTCGGCAACGAAGATCATCTCGGCGACATGGACTTCAAGGTATCCGGCACCAGGGATGGCATCACCGCATGCCAGATGGACATCAAGATCGACGGTCTCGACTACAACATCCTTGAAACCGCGCTTGAACAGGCACGCAGTGGCCGCCTCCACATCCTCAACGAGATGGAAAAAGCCATACCTTCGACCCGCGGTGAACTGGCACAGTTCGCGCCAAGACTGACCACCATACAGGTTCCTGTCGAGAACATCGGCCTCATCATCGGCAAGGGCGGAGAGACCATCCGCAGCATCACCGAGCAGACCGGCGCAGAGATCAACATTGAAGATGACGGCAAGGTCACCATCGCCTGCTCAAGTAACGAAGGCACACAGGCCGCACTCGCCTTCATCAAAACCCTTCTGGCAAAACCCGAGGTCGGCACCGTCTATAACGGAAAGGTCCGCGACATCCGCGACGAGCTCGGCGCATTTGTCGAGTTCCTGCCCAAGACCGACGGTCTTGTGCACATCTCGGAAATCTCCAAGGAGCGCGTGGCCAAGGTGAGCGATCACCTCAAGGTTGGCGACCAGGTGAAGGTCAAGCTGGTCGACGTCCGCAAGGATCCAAGAACCGGCAAAATGCGCTTTGCCCTCTCCATAAAGGCGGCGGAGGACGAGCCGGTAACAGAGGCAGCCGGCAAAGAGAACAGCTAAGCGATACCAAAGACTCCAAGCAGTGCAGATCATCCTGCACTGCTTTTTTTATTTGCAGGCGATCGAACGACATCCGACACTCATTCTTACTCCATGAAGTACCACTTCTCATCAATTGAAAAGAAATGGCAGGCGCGCTGGCAGCGGGAGAACACCTTTGCTTCCGGCGAAAGCACCGACAAACCCAAATACTATGTACTCGACATGTTCCCCTACCCGAGCGGCTCGGGGCTCCATGTCGGCCACCTCGAAGGATACACCGCCTCGGATATAACGGCACGCCACCGCCGCAGCTCGGGCTATAACGTCCTCCACCCGATGGGATGGGACGCCTTTGGTCTTCCTGCCGAACAGTTTGCCATCAAAACCGGCACACACCCGAAACTCACCACCGAAAACAACATCCGCAGCTTCAAGGAGACCCTTCAGGCGATGGGCTTCTCCTACGACTGGTCGCGGGAGATCAACACCACCGACCCGGAATACTTCAAGTGGACACAGTGGATCTTCCTCAAGCTCTACGATATGGGGCTTGCCTACATGTCGGAGGTTGACGTCAACTGGTGCGAAGAGCTGAAAACCGTTCTTGCAAATGAAGAGGTCGAAGAGAAAATCGCCGACGGCCTGACCGTTGTGCGCCGCCCCCTTCGCCAGTGGGTGCTTAAAATCACCGCCTACGCCGAACGGCTGCTGGAAGACCTTGACGGGCTGGACTGGCCTGAGAATGTCAAGCAGATGCAGCGCAACTGGATCGGACGCTCCGAAGGGGTGGAGATCGACTTCGAGCTCCGCTGCCACCGCACCTCGCTCCGGGTCTACACCACACGCCCCGACACACTCTTCGGCGCAACCTATCTGGTCATCTCGCCCGAGCACCCAATGGCCGAAAAGCTGGCGACCGCCCAGCAACTCGTTGAGGTCAAAAACTATATCGGCAGGGCCAAGCTGAAAACCGAACTCGAGCGCACCGGCCTGCAGAAAGAGAAAACAGGGGTCTTTACCGGCTCCTATGCCATCAATCCAGCAACCGGAGAGCCTTTACCCGTCTGGATCTCCGACTTTGTGCTCATCAGCTACGGAACCGGCGCCATCATGTCGGTCCCGGCGCACGACCAGCGGGACTGGGAGTTTGCCAAACAGTACAGCCTGCCGATCATTGAGGTCATCAAAAGCCCACATGACGTCGAGGAGAAGGTCTTTGAAGAGAAGAACAGCATCTCGGTCAACTCCTCCAACAGCGAGATTTCGCTCGACGGCCTCCCCTTCACTGAAGCCTTCGAAACAATGGCCGCCTGGCTTGAAACAAAAAAGGTCGGAACAAGAAAGGTCAACTACAAGCTCCGCGACTGGATCTTCAGCCGCCAGCGCTACTGGGGCGAGCCGATCCCGATCAAGCACTACGAAGACGGCACTATCCGCACCGAAACCACCCTCCCGCTTGTTCTGCCGGAGGTAGAGGCCTACCACCCCTCTTCGAGCGGAGAGTCCCCACTGGCAAACATCACCGAGTGGCTCTACGGCAGTGACGAGCACGGCGCGTTCAGACGTGAGACCAACACCATGCCCCAGTGGGCCGGAAGCTGCTGGTACTACCTGCGCTTCATCGACAACGCCAACCGCACCCAGCTGATCGACCCCGAAAAAGAGCGCTACTGGATGAACGTCGACCTCTACATCGGCGGCGCTGAACACGCCGTGCTTCACCTCCTCTACGCCCGATTCTGGCACAAGGTGCTCTATGACCTCAAGGTCGTCAGCACCAAAGAGCCATTCCACAAGCTCTTCAACCAGGGGATGATTCTTGGTGAAGACAACGAAAAGATGTCGAAATCGCGCGGCAACGTCATCCCGGCAGACCACGTTCTGGAGCGCTACGGCGCCGATGCTGTCCGCCTCTACGAAATGTTTCTCGGCCCGCTCGAACAGGTCAAGCCATGGAACACCAACGGCATTGAGGGCATAAGCCGATTCCTCTCCAAAGTCTGGAGGCTGGTCTATCCCGACTCCGGCCACCCCGACAGAGAGAGCCCCGCCCTGGAGCTCACCGGAGAGCCGATGGCGGAAGAGCTGCTGAGAAGGATGCACAAAACCATCAGGAAGGTTGACGAAGACACCCGGAACCTCAAATTCAACACAGCCATCGCTGAAATGATGGTCTTCGTCAACGAGCTGCAGAAAACCGGATGCAGAAACCGCCAGGCCGTCGAAACCCTGCTGCTGCTGCTCGCCCCCTACGCGCCCCATATCACCGAAGAGCTATGGGAGGCCACCGGACACAAGGGCTCCATCAGTTTCGCCCCATTTCCAGGCTACGACGAGGAACTGGTGCGTGACCAGGAGAAGAACATTGCCGTCCAGGTCAACGGCAAGCTGAGAGGGACCTTCACCGCACCGGCCGGAACTCCCAAAGAGCAGCTTATCGAAGAGGCGAAAAAGGTCGAATCGGTCATCAAATTTCTTGAAGGCCAAAGCATTGTCCGTGAAATTGCCGTTCAGGACAAACTGGTAAACTTTGCCATAAAATAGGGCGGCGGGCGACTGGAGCTTGAGAAGAATTATAGCGATCCGGCTTTTTTTATGCAGAATTGTTCGTGAAATTGAAAAACAGGGCTTCAGGGCTTTTAATCTCCACCTGAACCGTTTATTTTTGTCGTACAGCTACCCTTTTTGGGGGTTCTTTTGTTTTTGTTTTTTTTAACACACAAAATCCGGCATCAATGGCTACAGAAGAAACACAATCCAGTGGAAATGACTCCGAAACAGGTTCGATCAGCTCGGTTCTGACTGAAAAACGGAAGTTCCCCCCTCCGGCAGAGTTTTCCAAAACAGCCCATATCTCCTCTATGGCCGAGTATGAAAAGCTCTACGCCGAAGCCGCAGCAAACCCTGACGCCTACTGGGGCGCACTTGCCGAAGGATTTCACTGGTTCAAGAAATGGGACACCGTGCTTGAATGGAACTCCCCTTACGCGAAATGGTTCAACGGGGGCAAAACCAACATCTGTTACAACGCCGTTGATGTTCACGCCAACAGCTGGAGAAAGAACAAGGCCGCCATCATCTGGGAGGGCGAAGAGGGCGACCAGCGCGTTCTGACCTATGGTGAACTTCACCGCCAGGTCAGCAAATTCGCCAACGTCCTGAAAATTGCCGGCATCAAGCCCGGTGACAGGGTCGCCATCTACATGGGCATGGTGCCCGAACTGGTCATCGCCGTGCTTGCCTGCGCACGCGTCGGCGCGGTCCACAACGTCATTTTCGCCGGATTCTCGGCTCACGCCATCACCGAGCGCGTCAACGACTCACGCGCAAAACTTGTCATCTGCGCAGACGGCACCCGGCGCCGCGGCGGATCCATCAACCTCAAGAACATCGTTGACGAAGCCATTGTCAACACACCGTCGGTACGCAGCGTCATGGTGCTCAAGGTCACCGGCGAAACCGTCCACATGCACGACGGCATGGACCATTGGTGGCACGATCTCATGGGCCTTGCCTCTGACGAGTCTGAAGCCGTTGAGGTAGATTCCGAGCACCCGCTCTTCGTCCTCTACACCAGCGGATCAACCGGAAAACCAAAAGGAATCCTGCACACCACCGCTGGCTACATGGTACATGCAGCAAGCTCCTTCAAGTACGTCTTCGACATCAAGGACGAGGATATCTACTGGTGTACGGCTGACGTAGGCTGGATCACCGGACACAGCTACATGGCCTATGGCCCGCTGCTCAACGGCGCAACCATGCTCATGTACGAAGGCGCTCCGAACTATCCCCAGTGGGACCGTTTCTGGGACATCATCAACCGCCACAAGGTCACCATTCTCTACACCGCACCTACCGCCATCCGCGCATTCATCCGCGCCGGAAACGAGTGGGTCACCAAACACAACCTCAACTCGCTCCGCCTGCTCGGCAGCGTCGGCGAACCGATCAACCCCGACGTATGGATGTGGTACCACAAGGTTGTCGGTCAGGAGAGATGCCCGATTGTTGACACCTGGTGGCAGACCGAAACCGGCGGAATCATGGTATCGCCACTTCCCGGCGCAACCCCGACCAAACCCGGCACCGCAACCCGTCCGCTCCCCGGCATCGCCGTCGATGTTGTCCACAAGGACGGCACTCCGTGCAAAGCCAATGAAGGCGGATACCTCGTCATCAAGCAACCGTGGCCGTCGATGCTCCGCACCATTTACAACGACAACGACCGTTACGAAAAAACCTACTGGTCTGAATTCCCCGGCATGTACTTCACCGGCGACGGAGCCCGCAAGGACGACGACGGCTACATCTGGATCATGGGCCGCGTCGATGACGTAGTCAACGTCTCCGGACACCGCCTCGGCACCAGCGAAGTCGAAAGCGCCCTCGTCTCCTACGAAGCCGTTGCGGAAGCCGCAGTGGTCAGCCGACCGGATGATATCAAGGGCAACGCACTTGTCGCCTTCGTCACGCTCAAGGACGAGTATGTCGGCGACATGAAACTTCGCGAAGCTCTGCGTAACCACGTTGCCAAGGAGATCGGACCTATCGCCAAACCCGACGAAATCAGGTGGGCAAAAGGTCTTCCGAAAACCAGAAGCGGCAAAATCATGCGCCGCCTCCTGCGTGAACTCGCAACCAGCAACGAGATCAAGGGTGACATCACCACGCTCGAGGATTTCGGAGTACTCGAAAACCTCCGCGGTTCAGAAGAGGACTGACCTCTGCCCCGCAAAGAACAACAACAGAAAAAGCGCAGCGAAATCTGCGCTTTTTCTGTTTACGGAGGAAGAGCGCTGGTGGACAAGAAAGAGGGTGAGGGTGGAAGAGCGCTGGTGGACAAGAAAGAGGGTGGACAGAAGCGTGGACGGTGTGGACGAAAGTGGACGCGCTGAAGAGTAGCAGGAGCGCGGGCTGGTAGCAGAGGCGTGGGGGCGTTTTCTTCCTCTTCGCGCAGTCCACGCTTCTGTCCACTCTTTTGTCCACAGTTTCTTCGTCCACGCTTTTGTCCACTGCGCTCTTCTGCTTTGGGGCTTGGCGGCAGGCGGGGGTACTTCTTCCCCTCTTCGCGCAGTCCACGCTTCTGTCCACTGCGCTCTTCTGCTTGGGGGCTTGGCGTGAACGTGGGTGCGTTTTCTTCCTCTTTGCGCAGTCCACTTCTGTCCACAGCGCTCTTCTCTTCCAGCACCGCCGGAATCCGGCGCCAAAAGCGTCACACCGGTATGAACGAAAACAACGCATCCCTTAAACCAACCAACGAATACGATGAGCATCTCCTTGAAATCTTGGGCCACACCGCTTGCAACCGGAACCTTTATCATTCTTGCCGTCACCGGCACACTAATGTTTTTTAAAGTTCGTACCGGGTTTATCGGTCCGGTTCATGAGTGGGTCAGCTGGGGTCTGACTGCCGGGGTGATACTCCATGTCATCGCCAACTGGAAATCATTCACCGCCTACTTCTCAAAAAAACCTGCCCTCGCCACTATCTGCGCAGGCATCCTCATTACAGCAGTTTCCATCTTCGCTCCGGCGGAAAAAGAGGCCAACCCCCGTATGAACATCATCAAGGCAGTTGAATCATCCAGCCTTGAAACCGTGGCCCTGGTTGCCGGCAAAAACAGCGAAACCATCATTGACAAGCTCGCCAGCAAAGGCATCAGTGTCGACAAGCCAACCATGACCATCCGCGAAATTGCCAGGAGTAACAGCAGAAAAGAAAATGATGTGCTGACCCTCATTTTTGACAAGCCAACGAAAGCGCACTAAGGAAAAAAAGAGCGCCAGTCCACAGGCACTTTTCAAGAAGCTCAGTTCAGCGTCCAGATCGTAAAATTGAGGAACGACGCAAAGCTCACCCACATGAGGTAGGGAATTAGCAGGTAACCGGCAACTGGCCTGACACCCTTGAACTTCACGATGGTCAGCACAATGGCGCACCAGAGAAATACGATCTCGATCAGACCGTAGAGTGGCGAGTGAAGCCCGAAAAAGAGGGCCGACCAGCAGAAATTCAGGAAGAGCTGGGTACCAAATACCCATAGGGCACCCCGAACCGGCAGCTTGTCGAGTCCCTCTTGAACAACCAGGTAGAGAGAGACCGCCATCAGGAGAAAGAGAACGCTCCATGCTGGTGCGAAAAGCCAGGAGGGCGGGTTCCAGGAGGGCTTGTTAAGCGTATGGTAGTACCACTCCGAACCCGGAAGCGGGGTGAATTGACTGCCGGCAAAAGCGGCGGCAAAACAGATGCCCACGCAGATCGCGAGCCTTGGGATGTTGAGTTTCATGGTTCAGGGTATTGAGGTTGAAAAAGCCGCCTATCATATTCATAGAGAAACAGATACCACTGCCTGATAATTCCCTTGGAGAGAAGAGCGCAGTGGACAAAAGCGTGGACGAAGAAACTGTGGACAGAAGCGTGGACAGAAGCGTGGACTGCGCGAAGAGGAAGAGAGAAGTACCCACGCCTCTGCTACCAGCCCGCGCCGCTCCCGCCACCGAACGCCCGACCATCCGCTCTTCAGCGCGTCCA
>CAIJVD010000037.1 GCA_903824045.1 uncultured Chlorobiaceae bacterium
GATATACCCTTTTTCCCAATGAACAAACTTTTCTGGCATTGATACCGCCATTCTCTCAAGAGTTTTAATTGCCCGACCTATTCGCCGAACAAAACTCTTGTGCTTGCGCATCAACCATCGCATCAGATAGAGATTCATATGCGGTTTGATTGGAAGAGAGAAACTTAGGGGACGACATTCATATCACTCACTTCAGACTCTTCGGGGCTGGGGGAGATATTGGGATTGCCTTCCAGGGATTGGCGGTCATTGCTACCGACATGGCTCCCACCTGGGGCTTTCGAAAATGCCGTGCCGTAGGGATGGCAATTCCCGGAAAGAGGTATCCCCATGACCATAAACCGCGGAGCGGTGAGATGTTGGCAGCTCGAACATGTTGCAAAACCAGCCAAGCCCGACTATCCCCCTTACAGCGCGAGCTCCCCCAAGCTTAATTGTTTTAAATTGTCCCTTTACGCTTACTGGCCAGTTTCAGAAGATACCAGGGAATTGCTGCGATTTCCCGGAGATGGTAATAGATCCAGCGCCACCTCGCAGTACTCCCCCTGCCACTTGGCGGGCTTTTCGCCTCAACCGCTACTCCCATATGCCGAAAAGCAAGGATGGCCCGGTAGAGGTGGTAGCTGTCTGTGACGACGATCGCCCGCCGCCAGCATTGGTTGTTCATGATCCGCGCACAAGCGAATGCGCTCTCAAGCGTCGTCGCAGAGTGCTCGTCGAGCAATATCCGCTCATCCGGGACCGCCGCTGTGAGTGCCAGCTCACGCATCACCCCGGCTTCCGAAAACCCGCTCTTGCCAAGACCGCCTGAAAAAAGAAGCATGGGAGCGCTCCCGGCGCGAAACAATTCGATGCCGTATTGGGTCCTGCGTTGTAGCGTAGGTGTCGGCTTGCCGGATGGCAGCACCCCTGCGCCAAGCACGACGATAACATCCGCCGTCGGCACCATATTCAGCGCAACTGGGTTTCCTGGTATTTCAAAAACTGGATGTTGGCCTGCTCGATCGGATTCAGCATACCGGGGGGGAAATTACCCGGTTCGTATCTCGGTGAATACCAGCTCTGGCGGCTGAAATAGCCCTGCAAATCGGCACGCATGAACTTCATGCCATGCCTGGCGTAGATCTCGTTGCGCATGATCTCGAGTTCGACTGCACTTTTGCCGAAGATATCGCGTGGGGTTACCTTTCGAGTCATAAAATAGGGAACAGCTTGTCCTGGCCCGTCCGGAGCAAGCGAGGATGAGGGCAGTGCAACCTCTCCGCCAGGAGTGGGCGTTACGGAAACAGAGCCTGAATCCTGTTGTTTTTCCTTGCCGCTAAGGTTAAAGAAAATACCGACCAGCAGGAGCAGAATGCCGGCAATGCCAGCGAACTTCTGCTTTCCGGGTTCAACCATGATCTTTCCGCTAATCCCCCCGGTGATAGCCAGCAACAGAAAGAGAATACCGCTAACGATCAGGATGACCGGCAGCGGCGTTGATTGAATCAGTTTCAGATAACTGTCCATAGCAACAATAGCTTTTTGGTTGCGCGGTAATGACCCATCAGCGTCATCGAACTGCCAACGCAATGAACAGCAACCTGACCAACTTCTGCCAAACTCTGCTCACAGAAGAAATATACGGAATAATCACCTGACGCGCACAATAGGGGTGACATTCATAACGCTCACTTCTGATGTTTCGGGGCTGGGGGAGATATTGGGTTTGCCTTCCAGGGATTGGCGGTCATAGCTACCGACATTGCTCCCCCGGGGGCTTGCGAAAATGCCGTAGGCATGATCTTTCGCTAGCCGGGGATGGCAATCCGGGGAAAGAGGTATGCCCATGACATTAAACCGCGGAGCGGTGAGATGTTGGTAGCTCTTTGGTGTTATTGCTCCATTGCGGGGAGGAGAGAGACGGCAATATCGGCGGGCTTGCCGAAATAGGGAGATGAGAGTACCAGCAGATCAACCCCCGTTGCTGCGTATTCGGCTGCGTTTTCGGCATTGATGCCTCCTGCTGCGGAGAGTTTGATGCCGGGATAGGAAGCTCGGAGGGACTGGACGAGTCGACCGAGACGGGCGGGGTCGAGTTTGTCGAGCTGGATGATCTCTGCGCCGGCAGCGGCGAGCCGGAGGGCTTCCTCCTCACACTCGGCTTCGGCGACCACCTTGTGCTCAGGGGCGTTTGCTTTCAGAGACCCGATAGCCTCAGCCACCTGGTCAGGGCCACCGAGAAAGAGCGCATGCTGCCTGAAGATGAGAATGGAGTCGGAGAGCCCGATCCTGTGGGGAATCGCCCCGCCGGCCATGATAGCTTTGAGCGCGATTTTTTTTGTGCCGGGAAAGGACTTTCTGGTTGTGACGAGCCTGATGGCTGAATTGATCGCGGTAGCACGGTTGACGATCCGTCTGGTGCGGGTAGCGATGCCTGAAGCGTATTCGAGCAGGTTCAGGGCGACTTTCCACCCCGCATGAAGGCTGGCGGCACTGCCGGATGCAGAAAGGATGACTGCCCCTGCGTCAACCTCTGTGCCGCTCTCGAGGACTGTATTGACAGCAGCACCGCACTTTTCGAGGATACGGGCGGCCTCCTCGCTACAGCAAACGACCGTAGCTTCACGGGTCGTGAAAACAATCTCCCCCGGCATTGCGCTTATCGAAAGCAGAGCGGTCGTCAGATCTCCGTAAGGGATATCTTCGTCGATCAGGCGGTCGATATCACTGTCAGTGAGTCGATAGGTTGTTGTGTTCATGCTATTGGTCAATCCTGTTGGGGAAAATCAGCCGAGCTGGCGGAAGGCGGAGGCCTTGATGGCGGCAAAGAGCGTGCTGCCGGCTGCCACACCGAGCTCATCTGCAGCCGAGCGAACAATTTCAGCGACCAGCTGCTCGCCGTTTACGGAGAGAACCACGCCGACGCGGCCATCCGCATCGAACATCTCCTTGACAGTGCACTCCAGCAGATTGCGGGCACTGATCGCCTCCGGGTGCTTTCTGAAAAGAATGATATCGCGAGAGGAGAGCTCGAAAAGCGCCCTCTCCTCAAGCCTGTCCGGAGAGATCAAGAGAGTATTGCGTCCCCACCGCCAGGCCACAAGACCACGATCGGCAACAGGGTCAGCAAGGCGCAGCAGGTTGAGGTAGCCGCCCTGACTGAGGGCCATCCTGCTCCGGGCAAGCCCCTCAGGCGTAGTCTCCTCGACAAGCTGGCCCCCCTTGACAACAATGACCTGCTCGGCCATGAGGCGCATCTCGGTCATCGAGTGCGATATAAACAGGTAGGGAATGCGGAACTCTTCGCTGACGCTCTTCAGGTAGGGAATAATCTGAAAGCGCAGTGTGTCGTCGAGCGCAGAGAGCGGCTCGTCCATAAGGAGAAGACGGGGATTTGAGAGCACAGCCCTCGCCAGCGCGATCCGCTGTTTTTCTCCGCCGGAGAGATGGCGCACCCGCCGCTGAAGGAGAGGGCGAAGCTGAAAGAGCTCGATGAGCGACTCCGGCGTGATAGCGCGATCAGCATCGCTGCATCGCCGGTAACCGTAGAGCAGGTTGCTCCTGGCACTCAGGTGGGGAAAGAGCATCGCCTGCTGGAAGACAATGGCGATGCGCCGCTGTTCCGGAGAGAGGTCTACACCCCTCTTGCTGCTGAACAGGCACTCACCGTCCAAGAGAATCTCACCCCTGTCGGGGCGCAGCAGGCCTGAGAGAAGATGGATCAGGGTTGTCTTTCCGCTTCCCGAATCACCAAAAATGCCGACCCGCTCACCCGAAAGATCAGTGGTGAGCTGAAGGGAAAAGCCTCCAAGCGTTTTTTCGATATCAATATGCAGCTTCACAGGCCGTTGCTCCTGTCGATTTTTCTCGAGAGCAGCTCATGGAGGAAGAGCACCGCAACGGAGATGACGATCGAGACGAAGCAGAGCGAGAGCGCCATGGCGGTGCTCGACGGGGAGCTGGCATAGTCGTAGATGGCCAGCGGAATGGTTTGCGTAACACCGGGAATGTTTCCGGCAAGAATGATCGTCGCGCCGAACTCACCGAGGCTTCTGGCAAACATGAGCGACGAACCGGCAATAATCCCTTTCATCGAAAGCGGAAGAATGACGCTCAGAAGGCTGTCAAGCCATGATGCGCCAAGCGTTCGCGAGGCCTTGACAAGCAGGGGGTCTATCGACTCCATCCCGAGCCGGATCGAACGTACGAGAAGAGGAAAACCGACGACGGCCGAGGCGATGACGGCCGCCTTCCAGGTGAAAATTAGATGAATGCCCGCCGAGGCGAGAAGTTGACCGAGCCAGCCGTTCTTGCCGAGAAGCAGGAGCAGAAGATAGCCAATGACCACAGGGGGAAGGGTGAGCGGAAGGTTGACAAGAACCTCAAGCAGCACTTTACCCCGAAACGTCCTGAAAACAATCAGCCAGGCTGCGGCAAAACCGAGGGGCAGGGAGAGCGCTGTCGCTGCAAAAGCCACTTTCAGCGACAGCACTATGGCGGTGATATCTTCCGGCGTCAGCTCCATCGGTCTGCAAGAGTTCAATTAAGTCGGTCTGTTCGAGTAAGGTATGATCATTTCAGCAGAAAGCCGAATTTGCTCAGCACAGCGCCTGCCTCATCACCCTGAAGGTAGGCAAGGAAAGCCTTCGCCTCTTCGTTTTGTGCCGCTTTGGCGGTCACGGCCATCGGGTAGACCACCCTCGGATAGAGATTCTGCGGGACGACAAAGAGGATTTTCGCTTTTTTCGCCAGCAGCGCATCGGTTCTGTACACAAAACCGCCGTCAACCTCGCCGAGTTCAGCATACATGAGGCACTCCCGGACATCCTTTGCCATAACCAGCTTGCCCGAGAGCTTGCCAGCGATACCCGCTTTCGTCATTGCCGCCATGGCGTACTCGCCCGCCGGAACGCTCTTCGGGCTGCCGATCGCGATTTTATCGAGCGACAGGATATCCTTCATCGAAGTGACTTTTTTGGAAGTCGCGCCGGTGAAGACAAGCGAATTGTAGGCAAAGGTCTTGATGCTCGGGCCGGCGATGAGCTTTTTGCTGTTCAGGTGATCCATCCACTCGGTGTTGGCCGCAATAAAGAGATCGGCCGGGGCGCCGTTTTCGATCTGGCCGGCAAGTGTGCCGGAACCGCCAAAATTCTTGACAAAGAGCGCTCCGGGATGTTTTGCGCTGTAGCTGGCACAGAGTTCATTGATGACCTCCTTCAGGCTTGCGGCCACCGAGAGGTTCAGCTCACCGGCCATGACAGGAGAGGCCATAATCAGCAGGGCAAAACAGAGGAGCGCCGTCCTTTTCACTATCGGCATCATTGTTTTATTCATTGTGGTGTTGTTGGCGTTGACGGAAAAGCGTTATAACATCGTAAACATATCGCTATATACCAAGAAAAAAAAAGAGCGCCCCGGACGTTTTTCCTGTGAGCACCTCTTTTTTCCCCTCTCCGATCCACGCATTTACACCCGCCCCGTGGTATTGAAATAATGCAATAAGGGGACACATAATCTCCCTGAAAACATATATTTTGCAGTGCAAAGCGCACTTCCTGCCCCAAAGAGGTACGCTTAGCGTTCATAACCAAATTTTGGCCCGAATGGTGAAATGCGCAAAAGAGGAGATCGCTCTTGAGGGGAGCGTCTGGTTCCAGAAAGCCCAGAACAGGTTCCTGGGTGGCGACCGGATCTCGCTGCTTGAGAAGATCGACGAACTCGGCTCGATCAACAGCGCTGCGAAGGCGGCAGGGATCAGCTACAAAACCGCATGGCACCTGGTCAACATGATGAACAACCTCTCCGACAAACCGCTTGTCGAACGAGTGGCCGGCGGAAAAGGGGGTGGCGGAACACTCTTGACCAAAGAGGGAAAGAGTGTGATTGCTCAGTTTCGGGTCGTTCAGGATGAGCACCGGAAATTTCTCCAGAACCTCGAGGAGCGGCTTGAAGACTCAAATCATCTCTATCAATTCTTAAGGAGGATATCCATGAAAATCAGTGCGCGCAACGTCTTTGCCGGGACGGTCGGGAAAATCACCAGGGGCGCAGTCAATGCGGAGGTTCTGCTTTCGCTCACCGGAGGAGCCGCCGTTACCTCGATAATCACTAACGGCGCAGTCGACAACCTTGGCCTGAAAGAGGGCATGAACGCCTATGCCATCATCAAGTCGAGCTCCATCATTGTCGGCACAGCCATCGACGCCGCAAAGATCAGTGCCAGGAACATCATGACTGGTCGCGTCAGCAAGATTATTGAAGGGCCGGTTAGCAGCGAAGTCGATATAGAGATCGGCGGAGGCAATGTCATCTCTGCAATCATCACTCATGGCAGTTCCGAAAAACTCGGCCTGAAAGAGGGCAATGAGGCCACAGCGCTCTTCAAGGCCTCCAGCGTTATTCTCGGCGTAAGCTGAACCCTGCCTCTGCTATGGCGGAGGGGCGCCGAGGCTCCTCCGCAGGCTGGTCCGGGCTCACCACATTTGCTCCCAAGTGCACACTCTCCTCCGGAACGGATTATCTCCTTTGTTTATTATATTGCTCAACATTCGAGCCACCGAGATGGCACGGAGGATTTTTTGCAACCTCTTTTATCAAACGATGAGCAATTCCGATCAAAACCGGGTACAGGATCTGAACCTGTCACCCGATAAAGTGATGCACAAGCTGGTTTCGCTGGCAAAGCGCCGCGGCTTCATTTTCCCCTCTTCAGAGATTTACGGAGGGCTCTCCTCCTGCTTCGACTACGGCCCTCTGGGCAGCGAGATGAAGAAGAACATCAAGGAGCTCTGGTGGAACTCGATGACCCGGCGCCACCAGAATATTGTGGGTATCGACGCTTCGATCATGATGAACCCGACGGTTTGGGAGGCATCGGGGCATGTGGCGAGCTTCAACGATCCGATGATTGACGATCGCACCACCAAGCGGCGCTACCGGGCAGACCACCTGATTGAGAACCATCTGGGCAAGCTGGTTCGTGACGGCAAGGATGATGATGCAAAAAGGGTACAGGCGCGTTACGAGCGCATTGCAGAATCAGCCGATCCAAACAGGGCGCTGTACGAAATCATTGTCGATGAAGGGATCAAAGCCCCCGATACCGGCTCGGGCGACTGGACAGATGTTCGCCAGTTCAACCTGATGTTCCAATGCAATATGGGTGCTGTGGCGGACTCTTCCGGCATTGTCTACCTCCGGCCTGAAACCGCGCAGGGCATCTTCGTGAACTTCCACAATGTCCGTGAATCCTCACGCATGCGGGTGCCCTTCGGCATCGCACAGATCGGCAAGGCATTCCGCAACGAGATTGTGAAGGGGAACTTTATCTTCCGCATGGTGGAGTTCGAGCAGATGGAGATGCAGTACTTCGTCAAACCGGGCACACAGGCCGAGGCCTTCGAGGAGTGGCGTGCGGAGCGGTTTGCCTGGTACATCGAGAAGCTCGGTCTTCGTCCGGAAAAACTGCACTGGTACAAGCACGACAAGCTCGCCCACTATGCCGACCTTGCCTACGACATCAAGTTCGAGTTCCCCTTCGGCATTGAGGAGATCGAGGGAATTCACTCGCGGACCGATTTCGATTTGAAGCAGCATCAGGAGTATTCCGGCAAGAACCAGGAGTATATCGACCAGCTCACCAACGAGCGCTACATCCCCTATGTGGTGGAGACCTCGGCCGGCTGCGACAGGCTCTTCCTGGCACTGCTTTCGGATGCATACAGTGAGGATATCGTCGACGGCGAGGAGCGCGTGATACTGAAGCTTGCACCGAGAATCGCTCCGGTCAAGGCGGCAGTGCTGCCTCTCATGAAAAAAGGAGGTCTGGGCGAGGCGGCGGCAAAGCTCTCGGAGGAGCTCTCGGAGAACTATCTTGTGCAGTACGACGACTCAGGGTCTATCGGCAAGCGATACCGCCGTCAGGACGAGATCGGCACTCCCTTCTGCTTCACCGTTGACCATGAGACGCTTGAGGCCGGCACCGTTACCGCCCGTTACCGCGACACCGCCGCGCAGGAGCGGATCGACATCTCGAAGGTCCGGGAGTTTCTTGCGGCAAACCTTGTTTAACTACCAATTACCCTCATGCGTTACGATGTTGCCGTCATAGGTGGAGGGCCCTCAGGGGCGGTTGCCGCTGCAATACTGGCTAAAGCCGGACTCTCAACCGTTCTTGTCGAGCGAAATCTCGACAATGTGAAGCCCTGCGGAGGAGCAATTCCCCTCGGGCTGATTGAGGAGTTCAGCATCCCGTCTGATCTCGTCGAAAAGAAGCTCTCCCGCATGCGGGCCCGCTCGCCGAAAGGCAGAATGATCGACATGAACATGCCGAACGGATACGTGGGCATGGTAAGGCGCGAGAAGTTTGACAAGTATCTGCGCGCCGAAGCCGCGCGTGCCGGAGCGGTCATCATGGAGGGGCTGGTGAAAACCATCACGCCCTCAGGTGACGGATTTCGCATCACAACCCTCAACGACAAGGTGCCAGCCCTGCGTGTCCGCAAGATTATCGGTGCCGACGGCGCCAACTCCAAGACCGCTGAAGAGCTGCGCTTTCCGCCAAACGAGCTGAAGGTGATTGCCATGCAGCAGCGATTCCACTACACTCCGGCCATCGAGAAATTCCGCGATATCGTCGAGATCTGGTTCGACGGCGAGGTCTCTCCTGATTTTTACGGATGGATCTTCCCGAAGGCCGATCACCTGGCCATAGGCACCGGCACAGAGGATAACCGGCACAATATCAAGGCTCTCCAGAAACGGTTTGTGGAGAAAATCGGGATCACCGACAAGCCCTACCTGGATGAAGCGGCAAAGATTCCGATGAAGCCGAGAAAATCCTTTACGAGCGAAAATGCCATTCTTGTCGGCGACGCCGCCGGTCTGGTTACGCCGGCAAACGGCGAGGGGATTTTCTTCGCCATGCGCTCCGGAAAGCTCGGCGCTGAGGCAATGATCGACCACTTCAGGAACAAGGCGCCCCTCGCCAACTACGAGCGGAAGTTCCGCAAGCTCTACGCGCCTATCTTTTTCGGCCTTGAGGTGCTGCAGGCGGTGTACTACCGCAACGACCGTCTGAGGGAGAGCTTCGTGGCCATCTGCGCGGATGACGATGTGCAGAGAATCACCTTCGACTCCTATCTCTACAAGAAAATGGTGCCAGCACCATGGCGCGTCCAGATGAAAATCTTCTCAAAGAACATTGTTCATCTGATCAAGGGCCGCTGAATGCTCCTCTCCTTTCCAAACTGGATCATCCACATCTCTTCGGCCCTCGAGTGGGGGATTGCCGCTGCACTCTTTTTCCGCTACGGCAGAATGACCGGGCGGCGCGAGATCCGCATCTTCGGCCTTGCAATGCTTCCGCACTGGTTGGGAAGCTTTTTTGTGCTGGGGTACCATATTTCGGGCGACCGTATCCCGCTCCTGCTCGACCTGTCGGAGGTCATCAACCTCTTTGGCAGCATCGCCCTCCTCCTGGCAACACTGAACCTCCTGAAATCGGTCAAGGCCCGCCAATCGTTCGGCTATGCCGCCTCGCTCGGCGCCATCATGGTGGCGGGCAAACCCCAGTCATACATGGGTTCCGATATTTTTGACGCGGTGCTGCAGCTCTCCAGCGTGGTCTACATCGCCTTTCTGGTGCTGCTTTTGATCCTGCACCGGCGCGACCGCACCATTTTTTCGGGACTGAGCGTCGCAGGATTCTGGTTCGTGCTCATCTTCATTTCGGTAACGATCTTCTGCATGTACCTCGCAACCGAGGTACGGGGTTACCCGACGCTCTCTCACGACGACCTCCTCCACGGCCTGGCCGAAAGCCTGCTCTCCATGAGCAATCTCATGATCGCCATCGGCGCACAGAAAAAAATAAACGAGTTTAAAAATGCGGGCGGGTGAAGCGCTCAGGGGTGAAGCGTGCGTGAATAGCGATTCTGGTCGGTCACGACAGCAATCGCCTTTTTCACCACGGGGTCCTCTTCAAGCTCTTCTTTTCGCGCAAGCTTTTCGTTGTAGTGGTGCTGGATCTCCAGCTCGAGAGCATTGCACACCTGCTCCGACTCACGCGCGATCTCCTCTTCCTTCAGGCGGAGGGCCTCCTCCTGCAGTTCACCAAGAAGCTTCTGGCGACGCTCGCTCTGGTTCTGGGTGACGCTCCCAAAGCTCTCCTTGAGTGCATTGAGGCGACGTTCCAGCTCGGAGAGATAGCTAAACGCCCTGTCCTTCAGGAATGCAGCGAACGACGCCATCAGCGCCTTCCGGTCCTGCGGTGACTGAGGCTGGGATGGATGCTCTGCACGGTAGCGAGCAGCAAAAAGAAAGAGCATGCCGCTTTTGCGGATGGCACTCACGTAGGCGGAAGAGGGCTCTTCTGACAGATGAATATCGGGGGTGATGCCGCCGCCACCATAGACCTTGCGCCGCCCTTTTGTAAAGAATACCTTCGAAAGGCTTTCGGCGGGGCTCTTCTGGAGTACCTTGCGACCCTCCTTGAGGGGCTCACGCTCCTTCTGGATGAGACGCCCGGAAGGGGTATAGTATTTGGCGGTGGTTAGCTTCAGGGTATTGTCGTAGGAGAGCGGGAGAACCGACTGCACGAGCCCTTTGCCGTATGAACGCTCCCCGAGGATAACGCCCCGGTCGAGATCCTGGAGGGCACCGGAGAGGATTTCAGAAGCCGACGCACTCTGGTCGTTGATCAACACGGCAAGAGGTATCGAGAGGTCGAGCGGCGGGGTCTCGGTTACCCAGGTTTTGGAGCTCTCCGGCTGGCGCCCGCGGATGGAAACGACCAGGCTCCCCTTGGGGACAAAAAGCGAGGTGACCTCAACGGCAGCGGTCAAGAGTCCCCCGGGATTGTTTCTGAGATCAAGAATGACCCCCTTCATCGGGCGCTGGCGTTGCTTTGACTGGCGCACAAGAGCCAGAAACGCTTCACGCAACTCCTCAGCCGAACGCTCGCCAAAGCTCTTCATCTCGATGTAGCCGACGTCGCTCAAAATACCGCTGTAGAGGACCGTACTGACCCTTACCTCACCTCTGAAAAGCTTGACCGTAAAGGGCTTTGCTCCCTCCCGCTCGATATCGAGGCTCACTGCCCCGCCCGACGGCCCCTTGAGAAGCCTCTTGACATCCTCAAGCGATGTATCGTTCAGCTTCGTCTGGTTGACGGCCGCGAGCCTGTCGCCAACGCGCAAGCCGGCCAGGGCGGCGGCATACCCGTCAACGAGTGAGCTGATGTAGACCTTTCCTGAAATGGCGGTGATGGTGACGCCAATACCGGCATACTGCCCGCTGGTCAGCTCGTCGAGCTCCTCGGAATCTGTCTTGTCAAGGAAAACCGTATAGGGATCGAGCGTGCGGAGCATGCCGTCAATACCTGACGTCATGAGCCGGCTGACATTGAGCGAGTCGACGTAGCTATGCGAAAGATTGTGATAGACCTCGCCAAGCAGATCGATATTTTTGAGGATATCGAAATACCCCTTGTCGGCAGGAACAGCCGAGTAGAGCGGCGCTGAGGGAACGCAGCAGAGAGAGAGAAGCGCGACAAGGACGCTCATCCCCCTGCGGACCTTGTGACCCTGCAGGACGCGTCTCATAGGTCACCGGAGAGCCTCTTCGAGAGCCGTGGCGCTGTCCGTTCGGGCGTCGCGGTACTTGATGATGAGCGGAGTGTAGATGGAAAGTCCGTGTTCAGCGGCGAACTCCCCCTTGATTTTGCGCGAACCGGCAACAACAACCGCGCCGGCGGGGATGACCAGAGGGCTCCTTGCAGTTTTTCTGTAAATGGTGTTCAGGGCAAGATCGTAAACCGGGGTGGAGCCGTTGAGAATAACGCCCGTACCGATGACCGAACGCTCCCGGACAATGGTGCCTTCATAGATGCCGCAGTTGCCGCCCACCATTACCTCATCCTCAATGATGACCGGCATGGCGCCGACCGGCTCAAGCACTCCGCCGACCTGAACGCCGGCTGAGAGATGCACCTTTTTTCCAACCTGGGCACAGCTCCCTACGAGGGCATGGGAATCGATCATGGTGCCCTCGTCAACATAAGCTCCGACATTGACATAGGCCGGAGGCATCATGACAACCGAAGGGGCGAGATATGAGCCGTCCCGCACGGCCGAGCCGCCAGGGACAATGCGGACATTGTCGGCAAGCGTCAGCGACTTCAGCGGATAGGTATCCTTGTCGATAAAGGTCAGAGCGCCGCCCTCCATGAGCTGGAGCCGGCCAAGGCGCATGCCGAGCAGAATGCCCTCCTTGACCCACATGTTGACAACCCAGTCGCTGCCGGATTTTTCCGCCGCCCGAACCTTGCCTTCATTGAGAAGCTTCTTGAAGCTCTCAAAGACGCTGCGCGCCTCCCCCATCTCCTGAAGAGCCGCAGCTCCGAAGGATGAAAACCCGAGAATCGACTCTTTCAATGCATCATACTGTCCCATAACACCCCTGCTGCTGTTAAATATCGCCGTATTCGGCGGTTATATCCTTGTTATTTTTCCGGCTGTAGAATCTGAAATCGTCGCTTCTGAGCGATTCGTCCGGCTTCACCTTGACGAAAAGCAGGTGCTGGAGAAACCATTTCAGTTCGGTATTCATGTCGCTGTTTGAAAGCGGCTCGACAACCGTCGGGCTGACGTAGAGATCGAGCTGCTGGAACTTCAGTGTATGCTTGAGAGCGTACTTTCTGAGCCACCGCTCAATCTGGTTGATCGTCGTAAAGCGGGCCTGAACCACACCGGTGCCGCCGCAGGCCGGGCACTGGTCGCCCATGCGCTGCATAAGGCTCGGTCGTATCCTCTCGCGGGTGATCTGCATGATTCCGAAGTCCGACATCGGGATGATGTTCGATTTCGCGCGGTCGTTGCGAAGCTCGTTCTTCATCATGTCGTAGACCTTCTTCGCGTTTTTCTGGTCCAGCATATCGATGAAATCGACAACAATAATACCGCCGATATCGCGAAGTCGGAGCTGACGCACGACCTCGCGCGCCGCCTCAAGGTTGGTTTTCAGGGAGTTCTCCTCCTGCTCGCGCTTGGCGGCATATCGTCCGCTGTTAACGTCAACAACCACCATCGCTTCAGTGTGCTCGATGATGATGTAGCCGCCGGACTTGAGCCAAACCTTGCGGGAGAAAATCGACTCCACATCCTTTGCGATGCCGTACCCTTCGAAAAGGGGAAGCTTGCCCTGGTAGAGGCTGACATTCTTCACCATTTCAGGAGCCGCCCACTGGATGTAGTTCAGCGTCTCCTTGTGAATCACCGGAGAGTTCGCCACAATTTCCGTGACGTCAGAGGTGAGCGAGTCGCGCAGAACGCTCGAAATAATGGTATCCTCCTTGAAAATGAGCTGGGGCGGCACAGCGTCCTGGAGCTGCACCTCAATCTGCGTCCATTTGCCAAGCAGCTTTTCGAGATCCTGCTTCAGAAGCGTCTCCTCCTGGTCCTCGGCCACCGTGCGGATGATGGCGCCGAACCCTTCGGGCAGCATTGAACGTACCAGCTTCTTCAGCCTTGAGCGCTCCTTGCGGGCAACCACCCGGCGCGATACGGCAACCTGGCCCCCACCGAACGGCAGAAGCACCATAAAGCGACCAGCAATAGTAATGTCGGAGGTGAGCCGTGACCCCTTGCTGCTGATAGGCTCCTTGATAACCTGCACCAGAATGGAGTCGTTCGGCTTGAGCTTTCCGGCAATCATCTGGGTATAGGACTGGCGTTTTTCGGCCTTCTCCTTCTCGTCACCCGAAGGACGCTTGCCCCCGCTACGCGCAGCCTGCTTGACTCCGCCCTGCTCGGTAACCGTCTGGGTTCCGGCAATAGAAGCCGCCTTGGGCTCATCGCCATCCTCATCCTCGCCGGCCGCCGCATCCTCATCATCCTCATCATCCTCAATCAGCGCACGGTAGTCCTCGCTGGTGGTGCCTACATCGGAAAAATGGAGAAACCCGTCGGACTTCTGGCCGATATCGACAAAAGCGGCCTTCAATCCCTCGACAACTTTGTGAACCCTACCAAGATAGATGTCGCCAATGCTCCGCCGGCTTTCAGGACGCTCAATAATCAACTCGGCCAAACGGCCATCTTCGACAAGCGCAACCTGTATCTCGTCGCCGGTTTTGTTCATCAGCAACTGCTTGTTCAAACTCTTCCTCATTCGGTATCTCTTTTTTTAATAGAACATTATAACCTGCCAGCGCATCACGGTCGACCCTCTCGCCATGATGCTCAAAAATCCCTGGGCTTCTGAGTGCCGGGCCCTCTCCCGAGCGGCAACAGCCTGCTGAAATAAAATCAGACAGACCAGCAGAGAAGATAAGAAATTAAACACGCAAACAGCAAAACGCCCCCCGTCTGAACCCCGCCAGGCTTCAGAAACCAGTGATAAGCGATCCGCCGTTGCACTCTTTGGGCGAAGTTGCGTACATTTTACCACAACGCGCTTTTCCGAGTATTACGACGCCGGGCTTAATCAACGACTGCACTCATGATAACGAGCACTACACTTGCATTCCTCGGTGAGCTGAAAGAGCACAATGACCGGGAGTGGTTCACCGGGCACAAGCATGAGTATCAGCATGCCTATGGTGACGTTCTCGACACGGTTGTGCACCTGCTGATCCGGATTGGCGCATTCGACAGCGATATTGCCGCGTCAGCTCTTGACCCGAAATCCTGCATCATGCGCATCAACCGCGATGTCCGGTTTTCGAAAGACAAGTCGCCCTACAAGACCAACATCTTTGCCTTCATCAACAAGGGCGGCAGAAAAAGCCCCTTCGGCGGCTACTATCTCCATCTTGAACCGGGCGCCTCGTTCATCGGCGGTGGAATCTACATGCCCGAGCCTGCGGTGCTGGAGCTGCTGCGAGGGGAAATAAGCGACAACTTCCGGGAGTGGACGAGAATCGTGAATGACAAGGCGATGGCGGCCAGCTTTCCGGGTGGTGTGCAGCCTTCCGGCAAACTGAAAAGCCCTCCCAAGGGCTTTGAGATCTCAAATCCGGCAATTGAGTACCTCAAATTCAAAGGGTACTACACCCAGCGCTTCCTTGATGATAAAGAGGTGACCTCCCCGGCATTGGTTAGCAATCTTGAGGGCATGTTTGCCTCCGTGAAACCCATGATCGATTTTCTCAACCGGCCACTCCAAAAACTTTCGCGGCCATCATGAACACAAGCTACGAGTGGCCGCTGTGGGAGCGAACGAACCTGATCTGCGGCATTGACGAGGCGGGGCGGGGGCCGCTTGCCGGGCCGGTTGTGGCGGCGGCGGTTGTTTTTCCTCGCTGGTTCAATGCGGAGGGGACGCTGCTTGAAAAGCTCAACGACTCCAAGAAGCTGTCTGCGGAGCTACGAAGCGCGCTTGCTCCGGAGATCAGCAAGGCCGCTGCCTTCTGGGCCATCGAGGCTGTGGGGCCGGAGAGCATCGACGAGATAAACATCCTGCAGGCTACCATGCGGGCGATGAACCTTGCCATCGAAAAGCTGGTGGTTGCGCCGGAACTGCTGCTGGTTGACGGCAACCGGTTCCGATCGACTCTCGAGATCCCCTTCGAAACCATCGTGAAGGGTGACTCGCGAGTCTTTTCGATCGCTGCGGCCTCAGTGCTTGCCAAAACACGCCGGGACGAGATCATGACGGAGGCTGCAACGCAGTGGCCGCACTATGGGTTTGAGCGCCATTTCGGCTATGCGACGAAAGAGCATGTTGAGGCGATACGAATGCACGGGCGGTGCGAAATCCACCGCAGGAGCTTCAGGCTTCGCGAACTGGGGGAAAAATAGCATGGCCCTCCACGATACCCACCTGCTTGGTCTCCTGGGCGAAAACCTCGCGGCCGATTACCTCCAAAAAAAAGGGTACCGCATCATCACGCGCAACTACCGCTACCACCGTAACGAGATAGACATCATTGCGCGACACCGGGGAACCGTCTGCTTTGTGGAGGTAAAAACGCGCACCTCCGATGCAAAAGGCCACCCGGCCGAGGCGGTCACTCCACAGAAGCAAAGGGAGATCATCAAAGCTGCCCGGGCATGGCTTGCGCTGTCGGGAGAGGGTGAGCAGGATTGCCGGTTCGACGTGCTTGCCGTCATTGTCGAGAGCATGCATGAGGGCCGTATTGAGCGCTCCGTCATCGAACATTTTACCGATGCATTCTGGGCCGATTGAGAGGCGGAAGAGGCGCTTTTTTTTCTTATCTTGAACATCATTTTGAACGCAAATGCCATAGCAGAAAATTATGCAGGAAGAAGAGATCCTTACCCCCGCAACACCTACAACAACATCAAGTTACGGTGCCAATAACATTCAGGTTCTTGACGGTATTGAGCATGTAAGAATGCGCCCAGCCATGTATATCGGCGATATTCACAGCCGGGGCCTTCACCATCTCGTCTACGAGATTGTCGACAATTCGATTGATGAAACCCTCGGCGGTTTCAACGACTATATTTTTGTTTCGCTGAACCCCGACGGTTCGGTCACCGTTATCGACCGTGGCCGAGGAATTCCGGTGGATATTCACCCTGAAAAGGGTAAATCCGCCCTTGAGCTGGTCATGACCGTCATCGGCGCGGGCGGCAAGTTCGACAAGGGTGCCTACAAGGTTTCTGGAGGTCTCCACGGTGTTGGCGCCTCTGTAGTCAACGCTCTGTCGGCATGGTGCGAGGTTGAGGTCTACCGTGAAGGGAAGATCTATTTCCAGCGCTTCGAGCGTGGCGTCCCCCAGGGAGATGTGAAGGCTATCGGAACAACCGACAAGCGTGGCACCAAGACCACCTTCATGCCGGATGAGCAGATCTTCAAGACAACCGAGTTCCGCAAGGATATCATCGTCGACAGGATGAGGGAGCTGGCGTTTCTCAACAAGGAGCTCAGTATCACCGTTCGCGATACTGAAGGGATTGATGAGCTCTTCCATTATGAGGGAGGCATCAAGGCGTTTGTCCAGTTTACAGACCAGAACCGAATCAACCTCATCAAGGATCCCGTTTACCTCTACGGCGAGCGCGACTCCACCATTGTTGAAATAGCGCTCCAGTACAATGACTCCTATCAGGAGAATGTGTTCAGCTACGTCAACAACATCAATACGCACGAGGGCGGCACGCACGTCACCGGATTTCGCAAGGCGCTGACAAGGACGCTCAACGCCTACGCAACCAAAAATGACCTCCTGAAAAATCTGAAACTCTCCCTTACCGGCGACGATTTCAAGGAGGGGTTGACGGCGGTTATCTCCGTCAAGGTTGCAGAGCCTCAGTTTGAGGGCCAGACCAAGACCAAGCTCGGAAACAGTGAAACACAGAGCATTGTTGAAACGGTGGTCAACGAGCAGCTGGCGGAGTTTGCCGAAAGCAATCCGAATGTGCTGAAGATGATTATCGAGAAGGTTAAGGGCGCGGCGATGTCACGCGAGGCTGCAAGAAAGGCAAAGGAGCTGACGCGCAGAAAGTCGGTACTTGAAAGCTCAGGGCTTCCAGGCAAGCTCGCGGACTGCTCGATCAACGACCCGGAACACTGCGAACTCTATATCGTCGAGGGTGATTCGGCAGGCGGCAGTGCAAAGCAGGGACGCGACAGAAGCTTTCAGGCGATCCTGCCGCTCAAGGGTAAAATCCTGAATGTCGAAAAGGCACGCCTGCACAAGATGCTTGAGAACGAGGAGATAAAAACCATTATTCTTGCCCTCGGCACAAGCTTCGGCGAAGAGGAGTTTTCAGCAGAGAAACTACGGTATGGCAAAATCATTATCATGACCGATGCTGATGTCGACGGCGCGCATATCCGCACGCTGCTCTTGACCTTCTTCTTCCGATACATGCGAGCACTCATTGAGGCTGGACGAGTCTATATCGCCCAACCGCCGCTCTACCTCGTCAAATCAGGCAAGGAGCAGCAGTATGCATGGGATGATGACGAGCGCAATAGCATCTCGGAAAACATGCGGAAAATGCAGAAGGGGAAAGCCAACATCCATATCCAGCGCTACAAGGGTCTTGGAGAGATGAACCCCGAGCAGCTCTGGAGCACAACCATGGATCCCGCTTACCGCTCGCTCCTTCTGGTAAGTGTTGAAAATGCAATGGAAGCCGACCAGGTATTCTCAACACTGATGGGCGACAAGGTTGAGCCTCGTCGGGAGTTTATCGAGAAAAATGCACGCTATGTCCGCCGCTTAGATGTCTGAGATGCGGACGTAGACCTCCTTGCGGAGCTGCTTCAGCCACTCGTCAAACAGCACGCGATTCTTTTCGTCAAGCGCCTTTTCCTCGATAAGGGCATAATCCTTTTCGGGGTCAAGACGGTGCGCGGCAAACCTCTCATTCAGCCTGAATATCGCCAAGAACGGCTCGCCCTGTGGCGGGTCGATTCTTTTGGGCTCGCTGACGTCACCAGCACTCTTGAGTGTTTGAATGATCTGGCGAAGCTCTTTACGTATGGAGGTGGTGGCAATCTGTGACGTCCCGCCACCCGCAGCCGAAATGAGGCCGCCAAGCCTTGCCGAGGCAGGATCATCAGAATATTTCCTTGCCATATCGGCAAAGTCGGCCTTTCCGCTCTGAACATCGGCTCGTATGGTGCCGAGCAGCTTTAGCTCTCCGGCAAAATTCAGATTCGAATGATCGAAAGCGATGAGGATATGGCGAATATGGATCGAGTTCGAGTCCTTGTTGAGCATCTGGATGACATGATATCCATAGCGGGTTTCGACGATATCGGAAAGAGCCCCCTCCTTGAGCGCAAAGGCCGCATCCTCAAAGCTCTGGATCAACTCTCCTTTCTGGACATACCCGAGATCCCCTCCAAGCTTCGCAGAGCCGGGGTCTTGCGAGTATCGGCGGGCAATGACGGCGAAATCCGCGCCACCCAGAATCTCACTGCGTACCTGGTGGATCAATGCACTCGCGCTTGCTTTGCTTGCCTCCGAAACACCGGGAAATTTAAGAATCTGCGAAACCGAGACCATCTCGGGAAGTTCCCCGACCATCGCGCGGTTGGCGTTGAAGTATGCCATCACCTCTTCATAGGTCACTGAGGTTGCCGATGACCGCTTTTTGCGCAGCGCATCGACAAGCTCCTGGCTACGCATCTCCTTGCGAATCTCTTCAAGAATGCCAGCAGAGCTCTTGGCGAAGCGAGCTTCCATCTCGGATTTCGACATAAACCGCTCGCTAATCTGCCGGTATCGCTCGCTCGACGAAGACTCGACTGCACTTTCATCAATTTTGAGGCTATCGATTTTAGCTTTGGCCAGCATTATTTTCTGGTCGATCAGTGTATTGAGTACCGTCTTCTGAAAATCCTTTTTGGATGCCTGCTCCGGTGACTGCATGCGGGCCATAAGCACCCGGGAGTCAACATCCGACTTGAGTATGACATCATTACCGACAACAGCAACAACCCTGTCTGCAACGTCTGCCAATGCGGGAGAGTGAAGTGTCGCCAATCCTGCTGTAACCAGCATCGCGGCTTTTATCCATGCGTTTTTCATGCCCATGCGTCCTTTCTGGTAAATATTATGTGGTTCCCGGGTGCGTTACATCGCTCGGCCCTGCAAGTGCGTTGCGTTCAACATAAAAAGAATATCCCTGCATCGCAAAATGGGCCTGATGCAGGGAGGAAATTGCGTCCTTAAAAAAGCAAACTCAGCTCAGGATGCCTTGCTGCCCCTCAGGTGAACCGGGCTTTTCGAGAGTCTCAGCCAGTCGTAAACAAGCGGAGCGGCAACAAAGATCGAAGAGTAGGTTCCGATAAGGATACCGACAAAGACGGCAAAAGCAAAGCCTCTGATAGCGGGACCTGCAAAGATGAAGAGAACAAAGACCGAGAGCAGCACCGTGCCGGAAGTAATGATCGTCCGGCCAAGGGTCTGGTTCATGCTTTCATTGAAAATCCGCTCGTAATCGGACGGCTTCTGCCCCCTGATCCTCTCGCGGATACGGTCGTAAACGACGACGGTATCGGTGATGGAGTATCCGGCAATGGTAAGAAACGCCGCGATAATGCTCTGGTCCATCTCAAGCGGCATGAAATCGAACAGGCCTCCGAGAATACTGAAGAGGCCGAGAACTGTCAGAATATCATGAAAAATGGCAACCACACCGGCCGTTGCAAATTTAACCTCAAAGCGGAACCCTACATAGATAAGAATCGCCAAAAGAGCAGCAAAGAGTGCTTTTACTGCCGACCATTTCAAATCCGATGCAATGCTTGGACCAACAGCATCGATGCGTACGATCTCTCCATGATTACCCTGAAGGTCGGCGGCAAAGGCATTGGATATGCGCGACTTCAGATCATTTGTCTCTCCGCTGAAGGCGGTGCTGAACAGAAACGACCGATCAAGGCCATACTGCTTGAGAGAACCGGAAAGCCCCGCCTTGTCGATCACAGAACGCACGGTGCTGACATCGACGTTTTTCTCGAATCGTATCAGAACTTCAGAGCCCCCTCTGAAATCGATGCCGTAGTTGAGTCCCTTGACCACAAGAGAGATCATCCCTGCCAGCAGAATAAAAACAGAAAAACCGTAGGCGATTTTGCGGAACCCCAGAAAATCGAAGTTGGTCTTATGAAAAATCCTCATGAGTTGAAGTGTATTGAAATATTAACCGAAACTTTTTTCCGACATGACGTTCCGTGAAAGCAGGAACGAGAAGATCTCCTTGGTCACCACGATCGAGGTAAAGAGACTTGCCGATGTACCGATCATGAGGGTCAGGGCAAACCCCTGAATTGGACCGATTCCGTATGTGTAGAGCAGAAATGCCGCGAAGAGGGTCGTGACATGTGAATCAAGAATCGAGGAGAAGGCGCGATCATAGCCAAGTTCAATGGCCGAGACGAGGCCCTTGCCTGCATCGAGCTCTTCGCGTATCCTCTCATAGATAAGCACGTTGGCGTCCACCGCCATACCGATGGTCAACACAATGCCCGCAATGCCGGGAAGGGAGAGCGAGGCGCTGAATCCCGCCAGAACAGAGAGCACAATCAGAATGTTGAGCACAAGGGCTATATCTGCAGCAATCCCGGCTTTACGGTAGTATACCAGCATGAATACCGATACAGCAATAAACGACCAGGAGAGCGAGAGCATGCCTGCGCGGATATAGTCAGCACCAAGGGAGGGTCCGACAGTGCGCTCTTCAATGATCCGTACCGGTGCAGGAAGCGCTCCGGCCTTAAGCACAATTTCAAGATCCTTGGCCTCCTCGAGGCTTTCGATACCGTTGATCACGGAGTTCCCTCCAGGTATCTTCGACTGTACGACCGGTGCACTGTAGACCGCCCCGTCAAGCACGATAGCAATGCGCTTGCCGATATTGGCGCCGGTTATTCGAGCCCATTTCGAGGTACCCTCGGAGTTCATCGTCATCATTACCTCGGGCTGAACGCCCTGAGAACCGAAGGTGGCCTTTGCTTCAGTAATAACTCCGCCTGTCAGTTCAGGGGTCTTTCTGACAAGGTAGACACTGTAGAGCTTCTCCCCGGCCTTCCCATGATCCGACTTTGCGCTGAGTACAAGCTCGGTATCCTGGGGCAGCTGGGCCTGGATGTCGCTGCGGCGAAGCAGTGCCGACACAAAGTCTCTCGTCCGTTCGGAGGTATATGCCGAACCGTTTTCAGTGACGCCGATCAAGTCATAGAGCGGCTTTCCGGAAGTGCTTGCCCCTGCGGCTGCGGGCGTGGCCTTCGCAACCGAAGCGGTATCATTGAGCGCCGTGCCGCTTTTGACAAGATAGGTATTGATCCGGTCAAGGGTCCTGACAAGTGCCTCTGGATCGCGAAGAAGCTTGAACTCCAGCTTGGCGGTCCCCTTGAGCAAGTTTCTCACCCTGCCCTCATCGGAGACGCCAGGCAACTCGATGATGATTTTCCTGGTACCCTGAGTGGTAATGACGGGCTCAGCCACGCCGTACTGATCGATTCTATTGCGAACAATCTCCTTTGCCCGGTTGAGCGCGTCATCAGACTCCTTTTCGAGTTTGACGATGATCTCGCGATCGGTATTGCGAATATCATAGAAATAACGGCTGAGACGAACGTTCTCGTTGCCAAACTCGGAAACAAGCAGGTCAATCACCCTTGCGTCGCTTTTCGCAGCTTTCTCTCTGACGGCGGTCATTATGGAAAAGAATTTCGCATCCTTGTTCCACGCTTTCTGTTCGAACAGATCGACCTGATCAACCTCCATCACCAGATGCATGCCCCCCTTGAGGTCCAGGCCAAGCTTAAGGCTTTTTTTACGGGCATTTTCAATCTCCTCGCGATGACTCAAAGCGTAACGGAGGCTGTCCTGCGACGACCTGTAGCTTTCAATCTGTTTCGTCAGGGTGTAGTCATGCCAGGTAGGCCACAAGGACCATAGAGCCACAATGGCAACCACAGCTATGAGAAAAAGGTTAAATCGTTTGTTTTTCATTGATGGCTTAGCTTAACGCTCGAAAGAAATAATTCAGCCAATATATAAAAAATTGGGGTACCGATTAACTATCAATACACTTCCCTGCGCCGCCGTAACCAGGCATAGCCGAGAATGACAATCGCTTTCGAGCGAGCCGCCAAGCAATGAAATTAGAAAGACGTGTTATTGATAAAGTTGGTATTTTACAAAGGTCATCCAGCATGCCTTAGGGCTCAGCCATAAAACCGCCTATGTCATTACTAATTAATAACTTACGCATCAGCGGCGGCCGCTGGGAACAGCGCCTCGGGGCAATAGTGGCGTACCTCGGGGCAGCATCAAAGCATCTCTCTCCCCCTGCTCTTAATGGCCAGATCATGAATTACCAGACATTTTCCTTAGTGAAGCAAGCGCACTGCGTGAATGTTTCACGTGAAACAATCGAACGATCATGTATGATATAATAGTAGCGGGTGCGGGACATGCCGGGTGCGAGGCTGCGCTTGCTGCGGCAAGAATGGGCGCCACATGCCTGCTTATAACCTCTGACCTTTCCGCTATCGCAAGGATGTCGTGCAACCCCGCGATAGGAGGGGTCGCAAAGGGGCAGATAACGCGAGAGATCGATGCGCTAGGCGGAGAGATGGCGAAGGCTATCGACGCAACAGGGATTCAGTTCAGAATGCTGAACAGGAGCAAGGGGCCGGCGATGCACTCACCAAGAGCGCAGGCTGACAAGGCGAAGTACTCCCAGTACATGCGGGACGTCATTGAGAGTGAACCCAATATTGACCTGCTGCAAGACACGGTCACTGCGATAGATACGGCTTCAGGCAAATTCAGGGGAGTAATCATCACCTCCGGCAGAATTATCTGCGGATCAGCTGCGATATTGACCTGCGGGACCTTTCTTAACGGACTGATTCACGTAGGAATGAATCACTTCCCCGGAGGGAGGAGCGCCGCAGAGCCACCGGTTCACGGCCTGACTGAGTGCCTCGTGGCCCTGGGGTTCAAGGCGGGAAGACTGAAAACAGGAACGCCACCAAGAATAGACTCGAGGAGCGTAGATTATTCCGCGGTCGAACGGCAAGGGGGCGACGAAGAGCCTGTCCGATTCTCATTCAGCGAAATTGATAATATACATCCGGAGCAGGTGAGCTGCTTCATCAGCCGGACGACCGAGAAAACACACGAAATTCTGAAAACCGGCTTTGACCGCTCACCGCTCTTCACGGGAAAAGTGCAAGGCACGGGGCCGAGATACTGCCCCTCGGTAGAAGACAAGATCTGCCGTTTTCCAGAGAGAACGAGCCATCACATATTCCTTGAGCCTGAAGGATTGAGCACAAATGAGATGTACGTGAACGGCTTTTCAACCTCGCTGCCGGAAGAGATCCAGATTGAGGGACTTAAATCCATTCCCGGCCTTGAACAGGTAAAGGTAATACGGCCGGGCTATGCGATTGAATACGATTACTTCCTACCCTATCAGCTTCAGAGAAGCCTTGAAACAAAAGTCATCAGCAATCTCTATTTTGCCGGTCAGATCAACGGCACGTCCGGGTATGAAGAGGCGGCAGCGCAGGGACTTATGGCAGGGATCAATGCCGGACTGAAAGTTAAAGGCAGAGAACCACTCCATCTGAAGCGCTCCGACGCCTATATCGGCGTGCTTATTGACGACATCATCACCAAGGAGACGCTTGAACCATACAGAATGTTCACCTCTTCTGCCGAACACCGGCTGCTGCTCCGCCACGACAATGCAGATATCAGGCTTCGAGGGATTGGACGCGATGTCGGGCTGGTCGATGAGCAGCTATTTGCAGCAACAAACCGTAAAATCAAGGCGATCGAAGCAATAAAGGCGCTCTGCTCCCGAGCAAAAGTCACTTCAGAGGAGATCAATGCTGATCTTCGCGCACTCGGCTATAGTGAGGTTACAACAGTCCAAACCGCAGGGGCTCTTCTCAAGAGACCAGGGATAACCCTGCACCTGCTCCTTGAGGCCTCTTCGGGGCTTAACACCCAAGCCAAAAAGATAACAGCAGATCCAGCTGTCTATGAGCAGGTTGAGATTGACTTGAAGTATGAGGGCTATCTGAAACGCGACAATCTGATGAGTGAAAAGATATCACGGCTTGAATCGCTGAAAATCCCTGCCTCATTAGACTACACTACCATTTCCGGCCTCTCAAGTGAGGGAAGGGAGAAGCTGATTAACTACCGACCCGAGACCATCGGCCTGGCGTCAAGAATCCCGGGGGTCTCCCCTTCGGACACCTCCGTCCTCACTATTCGGCTTGGCAGATAGGAAAGAGAAGTTGTTTCACGTGAAACATTTTCGCATGCTTATGGTTACACCCTAACAACCCGACCTCCATGGAAAGCATTATTAGAGATATCGTGAACAACGACCTTCTGTTCGGGAAGGACAAAGAGGAGCGCATTGTGGGCGCATATCAGCTCTCCGACACCCATGTGCGGGTATTCACAAGAGATCAGGAGGGGGTCCGCTTTCATGACGACACAGTCTACCCTTTCTTTTTTCTTTCCGACAGCGTCCTGCTTGAGGGGTTTGTTCCCGAGGATAAGGACAAGTTCTGGATGGTCAAGCTTTCGGGGGAGAACTACTATCAATACCTCGCCATATTTAAAAGCTGGAGAAGTTACCGGGCCGGGGTAGAGTTCATAAACAGCCGCCGCAATACGGAGAGCGGGGAGGGGGGCGCAAGAGAAGATGGCCCTGAAAGCAGCCCGCTGGTCTACAACAAGGGCGATGCCGTAACACAATATCTCCTGCAGAGCGGCAAAACCCTCTTTAAGGGGATGATATTCGATGATCTTTACCGGCTACAGCTCGACATCGAGACGAACTATGATCCGTCATCCCGGAAGGGAGAGGGCAACGGGCCCGGTGCTGACGAAATCATCATTGTCTCGTTATGCGATAACCGGGGATGGGAGGCGGTGCTCCACTCAAAGGGACGGGACGAGAAGGCCCTGCTTGAAGAGCTTGTCGCGGTGATCAGGGAAAAAGACCCCGATGTTATTGAGGGCCATAACATCTTCAGTTTTGACCTTCCCTACCTGCAGCGCCGGTGCGAGCGTCACTGTGTCCCCTTTGCCGTGGGGCGGGACGGACTCGTGCCAAAATCCTACCCATCAAGCATCAGGTTTGCAGACCGAAGCATCGACTATCCATTTTTTGACATCCCTGGGCGGCATGTCATTGATACGCTCTTTCTCGTTCAAAGCTATGATGTTGCAAAGCGCTCCATCCAGAGCTACGGGCTGAAAGCCGTCGCAAAGCATTTCGGATTTGCCTCCCCGGACCGAACCTATGTAGACTATAAGGATATTGCCTCCCTCTGGAAAAACAACCATGAAAAGCTCCTGGCCTACGCCCTGGACGATGTCCGCGAAACAAGGGCACTCTCTTCCCTTCTGTCAGGCAGCAACTTCTACCTCTCACAGATGATGCCCTATACCTATGCCATGACCTCCCGCATAGGGCAAGCCGCCAAAATAGAGGTTCTTTTTGTGCGAGAGTATCTCAGAAAAAAACACTCCCTGCCCAAGCCCTCATCGGGTCAGCAGCACTCCGGCGGCTATACAGAGGTGTTTCTCAAAGGGATTCTGGGGCCGATTGTCTACGCTGACGTCGAATCGCTCTATCCGTCGATCATGCTCTCCTACAATATCTGCCCGAAAAGCGACGAGTTAAAGATATTTCCGAGTGTCCTGCATGACCTTAAAGACCTGCGCTTCAAGGCGAAAGACAAAGCTCGGGAGGAGAAAGAGCTGGGCAACCGGACGCTTGCAGACAATTTCGACGCCATGCAGGGCTCTTTCAAGATCCTGATAAACGCCATGTATGGCTATCTGGGCTTCAGTGGCGGCATATTCAACGATTTCAATGAGGCCGACAAGATAACCTCTACCGGGCAGGGGATTGCCAAAAAGATGATCATGGAGTTCGAGGCACGGGGATGCCGCGTCATCGAGGTGGATACTGACGGAATCCTGTTTGTCCCCCCCCCTGGGATAACGACAGAGTCCGATGAAAGAGCGCTCGTCAGCGAAGTCTCTACCCTCATGCCTCAGGGCATCAATATCGGCTTTGACGGGAGGTTCAAGAAGATGATCTCCTACATGAAGAAAAACTACGCCCTGCTGGGATATGACAATGTAATGGCCCTGAAAGGATCATCGCTCACCAGCCGGAGCGGAGAGAAGTTTGGCAGAGATTTTGTACGCCGGGGGTTTGAAAAGCTCCTGAGCGAGGATGTCACCGGCCTTCACCATCTGTTTATGGAGTACCGTGAAAACATTTTGAACCATGTTTTGGATGTTTCGGAATTCTCAAGAACTGAATCGCTGAAAAACACCGTCGAACAGTACCAGGAGGACGTAAAGTCCGCAAAGAGATCAAAGTCAATTACCTACGAACTGGCAATCCGCTCTGGGCTAAAAGTCACGAAAGGCGACAGGATTACCTTTTATATTTCTGGCACAGGGGCAGGCTCGGCCTCTTATGACAAGGGTAAGCTTGCCTCCGACTGGAGCCGGGATAAGCCGGACGAGAACACGCAGTTCTATCTGAAACGACTTGATGAGCACTGCCAGAAGTTCCTGCCATTTTTCAAGCCACAGGATTACAGTATGATTTTTTCAGCCGATACGCTCTTCTCCTTCTCTCCGGAAGGCATAGCGCTTGTCAGGGATATCCGCCATACAGAGACGAGCCAGCTTGGGGGTGAGCTTCCGTTCTGAGGGCGCAGAGCGGTGAAGCCCTTTGTGCCGCTTGCAACAATAATTTATATTTCCCTCAAGGAACTATGAAGGGCATATTCCTGTATTATAGTGGTAACCTCTTTATTTTAAATCAATTCCCGATATAACAATGACAGACAATAAAGTTCTTCCCGTCTCCGCCGACGTCAGCTGGATAGGTGTTCTCGACCCCGGCCTTATCACCTTCGACATTGTGATGGAGACCAAGTACGGCACCACCTACAACTCCTATTTTATCAATGCCGACAAGAAAACGGTCATAGAGACAACAAAAGAGAAGTTTTGGCCGACCTATCTTGATAAAATCAAGCAGGTTACCGATCCGGCAGATATCGAGTACATCATCGTCGATCATACCGAGCCGGATCATTCGGGCAATGTCCATAACCTGCTCAGCGTTGCACCGAATGCCACGGTGGTAGGAAGCGGCAATGCCATAAAATTTCTGCGTGACCAGACAGGCCATGACTTCAAATCAATGGTTGTCAAGACCGGAGACACCCTCGATCTCGGCAACAAAACGCTGCATTTCATCAATGCGCCAAATCTGCACTGGCCGGACACCATCTATACCTGGCTTGAAGAGGACCGGATTCTTTTCACCTGCGACTCATTCGGCTCACACTTCAGCAATGAGGCGATGTATGATGACGCCGTGGGCGATTTTGACGATGCCTTTACCTACTATTTCGATGCTATTCTGCGCCCATACAGCAAATACATGATTCAGGCTGTCGAGAAAATCAGACCGCTCGATATTCAGACGATTTGCCCGGGACATGGCCCGATATTGAGAACACACTGGAAGAAATATGTCGATCTTTCACTGAAGTACTCGAATGCGGCAATAGCCATGCCTCACGAGAAGAATATCCTTATCGCCTATGTTTCAGCCTACGAGAACACCACGCTGCTGGCACACAAAATCGCCGAGGGTCTTCAGCAGTCCTGTGACTTCCGCATCGATATCTGTGATGTTGAAAACATCCATTTTTCCAAGCTCGAGGAAAAGATCGCCCACTGTTCAGGCATTATTGTGGGATCTCCGACGATCAACCAGAACATTCTGCCGCAGATCTATCAGCTCTTTGCCGCCATCAACCCTATTCGCGACAAGGGCAAACTTGCTGCAGCCTTCGGTTCTTACGGCTGGAGCGGGGAGGCATCGAAAATGATTGAGAGCAACCTGACGATGCTCAAGCTGAAGGTTTTTGAACAGAACGTGATGGTTAAATTCAAGCCTCATGAGCCTGAATTCGAGATTTGCAAAGCGTTTGGCAAGGCCTATGCCGACAAAATGATCGAGATGTATCAGCTGAGCTGTGATCTCTGAGCGGTGAAAAGTGGCCTCCTGCGGGAGTCTGATCAATAGCGTGAAGGGCTGTCCCTTTATGGCGACAGTCCTTTTTTATTTGAAGATGATTTCCTCAACCATCGGCCTGTCCAGCTCGGCATTAAGCCTGCTGATAATATCCTTCTTCCGGAAGTTCAGCTCCATGCGCCATGAGGGATTTTTTACCCTGATGAAGAGCTGCCCCCCTGTAAAACGCTCGATGGTCGTCACTCCAGCAATTGCATCTCCTACAACGCTGCTCCATACCTGGAGTGTCTTGTACTGCCGGTAGGCCTCGTCGATTCCAAGCGTCCGGCACATCTCCGTAACGACTGTGGAAATTTTTTTTGGGTCCCTGGTTCTTGCCATGATCTCCTCTATCCTTTTAGCTTCAGCGATTCAATCCGAAAGGGGGTCATGTGAGGATATTGATGTTTGTCTGCCGAGGTAATGACCGCTTGGCCGCATGTTTCGAGAATGCTGAATATATCTGCAATCCGCGATGAATCAAGTTCGCTGAAAATATCATCGAGCAGGCAGACAGGCCGCTCGCCAAGTGTTTCAAAGAAAAATCGCTGCTGGGCAAGCTTCAGGCAGATAAGAAAGGTTCTCATCTGGCCCTGGGATGCAAATTTTTTAATTTCACGACCGTTTATCATAAACACCAGGTCATCCCTGTGCGGACCCGCCATCGTCTGCCCCCGAAGAATCTCCGCTCTTTGAATGTCGCTGAATTTCTGAAGATAACGGTTGTAGAGCATCTCCTCAGAGGGATCCGGACCGATATCCAAAAACGCTGATCTATAAGTAATAAGTGGAATTTCATCAAGTTTCAAGCGACTGAATATCTCGCTGAAACAGCTGAAGAGGGCGGCAGTGACGATCATTCTTTTTCTGACAATCGAAGCGGCCAGTCGGGCAAGAGTGTCTGTCCATATCGAGAGCATCCCGTCATCAACTGATCTTTTTTCTGCAAGAAGCTGTAGCTGGGCGTTTCGCTGAGAGAGAACCCTCCTGTAGGACATCAGATCCTCCAGATATCTCCGGTCAGTCTGGCTGATGGCATTGTCAAGAAAGCGGCGGCGCTCCGCTGGAGCTCCATTGACAATGACAATTTCGGGAGGGGAAAAGGTGATGCAGGGGATGGTTCCAACGTGACTCGAAAATGTAGTCAGCTCACTGTTGTTGACCGTTATCTGCTTTTCTCTTGCCTCGCTGTAGCTGATTTTAACAGCGGCGGTGTGTCCAGCTCCATCGATAAAGGTGCCGTTAAGGAGAAAATACTCTGAAGAAAAGTGCAGAGAGTCACTATCAGCAGCGCTGACAAAGCCTCTTGTCAGCGCGCAATAGTGTATTCCTTCAAGAATCGAGGTTTTTCCTGATCCATTGGGACCGTGAATGAGATTGATCCCCTCTGTCGGCTCAAAGGCCGATACAGGGTGATTCCTGAAATTCTCATAGGTAATACGCTCTACTCTCAATAATCGACCTCAACCCATTCAATTGTTTATTCGAACCGGCATCACCAGAATAATCAGCTTGTCGTCATCCTGTTCCTTGTGCGGCTTGAAGATAACAGCTGTTGTAGGGCTTTTGAGCTCGATGCGGATTTCGTTGTCATCAAGATGAGCAAGCGCCGCCTCAATAAAGCGTGAATTAAATCCTATCGTTATCTCCTCTCCCGAGAAACTGCAGGGAAGCTCTTCCTGAGCAGCTTCACCCTCATTGGTATTTTCAGCCATTATTTTCATGCGCTGCCCCTCAATAACCAGACGCACATCACCGATGCTCGAAAAGCGTCCAACACGCCTTACCGAATCATAGATCAATGAACGCTCTACAACCAGATGTTTATCATGCTCTACAGGGATAACAGCCTCATAATTCGGATAGGGTTCAACAATCAGAGCTGCATCGAGTACCACGCTGCCACTGATGAAGCGCACAAATTTTCTGTCTGCATCAATGCTCATGGTCAATGATTCGTTCTGCGCGAGTTTCTGAACAATTCCGAGAACTCTCGACGGGACGACTATTTTCTGTTTTTCCTGAACATCAGAAGAGGAGCTCTTTCTGCAACGGACCAATCTGTGCCCGTCTGTTGAGACTGCCGTAATGGTGCTCCCCTCAATTTCAAAAAGGACACCCATCATGGCAGGGCGCATATCGTCTACGCTACAGGCAAAAATGGTTTTCTGCACAAGATCGAGGAATTCGGAAGTTTGCAGTTCAAGCGAGATATCGTAGTTCTTCTCGTGCTTTTCAGGTTTGCTTTCGAACTGGCAGGGTATCTTGTATCGTCCTTTGTCAGTCGTGATGAGCACGGTGCCATGATCGCTGATCTCCTGACGCTCGATGGTAAAAGTCACCGAGGTATCGTACATGCTTCGGAGAAAATCCTGGAGAGTTCTGGCCTTGATACCAATGTTTCCCGTATCAGTGGTATCGACGTCGCTCTTTGCCGTAATTGAAAGTTCACCATCCGTCGCAAACAGAGTGAGCGAACCCGACTCCATGGAGAGGTGGATGTTATCAAAGCGGGGATCGATGGCTTTTGCAGGTATTGCCTGCACAACCTTACCGACTGAATCCTGAAGTTGCCTGATTGAGGAAGTTAATTTCATCTGCTCCAACTTTAACTATTTATGATTTATGAAAAGATTGTTGTTGTAATTGGTGATGTTGATATCGTGATAACTCGATAGATTGATCGTTTAATGTATTCTATTTTAACGATTTAGTGATCAGTATCAAGGTGAATTGGATGTTTACAACCTGCCCCTCCCTGCTACCTTATCCTGTTAGCTGTTTGTGGATCAATTTCGGCGCCTCCTGAATATGTTGATAAAACTTGAGTTGTCAAGATTGCCTGAACATCCAGCCAACATACTGTCAACATCCTTTTTACATCGACGAGATCTCTATTCTTTTCGTGATTTCATCGATTTTTTTCCGCTCCTCTGCTGTTGAGTCTACTTTTTTGGTGATGGTATTGACCGCATGAATGACGGTGGAGTGGTCTCTGCCCCCAAAGTGCAGGCCGATCGTCTTCAGTGAAGAGTCCGTCAGCAGTTTTGAGAGGTACATCGCTATCTGGCGACCGACGGCAATCTCCTTCTTCTTTGACTTTCCCTTCAGATCATTTGGGGTAATCGAGTAGTAGCGGCAGACCGCTTTTTCTATGGTGTCAAGCGTCAGCTGCTTGGTGGTATGGCGTATAATATCCTTCAGTGTTGATTTTGTGAAATTCAGGTCAATCTCCCTGTTGTCGAGGGACTGAGCGGCCAGCAGCTTGACGATGCACCCCTCCAGCTCCCTGACATTCTCCGTTACATTGGTGGCGATGAACTCGATAACGGTTTCCTCGAGGTTGACGCCGCTCTGATGGAGCTTGCTGAGAATGATCGCCTTGCGAGTCTCGTAATCAGGTGGCTGGATATCAGCCGAAAGACCCCAGTTGAAACGCGAGATCAGACGGTCCTCAATGCCTTTTATATCCTTAATAGGGCGGTCTGCAGAGAGGATGATCTGTTTGTTCGACTGGTGAAGGGTGTTGAAAATATGAAAAATCTCTTCCTGGGTTTTTTCCTTGCCCGAAAAGAACTGAATGTCGTCGATGATGAGGACGTCAATCGATCGGTAGAAGGAGGAAAACTCCTGGATTTTGCCGTTCTGGATGGCGTTGACGAAATCGATGGCAAATTTTTCGCTCGAGACATAGAGAACTCTCGACGAAGGGCGATGCTCCCGGACGGTATTTCCGATAGCCTGCATCATGTGCGTTTTTCCTAGCCCCACGCCGCCGTAGATGACCAGCGGATTGAATGCATTTTGACCGGGGCTCTGGGCTACAGCTTTTGATGCCGCAAAGGCAAGCGAGTTGCAGTCTCCGCGGATGAGTGTATCGAAGGTGTATTTTACATTGAGGTGAGTTTCAAACCTAATCAGGTTGCGCTCAAACTCTGCTGCGGCTTTCGTCTGTTCAGGGGAGGAGGGGGGCGAGGCGCTGAATGCGGATGGAAGCGCACTCTGGTGTGGCAACTCTATCGTTACAGGCTGGCCCTGAGATTTATCCATAACGATGGAGTACATGAGTCGGGCTTCGGGGCCTATGGCATCCTTAAGTGCCTCTTTGAGGAATGATGAGTAGTTTTCTTCAATCCATTCGTAGAAAAACTGACTCGGAACCTCTATGGTCAGTTCGCTGCCCGAAAAGCTCAGGGGTTTTATCGGAAGAAACCAGGTTTTAAAGGCAAGTGGATTTATTTTTTCCTTGATGTCGTCGAGGCAGTTCTCCCATACCTGATGCTCAATGGAGCCGTTTTTACGGCCTTTGGTCGGCGGATTATCCCGCGACGCCTTTACTGTATAGTCGAGCATAACATACGGGAATTTGGAGGGTAAGGGGCTCGAATAGCGACGCCCATCAACATTTACTGTGTACAAGTTACTGTTTTCGATAGACAATAAACAATTTCCCTGGAGAAAATCCCCGAAGAGCCCGAGGGGCCAAGCCCCCCAAGTTTTCAACATCCTATCTCTCTATTATATAATCAGTTAGTTGAGACCGGCTTTAAAGTAGTCAACATATGTTGATTCCCTTTAGCCGCAGGGCTTACTGGGGTTTCGGGGGGCGTTGTTTTTTTTCTCAACAAGTTATCAACATTATTGTGCCCCTTTGGCAGCACTCGCTTTTCAGGTAATTGCAGCGGGCATTTACAGCACATTTCGGGCTTCGGCGTCACAGGGTGAAATGGGCTTGCTGGATCTATTTGTTAATGAGAGGTGATTATGCTAAATTACGCGCCCGGTAATTTTGAATAAATAACAAGTGCGGAGTTATAACCGATGAAAAGAACGTTTCAGCCAAGGAATAGAAAGAGAAGGAACAAGCACGGCTTCAGACAGAGGATGTCGACAAAGAACGGCCGCAAGGTGCTTTCCTCAAGAAGAGCCAAGGGGCGTCATTCGCTCTCAGTCAGCAGCGAGATGGGCACACGCCACCAGTAGAGTAACTCTTGTCGCTGCCGGCACAAAGCCGGCAGGATACCATAAACCCGCTCTTTTGAGGTTTTGAATAAGCTCCATGTTCACTCTCTGCGGAAGCATGAGATATTGAGAAAAAAGCTGCAGATTTCACTTCTGTTCAGGAGCGGAGCCAGCGTCAGGGGTGATTTCATGAAAATGATCTACGCCGACCTCAAGCCGGAAAACGATGCCCTTTGTGACGTGCCGGCCATTCTGTTCGCGGTGAGTAAAAAAACAGTTCCCCTGGCTGTTCACCGAAACAGGGTCAAGAGGATGATGCGGGAGGCATACCGGCTCGAAAAATCAGATGAATCGGGTGTGCCGAAGGGGCAGCACCAAGGCAGTGACGGAACGCAGCGATGTATAGCGTTCCTTTATACGACGAGAAACCGCGATATACCCGGCCTTGAAGATTTCAGGGAGGAGATCAGAAGATTGACCCAGAGTGCGGGACGTTGCTGATTACCCAGGGATTATCCGGTTATGGTAAAAATTGGCTGCCGTGATGAAAATGTTTTGTTAGCTGACAAAGGACGAGTGAAGTATGATGGTCTGGAGATATGTCAATCAGCTGCCTATTCTGATGATAAAGTTGTACCAGGCGTTTCTTTCGCCGCTGCTCGGTTCGTCCTGCAGATTTGTACCCACCTGTTCAAGCTACGGGCTTGAAGCGTTTCAGCACTATAATCCCCTCTATGCGTCATGGCTGACCTTCTGGCGCATCCTGCGGTGCAATCCTTTTTCGAAGGGCGGCTATGACCCGTTGCCCTTGAGGGTCAATAACAGTTCCGGTAAAACTAACGAGTGTTGTAATGGATAGAAATTCAGTAACAGGCCTTGCGCTTATCGCCCTGATCATGATTGTCTGGCTGCAGTTCATGTCGCCGGAGAAAAAACAGTTGAAGCAGGATGCCGCAGTGCGGACGGAGCTTGCCGCTCGTCAGGCAGAGGCCGTCCAGACCGCCCCGGTGCCATCCTCCGAGAGTTTCGGTGCGTTTGCATCTGCAGCAGGCGGCAAAGAGCAGGCAATTACGGTTGAGAACGACCTGTTCCGCGCTACACTCTCTTCAAAGGGAGCGACATTGACCTCACTTGTGCTGAAAAAGCACCTTGACGGAAATCATCAGCCATTCAACCTGGTCAACAGCAGCAAAAACGGAGCGCTTTCGCTGCTCTTTCTGACCCGGGACGGCAAAAAAATTGACACCAGGGATCTCTATTTCCGAACGGCCACCATCGATACGCTCCACACCCTTAAGGGCAAGGAGAGCTATGCGGTGCACTACCATCTCGATGCCGGCTCCCAGCAGGCGGTTGACATAACCTATCTTTTTTCCGGCGAGAGCTACAAGATCGATTATGATGTAAGGCTGACCGGATTTGCAAGCGAACTGGCGGGCAACGAGTATCAGCTTCAGTGGGATGGCGGACTGGCCTATTCAGAAAAAAACCGGCAGGATGAGGCTCAGAGCGCAATGGCCGGAGCATTTCTTGGTGGCAGCCTTGTAAAGCTTGATGCGGCCAAGGAGAATCAGGCATACCGGGAGGAGCAGTCGGGCGAAGCCAAGTGGGTTGCTGTTCGCAACAAGTACTTTGTAGCGGCACTTATCCCCCAGGGGCGCACCGAAGGGTTCTTCCTCGGCGGCAAAAGGAAGGGCAAGGAGTTTGAGGAGTATGTGGCAGCGCTGAAAATGGCGGTACCTCCTTCGGGCACTCTCTCCGACAATCACTTCAGCCTCTACCTTGGACCTCTCGATTACAATACCGTCAAAGCTCAGAACGCCGGGCTCGAAAAGATTATGGACTTCGGCTGGGAGTGGCTGACCAGGCCGTTCGCCGAGTATATCATTCTGCCGGTCTTTAGCTGGATGAACGGTTTTATGGGCAATTTCGGACTCATCATCATCATTTTCGCCTTCCTTATCAAGACAGTCACCTACCCGCTCTCGATGGCTTCGACGAAGTCGATGAAAAAGATGAGCGCCCTGCAGCCCGCCCTCAAGGAGCTCCAGGAGAAATACAAGGACAACCCGGCCAAACTGCAGAGCGAGCTGGGACGGATCTACAAGGAGGCTGGGGTGAACCCTGTCGGCGGATGCCTTCCGGTAGTGCTGCAGATGCCGCTGCTTTTTGCGATGTTCTATGTTTTCCGCTCTTCAATTCAGCTTCGCCAGCATGGATTTCTCTGGGCAAAGGATCTGTCGATTCCCGACTCGATTTTCGATTTCGGCTTCAGCATCCCTATGTACGGTGACCATATTGCGGTCTTTCCGATTCTCATGGCGGTGACGGTCTATGTTCAGCAGAAGATCACCCCGACGACCCAGTCCAATGAGCAGATGAAGATCATGACCTACATGTTCCCCGCCATGATGCTGCTCTTTTTCAACAACATGCCTGCGGGTCTCGGCCTCTACTATCTGATGTTCAACATCTTCAGTGTCGCCCAGCAGTTCTATATCAACAAGACCACGACAGCGGCCGACATGCCGCAAGTGCATCTCGGTACGGCATCAACAGGTGCCCGCAAAAAACATAAAGGGAGCGCTAAAAAGTAAGCAAAGCCTATGACGCCCTTTGAGCAGGCTGATGTCTGGCTTTTCCAGCTGGTGAACCTCCGTCTGGTTCACCCAGTTGCAGATGACCTCATGGTTTTTCTGACCAGAGGGTCGCTCTCATGGCCGATTCTTTTCATTGCGGCTCTCTTCATGGTTGTGCAGAAGGGGCGCCAGGGCGTTCTGATTCTGCTTCTTGCCCTGCTTTCAGTCGGCGTGGCCGATTTCATCGCTTCGGGCCTCTTCAAGCCTCTCGTCCATCGCATCCGTCCCTGCTTTGCCCTGGAGCACGTTCGCCTGCTCGTCACGCAGGTTTACAGTTACTCATTCGCCTCTTCACACGCCGCTAATTCTGCCGCCGTCGCCACAACTGCCTGGATCTTTTTCCACCGGGGCGGTGCTCTCGAAAAGCTCTTTTCCGCCTTTATGATCCTCTACGCAGCCGGGGTCGCCTATTCGCGGGTGTACGTTGGCGTGCACTATCCCGGTGATGTTCTTGCAGGCATGATGATCGGCATCCTCTCGGCCTCGCTCTCTTACCTCGTCCTGTCATGGATCGTTAAGAACATTGTTCAGCCGCGCCTCATGCGAAGGGAGCAATCAGGAAATGGATGAGCTGCGGTGGGGTGTCGACCTCGGCGGAACCAAGATCGAGGCGGTTGTGATTGACGGCACCATGCGCCCCCTCTCGCGCCGCAGGATCGCTACCGAGGCTGAAGGCGGTTATAGCCACATTCTTGGACGCATAGGCCGGCTGCTCGAGGAGGTATCGGCAGAAACGGGCCTCGCTCTACCCGAGAGGCTGGGCATCGGCACTCCCGGAAGGTATGACGAGCCGCTCCGGGTGATGAAAAACTCCAACACCCTGTCGCTCAACGGACGCGACCTGAAGGGCGATATCGAAGCGGTTCTACGGCGAGCGGTTGTGCTGGAAAACGATGCCAACTGCTTTGCGCTCGCCGAATCCATGCTTGGCTCAGGGGCTGAACTCATGAGCGATCCCGCCCGGGCCGCCTTCGGCATCATTCTTGGCACCGGAGTTGGCGGAGGAATCGTCACTGGCGGGAGGGTCCGGCGCGGTGCGCACGGCATCGCCGGCGAGTGGGGGCACAATGAGCTGATCGCTGAAGGCGAAGAGTGCTACTGCGGTCGCAGGGGGTGCGTCGAAACGGTGATTTCAGGGCCTGCGCTCGAGAGGCACTACCTTGGACTGAGCGGTAAACGCAAGCCTCTCGTCGAAATCGCACTGGAGCGAGAGTCCGACAGCGCGGCAGCTGCCACCATGGAACGGCTGCTTTTTTATTTTGGCAAGGCGCTTGCCCAGGTCATCAATATACTCGATCCCGACATCTGCATTCTCGGCGGCGGAGTCGGAAGCATCGAACTGCTCTACTCAAAAGAGGTTGTAGAGGCAATTGAAAAACATCTCTTCACGAGCGAACTCCGCATCCCGCTTCTCCGCCCCCTCCTCGGCGACAGCGCGGGGGTATTTGGAGCGGCACTATTAACCAGTAGTTTGTAACGCTTATCTCAACGCGTCCAAATGGGGCGGTGGCATCCTCCGGATTCTCCAACCGCTTATTGCCAGCCCGCAGGTTTTCGTAAGATAAATCCATCTACATAGACTTGAACCCGCTCTTTTTGCTGGAGAGTGCGTCCTTTAGTCATGACTAAAGTTTTCATTTAGTTCATAACATCAACAGAGATAGCATCTCCGGTCTGACGCTCTCAACCTGGTTGGGAGCGTTTCTTTTTTCAGCCCGCCAGTCGCTTTTTTCCTCATGTTGCAATCACACGGTGCATCAATCACCTCTGAGCGCTTACTTGCCGAGAGTCGGACGGCTTTGGCTGCTTGAGGTGAAATACAGGTAATAGTATAGGCTAGGGTTTTGGGATTTTGCAGGTATTGGGCGGCAAGGGGTGCTTTTTTCTGCCTCAAATGCATGCGGTTTTGTATGTTAACGGATTGCCGTTCCGGCCTTTGAGCGCATTGCTATGGCGGAGTGGCTGTAACCTGTTGATTTTATAAGGCATAAAAGGGTTCCAATGGCAGAAGAGCTTTACAGGAAAGGGGATATCATCACGCTCACGGTTACCGATCTGGCGGAGAAGGAGCAGTGTTTCGGACGACTTGACAACGGCATGGCGGTGATGGTCAGCGGGATGCTTGCTTCGGGTGACCGGGTGGCGGCTAAAATCAGAAAGGTCCGCCAGCGCTATATCGAGGCGTCATCGGTAGAGGTGCTTGAGTCCTCACCGGACAGGACGGATCCGCGTTGCCACTATTTCGGCGTGTGCGGCGGGTGCAAGCTGATGCATATCCGCTATGAGGCGCAGCTGCTCTACAAGCAGAAGAAGGTCCGTGACGCCCTTGTGCATCTCGGCAATTTCCCCGATCCGCCTGTCAGAGAGGCACTTGCGGCACTCTCCCCCTTCCATTACCGGAACAAGATCGAGTTCTCGTTTTCCAGCATGCGCTACCTTCTGCCCGAAGAGCTATCGCTGGAGAAGCTCGAGCGGCCGAAGGAGTTTGCTCTTGGCTTTCATACTCCGGGCAATTTCGAGAAGGTTATTGACATTGACTACTGCTACCTTGCCGTCGAAGAGATGAACCGGGTGCTTGCGCTGACCAGGGAGTTTGCGCTTGCCAACGCCCTGGCCCCTTACGCGGTCAAGGCCCACACCGGCTTTTTGCGCAATCTTGTCGTTCGCTTCAGTGAGAACCGGCGGGAGGTGATGGTCAATCTTGTCACCTCATGGCATGACGCTCCGCTTATGGAGCGCTACCGGGCGCAGCTCGAGTCCGGAATGTCGGGCCAGACGATGACCATTGTCAACAATGTGACCGGGCGGCACAATACCGTCGCTACCGGAGAGCAGGAGTTTACGGTTTCAGGCGCGGGATATATCACCGAGCAGCTTGGCGGCCTTGACTTCCGCATTTCGGCGAACTCCTTTTTTCAGACGAACTCTTCGCAGGCAGAGGTGCTCTACCAGAGTATTCTCGATGTTGCGGGGCTCTGCAAGGATGATACCGTCTACGATCTCTATTGCGGAACCGGCACCATTACGCTCTATCTGGCAAGGCACTGCCGTCAGGTGGTCGGTCTCGAGGTTGTCGAAAGCTCGATAGGGGATGCAAGGAGCAATGCCGAGCTGAACGGCATTCCGAATGCGGCCTTCTACCAGGTCGATTTGAAGGATTTTCATGCTATGCTCGATACGCTTGACCATTACGGCGCACCGGATGTGATCATTACCGATCCACCCAGGGCGGGCATGCATCCGAAGGCGCTCTCAACGCTGCTGCGCCTCAGGCCGCGCAAGATCATCTATGTTAGCTGCAATCCAGCCAGCCTTGCGCGTGATGGCAAGGAGATTGCCCAGAGCGGCTACACGCTCTCATCGGTTCAGCCAGTCGACATGTTTCCGCATACTGCGCATATCGAGAGCGTCGCCTGTTTTGATCGGGACGATCACGCTCCGGTTTCGAGGACCCTGTAGTCTGCCGTTTCGGCCGATGAGGCTTTTGCCGCCTCCCAGGCGGTAAAGCGCTCAACGTCCGTGATGATTGATGAGAAGAGGGAGGAGATGATGGCTACATCGTCCGCAAAGCCGACAAGAGGAATGAAGTCGGGGATGAGGTCGAAAGGTGCGACAAAATAGATGAGGGCGGCCGCAATGAGGACGATTGTCTGCCAGGGAATGTCGGTGTACTCCCTGGTTGCATAGCTTCGGAGCATCCGTCCGAGCGCGCGGATTTTGCCGGCCGCGTCGCCAAGCAGGGAGGACCCTTTCCCCTGCTGCATCAGGAGACGGAAGGCCGCATCGACCAGCCTCGTTGTCTTTCGGGGGCTTGCGGCGACCCTCTCAGCCTTTCTCCGGCTCTTCTCAAAGACGTTATTCATCGTTCACCTCGCGCTATTTGCTACCGGCTCTGAGCAGTTTGCGGCGCTCCTCTTCACTCAGGGATCCATACCCTTTCAGGGAGATTTTGTCGAGGATGGCGTTGATCTCCGCCTCTGAAACCGGTGCAGGTGCATCCTTTTTCTCCTGACGGTAGAGGCGGGGGCCCTCACTCCTCTTGAAAAGTGCCTTGAGTTTTTCAAGCAGCTCTGCGGCCGACCACTCGTTTCTTTTGATGGTAATGTAGATGAAGCCGATCAGCATCCCGCCGAGGTGCGCAAAGTGCGCGATATTGCTGCCGCTCCCCATCGCCCGGCTTCCGAGGCCGGAAAAGAATTCGATGAGTGCATATCCGGCGACAAAGTATTTGGTCTTGACCGGGACAAGGAAGTAGAGGAAGATATAGCGGTCGGGAAACATCATGCCGAAGGCGAGCAGGACGCCGTAGATGGCTCCCGAAGCCCCGACAGTCGGATAGCTGTCGCCAATGGTCATCAGGAGGTTGATGACGGCTGCACCGATGCCGCAGATATAGTAGTAGAGGTTGAACTGTTTCGTGCCCCAGTAGTTCTCGATCTCTGCGCCGAACATCCAGAGGGCGAACATGTTGAAGAAGAGGTGTGCGCCTCCACCGTGCAGGAACATATAGGTGAGCGGCTGCCAGATTCTGAAGTGTCCGGATCCCAGGGGCCAGAGTGCGCCGAGGGTGGTGATGGCTTCGCCAGCGGGGGTCATCTGCAGCAGAAACACGCCGATGTTGAGTATGATAAGGCTTTTGATTGCCGGGGGTATAAACTGAAACCCCCCGGGGCTGTAAGGCCTGCCGGAATAGTTCATCGTGATAGCTATGGGTTCTGCCTGTCCCCGCAACCCGCAGTTGCGGGGTGCGCGGGCGGCGGGTATGGTATTAGTCGTTCAGTGCGGCGATTCCCGGAAGCACCTTGCCTTCGAGAAATTCGAGGCTTGCTCCGCCACCGGTCGAGATGTGAGTGATTCCTCCGGCGAGGCCAGCCTTGGCTATGGCAGCTGCGGAGTCTCCGCCGCCGACAATAGTGGTCGCACCCTTTGCGGTCGCATCAACAAGCGCACGCGCAACGGCCATCGTGCCGGACGCGAAGTTGTCGATTTCAAAGACCCCCATCGGGCCGTTCCAGAGAACCGTCCGAGCACCAATGATCTCGTTGCGGTAGGCCTCGGCAGCTTTAGGGCCGATATCGACGCCGATCATCCCGTCAGGAATGGCGCTGATCAGTGCAGAGTGGAATGGTGCGTCAGCCGCTATCTTTGAAGTCAGAATGACGTCCTCGGGAAGGAGAAGCTTTATTCCCCGCTGTTTGGCCTGTTCAAGAATCTCAAGAGCCAGCTCGATCTTGCTCTCTTCGACCAGGGAGTTTCCGACCTCATAGCCTTGGGCCTTGAAGAAGGTGAAGACCATTGCCCCGCCGATCAGCACCGTATCGACTTTTTTGAAAAGGTTTTCCAGAACATCGATCTTGCCGGATATCTTCGAGCCGCCAAGGATAGCAACGAAGGGTCGCTCCGGATCCTGCAGGGCTTTTCCAAGATACATAAGCTCCCTTTCGATCAGGTAGCCGGCAACGGCAATCGGTACGAAGTGGGTGATGCCTTCGGTTGAGGCATGGGCGCGGTGGGCGGTTCCAAACGCGTCATTGACGTAGAGCTCTCCGAGCGAAGCAAGCTCCTTTGCGAACTCCGGGTCGTTGGCCTCTTCCTCGGGGTGGAATCTCAGGTTTTCAAGCAGTATGACCTCGCCGTCGCGCATGGCCAGCACCTGCTGCATGACCTCGGTGCCGATGCAATCCTTTGCCATGGTAACCGGAGCGTCGATAAGAGCTGCGAGTTTTGCCGCGACCGGCGCCAGCGAGAACTCCGGGTTGACTTTGCCCTTTGGTCGGCCAAGGTGGGACATCAGAATAAGGCGGCCGCCATCGTCAAGCACCTTTTTGATCGAAGGGAGCGACTCGACGATTCTCTTGTCGTCGGTGATGTTTTTCCTGTCGTCAAGCGGAACATTGAAGTCGACGCGCATGAGTACCCGTTTGCCTTGGATTGAGAGGTCCGACAAGGTCTTTTTCTGCATTTCTCGTATTGATTAGTTGAAAAAACTCTGTTGCTCCAAAATTACCCTAATATGCAAAATAAACAATTCCCCTGACAGAGGATCGACTCACAATGTGGCACTGCCACACCTTATTGCGCGGCCTGCCTGCGGGCCTGGCGGTATTTTTTAATGTTCTCGCCGTGAGCCGCAAGGGACTCGGCGAAGTTGTGCCCGCCGGTTCCCGTAGCCACAAAGTAGATGAATCCGGTGGTGGCGGGCTTGAGAACCGCGAGAATCGAGGCTGCGCCGGGATTGCAGATCGGGCCGGGAGGAAGGCCATTATGGCGGTAGGTATTGTATGGCGAGTCGACTCCGAGGTCATTGTAATAGAGGTGGCGGGCCGTCCCTCCAAGCGCATACTGTACGGTCGGGTCGGCCTGCAGGCGCATGTTTTTTGTAAGCCGATTGAGATAGACGCTTGCTACGACCGGTTTCTCGGCATCAACGGGGGTTTCGGCTTCAACAATGGATGCCAGCGTAAGGAGCTGGATTTCGTTCAGTCCTCGCCTGGCGGCAACGGTTTTGAGAGAGTCGGAGTAGAAGCGCCGGAATCGTCCCACAAGAAAGCTGGCGGCTTCGGACGGGGTGCTTGCCCATGCAAAGTCATAGGTTCCGGGAAACAGATACCCCTCTGCATTTCTTGCCTTGATATGGTACTTCCGGAGCATCAGGCTGTCCTGGGCGGCCGCCATAAACGCGGTTGAGTCGATGTCGAGCTTGCGGGAGAGAATTCTGGCGACCTTCTGGAGGTCGAGCCCCTCGGGGAGCGTAACCCGAACTTCGTCCTGGGGGTGGAAGTGGAGGAAGAGGAGGAGCTGGAGGTTGCTCATGCCGCCCGCAATAGTGTATCGACCGGGCTTGATGTTGTGTATGCGGGGAATAACTCTGCCGGTAAGAAGAGCGGGCCAGCTACTCCGAATGGTTCCGTTTCGCACCATCTCATCGACGATCGCTGTGAAGCCGGTTCCGCGGTGAACCGTGAGTTTTGTAGGCTTCGACGTTGTATTAAGTCCCGGAATCAGGAGAAAAGAGAGCAGGATAGCCAGTGCGATGGGCAACAGGGCTTTGAGTCGTTTTGCCAAAGAGCTTTTTTTGTGTGATGCCATCGAAAATCGTCCGGTTACCTCGAAGGGATATCATGCTGGCTGTTTTTCCACTCATGCTGGCAGATGCGGGACTCTTCGAGAATGCAGCGGTAGATCTTCTCCAGGGCATTGGAGACAAGCGGTGAGTCGGCCAGGTTCAGAACATTGTTGAGTACCTCTTTTTCGCGTTGGGGCTGGAGGACCTGTTCGCCGATGCAGGACTTCAGTGCACTGATATTGCGGGCGCAGTTAAGCCTGTCGGAGAGCAGGGCTGCAAGCTGGCGGTCAATGGCATCAATTTTCTTTCGCCACAGGTCCAGTTCCTGCCAATGCTCGTTATGCTTGAGGGTGCTGTCAGACATTATGAATAGAGTGGTTTAGCGTTAACCGGATCCGGTCACCAGGAGCCGCCATTAATTCTTCCCGCGGGTAAAGAGCGCTTTCCAGCTCGCAACCTCCTGCTCACTCAGCGCCGACTGGCCGTCGAAATTGAATTTCCCCTCTTCGGAGGCGCCCTGAGGGGAGGCCGCCCTTTTCTTCAGTTCCTTTACAAATGCTTCGGATGCCATGCAGGACGCACCGAACGCGGATGCGTAGCGGCGGATCTCCTCGTCCGAACTTACAATAGTAACCATTTTTACTTTTGTGTTCAACGATTTTACGTATTCAATGATCCAAAGGTCGGCGCTTTTTGATGCGGGAGTAAAGACAATATGGAGTGGAGCGATGAGTGGCGAATCCTGGCGGTGTCCTTTTCCATCATAGACAACCGTTACGTGGTGTCGTGTTCTCTTTTGAAAGGCGACAAGCTCCTGCTCCATACTCCTGCGCAATGAGTCGAGCGCTGAGAGTGAGGGTGACGGAAACAGCTTGTGCATAAGATTATAGCCGTCGATGACGAACTCTTTGCAATCTCTCTTCATGGGGGGCGCTCTCTTGGAAGGCAACATAGAACCTATGCCATAAAATAGCTGAATATTTTTTTAGTGCATCCTTTTTTAATACATTTTGTGGTGGTGGAAAATGGGGAAAAATGGGGAAGCATATCAGAGAATGGCCGGCTTTATAGGAAAAGAGGTTCATGCCGTTGATGAAAAGGGGCGGCTTATGATTCCTGTCAGATTTCGGCGCAGGTTCGGTCGGCCAGCATCGGATGGCGGAAGCGGGAGCGATGTGGAGCCTGTCGAAGCGCTCTATATCAGGAAGGCCCCCGACCGTTCCATCGAGCTCTATGAACCGTTCGTCTGGGCGGGAATCAGAAAGACCATATCGGCACTTTCCGATTTTAATCCCGAGGAGCGCTTGCTGAAGACACTCATGTATGAAAGCCTTGAGACGGTCGAGCTTGACCGGCAGGGGCGGGTTGCGCTCTCCAGGGAGTTTCTTGACCATGCAGGAATCGAAAAGGACGTTGTTATTATCGGCGCGGATACAAAAATGATTGTCTGGAAGCCCGAGCATCTTTCCGCCGTGCTCGAGGAGAGTGCAGGGCGCTTTGCATCTCTTGCCGGAAGGTATTTTTAGTGGCAACGCCGAGGGATAGCTATCACGATCCGGTGCTTCTGGAGGAGATCACGGCACTGCTGGTCAGAAAACCGGGCATCTATGTTGATGGCACCCTTGGAGGCGGCGGCCACTCTCTCGGAATTCTCAGGGCGCTCCAGGCGGCTGGGCATGCCGGCGGGTCGCTGCTGATAGGTATAGATCAGGATGACGAGGCCTTGAGGTCGGCCGCAGAGAAGCTCAGCGAGTTCGCAGGGCGGGCGGTACTTGTTCAGGGCAATTTTCAGGAGATAGAGGAGATTATAAGGCGTGTTGCCGCCGAAAAAGGCTTAAGGCCAAAGGCTGAGGGAATCCTGCTCGATCTTGGCGTCTCATCATTTCAGATCGACACGCCGGAGCGGGGGTTCAGCTATCTTCGCCAGGGGCCGCTCGACATGCGGATGGACAGAGGTGCCACGCTCTCAGCCAGGGAGTTAGTCAACACGCTTGATGAAGGTGAGCTGGCAAGAATCATATTCAGGTATGGCGAGGAGCCGAGAAGCCGTTCAATATCGAGGGCGATTGTCCGGCATCGCGAGAAAAACGGGGAGATCGAAACGACCGAGGAGCTTGCTTCCATTATCCGCGCGATCTGCGGTCGGGACACGGTCATTAAGACGCTCTCACGGGTTTTCCAGGCCCTGAGGATTGAGGTGAACCGCGAGCTCGAGGTGCTTCGCGAGGCTTTGCTGGGAGGCATCGCATCCCTCGATGATGGGGGGCGTATGGCGGTCATCAGCTATCACTCGCTTGAAGACCGGATCGTTAAAACGATTTTTGCCGATCAGGCCAGGAGTGACTGGGGGCCGAAAGGGGTTGGCTTGAGGGAGCCGGTCACGAAGGGTATTATCAGCCAGGTTACCCGGAAGCCGATGCTGGCGACTCCGGAGGAGATCAGCCTGAATCCAAGGGCAAGAAGTGCAAAATTGCGTGTTATAGAAAAACTCTACGAGGGGAGGTCAGCTTGAGTGACAATAGTGGCATAGCGTCATCATTGAGGATGTTTCGGGAGCGCATCAGCAGCGCTCTGGAGCGGTTTCGCAATTCGGAGCGGACGGGGGAGCCGATGTTCGCAGGCGAAGCCGGGGCGATGCTCTCCCGTGATGATTTTTCTGATCTTGGGGATGGAGATTCGGAGCTTCGGGAGATGATCGACAAGACCTTCAAGTTCGATATCGCCTCCCTCCTGCAGCTGAGATCTTTTTTGTATCTTCTCTCTGCCACGGGGATTGTTCTCTTCCAGACCCACAACACGCTCGCAATAAAAAATCTTTCCATGCAGAATGAAAAGCTGCGTGATCAGCTGCGGATGACCTCCAGCGTGCTCACCTCACAGGAGCTGAAAGTGCATGAGCTGCACAGCATCCATAATATTGCGCAGTCTTCCGAAGGGCTTGGCCTTACTGGCTCAACTGTTCCGTCCGTCAAACTTCTGCCCTGAATGATGAGCAACCAATCGAACTGGACCCAACCATGAGTTACCGGCAGCATGCAGGGAAACCGGAAGATCATGAGTTCGGCCGCCGGCTCGGTATCGTTGTGCTCATTTTTGCGGCCTTTATCGCCGCCATCATAGGGATGCTGCTCAGTATCCAGATCGTCAATGTCAAGGTGTGGCGGACGAAGGCGGTCCGGCAGTACGAGCGGGTTGTGACCGAGGTTGCAGAGCGGGGGTGTATTCTCGACCGGCATTCGCGCATGCTGGCAGAAAGCATCGAGTCGGTCTCCTTTTATGCCGATCCCGTTATCGTGCGCAACTCCCCTCTTTTCAATGAAAAAGGAAAGGCGGTCATCGACCGAAAGAGCGGCAAGCAGAAAACCTTTGACAACTCAGCTGCCGTCGCCACGCTTTTTGCAAAATATCTTGGCATCAACCGCCAGCTCTGCCTCAAGGAGCTGAGTCGCCCGAAAGGGGTGATTGTGATTGGCAAAAAGATCCCCGTGTCGCGGGCTCTGCCGATACTGCAGGAGAAGATTGCGGGGGTCTGGTCGGACAAGGAGCATCAGCGCTACTACCTCAATGTTGCATCACAGGTTATCGGCTTTACCGACAGCAAAAACATCGGGAGCAGCGGTCTTGAGCTCCAGCTCAACAAGGATCTCAAGGGCATTGACGGCACCAGGATCTTTCAGCGATCGGCCACCGGTGTCCGTTACCCCGCGCCCGAGGCAAAGCAGCAGGATGCGGTTAAAGGCAATAGCGTTCAGCTGACCATTGACGCCGACATACAGAGCATCGTCGAGGACGAGCTGACCAAGGCGGTCGGCAAGTTCCGCGCTGATGCTGCGGCATGCATCGTCATGGACGTTCGCACGGGGGAGATCCTTGCGATGGCCAACAATCCTGTTTTTGATCTCAACCAGCGGGGGTCATGGACTCCGGAGCGCTCACGCAACCGTGCGGTAACCGACAGTTACGAGCCAGGCTCGACCTTCAAGATTGTCATGGCCGCTGCGGCAACCGAGGTGCTGAAGCGGAAAGCCACCGACATGGTCTTCGCCAATAACGGGGTGCTGCCGGTCTACAACCTCTCCATCAAGGACCATGAGCCTTACGGGAACATCACCTTCCGCCAGGCGATCATGTACTCGAGCAATATCGTTGCGGCCAAGACCGCCATGGCGGTCGGAGCCGAGCAGTTCAATGCCTATGTGCACAATTTCGGATTCGGAACAAGAACCGGCCTCGGGATTGTCGGCGAGTCCCCCGGCAGGGTTCGCCCTTTCGGAAGCTGGGACAGCACAACGCTTCCCTGGATGGGCTACGGCTATCAGGTGATGGCGACACCGCTTCAGATCCTTCAGGCATATGCGGCTGTCGCCAATGACGGCAAGCTGATGCGCCCATTCATCATCAAAAAGGTACTCGACGCCAACGGCAAGGTGGTGCGCGAGACTTTGCCCAAAATTGTGCGGCAGGCCGTCACGCCCGAGACGGCGCGATATCTCGGCCGGGAGTACTTCAAGGCGGTTGTCGACAGCGGCACCGCCAAAAGCGCCGCAGTTCCAGGCATAAGCGTTGCGGGCAAGACCGGCACCGCCCAGCGTGCCGCCGGCGGCTCATACGCCAATAAAGTCTATGTCTCCTCATTTGTCGGATACTTTCCGGTAGAGGCCCCGCTCTACGCCATCATTGTGCTGGTGGAAAATCCGAGAACTGCCTACTATGCCGCGACCGTTGCCGCACCGGTCTTTTCTTCCGTGGCATCGCGGATGATCGCCTGTTCTGAAGAGATGCAGAAAAATCTCTCATTCCGCTCTCCGGAGCAGGCGGTTATCGATTCCCTTCATACGATAGCCGTTCCGCAGCTTGCTGGAATGAATCGCCAGGAGGCGAAGCGGCTGCTGAAATGGCTCAAGCTCGACATGGATTATTCCGGAGATTCGGACGGTGTGGTTGTCGGCCAGAGCATCGCGCCCGGCGTGAAAGTCGAAAAAGAGCAGCTCGTCAAGGTGGTGCTCGGTTCGAGAAACCGGAAGAGCAAGCCGTTATGAGTGCCACACTTGAATATGCGGGCCGCGAGGCGGTGATGCTGGAAGAGCTCCTGGCGGGAATCACTGCGCTCTCGAGGAGGGGTGCGGCTGCGCCGGGTCAGAGGGTCAGCGTGGTTACGAGTGATTCACGAGAGGTTATCCCCGGCGCGATTTTTGTGGCTGTACGAGGCTACTGCACAGACGGTCACCGCTTTATCGGCGCCGCCATCAAGAGCGGGGCGGTTGCGGTGCTCTGTGAGGAGCTCCCCCCGGATGAGGGCGACAGAGAGGTGTATATTAAGGTCGCCGATTCCAGAAAGGCGCTTGCTGAGGCGGCCCGGCTCTTTTACGGCTGCGCTTCGGATCGGCTGATGATCATCGGGGTCACCGGAACCAACGGCAAGACCACAACGGCAAGGCTGATTACGGCAATGCTCAACGCCTGCGGGATTTCGGCGGGCTATATTGGTACCAATCTCTGCTTGATCGGTGATCGGCAGATCCCCCTTGACAGGACAACCCCCGAGGCTCACGGCCTGCACGCGCTATTTCGTCAGATGGTTGATGCCGGTTGTATGGCTGCGGTCATGGAGGTCTCCTCCCACGCCCTGATGCTCGGGCGGGTGGACGGCGTCCGCTTTCATGTGGCGCTCTTTACCAACCTGAGCATGGAGCATCTTGATTTTCACCGCACGATGCAGGAGTACGCTTCGGCCAAGCAGCGGCTTTTCGACCAGCTCGCCCCGGACGGTTTTGCCGTGTTCAATGCGGATGATCCCCGGACGGCAGAGATGGCCCGGCGCGTCGCTCCTGAGCGGCGCTTCTGCTGCACCATGCACTCTTCGCTCCCCCTGGAGCTGGAGTGCCGGCGTCAGTTCAGGGCGGAGATAATCACGCAGTCGCTTGCTTCGAGTCGTATTGAGCTGCACTTTCCCGATGTGCAGATGACGATGGATGTAGGGCTGCCTGGCGAGTACAATGTGATGAATGTCCTTGAAGCAGCGGCCACCGGTTTCGGTATGGGGCTTCCGCCGGAGGCGATCTGTCGATCACTGTCGGCACTCTCCGCAGTTGACGGGCGAATGGAGCGGGTGGGGCGCCTGGAGTTGGGCATGCACGCGTTTGTGGACTATGCCCATACCCCCGATGCGCTCTTCAAGGCGTTGACAACCCTCCGGGCCCTCAAGCCCGAAGGCGGACGTCTTGTGGTTGTGTTCGGATGCGGCGGCAACCGCGACAGGGCGAAACGGCCAGAAATGGGCAGGATCGCCTCTGAACTCGCCGACGAGGTCATTATCACCTCAGACAACCCCCGGGATGAAGATCCCCTGGCCATCCTCGACGAAATCGCCAGCGGCATGCCGGAGGGGAGCTACAGGAGGGTGCCGGACCGGGCCGAGGCCATCCGTCAGGCAGTTGGACTGCTCCGGGAGGGAGATGTCCTTCTGGTTGCCGGTAAGGGGCACGAAAAGTATCAGGAGATTTCCGGACAGAAAGAGTATTTTTCCGACCAGGACCAATTACGCAAGTATATGCAGGAAAAGGAGTGCGGGAGATGAAGGGTGTGTTGAGTATTGAGGATTTCCGGAAGGTCGGCACGGTGGCGATCTCCACGGCGGCAGCTCCCCCCCTGGAAATCGAGGGACCGGTGGTGGTTATTGATTCGCGTGAGGTGAAGGGCGGCGAGATTTTTATTGCCCTCAAGGGAGACCGGACGGACGGCCACTGCTATGTCGCGAGCGTTTTCGAGAGAGGGGCGAGCTGGGCGATGGTCAGCCGGGAGTGGTATGAAGCCGAGGGCTCACCGCTCCCGCCTCCCGCAAAAGGGTTTATCGTCACCGGTGATACCGTTCTTGGCCTTCAGGAGCTTGCACGGATCTACCGCTCCACGTTCTCCATTCCTGTAGTGGCAATCGGTGGCAGCAATGGCAAGACCACGACAAAGGAGATGGTCGCCTCCGTGCTCGGTGCCGCCTTCAGGGTCAAGATGAGCCAGGGCAACAGGAACAACCATCTCGGCGTCCCCCTGACCCTGCTCCAGCTCCGTCAGGATACCGATATCGCCGTAGTAGAGGTTGGCATCAACCATCCCGGAGAGATGGAGGAGCTTGCTGAAATCGCCATGCCTACCCATGGACTGTTGACCAACATCGGCCATGAGCACCTCGAGTTTCTTATCGATCTTGACGGGGTTGCAGCGGCCGAACTCAAGCTTTTCGACTATCTGCTCCGTCACGGGGGGAGCTGCTTCATCAACGAGGAGGACCATCGGCTTCAGGCCGCCGGTAGCGGCGTTCAGGGCGCTATCCGTTACGGTTCAGCTGAGGGGGCAGAATCGGACTGCCGGGCGAGCGAGCTCTCCGTTGAGTCGGACGGCCGCATCTCCTTTCTGCTTTCGCTGCACGCGGACTCCGCAAGGGTGCGTTTGAATTTTACAGGAAAACACAATGTCATCAACGCCATTGCCGCCGCCGCCGTGGGCGCTCATTTCGGACTTTCGCTGCCCCAGATAAAAGAGGGGCTTGAGCGGCTTGTTCCCGCTCCGGGCTGGAAGCGGCTCGAGGTTATCGAGAGCGGGGGCATCAGGATTCTCAACGATACCTACAACGCGAATTCGGACTCCATGCGGCTGGCCATTGACGCCTTGTGCGATCTGCCCTGTTCTGGACGCAGGATTGCCGTCCTTGGCGATATGCTCGAGCTCGGCGCGGCAGGAGATGTTGAACATGAACGGATTGGCAGGTATATTCACGAGCGGGCCGTTGACATGATGCTTGTTTTCGGAGAGAGGGCCCGGCTGATATGCCGTGAGGCCGCTGAACGGTGCCGGGGCCATTTCGACACCCATGAGGAGCTTCTTCGTGCCCTGCTTGAGGTTGTCCGGGAGGGCGATGCACTGCTTTTCAAGGGCTCGAGAGGCATGAAGCTCGAACAGGTGGTCGAGGCGCTGATCAAGGCCCGAATAATACAAGAATAACGCACATACAATAAACAGACAAGAATCCCCCTATGCTCTACTATCTGCTGCATTACATCGACAGGATGTTTCGACCGCCGGGACTTCATGTCATCGAGTATCTGACCTTCAGGGCGAGTGCGGCAGCGATCACCTCGCTTCTGATTACGCTTTTTGCCGGCCCTGCATTCATCCGCTACCTCAAGGCGCGCTTTATAGAGCCGGTCAAGGAGGAGGCGCCGCCGGAGCACAGGCAGAAAAAAGCCCTCCCGACCATGGGCGGGCTGCTTATCATTTTTTCAATCGAGATCTCGGTGCTGCTCTGGTCGAAGTTCATCGATGCGCATGTCTGGCTGATCATGCTGGCCGTGCTCTGGATGGGTGTTATCGGCTTCATCGACGACTACCGGAAAGTTGTGCTGAAAATCAAGGGGGGGCTCTCCGCCCGATACAAGCTGATCGGTCAGGTGACGCTCGGCATGGTGATCGGTATCTATACCTGGCGCGACCCGGCGTTTTCGGTGCTGCTTTCAACAACAACCGTCCCTTTTTTCAAGAACCTGACCATCGATTACGGCATTTTTTATATCCCGATCGTCATCTTTATCATTACAGCGGTCTCCAATGCGGTGAACCTGACTGACGGTCTTGACGGCCTTGCCTCCGGGAGCTCCGCCCTTGTGGTTATGGCTCTCGGCGGATTTTCATACCTTGCCGGTAACGCGGTCTATGCCACCTATCTGAACATTCCCTTTATTCCCGGCGGCGGCGAAATCATGGTTGTCTGCATGGCGATTGTCATGGCATGCGTTGGCTTTCTCTGGTTCAACTCGCATCCGGCCGAGATCATCATGGGCGACACCGGTTCGCTTGCGCTCGGCAGCGCCATAGCGGTCATTGCACTGCTGATCAAGCAGGAGCTGCTCCTGCCGGTGCTGGCAGGTATCTTTTTCCTCGAAACGCTCTCGGTTTCACTGCAGGTGCTCTATTTCAAATATACGAAGATGCGTTTTGGCGAGGGCAGGCGGATCTTCCTGATGGCGCCGCTCCATCACCATTTTCAGCTCAAGGGGTGGCCGGAACAGAAGATTGTGCTCAGGTTCTGGATCATCACCATTATCTTTTTCCTTACAAGTCTCATGACCCTGAAACTCAGATGATTGCCATGGACGCAGCCGGAAAAAGGGTACTGGTCATCGGTGCCGGCAAGAGCGGAGTGGCCGCGGCGGAGCTGCTTCAGCGGCAGGGCGCCGAAGTGCTGGTGAGCGAAGTAGGCCCTGTCGGCGAGGAGGTGGCGGCCCGACTGCAGCAGCAGGGAATCTCCTTAGAGCAGGAGGGGCACTCCGGACGTTTTTTTGACGCCGATTTCTCGGTCGTCAGTCCCGGCATTCCCCCTCATGCACCGGTCATTCAATCGTTGCAGGCTCGAGGGGTGGCAATCTACAGCGAGATTGAGCTCGCCTCATGGTACTGCCGTGCACGGATTGTCGGCATCACCGGAACTGACGGAAAGACCACGACTTCAACCCTGATTCACCGTATCGCCGAGAGCGACGGACTCCGCAAGGGGTACCGGTCGTTCAGTGTCGGCAATATCGGCGTGCCCTTTGCTTCGAAGGTTGAGGAGATGGGGCCGGGTGACGTGGCGGTGGTCGAGCTGAGCAGCTACCAGCTTGAACGCTGCTTTACCTTCAGGCCTGAGGTCTCGGTTATCACCAATATCACCCCCGATCATCTGGCTCGCTACGGCGGCGACATGCAGCAGTATGCCGAGGCGAAGTACAGGATCTATGCCAATCAGAAAGAGGGGGACACGCTTGTCTACAATGCGGATGACCCGATCCTCAGAAGCCATTTTGAGGGTGTGGCAGGCCGCCTTCCCTTCAGCATAACCCCTTTCGGCCAGGATCGACCAGCTTCCGCAGAGGAGTGCCGCGCGGTGTTGATCGAAGATGATGCCGTGGTTGTGCGCACCTCCGCCGGCAGCGAGCGGGTTATTGAACTCTCTCGGGTTCTGAAGGAGAGCTTCAGGGGGAGGCACAATATCTATAACACGCTTGCCGCAGTCGCCACGGCAAGGGCGCTCGGCATCGAGGATGATGCCGTCAGAACCGCGCTTGAGGAGTTCAGGGGGGTCGAGCACCGCCAGGAGTTTGTTGCCTCAATCGACGGCTGCGGGTGGATCAACGACTCCAAGGCTACCAATCTCAATGCCATGCGCCAGGCGCTTGAATCGGCACCCGGACGTGTTGTCCTCATTGCCGGGGGTCAGGATAAAGGCAACGACTACCCCTCCATCGGAGGGCTTGTTCGTGAAAAGGTCACCATGCTGATCGCGATTGGAGAGTCAAAAGGAACGCTGGCATCGGCCTTTGAGGGGATCGTCCCCTTGAAGCAGGCCTCTTCGCTCGAAGAGGCGGTGCGCTTTGCCCGTGAGGCTGCAGGAAATAAAGAGAGCGTGCTTTTTTCGCCGGGGTGCGCAAGCTTCGACATGTTCAAGAATTTCGAGGACCGCGGCCGGCAGTTCAAACAATGCGTCCATCAATTGGAGAGATGCTGAATACCGCCAACATTCCCGGTACTTCCCCGGAGCTTCCGGCGCCCTCTCGCGGGGCGGCTGTGGCCGGAAAGCTGCTGCTCCTGATCGTTGCCATGCTTATGTGCATCGGTATTGTCGTCGTCTACAGCAGTGGCGCGGGATGGGCGGAGACGAAATATGCAAGCACGGAGTACTTCCTCTGGCGCCAGCTTTTCTTCTCACTGCTCGGCATTGCCGTCATCGTCCTCTTCGGCCGGATCGACTACCATTTTTTCTGGAAGACCAGCAGGATCATTCTCTATAGCAGCATCGCCCTTCTCTCCCTGTTGCTGGCCATGAAGGCAGTGCATCTCATTTCTGGAGCGGCACGGTGGATCGGCTTCGGGCCGCTTAAATTTCAGGTTTCCGACTTTGCCAAGTATGCGGTAATCTTTCACTTCTCAAGGCTTATCACCGAAAAACGCGAGTATATCAAGGATCTCAAAGACTCCTATTATCCCCTGCTCACGAACCTGATGGCTGTCGTCATCCTGGTGGCTCTCGAACCGAACTTCAGCACTGCATCCCTTATCGGCATGATAGGTTTCATGCTCATGTTTATCGGCGGGGTCAATATCCGCCACATGCTGTTGACGGCTCTGCCGCTTCTTCCCATCGCGGGTATTTTTGCCATTGCCGCGCCCTACAGGGTGGCTCGCTTGCTCTCCTTTTTCAGCGGAGATGAAAAAGGTATGAGCTACCAGGTCGTGCAGGCTTTGATCGGGCTTGGTAACGGAGGGCTCTTCGGTCTCGGCATCGGCAACAGCAAGCAGCGTGAGCTCTACCTGCCGCTCTCCTACAACGACTTTGTCTTTGTTGTCGTGGGCGAGGAGTACGGTTTTATCGGCGCCCTTGTCGTTATTGCCCTGTTTGCCGGATTTCTGGTCTGTGGCCTGATCATAGCAAAGCATGCTCCCGACAGCTTTGGCCGGTATGTTGCCAGCGGCATCACCCTTGCCATCTCCCTTTTTGCGTTCATCAATATCGCCGTCGCCTGCCACCTGCTCCCGACTACAGGCGTCGCCCTTCCCTTTATCAGTTACGGCGGCACGGCACTGCTCTTCAACTCGCTCGGGGTCGGCATTCTCGTCAGCATATCGGGCTACAGGAAGCGGCACCCGGGAGCCCCCCTTCCAATCGACGGCGCCGAGAGGAGTGCATTATGAACATTCTCTTTGCAGGAGGGGGAACCGGAGGGCATCTCTATCCGGCCGTGGCCATGGCGGGTGAACTGAAAAAGTTGGATCCGGGTGTTGCAATCTCCTTTGCCGGTACGACCAGCGGCATCGAGGCCACGGAAGTTCCAAGGCTCGGCTACCCTCTTCACCTGCTCCCTGTAAGGGGGCTGAAACGAGGCCGTTCACTCTCGGCTCTCATTGGCAATCTTGGCGTGCTCTCTGATTTTGCGCTCTCTCTTGGCCGTGCCGCAGCCCTCATATGGAGGGAGGCTCCCGATGTTGTCGTCGGCACCGGAGGGTTTGTCAGCGGGCCGATGCTTCTGGCGGCCCAGCTTATGGGCAAAAAAACGCTCATCCAGGAGCAGAACGCCTTTCCCGGAGTGACCACAAAGCTGCTTTCGAGACTTGCAACCGAGGTGCATATTGCTTTTGAGGAGGCGCGAGGCTTTCTGCACAAAAAAGAGGGGGTCTTTGTCACCGGCAACCCATCCCGCACTTTCATTGTGCAGGAGCCTGACTCAGCAAGAGCCCGTTTCGGCCTTCACCACCCCCGCCCGACGCTGCTGGTCTTCGGCGGGAGCCGCGGAGCCCGCTCGATAAACAATGCCGTACTCAAGCGGCTCGACGAAATTCTCGCCGGAGCAAATCTTATCTGGCAGACCGGCTCGCTCGATTTCGACCGGATCCGCGGGCAGGTCAAGAGCTCCGAATCGCTTTTTCTGGCGCCCTATATTGAGGATATGGGTGCGGCATACGGCGCTGCCGATCTCGTGGTCTGCCGCGCAGGGGCCTCTTCGATAGCCGAACTGACCAATCTCGGAAAGCCGTCGGTGCTTATTCCCTATCCGTTCGCTACCGGCGACCATCAGCGCCACAATGCCCGTTCGCTGAATCGGGGCGGGGCCGCGATCGTCGTCGAGGACAGCGATCTTGACGCTGATGCGGCGATACAGGAAATTCTCGGGCTGCTGCAGGACGCAGGGCGGCGCAAAGAGATGGGCGCAGCCGCCCTGAGGCTCGCCTACCCCGATGCTGCCCGCCAGCTTGCGCTGCGCATTGTCAGCCTTGCTCAACAACATTAACCGCAGGGGAGTGGAATGGAACTTGGCAAAACAAAAAGCGTTCATATTGTTGGTATCGGCGGGGCCGGCATGAGTGCCATTGCAGAGCTGCTGCTGAAATCGGGCTTTGGCGTGACCGGTTCGGATATTTCGACGGGAGAGGTGACCGACAAGCTTCAGGAGCACGGGGCGGTCATCTACAAGGGACACCGGGCAGAGCAGGTCGCCTCGTGCGATGTGGTTGTCTACTCATCGGCCATTCGCCCGCAGGAGAATATCGAAATCATCGCTGCTGAAAAAGCAGGCATTCCCGTCATCAAACGCGACGAGATGCTCGGTGAGCTGATGCGCTACAAATCGGGAATCTGCGTTGCGGGAACCCATGGCAAGACGACCACCACGGCCATGATCGCCACCATGCTCATTGAGTCAGGGGAGTCTCCGACGGTCATGATCGGCGGCATATCGGACTACCTGAAGGGGAGTACGGTTGTCGGTGAAGGAAAGTTCATGGTCATCGAGGCGGACGAGTATGACCGGGCATTTCTGAAGCTTACCCCGACCATTGCGGTCATCAACAGTCTCGAGTCGGAGCATATGGACACCTACGGCACCCTCGAGGAGCTGAAGCATGCTTTTGTGGACTTTGCCAACAAGGTACCTTTCTACGGAAGGGTGATCTGCTGTGTTGACTGGCCTGAAATCCGCAAGATCATCCCCTCCCTGAACCGTCTCTATACCACCTTCGGCATCGAGGAGCCCGCTGATGTGATGGCCTCGGAGATCGTGCTCGAAAAAAAACGGACCACGTTTACCGTAAACGCTCAGGGTCGTGAGTTCAGGGATGTTTGCATCAATGTGCCGGGGCGACACAATGTGCTCAATGCCCTTGCTGCTTTTTCGGTTGGCCTTGAACTGGGGCTTGAGCCCGAAAAGCTTATTGCCGGTCTTGGTCGCTACAGCGGCATGAGGCGTCGCTTCCAGGTGAAATTCGATAATGGCAAGGGTCTTCTGGTGGTTGATGATTACGCCCACCACCCCTCGGAGGTTAAGGCAACGGTCAAGGCCGCCAAAAGCGGCTGGACGGATTCGAGGGTGATTGCGATTTTCCAGCCGCATCTCTTTTCGCGCACCAAGGAGTTCGCCGACGAATACGGCTGGGCCCTTTTAAGGGCGGACAGCGTCTATGTCGCCGACGTCTATCCTTCCCGTGAAAAGGCCGAGAATTTCCCGGGTGTCGATGGAGAGCTTGTTGCTGCCGCTGTGCGCAAGGCGGGAGGCAAGCATGTCGAGTACATCCCGCACAGGGAGGCGCTGCTTGCCGCTCTCGGCCAGGAGGCCCGGAACGGGAACATGCTGCTCTTCATGGGCGCGGGAGATATCACCCATCTGGCTTCGAAGGTAGCCGAAATCTGCCGCCAGAAATCGGCGGGAGGGAGTGCATCGTGAACGGAACAGAAAAAGTCGCCCTCCATGCCTGACTCTCAGAACTGGAAATACCGGGATGATTTTCCGGAACCTGCGCCTCCATCGCTCCCGGAGAGCAATCCCGCAGAGCAGAGCCCCCTGGAGGCCCCGAAGGGTTCTTCCGGAAGCTGGGTTGTGATGCTCGTCGTATTTCTTGCTGTTCTCGGGGCTCTTGTCGGACTGGCAAACTATGCCGGTCACTGGAAAAAGGAGGTCGTGGTCAGGGGGTTTGTCGTCGAGGGGGTCTCAATCATCCCTCCCGGAGAGCTCCTCGGCAGAGTGACGCCCTTCAGGGGGCAGAATCTGGAGGAGCTTGACACCAGTCAACTCAAAAGCAGGATTATTTCGCACCCCTATGTCAGGGATGCGGTTATACAGAAGGAGCTGAACGGCATAGTCCGCATAAGGGTGGTGGAGCGGGTTCCTCTGGCCCTTACCGATGCAGCCGGTGTGATGATGGCTATCGACCGGGAGGGCTTTCTTCTTCCCGGAAAAGAGGCATTCCTGGAGCGAACGCCAAAGCTCCTTCGTGTCAGCGGTCTCAGCCGCCTCAAGCCGGCAGGCAACGGCCTCACGCAGATGGATCGAAGGGAAACGGCTCTGCTTTTACAGTTTCTCGACGCATTCCGGGGGAGCGAGTATGCCCCTCTTTTGATTCGCGAGTTTCACTTTTCAGACAATAATCAGAGTTACTGTATTGCCGCTCAGGCCCCCACCCGTTTTATTGTCGGCAATGACGGCAACTTCAAGGAAAAGTTGAAAAAATTCGAGATATTCTGGCAAAAGGTAGTTTCAAAGAAAGGTTTTGGCTCATTCGAGACTGTGGATCTGAGGTTCAGGGACAGAATTTTTACCAGGGATTCTGTATCTCCGGAGGTTCCGCGGGTTAACCCCCTGTGATAATCATGCGGGAATAGTGTAATGCTGAAAAGCGATATCGCTGTAGGTCTTGATATTGGGACAACGAAAGTGTGCGTTGTCGTTGCCGAAAAGGACGCTGCCGGCAAGCTTAACGTGCTCGGCAAGGGGCGTTCCGATTCCGACGGACTGCAGCGTGCTACGGTAGTCAATATAAACAAGACGGTTGCGGCTATCCGCGCGGCCGTCGCCGATGCCGAGCGGGAGTCCTCCATCCGAATCCGGGCGGTCAATGTCGGTATTTCGGGGGCGCATGTCTACTGCATCCAGAGCAGTTCGGAAATCAGCATCAACCAGTCAGGCATTGTCAACGACTCTGACGTGAAGCGCTTTCTCGACAAAGCCAAATCCAACATCCGCTACCTCGATATCGAGCACGAGATCATTCACGTCATCCCCCAGGAGTTCATCGTCGACGACCAGGAGGGCCTGCCCGATCCCATAGGCATGGCAGGGACGACCATGAATGGCAGCGCCTATATTGTCGTCGGGCTTAAAACCAAGATACGCAACATCCGCCAGTGCGTTGAGCAGGCCGGTCTTGAGATCGGAGCGCTGACCTTCGAGCCCGTGGCATCGGGTATGTCGGTCATGAAGGAGAGCGAGAAGAAGAGCGGTGTTGTCGTCATCGACATCGGCGGGGGAACGACTGACGTTGCTATCTATATTGACGGCGTCATCCGCTACTCCGAGGTTATCAAGGTCGCGGCAAATGATGTGACTCACGATGTTGCCTATGGAGTGAGGGCTCTCAATGAGGTTGCCGAGGATCTGAAGATCAGGCATGGATGTGCTTCGGCAAGGATCAGCGGCGAAGATGAAGAGCTGCTTATCGAGGGGGTCGAGGGTCGTCCGCAGAAATCATTTCCAAAGAGCTCGCTGGTTATGATCATCGAGGCTCGTATGATAGAGATTCTTGAACTGGTTCGGGACTCAATCAAGCGTTCTGATTATTACGAATACATAAATGCGGGAGCGATCATTACCGGCGGAGGCTCGCTTCTGCCGGGTACAGAGGAGCTTGCCCGCGAGGTTCTCGGGCTCGATGTGCGCATCGGTTACCCTGAAGGGGTCTCCGGCGGAATCAAGGGTTCCGTGAGCAATCCCATGTATGCCACGGTGATGGGGCTTGTCGCCCACGCCTTCCAGCACAGTCTCCCCGGTGGCAGCGGGTTTGCCATAGCGCCAGAGCCGCCGCCGCCTCCGCCGCCGCCGCCACCACCCCCGCCACCGCGCGGGGCCGCCCATCGAGCCGAGGAGAAGCGTCGCAATAAGGTGCCCAAGGAGCCTGGTCAGGCGGGTGTGCCGGTCATGGAGCGGGTGAAGGCATGGCTGAAGAATTTCTGGGCACAGCTGTGATGAACCGCAGAGAACGATCGTCTTTTAATGGAGAGTGGAACAATGGCATTTGAGCTGGATCCCGGTCTGTTTGACAGCGACCAGGGTAAAGGGGTAACCATACGGATCGTCGGCGTCGGCGGCTGCGGAGGCAATGCGGTCAACAACATGATAGACCGCAAGATCGGCGGCGTCGAATACATCGTTTTCAATACCGACCGGCAGGCACTTTTCAACTCGAAAGCACCTCTCCGGGTGCAGATCGGCAAGAAAGCCACCAATGGCCTTGGGGCGGGTGCTGATCCTGCAAAGGGTCGCCAGGCCGCTGAGGACGACCGCGACATTATTGCTGCCCAGCTCAAGGGCGCCGACCTTGTCTTTATTGCTGCAGGAATGGGCAAGGGTACCGGTACGGGCGCGGCTCCGGTGATTGCCTCCATCGCCAGGAACATGGGTATTCTTACCATTGGCGTCGTCACTCGGCCCTTCAACTTCGAAGGTCAGGTCAAGGCGAAGATTGCCGACGGCGGTATTGCGGAGCTGCGAAAATATATCGACACTCTGATTCTTGTTGAAAACGAGAAGATTCTGAGCATTGCCGAGGAGGGGGTCAGTGCCACCGAGGCCTTCAATATGGCCAATGACGTCCTCTACAGGGCGGCCAAAGGCATTGCCGATATCATTACCCGCCACGGTCATGTCAATGTCGATTTTGCAGATGTCCGCAGCATTATGAGCGGAGCGGGCGATGCTGTTATGGGTTCGGCCGCCGCGGCCGGAGATCGACGCGGACTGAAAGCCGCATCGGACGCCCTCAACAGTCCCCTGCTCGACGGCGTGTCGGTCAAGGGTGCAAAGGGCGTGCTGGTCAACATTACCGGCCAGGTATCGATGTGGGAGCTGAGGGATGCCATGAGCTATATCGAGGAACAGGTTGGCAACGAGGCCAAGATTATCAACGGCTATGTCGATGAGCCGCAGGTTTCCGGTGAAATCAGGGTGACGGTCATTGTAACAGGGTTCAAGAGGGTCTCTTCAGAGGATCGCAGCTCTGCCACGGCGCGGCTTCCCGCTTTCCCCACGGCGTCGAGCCGTCCGGTACACTCGCCCCAGTCGTCGGTCAGGCCGCCGGTTTCAACCGTTCCTGAGCGGCAGGAGGAGGACCTCCGTATCCCTGCCTATATCAGAAGGCAGCTCTCTATCCATGACCCTCATGATGTAGGTGTCAGAAAAAATTTCGGCCGCGGTGTCGACCAGCAATCGGCGCATTCCGGCTTAACAGGGGATCAAGAAGATAAAATCCAGAAAGGCTCCTCAGATACCCCGGCATATCTCCGCCGGAAAAACAACGGAATCTGATCGGGTCATTTCCGACAAACAAAAAAGGGTTTCATGCATTATTGTAAGCTTACCGCAGAAGATGCGGTGGCAATGATCAAGTCAGGTGACAGAGTCTTTCTTCATACCGCAGCCGCTACTCCGCAAAGGCTGATCGAAGCGATGGTCGGAAGGGCCGACAAGCTTCGGGGGGTCGAAATCGTCAGTCTTCACACCGAGGGGGATGCCCCCTATGTCCGGCCGGAATACCGGGAGAGCTTCAGGATGAACGCCCTCTTTGTGGGTCGCAACATCAGGGATGCAGTTCAGCATGGAGATGCTGACGCCATTCCGGTTTTCCTGAGTGACGTTCCCTCCCTCTTCAGGAACGGAGTGCTTCCGCTCGATGTTGCCCTTGTGCATGTCTCCCCGCCCGACAGGCATGGATACTGTTCGCTCGGAGTCTCGATCGACGCGACGCTCTCTGCGGTGCATGCAGCCAGGCTTGTCATTGCCCAGGTCAATCCGAACATGCCCCGCACCCACGGCGAAGGGCTTCTGCATACCAGCAAGATTCACGCAATGGTGGATGTCTCCGATCCGCTTCTTGAGACACCGCTCCATGAGCTGAGCGCGACGGAGATCAGCATCGGCCGTCATATCGCCTCTATTGTTGAGGATGGGGCGACCCTTCAGATGGGAATCGGCGCCATTCCTGATGCGACCCTTGCGGCGCTCTCCGATCACAAGAACCTGGGGATCCATTCGGAGATGTTTTCTGACGGCGTGATTGATCTTGTCGAAAAAGGGGTGATCAACGGCAGCCAGAAGCGGACGCACAAGGAGATCATTGTGGCAAGCTTTCTGGTCGGAACCCGGAGGCTCTATGATTTTGTCGACGACAACCCGCTCGTCGAGATGTTGCCGTCCGATTATGTCAACGACACTCGGGAGATCCGCAAGAATCCAAAGGTGACGGCCATCAACAGCGCCCTCGAAATTGACATGACCGGCCAGGTCTGTGCCGATTCCATTGGCCAGAAGTACTACTCCGGTATCGGGGGGCAGATGGATTTTATCCGTGGCGCGGCACTCTCAAAAGGGGGCAAGCCTATTATCGCCCTTCCCTCGACCACCAAAGGCGGCTTGTCACGCATCGTTCCCCAGCTGAAGCCGGGCGCAGGCGTCGTGACCACCCGTGCTCACGTCCAGTACGTGGTGACCGAGTTCGGTATTGTCAACCTGCATGGCAAGAATCTCCGCCAGAGAGCAGAGGCGCTGGCAAGTATTGCTCATCCCGACTTCCGAGAAGAGATCAGCCGCCAGGCGCACGATCTCTTCGGCTCATACGGCCGCAGATTCAGCTGAATCTGCGCTGAAACCCGTCCGGCTCAGGCTTCGTTTCTTCCGGAATGAAGCCCGATCAGGGTGACCATCCTGCCGGTATCGCCATTGTCCCTGCGATAGGAGAAGAAGAGGTCGCTGTTTCGGGACGAGCACCACTCTGAGCGCTCTATCTGCGCCGCCGGAACGCCTGCCTCGGTCAGCTGCTGGAAGTTCACCATTGCAAGATCAAGCAGGAACTTCCTTTCACCCCCCGAGTTCGGGGAGAGTCTGCTGAATTCAGGCTGAAAAGCCTTTGCAACAAGCTCGTCTACCTCATAGGCTGCGGCGGAAATACCGGTGCCGATATAGGCAAGGCACTCTTCGGGGAGTGTATTGAACTCTCTCTGCATGGCTTCAATACTCTTTGTGACAATGTGCGCAGCACTGCCCTTCCAGCCCGCATGAACCGCTCCGACAGCCCGGCGGCGGGGGTCGTAGATGAGGACTGGATAGCAGTCGGCAGTCATGACCGAGAGGTAGAGATCGGGAGTTGCTGTAATGAATGCGTCATAACCGTTGTAGTGACCGGGAGACTCCGCCTTGAGGATCCTCGATCCGTGGACCTGCACAGAGCTGACCAGCCGATAGGGATCTATGCCCGCATCTGCAGAGAGCCGGGAGATGTTTTCTCTGACCCGCTCGGGCAGGTCCCCGGTGTTGTTGCCAAGATTGAGGGATGCGTAGGCCCCCTGGCTGACGCCACCCTTTCGGGTGCTCTGCAGTGCTACCAGTTCGCTGTGACCGGCAAAGATGGCCGGAAGGATATATTCAGTTTGCTTCATTGCTACTCAGCGCTTCGTTCAATGGTATTTTGCCTGACCGACCCCAACGGTCGGCCAAGAGTGAACATATTGTTTTTCGGGCAATGAACCGCCAGAGAGGCGAACAATGGCGGAAGCGGTTCATTATTTCGCGAAGAGTATTATCTTGCACGGTGCGGAATGGTTGAGTCCGTCGTGAGTTCCGGGGGAGCTGGTCGGGAGCCTTTCTGCATGAGTGATAAACAGGGGTGATGAACGATGCCGCATCGTGATGAAGAGCGCTTTCCTGATCAGTTTGGCCGTTCGGTCCGGGCGCTCTCTGAATATATGGGGATAGGGTTGCAGATTGCGGCGAGTTTCGCCTTTTTTGTGATGCTTGGATATTGGGGGGACAGCAAGCTTGGAACTTCACCCCTCCTTCTTCTTTTGGGAGTGGTCGTCGGGATGGTCGGGATGGGTCTGGTTCTGGCAAAGGTTGTCAGATCGGCCAATAAAAAGAGGTAAGCATTTTTTTCTCCATAGCAAACGTGAAAGGCAGGGGTTATATGAGGCCGCTCTTTGATTTTCTATTAAAGTTATTTATCTTGACTGTCATTTTATGGGCAGGTATCTTGTTTTTTTCCGGCATTCAGGTTGGCAGCGCCGAGTTCCGCTCTGTACTGTATGCATGGATGATGGTGGCAACAAACACCCTTGCCGGATACCTGATCTTTGAATATGCATTTGACAAGGCCCCCCGAATTTTCACACTATCGGTGTTCGGCGGTTTGACAGTCAGGCTTCTGGCTCTTATGACGCTTGTCTTTATTGTCATATACCGGGACCCGAAGGGCTCCAACGCCTTTGTGATCTCGCTTTTCGCCTTTTACTGTATTTATTTGATTGTTGAGGTTCTCGGCTACCAAAAGAAAAACAAACAGAAAAAGAATACTGCATGAAACGGTTTAACTCCAAACAGGTCACGGCTTTTTTCAGGGTTATTGCGCTGGTTCTGCCTCTTCTCTTGAGTGCGAACACTCTCGTGTCGGCATCGACGGAACCGAAGGCTCCCGTCGCTGTTTCAGCTTCTGCAGCAGTTTCGGCCACAGCGGCCGCACCTGAAGAGGAGAAGGCCGGTGAGGTTATCATGCACCATATTCTCAACAACAATGTCTTTGCGTTCCCTCCTTTTGGGGAAGTTCATCTTCCCAAAGTAGTTGTCGGCGGATTCGATATCTCCATTACCAAGCACGTCGTCATGCTCTGGCTCGTTTCTGCGGCCCTTCTCATCGTCTTTTCAATAGTTGGCGGAAAGTACAGGGGTCTGAGTGCACGTCAGGCACCAACAGGACTCTCAAACGCCATGGAGGCGCTTATTGACTTCGTGCGGCTCGATGTAGCCAAAGCAAATATCGGCCACGGCTATGAGAAGCATCTTCCCTATCTGATTACAGTGTTCATGTTTATCCTGTTCTGTAATCTTTTTGGCCTTATTCCTTACGGCGCCACCGCCACAGGAAACATCAATGTTACCCTCACCCTGGCAGTCTTTACCTTTTTCGTCACCCAGATTGCCGCACTGAAGTCTCATGGCCTCAAAGGCTTTCTTCAGCATCTTACCGCAGGTACCCATTGGGCACTCTGGATCATTATTGTTCCCATTGAAATTATCGGACTCTTCACCAAGCCGTTCGCACTCACGGTTCGTCTTTTTGCAAACATGACCGCCGGTCATATCATCATTCTCAGCCTGATCTTTATCAGCTTTATTCTTAAGAGCTACGTGGTTGCAGGTGCTGTCTCCGTCCCGTTTGCGATCTTTATCTACTTGCTTGAGCTCTTCGTCGCATTTCTTCAGGCATTTATTTTCACCATGCTTTCCGCGCTCTTCATCGGTCTTGGTTCGGCACATGAGGGTCACGCAGAGCACGAGGCCGGGGTTGCGCATCATTAATTTGATGCAGGTTTATTTGGGAATTAGTCTTATCTTTACATTTTTCTCGTATTTCAAACTTGCTAATGACGCTTTAGCAAAAAACTTACAATAAATAAACGGAGGTAATTACATGGCAGACGTTTCAGTTGCTACTGGTTTGGGTAATGTTGGTTTGGGTTATTTGGGCGCAGGTATTGGAGCCGGCCTTGCAGTTATTGGTGCTGGTCTTGGTATCGGCAACATTGCAGCATCTGCTACAGAGGGTACTGCTCGCCAGCCTGAGGCAGCTTCGGATATCCGTACGACCATGATTATTGCCGCAGCGCTTATCGAAGGTGTTGGTCTCTTCGGTGAAGTTATCTGCGTTCTTCTTGCTCTTAAGTAAGCTTGAAGAACTTACAGGTTTGATACAGAAGATATCCCGATTGCGGCTGATGCGTTCAGACCGCAATCGGGCTTTATTAACCCGTTAAAGGAAAAACCCTACATGCTTACGTCGGGAATCATACTTCTTGAAGGCAGCCTCTTGAGCCCGGAACCCGGTCTTATTTTCTGGACTGCACTGACATTCGTGATCGTACTGCTTATTCTGAAAAAAGTCGCATGGGGTCCGATCATCACCGCCCTTGAAGAGAGGGAAAAAGGAATTCAGTCATCTATTGACACTGCCCACAAGGCAAAGGACGAAGCCGAGGCGATTCTTCGCCAGAACAGGGAGCTGCTTGCAAAGGCCGATGCGGAATCTGACAAGATCATCCGCGAGGGTAAGGAGTATGCCGACAAGCTTCGCACAGATATTAATGAAAAAGCTCAGGCCGAGGCCCAGAAGATGATCTCTTCGGCAAAAGATGAGATTGAGCAGGAGAAGCGCCGCGCGTTGCAGGAGCTTCGCAATGAGGTTGCCGATCTTGCCGTTAAGGGTGCTGAGAAAATCATCAGAACCGCGCTTGATGCCGATATACAGAAAAAGATCGTTGACAGCATGATTCAGGATCTTTCTACAAAACGCAACTGAAACCGGTCACGAGATGTCAACTCTAATTGCAAGCCGTCGATATGCTTCAGCACTTCTCTCTGCTGCTGAAGAGGGGAACTTCCTTGACCAGATTGTCGAAGAGCTGAAGGTTGTGCGTGAGGTACTTGGAAACTCTCGCGATCTTCTTCATGCGCTCAGAAGTCCCATTATCAAAGGTGATAGGAAAATTCATATTCTCGAGGAGGTTTTCAGGGGGTCCGTGGGGGAAAAAATGCATCTTTTTTTAAGGCTTATCGCTTTGAAAAAAAGAGCCGGCCTTCTGCCTGAGATCATTAGTGAGTTCGAGATCCTGCTTGATGAAAAACGAGGCGTGGTCAATGCCGATGTCACCAGTGCGGTAGCCCTCTCGGAGAGCCAGCAGTCAGAACTGATCAGGAGACTTGAGGAGTATACCGGTAAACAGGTTCGCCCTAATGTCTCTGTCGACGAGACTCTACTCGGTGGCATGGCGGTCAAAATCGGAGATACGATTTTTGACGGAAGCGTCAGCCATCAGCTGCAGATGTTCCGACAGGCACTTCTTGCTGAAACCGCCTGAAATCGCGAGCTAAAAACAGAGATGAAAAATAGCCTGCCCGTGCGGGCTATTTTTTTTTCAATTATTGATTCTTCAGGCTTGCACTCATTGCCGGAAATTTGTAGCATTGAGCATTCGGGGCTTTAGCTCAGTTGGTAGAGCGTCTCGTTCGCAATGAGAAGGTCAGGGGTTCGACTCCCCTAAGCTCCACAAATCCCATAAGCTGCCCCCATAAAGACCTTCGCGTCTTCCCCGTATTGTTCAAAGCCTCCCATGAATTCCGCGCTGTGTTTCAGGCAACGCTCTTTGTCGTGAAGAGCTTCAGAAAATAATGCACTGAAATTGGCTGATTGCTTATTCTTTTTGTGCAGTTTCGTATTATATGGTTTCTCATTTCAATAAATGGATAATGGAGTTACGCTATGCCGGTTAACCGAGTGCTTGTACGTTCAGCGATGATGTTTCTTGTGATGGGGACCCTCCTTGTTTCGGGCTGTTCATCATCCAAACCGGCACAAAAGGCAAACACTGTTGTCAGTGACAACTATGGAAGAGCGTTGCATCTTTATGATACGAAGCACTATGACGAAGCACTTATAGCCCTTGAGCCGCTCCGCTTCAGCTCCCGCGGAACCGGTCTCGAAGGTGAGGTACTTTTTCTTCTGGCAAAAACCTACTACTCCTCTGAGCAGTATTTTCTTGCAGCCGATACCTTCACCCGTCTCCTGCAGCAGATTCCTTCCACACCGCATGCCCGTTCAGCGCTCTTCATGATTGCGAAATCCTACGAAAAGCTCTCTCCGGACACTGAGCTTGATCAGCAGATAACGGCAAAGGCTATCGAGCAGTTTGGCCTCTATATCGAACTCTATCCTGTCCCTGACTCTGCAAGGATTTCCGGAGATGTGGAAAAATACAGGGAGCTGGTAAAGATCAATCCCGGCAATCCCTCTTACAAGGAGGGCTTATCCAAGGCGAATATTGCATTTGCGCGTATCGATACCCTCCGCTATGCAGCGAGGGTCATTCCCCAGCTCAGGGAAAAGCTCGCAAAAAATCTTTTCGGGATTGCACATCAGTATATTCAGCTGAAAAAGTACAAGGCGGCCGGTCTCTATTATGATGAGCTTATAAAGCGATATCAGGATACCAGTTACCTTCAGAGGGCGTGGACCGGCAAGATTGATGTCCTGGTAAAGCGCAAAAAGTGGTTCGATGCCGCGCAGGCAATTGACCAGTATCTTCAGGTCTATCCCGGCAAGCAGAAGGAGATTGAGTCGTTGAGGGAGACGGTCATGAAGAAGTTCAGCAACAACTGAGCCGGAGCAAGCCCTTGCATCTGGCGGTTTTCGGCGGGAGCTTCGATCCGCCGCACAATGGCCATCTGGCACTTGCTCTTTTTGCAAGAGAGCTGCTATGCATCGACAGGATTATCATCTCTGTTTCCAACAACCCCTTCAAAGAGAGGCGTGTAGCGTCCGATCTGTATCGTCTGCGGATGGCTGCGCTTCTCTCCGCGGAAATCAACCTTGCCGGTGAGAGCAGCGAGGTTAGCACCTGGGAGCTCGAGCAACAGCAACCCCGCCAACCATCATACACAGTCGATCTTCTGCGCCATATCCATGCGCTCTATCCTCAAGAGAGGGTGACCCTGCTTGTGGGTGAGGACAGCTACAGTGAGTTCTCATCGTGGAAGGAGCCTGAAGAGATCCGTGCATTAGCGGCAATTGCGGTATTCGGCCGCAGGCTTGAAGGCGTGCCCTTGCCGCCAGCTGAGGCCAGAGGGCCCCAAAATGTTCGCTATATCGATTTCGCAGCCCCGGTTTCTTCGTCCGATATCCGTCAGTTGATTGGTGCGGGCCACTCTGTTGCGGGGCTGGTTCCTCCCTCCGTTCTTCGATACATCACCCGGCACAACCTCTACCTGGAGGAGCCGGCTACATAGACTCAGGTGCAGAAACGCCAAGTATCCTGAATCCGTTGCGCAGCACCTGGCGGGTTGCCAGACAGAGGAAGAGCCTTGCGCGCGAAATGTCGGGTTCCGCCTTGAGAATAGGGCACTCCTGATAGAAGCGGTGGAAGAACTCGGCCAGTGTGTGCAGGTATTCGACCATCTTTTGAGGCTCGAGCAGGCGCAGGCTGGTTTTTACCATATCCGGATAGTCGAGGATGGCAAATCCGAGCTCTATCTCTGCAGGAGAGGTGAGCTTTTCGAGCGACCCCGCTTCCGGGAGCGAGGCCTCATCGAACCCGGCCTCCTGCACGGCAAGGCGCAGGAGGCTGCAGATTCTTGCGTGTGCGTACTGCAGATAGAAGACAGGATTCTCCTTCGACTGTTTTTTAGCCAGGTCCACATCGAAGTTCAGGTGTGAATCCTTGCCCCGCATGATGAAAAACAGTCTTGTTGCATCAGCGCCCACATCATCGATCAGGTCGTCGAGCAGGTCGGCGTTCCCCTTTCTTGTCGACATTTTAACGGTCTGTCCGTCAACCGTCGTCGTGACGAACTGGTTGATGGCAACCTTGATGCGTGCGGTGTCGTAGCCGAGGATTTTCAGCGCCTCCAGGACGTCGGGATATTCATCAATATGATCGGCCCCGAACACGTTGACGATCATATCGTAACCCCGCTCAAACTTTGTGATGTGATAGGCGATGTCGGGGAGGCGATAGCTCGGCTCTCCGGAAGATTTGACGAGCACCTTGTCCTTCTCCTGGCCGAGCTTTGTGGTCAGGAACCAGGTGGCACCGTCATATTCTGCGATAAACCCTTGCGCCCGGAGCTGGTCGATCACCCGCTGATTTTCCGTTACGCCGCCCTCATCAGGGGTGTACAGGGTGTGTTCGTTAAAGAAGGCGTCATGCTCAATGCCGAGCCGTTTGAGCGTTTTGCGGATCGAGGTGAAAATGATCGATTCTGCGGTGTTTTTGAAGGGGAGCAGGTCGCTGTCCATGAGCGACGAGCCGTGCTCGGCATGGATTGTTCCTGCGATATCCCGGATATAGTCGCCCTGATAACAGGTGTCGGGGAAGTCGACCGGACAACCGCACGCTTCCAGGTAGCGGAGCTTTACCGACTCTCCGAGAATCTGCATCTGGCGCCCGGCATCATTGAAGTAGTACTCCCTGGTAACCGCGTATCCCTGGGTTTCGAGCAGGTTTGCAAGAGAGTCTCCAAGCACCCCACCCCTGCCGCGGCCTATGGTCAGCGGCCCGGTCGGATTAGCGCTTACATACTCAACAATCGCCTTTTGTCCCTTGCCGGCAACGCCTTTCCCGTAGTCGTATCCCTCCCGAAGCACCTGCTCCGCAAATCGCATGATGAAGGCCGGCGTGAGGTAGAAGTTGATGAAGCCGGCTCCGGCAACCTCGATTCTGCCGACGGTATCAGCCGGGAACTGAAGATGGCGGACGATCTCTCCGGCGAGCTCGCGCGGGTTTTTCCTGCACTCTTTTGCCGACAGCAGGGCGATGTTGGTAGAAAAGTCGCCAAACTTTCTGTCGGAAGGCTGCTCGATCTGGATAGGCTTTTCTGTCGTTATGCCTGCCGCAGAGAGGGCGCTCTGGATGACAGGAAGAAAAAAATCATGCATGGATTCTCTATTCTGTAAGGGTCGCGGTTGTATTGCTCTTGATTTTTGCGAGGAGGTCGTCCACCTGAAGCCCGCTGAAGTCGTCGATGATATGGACAATATTGTCGAAACTGCTGAACATGCTCCGCTCGTTGGTCGTGGTGACGGCAACGCATCTCATCCCGGCCCGGCGGGCGGCTTCCACACCAGGAAGAGCGTCCTCAAAGACGATGCATGAGGATGGCTCGGCACCGAGAAGTTCGGCTGCCTTCAGGAAGATGTCGGGATGGGGTTTGCCGTGCGGAACCTGGTAGGGGTTGACAATCGCCTCGAATTTGTCGGCAATCTTGAGGATGTTGAGCACGTAGTCGATATTTTTCGGGCCAGCTCCGGTGCCGATGCCGAGGCGGACACTCCTCTCTCTGGACGCATCGAGAAATGCCTCAAGCCCGGCCATGGGTTTGATCCTCTCGCGGGAGGCGGTCCGGTAGAGAAAGTCCTTGAGTTCTGTCAGACGCTCGGCTTCAGCCTCGCTGATTTTGGGGTCGAGGAAGTAGCGCAGCACGTCAAGCCCCCTCATGCCGGCCGTCTCGACGAGGTAGCGCTCGGCATCGAGACCTTCGAGGCCGAAATCCCGGAAGAGCTCCACCCATGAGTCCGCGTGGAAGCGCATGTTATCGGTCAGCACCCCGTCCATGTCAAAAATAAATGCGCAGTTCCTGTCGCAGGCCATAGAGGTTGTTGATTGAGTTACCACCGCTTTTCGCCGAGTTTCATGGCGGCCCTGACTTCCTGCATGGTATGACCGGCAATGACTTCGGCCTTTGCCTCTCCGTCGAGCAGTATGGATTTTACGAGGTCCATGTTTGCCTCATAGTACCTCCGCCGTTCAAGCAGCGGGGCAAGCTCTCCTGATATATTCGCCGAGCAGATCCTCTTGCAGTCAACGCACCCGAGCGAGCCGGCCCTGCAGTCCTCCTCTATTTGAGCAAGCTGATCGGGATTGGCGAACTTTTCGTGGTAGCTGAAGACCGTGCAGACTTCCGGGTGTCCCGGATCGTTTTTGCGGATCTTTTCGGTATCGGTAACAGCGTTGCGCATCTTTTTGAGCACCTCCTCCGGGCCGTCGGCAAGCAGGATGGTGTTGCCGAGAGACTTTGACATCTTGGCCTTGCCGTCAAGCCCTACAAGCCTTGAGAATTTGGTGATTTTCGGCGCCGGCTCAGGGAAGACATCCCCGATATGGGGGTGAGGGTAGAGGTTGTTGAACCTTCTGGCAATCTCCCTTGTTATCTCTACATGAGGAAGCTGATCCTCTCCGACTGGCACCACGTTTCCCTTGTAGAGCAGGATATCGGCAGCCTGCAGTACCGGATAGCCGAGGTGTCCGTAGGTCAGCGACTCCATGTTCAGGTCGCGAACCTGCTCCTTGAGGGTCGGGTTTCTTTCGAGCCGCGAGGAGGTGATCAGCATGGAGAAGATCAGAAAAAGCTCCGCGTGTTCCTTGATTTGCGACTGGCGGAAGAGGGGGCTTTTTTCCGGGTCGATACCCGCGGCAAGCCAGTCTACCAGCATGTCGAGCGTATGAGAAAAAATATCTCTGGTATCGAGTGATGTTGTCAGGTTGTGATAATCGGCAATGAGGAAACAGGTCTCGTAGACCCTTGCACCCTCTTCGGTCACCTGATTTTGCTGCTCCACCCAGTTTTCAAGCGCGCCGGTATAGTGTCCGAGATGGAGTTTGCCTGTCGGCCGCATCCCGCTTAGAATTCGGAGTGTTCCCATAAGAGTCTCTGTTGCCAAATAACCGGCAGCAATTCAGCCGTTTACGGCGAGGTCGGGGTTGAGTAGAAAGCTTCAAACGCTTCAGAAGTTATAACAGTTGAAAGAAAGATAAAAGGCCTTTGTTTGTTTTTTACCGGCCTTGCGCTATATTATGCCACTTGTTTCGATCTCGCTGAAAAAGGGGAGATCCGGAACCGATCCTTTGGAGAGTAAGTCCTATACAACATTCAGTTGCCCAACCATGTCAGATCCGGAAGGAAGCAGCATCCGGTAATTTGAGTGTGTGATATAGTCAGCTTGCTCTCCTTTTTTATTTTTATACGCATAGTTCAACTCAAGAAGGTTGGGGGCCCTTATGGAATCAGGAGTCAGAAAAGAGGAGTTGCTTAGCGAGCCGGTCCGCCATATCGATATCAAACAGCTTAATATTGTTCCGCTTATCGACCAGATGGCCGATACCGCATTTCAGGCAAGGAATCTTGCCAGGGCAGCCTCGATTCTGGATCTCATGCAGCAGGACAAGGAGTGCGCAGTCATTTTGACTCTTGCCGGGTCGCTCGTCAGCGCCGGACTGAAGCAGGTCATCATTGACATGCTCGAGAGCAATATGGTTGATGTCATCGTCTCTACTGGCGCAAACATTGTCGATCAGGACTTTTTCGAAGCACTCGGATTCCGCCACTACAAGGGCACGCCCTTCATTGATGACACGATTCTGCGCGAGATGCAGGTCGACCGAATTTACGACACCTATATCGACGAGGACGATCTTCGCATCTGTGACGACACCACGGCCATCATCGCCAACTCGATGAAGCCCGGCGCATACTCCTCACGGGAGTTTATCGTAGAGATGGGCCGCTACATCGAGGCGAACAACCATGACCGCAACTCGATTGTCTACAAGGCCTACGAGAAGGGCGTTCCTATCTTCTGCCCGGCCTTCTCCGACTGTTCAGCCGGTTTTGGCCTGGTTCACCATCAGTGGAACAATCCCGACAAGCATGTCTCGATCGACTCGGTCAAGGATTTCCGTGAGCTTACCAGAATAAAGATCGAGAACGACCGTACCGGCATCTTCATGATCGGCGGCGGTGTTCCCAAGAACTTTACGCAGGATATTGTTGTTGCAGCTGAGGTACTCGGCTATGAGGATGTCTCGATGCACACCTATGCGGTGCAGATAACGGTGGCCGACGAGCGTGACGGCGCGCTTTCAGGCTCGACCCTCAAGGAGGCCAGCTCATGGGGCAAGGTTGATACCGCCCTGGAGCAGATGGTCTTTGCCGAAGCGACTATCGCCCTGCCGCTTGTTGCCGGCTATGCCTACCACAAAAGGAACTGGGAGGGGCGCCAGGAGAGAAACTTCAACGCCATGCTTGATCGTCAACAGGTAAACGCCTGAGGAGCTGCCATGAAATTTTTCATCGATACTGCCAATCTGGACGAAATTCTTGCCGCCAAAGAGCTTGGCATGCTTGACGGGGTGACCACCAACCCCTCATTGATTGCCAAAATCGTCGGCGACCCGTCGAACTTCACCTACACAGATTTCAAGGAGCACATCGCACGCATATGCGCCCTTGTGGACGGGCCGGTAAGCGCCGAGGTGACCACACTCAAGGCCGAGGAGATGATTGCCGAGGGAGAGGATCTTGCCGCAATCCATGAAAACGTGGTCGTCAAGTGTCCGCTGACAATCGACGGCCTGAAAGCCATCAAGCACCTCTCCTCTCATGGAATTCCGACCAACGCCACGCTTGTCTTCTCCCCGAACCAGGCGCTCCTTGCTGCAAAGGCTGGCGCAAGCTACGTGAGCCCGTTTGTCGGGAGGCTTGACGATATCAGCACCGAAGGTATGGCGCTGGTCGAGCAGATCGTCTCCATCTATGATAACTACGGCTACTCCACAGAGGTGATTGTCGCCAGCGTGCGTCACCCCCAGCATGTGGTTGATTCTGCCCTCATCGGCGCAGATATCGCCACGATCCCGTTCAGCGTTATCCGCCAGCTGGTCAATCATCCGCTGACTGATATCGGACTCCGGAAGTTTATGGAAGATGCAGCCTTCATGAAAAAATGAGCATCGACCGATTCAGTCCCGTTCCCTGGTGCTGAACTGGTGGAGGTGAAGCTTCAGCTCAACTGTGCCGTCATCCCGAAAGGTTACCCCCTCAGCTTCAAGCATCAAGCGCATTGTATCGGCGGTAAGGAAGTGCAACTTCCCCGTTAATGCCCCGAACCGGTTGACCACCCTGTGGGCGGGCACCCGCCCGGTATCAGCCGCACTCAGTGCCCATCCGACCATTCTTGCCGATGAGCGCAGGCCAAGCTGCTCTGCAACACTCCCGTAGGTCGTTACCTTTCCCGCCGGAACAGAGCTAACAAGCTCGTAAACCCGAGTGAAGAAGTCCGACTCTTTATGTAGTGCATTTCCGGTGGATGGAGAAGCCATGTTGCTTCGAGCCTTCAGCGTGTGATTACCTCAATTTTGACCCTTGCGGTCCCCTTCTCAAAGAATCCGAGTCTTTTTGCAGCCTCCGCAGAGAGGTCGATGACCCGGTCGTCGACAAAGGGGCCCCTGTCGTTCACCCGGACAATGATAGAGGCGCGGGTATCGAGGTTGGTCACCTTTACGAGGGCGGGCAGCGGCAGGTATTTGTGCGCGGCGCTCGGCCTTGCAGGATCGAAAGTCTCTCCGAATGCGGTCAGCTGCCCGTTATGCTGGTCGAGGGTCTCCTGGCCGTACCAGGATGCGATGCCGGTCTCTTCGTAGGCCGAGGACTCCTCGTAGCTCATGGGGACATAGACCCGGCCATTGATCATGTAGGGGGTGTTCTTGATCTTCCCCAGACGGTAAGCCTCCTGGGGCGAAATGCCTCTGATGTCCACTCCCGAAGAGGGGATGCGTGTCGAAGTGCAGGAGCTGAGAGCCAGGGGGAGCAGCAGGGAGCCTGCAACAATCAGATTTCTCAAAGTTGGGGTCATGACCATCATCGTTACGGAGCAGGTTTGGATCGGCTACTCTATTTTTCGCTTGAAGTTCGCTTGAATGGTAACACTAATCAATGTACGGGAATTTTCCCTATAAGACGTATCTTGATCTTCGAGCCGGGCGTTGACGCCCGGCATAAACAGATTGTTGACTTGTAGTTATGGCCGAACAGCACAAAGCCAGACTTCCCTTCGGGGTTCTGGTGATTCATGGTTTTACGGCAACCCTCGACAGCGTGAAGCCTTTGGCCGCCCCTCTTGCTGCGCTTGGCATTCCCGTCAGCATGCCGCTTTTGACCGGCCACGGCTGCCCCTCCCCCGAGGCGCTCCGCGGAGTCAGGTGGGGTGCCTGGATGGCCGATGCCGAAAGGGCTTTTCAGGCCCTCTCTGAAGAGGTTGAGCGAATCATTGTTATCGGTCACAGCATGGGCGCCCTGCTGGCACTCAATCTCGCGGCAAAACACCAGAAAGAGGTAGACTCCCTCGTGCTGGCGGCACCCGCGCTCAAGCTTGTTTCTCTGCTCGCTCCCGGCAGGCCGCTGCATTTTGCTGCGCCGCTCGTCAGCCGGATTATCCGGAAATGGGAGCTCAAAAACGACGCCGACTCACAACTGCCGGCCGGCCGGCTTCCGCACTACCCCTGGGCCCCGACTGATGCCATCGTCTCTTTTTTTGATCTCCTTCAGAGCACCACAGCGATACTCGGCAGGGTCAACGTGCCGGTTCTGATTCTGCACAACCGGCGGGAGAGTACCGTGCTTCCCGAAAGCGCCGAGATGCTCTTCAGCGGCATTGCGACCGCTCCCGCAGAGAAGTCTGTCGTCTGGCTGGAGCGTTCCGGACACCAGGTTTTCTGCGACTGCGAACAGGAAAAGGCGGTCGGCACGATTGTTGATTATCTCTCCCGGCGCATCGGCCGCGGGAGCCTTTAATCTTGAAGCCTCAGAATGAGGGTTATTGATCTCAGCCACACACTGGCGCCGGGGATGCCTTGCTATCCCGGCACTCCCGCTCCGGAGTTTCACCCCTTGAGCACCATTGAGCGAGACGGCTTCTCGGAGCAGCTTCTTACTCTCTCCTCCCATACTGGCACGCATGTCGATCTCCCGTCACATATCCTTGAAGGGGGTGAAACGCTCGACGCTTTGAGTCCCGACAGGTTTGCCGGTGCAGGTGCTGTTCTTGATCTTCGGGGGGTGTCGGGAGGTGTTATTTCCATCGGCCAGCTGGAGCCCTTTTTGCCGCTTCTCGAGGCGTGCGACTTCCTGCTTCTGTGGACGGGATGGGATCGAAAATGGGACACTCCCGGTTACTTTGAGGGCTATCCGGTGCTCGCCCCGGAGGCCGCACTCTGGCTTGCCCGATTTTCACTCAAAGGGGTCGGTGTCGATGCGGTTTCGGTCGACAGAGAGGACGCCGCAGGCTACCCTGTTCATGCCGGGCTGCTTCGGAGCGGCATGATCATCATCGAAAACCTTGCGGGACTTGGTGCGCTTCCAGCCACTCCTTTTACGTTCTGCTGCTTCCCCCTGAAAATTGCCGGAGCCGAAGCATCCCCGACCAGAGCGGTTGCCCTTGTCAATGAGGCCGGGGCGTGAGGATTTTTTTTATTGGAAGTTAAAACTGAGCGCGTTACTTTACGCCCATCGGAGAAAATCCACTGTTCTTTTCCATCGAATCAACCACTGAATGAACACCATGCTCTTGTTTTCATCCATTACCAGGAAAGTGCTTATGGCGCTTGCAGGGCTTTTTCTGGTTACTTTCCTCTGCGTGCATCTCGGCATCAACCTGATGTTGCTGAAAGATGACGGCGGCCGTACGTTCTCAGAGGCGGCAACCTTCATGGGCACCAACCCGGTTATAAGGGTTTTCGAGATTGTGCTTTTTTCCGGTTTTCTCCTGCACATCGCCTACGGCCTCCTGGTCTCTGCCCAGAACCGTGCAGCCCGACCCTCCGCTTACGTATGTGCTAACAGTTCGGACACCTCGTTCATGTCGAAGTACATGTTTCATACCGGTGTCATCATCCTGCTCTTCCTCGTCCTTCATTTCATTGATTTTTACTTCATCAAGATCGGCCTTGCCGCGCCGCCTCCGGGCATCGATCGCCACGACTTCTACCACCGCTCCCTGCTGCTCTTTTCAAACCCCGGGTACAGCGCAATCTACATCGCCAGCTTCATCGTGCTCGGCATACACCTGAACCATGCAATCCAGTCAGCCTTCCAGACGCTCGGTTTGAACCATAGCCGCTATATGCCGGCCGTTAAGATTATCGGGACGGCCTATTCGGTTCTGACTGCCGCAGGCTTCAGCCTGGTGCCGATCGTTATTCTCTTGTTCAAGTAGGCCGTCGTCATGCCTGCCAAACAGTTATTCATCGAAAACTACACTTACAACGCCCCTCAATGACAAGCCTCAACGCCAAAATTCCGGACGGTCCTCTCGCTGAAAAGTGGACGGCCTACAAATCGGGATGCAAGCTGGTCAACCCCAACAACAAGCGGAAACTTGACATCATCGTGGTCGGCACCGGTCTTGCCGGGGCCTCAGCTGCCGCATCGCTCGGCCAGCTTGGATACAATGTCAAGGTCTTCTGCTATCAGGATACTCCGCGCCGGGCTCACAGCATCGCCGCACAGGGAGGTATCAATGCCGCAAAGAACTACGCAAACGATGGCGACAGCGCATACCGGCTCTTTTACGACACGATCAAGGGCGGAGACTACCGTGCCAGGGAGGCAAACGTCTACCGGCTCGCTGAGGTCAGCAACCAGATTATCGATCTCTGCGTCGCGCAGGGGGTGCCGTTCGCAAGAGAGTACGGCGGACTGTTGACCAACCGCTCGTTTGGTGGTGCGCAGGTATCGAGAACCTTCTACGCGAGGGGACAGACCGGTCAGCAGCTTCTGCTCGGCGCATACGGTGCACTGAGCCGCCAGATCGCCGAGGGCAATGTCACCCTCTACAACCGGCGCGACGTCCTTGATATGGTGCTGGTCGACGGCAAGGCCAGGGGTATCATCGCCCGTAACCTCGTGACCGGCGAGATAGAGCGCCATGCGGCACATGCCGTCGTGCTTGCCAACGGCGGGTACGGCAATGTCTTTTTCCTCTCAACCAATGCCATGGGCTCGAATGTGACTCCAGCCTGGAGCGCATACAGGAAGGGCGCGATGTTCGCCAACCCCTCCTTTACCCAGATTCATCCGACCTGCATCCCGGTGCATGGCGACTTCCAGTCCAAGCTCACCCTGATGAGCGAGAGCCTTCGCAACGATGGCAGGATCTGGGTTCCGGCCAAAAAGAAGGATGTGGAGCGGCTTCGCCACAAGGATATCAAACCGGCAGATATACCGGAGGAGGACAGGGATTACTACCTCGAGCGCCGCTATCCCGCGTTCGGAAACCTCGTCCCGAGAGATGTTGCCTCCAGGGCTGCAAAGGAGCGCTGTGACGCAGGTTTCGGCGTCGGCAGCACAGGTATGGCGGTCTATCTCGATTTTGCTGATGCGATCAAGCGCAAGGGGCACGACACCATCGACGCGCTCTACGGCAACCTCTTCCAGATGTATGAGCAGATTGTTGCCGAGAGTCCCTATGAAACGCCAATGATGATCTATCCTGCGGTCCACTACACGATGGGCGGGCTCTGGGTCGATTACGAGCTGATGACCTCCATTCCCGGTCTCTATGCGATCGGTGAGTGCAATTTTTCCGACCACGGTGCAAACCGTCTCGGCGCATCCGCGCTCATGCAGGGTCTGGCCGACGGCTATTTCGTTCTTCCATATACTATCGGAAACTATCTTTCGGCCGAAATCCACACTCCACGCTTCGACCCCTCATCGAGCGAGTTCACTATTGCAGCAGACGGAGTTACCGACCGCCTGAAGAGACTCATGAACACGGAGGGCAAAGAGTCAGTCGATCATTTCCATCGTCGGCTTGGCAAGATCATGTGGGAGTACTGCGGGATGGCCCGCAATGAGCACGGTCTTGGCGAAGCGCTCTATCTCATCACCGAGCTGCGTCAGGAGTTTTCGCGCGGCGTCCGCATTCCGGGAGGGCTCAACGAATACAACCCGGAGCTCGAAAAAGCCTGTCGTGTGGCCGATTTTATCGACCTCGGAGAGCTCATGGTACGCGATGCCCTGCAGCGCAAGGAGTCGTGCGGCGGACATTTCAGGGAGGAGTCCCAGACCAGCGACGGCGAGGCGCTGCGCAATGACGATAAATTCGCCTTTGTGGGCGCATGGGAGTACAGGGGTCGTGATGCTACGGCCCAACTGCACAGGGAGGAACTTCAATTCAATGCGATCAAGCTCTCCCAGCGGAGCTATAAATAACAGGACATTATGAATTTTACGCTGAAGATCTGGCGCCAGAAGAGTGCTGCAGAAAAAGGGGGAATGGTCTCCTACGATGTTTCAGAGATCTCGTCTGACAGCTCTTTTTTTGAAATGCTCGACACGCTCAACAAAACGCTCATCGATAGCGGCGGCGACCCTGTCGCCTTCGATCACGACTGCAGGGAGGGGATCTGCGGAACATGCAGCCTCTACATCAATGGCCGCCCTCACGGCCCGGTCAAGGGGGTTACCACCTGCCAGCTCCACATGCGTTCATTCAAGGATGGCGAAACCATCCATATAGAGCCATGGAGGGCCAAGGCCTTTCCTGTCATCAAGGATCTTATCGTTGACCGCAGTGCGCTCGATCGCGTCATTCAGGCGGGGGGATATGTTTCGATCAACACCGGAGGCATTCCGGATGCCAATACCATCCCCGTTCCCAAGGAGAGGTCCGACGCAGCTTTTGACGCGGCCACCTGTATCGGATGCGGTGCCTGCGTGGCCGCATGTTCCAATGCCGCGGCAATGCTCTTCATCGGCGCGAAGGTATCGCATCTTGCCCTGCTCCCCCAGGGAGAGGCAGAGGCCTCCCGGCGGGTGCAGAAGATGGTTGCCTGCATGGATGAGCTCGGCTTCGGCAACTGCAGCAACACCTACGCCTGTGAAGCGGAGTGCCCCAAAGGGATCTCCGTGGTCAATATCGCCCGCATGAACCGCGGCTTTCTCGGCGCAAAGCTCCTGTCGGAGAAGGAGAAGGCCATCAGGGACTCTCTCTGAGCGCTCACTGGCGAAAAGGTCGTTATTGCCAGCAGCCCGGCACCACCGGGCTACTCTCATTTCACCCGCGCGAAAGGCGCCCGCATGAACTGTTGCCGTCGCAGCAAGAGCGGCGGTTGGAGAACAGAGGGCTTTTTCCGGAGAAAACTATCGTATATTGTTGTCAGGCAATGCTATCGAGCCGCACCCCTGTTTCGAAAGCAAAGCCATGAAACCGGACGCACTTGTGCTTTGAACCCGAGGGTTTCTCTTCAAGTATGAGAGGATACATCTGACATGTCGACGCCTTCATCGCAAAAACAGGATTCCGATCAGGATCTGGTTCAAAGGACGCTTCTCGACAGGCATGCCTTCTCGGCAATTGTACAGCGATATGAAGCTCCTCTCCTGAGATATATCGTCCGCATGGGATGCCGCGACTCAAGCAGCGCGCAGGATCTTCTTCAGGAGATCTTTATCAAGACTTACGTCCATCTTAACGACTACGACCACTCCCTCCAGTTCTCATCCTGGATCTACCGAATAGCGCATAATGAAATAGTCAGCTCCTTTCGAAAGGAAAGACTGCGCCCGAGCGTATTAGAGAGGGATAATGATTTTTTCCTGTTTGAAAAGGTGATCGACGACCTTGGCATGGAGTCGCAGGAGCGTGAGCGATACTCTGCAGCCGAAATTCAGGCGGCGGTCAGCCGGCTGGATCAGAAAAGTCGAGATATCATCGTTTTGAAGTTTTTTGAGGAGAAGCGGTATGAAGAGATATCCGATATCCTTCAGATACCTCAGGGTACCGTTGCTACGTTGATCAACAGGGCGAAGAAAAAAATAAAAAGTTCTTTAGAAGAGAGTCAGTCATCATGAGTATGCCGAAGGAGAGATCAGAGTCGATACTTGAAGAGATCGAGAAGCGAAATGCGGTGCCGATTCCCCGGTGGCATTTTCTGCTCCGCCAAGCAGGGTTCTGGCTGCTTGCAGCACTATCCGTGCTGACTGGCAGCATCGCCATGGCAACGGCCATCTACGTCTTCATCGACAATGATTTCATAACGGACCAGGACTACATCAACCGTTTCTTTTCGCAGCAGCCGGCCATTGCCGATTTTGTCGAAAGCATTCCCTATATCTGGCTTGGAGCACTCCTTCTCTTTACCCTCTCAGCCTACTTTGGGCTGAGGCATACCAGCAAGGGCTACCGTTATCCTGCGGCTCGCCTCCTCTTTGGCTCGGTTTTGGTCAGTCTGATGATCAGCCTCGGGCTGAACACCATCGATGTCGGGGGTTATATTCATCGCTATCTCATCGAGAATGTCCATGTTTATAACAATCTGATCTACTCCAATGAGCATCGGTGGACCCACTCCGAAATAGGGAGGCTTGGCGGCAAGATTACGGAGGACAACCGGGGGTCGGGCTTTATGGTCATAAGGGATTTCAAAAAGGGGCTCTGGCTGATCGACATCTCAAAAGCAGAGATTCGCCCGGGGACCAAGCTTGACGCAGGCAAATATCTAAAAATAACCGGGGTGAAGATTGGCAAGCGATACTTCCGCGCCGTCACCATACAGCCGTGGGAGAAAAAGTATCGCCATCCAGTCCCTGTAGCCGTAAAACCAGCGCCAGCCGTGGTACTGCCGGACTCGCTATCGCGATGACCGGCCAGGCAAAGAGAGCCGTTATTGCATCAGCGGAAAACTTTTTTTTCACCGGAAGCATTTTTTTTGAAAGAAAAACAAACGGCGCGCGTATGAATGAATAGGAAGGAACATAAATTGACTTCCATTTTTTTTACTCCTAATTACAAAATGAGATAACAAATGAAAAAGACTCTTTTCGCTGGCCTTGTTGCATCACTTGCAATGACCGCAATCTTCGGTGGTGTTTCTTTCGCAGCTGACAAGGCTGCTGATGCAAAGCCAGCTGTTGCTGCTGAAGCAAAAGCAGAAGCTCCTGCAAAGAAAGTTGCAAAGAAGAAAGTTGCAAAGAAAGCAGCAAAGAAAGCAGAAGCCAAGAAAGAAGCAGCTCCTGCAGCAGCAGCTCCTGCAGCAAAATAAGCAATGAACTCCCGCTGATTTCGGTCAGCAGTTCGTTTGTTTTTGAAAGGCCTCTTGCTTGCAAGGGGCTTTTCTCATTGGTGCCAGGAGCGGATCATAGTCTGCCAGTGTCTGAGGCATACGCCTTTTGGCAACCCCATTATTAGCAAGTTATTACGCCGATTTATTTTTTTTCTTGCCAAAATGTAGGAAAGTTTCGTACCTTGAAAGATCTGTTAAAAATATTTACTGCAAGACCCCTAACAATCAATAACACAAAATAGAACAACAATGAAAAAGAACCTTATCGCAGGTATCGTCGTTTCCCTCGCCATGACCGGCATTTTCGGTGGCGTTTCTTTCGCAGCTGACAACGCAGCAGCTCCTGCAAAGCCAGCAGCAGCAGCAGAAGCCAAGAAAGAGGTAAAGGCAGAAGCAAAGAAAGACGACAAGAAAGCAGAGAAAAAAGCCGCAAAGAAAGTTGCAAAGAAAGCAGAGAAGAAAGCTGAAGCCAAGAAGGAAGCAGCACCTGCAGCAGCACCTGCAGCAAAATAAGCAATGAACTCCCGCTGATTTCGGTCAGCAGTTCGTTTGTTTTTGAAAAGCCCCTTCATCCGGAGGGGCTTTTTCTATTCTCCGGTTTGTTTGTCGGAAATGAAGTGACGAAATAAAAGGCTATATTTTCCTGTAGGTGTCCCCCCTCCGTATTGACTATCTGGCATGCTCTTCAGTCAAACTATCATAAGGGGAGGTTAAAAGCCATGAAAAAACAAACAGGTCTCTGGATCGATCACAAGGAAGCACTTTTTGTCTTCATTGAGGGCGAAAGCGCGCGGGTACATCGTTTGGAGTCGGGCGCTGAAAGCCATTTCAGGCCATCAGGTGGCTGGAAAGCCGGCGGGACATCCGTCGCGCAGTCGGTCTCGAATGAGCAGACCGCTGATGAAAGCCGCAAGCACCAGTACCATGCATTTTACAAGAAGGTAATCGCCGAACTTGCTGATTCCGACGCTATTGCCATTTTCGGCCCCGGCGAAGCCAAGATTGAGCTCTCCAGCGAAATCGGCAAATCAGGCACACTGCACGAGCGGGTCGTTGCCCTTGAGCCCAGCGACCGCCTGACCCAAAACCAGATCGTTGCCAAGGTAAAATCGTTTTTCGCGGAGCATCCCCGCCGTAAGTAGTCAGGGGATAACGTTCACAACTACGGTAACGACCGTGAACGGCGCGTCGTAAATGCGAAGGGAATGGTTGTTAGTATCTCTCCTGCCAGAAGGAAGGGAAGGGGACGTTCAGCGTTCACAACTAATTCAACTAAGTGATTATAGCGCGCTTTAAAAGCAATGGGTATGCGGCGGGCTGCCATCATTCAGCCCAGAACCTCTCGCGGCTTAAAGAAAGATGGCCTCTTCTGTCAGGCTCCGATTCATAGGGGGCCATGAATCTTTTACATTTTTTCCCCGTTAATACTTATAATAGGTTGAACTAAGCGCTTGCAGCCATTTGCGATGCGTGTTGATATTGTACGAACAGAGCGTTACGGGGGCGGTGCCGCATGTGTGTGGCGGAATGGAGCTGATAGTCGAAGGTTCCCGAATGTTCAATACTGAATGCATGGAAATACTTTTTCTTTTTTTGCTGATCATCATCAACGGCATGTTTGCCATGTCGGAGATTGCGCTGGTGACGGCAAAACGATCACGCCTTTCAAAACTTGTTGAGGACGGGGACAAGGCTGCTGAGGTGGCCATGAGGCTTGGTCAGGAGCCTATCCGCTTCCTTTCGGTTATACAGATAGGCATAACCTCCATCGGTATCCTGAACGGTATTGTTGGTGAGGGAGCGCTTGCCGCTCCACTTGGCGAAAGCTTTATTTCAGCAGGGATGGATCCCAAGATGAGCCATATTGCCGCTACGGCGATCGTGGTTCTTTCGATTACCTATGTCACCATCGTCATCGGCGAGCTTGTTCCGAAGCGGCTCGGCCAGTTCAATCCCGAGGGGATCGCCCGCACGGTTGCACGCCCCATGCACACCCTCTCCATCATCACCCGCCCGTTTGTCAAGCTGCTTTCGGCCTCGACCGATGCCATTCTGAAGCTCATGGGCATGAGCCCGCAGGTCATGCCGAGCGTCACGGAGGAGGAGATTCACGCCATGCTTGAGGAGGGCTCAGAGGCGGGCGTTATTGAGCAGCATGAGCACGAGATGGTGCGCAACGTTTTCCGCCTTGATGACCGGCAACTCGGGACGCTTATGGTGCCGAGGGCGGACATCGTCTACCTCGACGTCTCACGCTCGCTTGAGGAGAATATCCTGCGGGTGACGGAGTCGGAGCATTCGCGCTTTCCGGTATGCAACGGAGGCCTTCAGTCGCTGCTCGGCGTCGTCAACTCCAAACAGCTGCTTTCCAAGACGCTAAAGGGTGGCCTTACGGAGTTCACTTCGCAGCTTCAGCCCTGTGTCTATGTTCCGGAAACTCTCACCGGCATGGAGCTGCTCGACCACTTCAGGACATCGGGCACCCAGATGGTATTCGTTGTCGATGAGTATGGCGAGATTCAGGGTCTTGTCACCCTGCAGGATCTTCTTGAAGCAGTGACCGGTGAGTTTGTGCCGCGCAACAGCGAGGACTCCTGGGCCGTGGAGCGCCATGACGGATCCTGGCTGCTCGACGGTCTCATTCCTGTGCCCGAGCTGAAGGATACGCTTGAGCTCAAGGCGGTCCCGGATGAGGACAAAGGCCTCTATCATACCCTCAGCGGCCTGATGATGTGGCTGCTTGGAAGAATGCCCCAGACGGGTGATATCATGATTTGGGAGAACTGGAGCCTTGAGATCGTCGACCTTGACGGCCAGCGAATCGACAAGGTGCTTGCGTCGAAGCTTCCGGAAGCGAATGCTCCGGAATCCACGCCTGCCTCCGACTCTTCCGCCGAGTCGTGACGATTTACCCGTAACCCCTCCCCAAAGAACAAGCGAACAAGCAACAGGAGCGTGCCGATGGCCTACAATGAAAAAGAGTGTCTGTTCTGCCGGATAGTGCGTGGAGAGATCCCCGCCACGGTGCTCTACCGAAACGATCATGTTCTGGCATTCCGCGATATCACTCCGGTCGCTCCGGCCCATGTGCTCATCATTCCGCTCAAGCATATCTCCTCCCTCAGCACCCTTGCGCCGGAGGATGAAGCGGTTGCAGGCCAGATTCTTCTTGCTGCAGGAAAGGTGGCCGAAATTGTCGGCATCAGGGAGTCGGGCTACCGGCTGGTATTCAACTCCGGTACTGACGCGATGCAGAGCGTCTTTCACATCCACGCCCATCTTATCGGGGGGAAACAGATGGGCTGGCCGCCGTTTCCCGGCACTCCCGCTTCACACGGGTAGCCGCATTCAGGCGATATGCCAGCTCCGTTACGCCCTGTTTTGTTCGTGAAGAGTCGGATTTCGGATAAAAAATGTCTTTTTTATTTCAAAAAGGGCAGTGCTTGAAATTGTTACCGGGAAGCGCTTGTTCCTGTTAGTGTTAGAAGATTTTGAAGGTTCTCAATCTTTTTGAGGTGAAGCGAAGGTATGCGTTTAAGTGAATTGAAGGTCGGCGACCGGGCGGAAGTGACGGCAGTAAAAGCGGAGAGCGCCATCCGGCGGCGGATTATGGATATGGGACTGATCAGGGGGACAAGCTTCAAGGTACTGAGGGTTGCCCCGCTTGGCGATCCGGTTGAGATCTTTTTCAAGGGGCTCTATCTTGCCATGCGTAAAAACGAGGCGGACGGCATTCTGGTGAGAAAGGTCCCCGCAGAGGGGGAGGGGGCGTGAAGGATATTCGGGAGATCAGGATCGCGCTTGCCGGCAATCCCAACTGCGGGAAGTCCTCGCTTTTCAATGCGTTGACGGGCTCGCACCAGAAGGTCGGGAATTTCTCCGGTGTAACCGTAGAGAAGCACGAGGGTTATATAGATTTCAAGGGGTACCGGATCACCGTTGTTGATCTTCCGGGGACCTATTCGCTTGCCCCCTACTCGCCCGAGGAGCTGGTTACACGCCAGTACATCATCGCCGAGCGTCCCGATGTAGTCGTCAACGTTATCGACGGGAGCAACCTCGAGCGTAACCTCCTGTTGACGACGCAGCTCATGGAGATCGAAGTCGATTTTCTTGTGGCGCTGAACATGATGGACGAAGTCGAGGCGAGCGGGATGGAGATCGACATCAAGCAGCTCCAGAAGCTGCTGGGCTGCCACATCATCCCTACCTCCGCCACCAGAAAGAGCGGTCTTGACAGCCTGCTCGACCATGTTGTAAGGGTTGCGGAGAACGATATATCCATCCGCAAAAACAAGCTCTTCTTTCGCCCCGAACTTGAGGCTTCGGTTGAGGCTATCGCTGCGCTGCTCCGCCACCAGAAGGAGCTTGAAGCTTACAATCCCCGCTGGCTTGCCATCAAGCTGCTCGAAAACGACAGAGCTATCTATGCCGAGGTGCAGCGCTTTCCGGTCTGGGTGAAGGTTGAGCTTGCGCTTCAGGAGGCAATCCGTACCGCCGAAAGGCTTTACGATTCCGAGCCTGAAATGCTCATCACCGAAGACCGTCACGCCTTCTGCCGGGGCGCCGTTAAGGAGTGCGTCCGTCACCCCCAGCTCTCAAGGGCGACGGCGACCGACTACATCGACATGGTTGTGCTGAACCGGGTTTTCGGCCTTCCCTTTTTTCTCCTGGTGGTCTGGGCCATATTCCATCTGACCTTTACGCTCGGTGCGCCGGTCATGGAGGCGCTTGAGTTTCTCTTCAGCTCGTTTGCCGCCATTATCCGGCCGCTCCTGCCCAACGAGCTGCTCCGCTCCATCGTTATCGACGGCATTATCGCCGGCGTGGGTGGCGTGCTGGTTTTTCTGCCCAACATTGTGCTGCTTTTTATCGGCCTCTCTTTTCTTGAGGCATCAGGCTACATGGCTCGCGCGGCCTTTGTGATCGACCGCATCATGCACCGTTTCGGGCTTCACGGAAAATCCTTTATTCCGATGATTACCGGATTCGGCTGCTCGGTTCCGGCGATCATGGCCACAAGGACACTCAAAAGCCCGACGGACAGGCTTGCCACCATCATGATCATTCCCTTCATGAGCTGCGGAGCCAAGCTGCCGCTCTATGTGCTGCTGACCGGCGCATTCTTTGCGCCCGCCCTTGCAGCCAACGTCATGTTCGCCATCTACATCCTCGGCATTGCCGTCGGTCTCTGGACTGCCCTACTTCTGAAATCGACCATACTGAAAAGCGATTCCGAGCCCTTTGTCATGGAGCTGCCGCCATACCGGTGGCCGACACTGCTCTCGGTTCTCTACCAGGCAAAGATGAAGGCGCTCCTCTATGTGAAAAAATCGGGCACGCTCATTCTTGCCGCGGTCGTCATTATCTGGGGCGCAAGCAACTATCCGCGTAATCCGAAGGTCGATGCGGCGCGTGCGCTCGAATCGGCGAAGATAGCCTCAAGCTCGCTCGGCTCGGCCGAAAAAGAGCACAGCCTGAAGGCGCTTGAAATGCGCAGCAAGTCCGAGCAGCTGGAGTACTCGATTGCAGGACGGGCGGGAAAGGTGCTTGAGCCGCTGATCAGGCCGCTCGGGTTTGACTGGAGGATAGGCATTGCCCTTGTTACCGGACTGGCAACCAAGGAGGTGGTGGTCTCAACGATGGGCACCATCTACTCCATAGGCCAAAGTGCTTCGGGTGCGCCGGTGGAGCTGAAGTCGATTCTCAGGAACGATCCGGGTTTCAGCCGCGCCACGGCCCTCAGCCTCATGGTCTTCGTGCTGCTCTATATCCCGTGTGTGGCGGCTATCGGGGTGATGAAGAGAGAGATTGGCGAGTGGCGCCCGGTAGTGATCTACGCACTCTACTCCCTTTCGGTCGCCTGGCTGCTCTCGTTTGCCGTCTACCGGATTGCCCTCTTCATGCAGTGACTTCAGCCTGCTCCTGGGTGACCGGAGCGGTTACCAGCCCCGACTCCTCGGCTCTCGTGATGATGTCGTCCACAGGAATATTCATAGGCACAGGCGAGCCGTCTGTCATGGTCAGCTGAACCGCAGGATGAGCTTTCTGGTGGTCGGCCATGACAGCCTCCCAGCGCTTTTGTGCGGTCTCGTCGAGCGTGCTCCAGGCAAGACGTCCCCTGCACTTGGGGAATTTCGAGCAGCCGAGCCAGAGCCCCCGTTTTCCGCTTCTGAGATAGAGCGGAGAGCCGCACTTCGGGCAGGCGATGTCGGTCTGGACCGGTGGGGTTTTGAGCGGTTCGATGTGGCGCTGCTTGTTGAGGTTGAGCAGCGTGTTGCATTTCGGATAGCTCGAACAGGCAAGGAAAGCTCCGAGTCTTCCTTTGCGAAGCAGCATGTGTCCTTCCTTGCAGGAGGGGCAGAGCACACCGCTGTCTTTCGGCTTCTCCTTGTTGGTGCTGATCGCCTTGATGTTCTTGCACTTTGGGTAGCATGAGCAACCGAGGAATTTCCCGCTTGCGGTCCACTTGACGACCATATGGCCCTTGCCGCACTTTTCGCAGGTCACGGTGTCGCTGTTCTGAGGAATTAGCGGGTCGCTCTTGCGGAGGCTGAGCGCCGTTTCGAGCGGCCGGTAGAAGTTGTCGAGCACCTTCTCATACTCGTCGTCCCCGCTTGCAACCTTGTCGAGCTCATCCTCCATGAAGGCGGTAAAGCCGACGTCGAAAAGGTCGGGGAAGTTGGCGACCAGAATCAGCGATACATCCTTGCCGAGCTCGGTAGGGATGATCTTTTTCTTTTCGAGCTCCACATAGCGCCGGTCCTGCAAGGTGGAGAAAATTGAGGCGTAGGTTGACGGCCGTCCTATTCCGTAGTTGTCGAGATCCTTCACCAGCGTCGCCTCGCTGTAGCGTGCCGGCGGGCGGGTAAAGCTCTGCTTTCTGTCGATATCGCCGAGCAGAAGAGGGTCCTTTACGGCAATCCTCTCCGGCAGCTTGACGGTCTGCTCTTTTTCGACATCGTCTTTTGTGGAGGTCTGGGCCTCGTAGTCAAGCTCCCTCTGGTCGTCGAAGACCCGCATGAATCCTGGGAAGAGCACCCGGCTTCCGTTTGCCCTGAAGAGAAAGCGGCCACCCTTCTCCTCGACATCGACCTTGGTCTGCTCAAGCTTTGCTGGCGCCATCATGGATGCAAGAAAACGCTTCCAGATCAGCTCATAGAGCTTGTTCTGCTCGGCGGAGAGATACTGCTTGACCTTCTCCGGCTTGTTGAAAATCGAGGTCGGGCGGATGGCTTCGTGCGCATCCTGGGAGTTTTTGCCGGCCTTCGTGGCGCCGCCAAAGCCGATATACTCCTTGCCAAACGTTCCGTCAATATAGCTTCTGGCCTGGGCAATAGCCTCCGAGCCAATGCGGATCGAGTCGGTTCTCATGTAGGTGATGAGACCTGTCGCTCCCTCAGCGCCCAGCTCGATTCCCTCATAGAGCTGCTGGGCAATGCGCATGGTTTTCTGCGATCCAAACCCGAGCTGGTTCGATGCTGCCTGCTGCAGAAGGGAGGTCGTGAAGGGGAGAGGAGGCTTGCGCTGCTGTGTCCTCGGAGCAATCTCCCGGACAGAGTAGTTGCCGTTTTTGACAAGGGTGGCAATCTCTTCAGCCCGATCCTTGTTGGTAATATCGGGTTTCTCGCCATCAAGGCGCACAAGGCGTGCCCTGAACGACTCTTTGCCTTCGGTCATGAAATCAGCGGCAATCGTCCAGTACTCCTCAATCTGAAAGCGGTTTATCTCTGCCTCGCGTTCGCAGATGAGCCGGAGCGCGACGGACTGAACCCGTCCTGCGGAGAGACCGCGCATGACGACGTTCCACAAAAAGGGGCTGATCTTGTAGCCGACAATCTTGTCGAGTCCCTGGCGGGTCTGCTGTGAGCGCACGAGGCGGTAGTCGATTTGCCGGGGCTCCTCTATGGCGGCCAGAATGGCGGTTTTGGTGATTTCGTTGAAAAGAACCCGGAATACAGGTTTTTTTGTAACACCGATCTCGTTCGAGATATGCCAGGCAATTGCCTCACCCTCGCGGTCAGGGTCAGTCGCAATCAGGATTTCGTCAGCTTCAGCCGCCAGCTTCTTCAGTTGCCGGACAACCTTCTCCTTTCCGGCGATGATTTCATAGCGGGGCTCGTAATGATGGTCGAAATCAAGTCCGATCTCCTTTTTGGGAAGGTCCTTGATGTGTCCGACCGAGGCAAACACGGTGTAGCTGTCGCCGAGGTATTTATTGATTGTTTTGGCCTTCGAGGGGGATTCGACAACAATAAGGGTTCTGTTTCTGGCAGATGGTGTTGCTGCTTTTGAAGCTTTTGAAGCCATTGATCAGTCCCTGTTGAAGAGCGTTAGCGGCGGGAGCTATTGCATTATTGTTTCCCCTCAATACCCCGATTTCGTCAGGAATGGGCAGCGCCGCAGAGTTAAATTTTGAAAAAGATAGGTGTTGCAAATCAAAAAACAAATTATAGCGTCGCTGTGCGAAGCTTCCCTGCGCTCCCGCACGATCGTTTACCGATTTAAAAACCGGTTCATGAGCGGTTCGGAATAATATATTTTATTATTATTGCTCTAATTGTGCAATCTACCAAGGAAACACTATGCCACTTTTCAAATGATGCTGCACTCCATGAATCCATTTCGATTTCGTCCGGCTTTTCTCCTTCTGGTGATGTTGCTGCTCCTTCCTTCACTGCCGGTATTTGCCGCATCCCAGGGTGTTGCTGGACAGACGACGGTACCTCTCCATGTCAGCACGGGCAACGACCAGGGCTATACCATCAAGGTGCTCGCCCGACGGACCGACGCAGCCCTTATGATCGATCTTGAATCCATGGCAAGGGCCCTCCGCCTCAGCCTTCACCGGGAGGAGGGGGCGCTGGTTCTGGAGGAGGCGATCAGCATGTCGGGCACGCTCTGCAAGATTACTGCCGGCAATAACTTTGCGAAGGTAGTCTCAAAGAATCCGGCACAGCAAAAAAGAGTCATTCAGCTTCAGTCTCTTCCCTCAATGGTGCAGTCAAAACTCTACCTGCCGGTCAATCAGGCCTGCCGCCTCTTTACCGTCTGGCTCGACAGGGAGGTCGTCTACAACTACTCAACCGGAAGGCTCAGCGCCTGGCTCAAGGGGAAGCATTTCGCTGAATCGGTCGGAGCAATCGGCACTGTTGCCGATCCGGAAAAGAGCTCGCTGCCGCCGGTTCAGCCCGAAGAGGGGAGCACACTGATCAATGCCGTCCAGGTTGAAAAGCGTGCGAACGGTGCGATCATCAGTTTTTTGGCTTCGGGTGCACCGGTTCAGGCAACCCTGCAGAAGACCGATCCGGAAGGGAATCTCTATTTCTCTCTTGAAAAAGCCACCTGCGACATCAACGCAATGTCGAGAATCTACGGCGGCGGTGTTGTCAGGGCAATCACCCCGAAACAGCTTGAAGGGGGGGCCTTGCAGTTTGTCGTATCGCTCGACAACAAGGCGTTCATCATCAATTCGGTTGAGTTTCAGCGTGATGCAAAAAATAACCGCTACCAGCTCTACGTCCGCAGCAATGCCGATGTGCAGGAGATCCGCAAAAGGGAGAAGGCGCAGCAGATCGCCCAGGTCATCAGCCGTGACGTCGAGAAGTGGAAGCTCAACACCATCGTGCTCGATGCCGGTCACGGCGGAAAGGACCCAGGAGCTATCGGCGGCAGAGGCACCAGAGAGAAGGATGTTGTTTTGAACATTGTTCACGATCTCGGCACCTTTATCGAGCAGAAATGGCCGGATGTCAATGTTATCTATACCCGAAAGGACGATACCTTCATTCCTCTTCATGAGCGCGGCAAAATCGCAAACCGCGGTGGCGGAAAGCTCTTTGTGAGCGTTCACTGCAATGCCAGCGTGAACAAGGGCGCCCGAGGCTCCGAAGTCTACATTCTCGGAGTGCACAAAACCAAGGATGCTCTGGATGTCGCCATGTTCGAAAACTCGGTCATCAGCAAGGAGGAGGACTACCAGCAGCAGTACAAGGGCTTTTCGGAAGAGCATCTCATTATGAGCTCCATGGCCCAGAACGCCTTTGCCAAACAGTCTACCTCGCTTGCCCAGGATATTCTCAGGCCCTCCGAAAAGCCGCAGTCAGTCAATGGCAGGAGTGTTCGCCAGGCCGGATTCATGGTGCTCTGGACCCCCTCAATGCCGAGTGCGCTGGTCGAAGTCGGATACCTCTCCAATCCTGACGAGGAGAAGATTCTCCGTGACCGCCAGGAGCAGGCCAAGATAGCCTACGGTATTTTCAAGGGGCTTCAGCTCTATCGCAAGAATTACGAGGCCTCGACCCTTGCGGCAATGGGTCAGTGAGAACCCGCCGGTTTTTTTATTGGCGTGCGGAAGCGCGCCTTTTTTTTATATTGTCCGCTGTCAACCTCGAAACCGGCGAAGGTTTACATGTTTCGGGTTGACGGCTATGTTTTATTTCCTTATCTCCGCATTCGGCTTATGAATACTATTGCTTCGAGGATTCTTCGGAGGCTCTCATCTGCCGGTGATTTTCTTTCGGGCGAGGAGCTGAGCGTGGAGCTCGGCATTACAAGAAGCGCCGTCTGGAAGCACATCCGGCAGCTTCGCAGGGATGGCTACGAGGTTGAAGCGGTGACCGGCCGCGGCTACAGGCTTGCATCGCTTACCGGCCGACCCGTCGAGGCCGAGATCCGCCCCTTTCTCACCTGCCAGCAGATGGGCGGCCAGATAGAGTATCACAGCAGTGCCGTTTCGACCAATCTCCTTGCCAAGTCTCTTGCGGCAGATGGCGCGGTGGAAGGGAGTGTTGTCGTGGCCGATTTCCAGAGCGGAGGACGGGGCAGAATGGGTCGAACCTGGATCTCTCCGGCAGGTGTCAACCTCTACTTTTCGCTGATTTTGAGGCCGAAGGTTCCCTCGATCCGCGTTCCGCAGCTGACGCTGCTTCTTGCAGTCGCAATCCACAGGGCACTCACGGCTCTGGCTCCCGAGCTTGAGGCGAAGATCAAGTGGCCGAACGATATTCTTTCAGGCCCGAAAAAGCTGTGCGGAGTGCTTTGCGAAATGCAGTCCGAGCCCGATTATACCCACTTTGTCGTGGTCGGTATCGGCATCAATGTCAACCAGCAAGAGTTCCCCTCTGAACTGCAGGCCACGGCGACCTCTCTCCTTCTGGAGACAGGTCGGCAGTTTTCGCGGCCGGAGCTTCTTGCCTCCGTGCTCAACCAGTTCGAACCGCTCTACCTGCAGTGGCTTCTTTGTGACGATCTCGACTTTGTGCTCCCCTTTCTCGAGGAGCATTCGCTGCTTCAGTCGCGAGAGGTGACTATCGAGCAGGGGCGCCGGGCCATTGCCGGAAGAGTCTCGGGGATCGGGCGCGGCGGCGAGCTGAAAGTTGAAACGCCGGAGGGCCAAACCGTCCTGGTCTCTTCCGGAGAGGCCACACTCAGAAAAACCACCAACGCATAAAACCCCAGAGCCATGCATCAACAACCGCTCCATCCCGATATTGCCGCCGCCTACCGTGTTCTTGAAACCGGAGAGCCGATTACCCGTCAGGAGGCCGATCGGCTCAGCGCCCTTCCCGGCGAGCTCGCCCTCGATCTGGCATCTCTGGCTAACAAGGTGAAAAACCGCCATGCCGAAGGAGAACAGTCGCTCTACGCCTGCTCGATCATGAACGCCAAGTCCGGGGTGTGCGGTGAGAACTGCCGCTTCTGTGCCCAGTCGCGCCACAACCATGCCGATGTTCAGGTCTATGATCTTGTCGACGAAGAGTCGGTGCTGATTGAGGCTCGGAACTGCGTTGCCGAGGGGGTTCCCCATTTCGGCATTGTGACGAGCGGATACGGCTACAAAAAGATCACTCCAGAGTTTCAGCGGGTGCTCTCCATGATCGACCGTCTGCACCGGGAGCTGCCCGGCCTGGAGGTCTGCGCATCGCTCGGCATGCTCGGCGAAGAGCCTGCCGCCGCCCTGGCCGAACACGGTATCGCCCACTACAACATCAACATACAGGTTGACCCCGACAGCTACCACCAGCTCATTGCCGATACGCATACCGTCGAGGAGCGCATAGAGACGATAAAGCGGCTGCGTCGGCACAATATCTCGGTCTGCTGCGGCGGCATCATGGGGGTCGGCGAGAGCATGCAGGAGCGTATCGCCATGATTTTTGCCCTCCAGGAGCTCGATGTCACGGTTATCCCGCTCAATGTGCTGGTGCCGATCGATGGTACACCGCTTGAGGGAAAAGAGCCGCTCTCGGTCGCCGATATTGTCAAGACCTTTGCGATCTGCCGGCTCGTTCATCCCAAAAAGATCATCAAGTTCGCTGCGGGCAGGGAGACGATCATGAAGGATTTTCAAGGGCTCCTCATGCTCTCCGGCGCCAACGGCTATCTTACCGGCGGCTACCTGACCACCCGCGGCCGCGATATGGCCGATGACCGGAAATTGGCCAGCCAGATCGCAACATTCAACTGAGATAGAGCGCAATGCAGTTTGATGAACGCATCCGCCGTGAGCTTGAAGAGCTCCGGAGCATCGACCGCTTCCGTGTGATCCCGGATATAGGGGGCCGCGGTGGCAATCAGATCACGGTTGATGGTCAGGAACTGCTCAACCTCTCCTCGAACGACTATCTCGGGCTTGGTGACGACCGGGCGTTGCTTGCCGGGTTTGCTGAAGAGTTCAGCGCTTCGGGCTACGCCATGACCAGCTCCTCCTCCCGGCTCCTGACGGGGAACCACCCGCTCTACGACCAGCTGGAAGGGGCCCTTGCCGCGCTCTACGGGCGCGAGGCGGCGCTGGTGTTCAACAGCGGCTACCATGCCAACATCGGCATCATTCCTGCGCTCTCGAACCGGCATGATCTCGTGCTCAGCGACCGGCTGAACCATGCAAGCATCATCGACGGCCTCCTGATCGCCGAAGCACGCCACCAGCGGTACCGTCATGGCGACTATGACCATCTCGAGGAGCTTCTGGCCGGAGCCAGGGAGAGCTGCCGCCAGATCTTCATCGTTTCCGAATCGGTCTTCAGCATGGACGGGGATCTGGCCGATCTCAGGCGTCTGGTTGCGCTCAAAAAAGAGTATGGCGCCATGCTTGTCATTGATGAAGCTCACGGGGTCGGAGTTTTCGGAGAGCGTGGTCTTGGGCTCTGTGAAGCAGAGGGTGTTGTCGGGGAGATCGACATCATCACTGGAACCTTCGGCAAGGCGCTTGCCTCCACGGGCGCCTACGCTATCATGAGTTCGCTCAAGAGGGAGTACCTCGTCAACACCATGAGGCCGTTTATCTTTACGACCGCGCTGCCGCCGGCCATTCTCGCATGGACTCTCCGGACGCTCAAGCGCCAGACCTCAATGCAGCGGGAGCGAAAGGCGCTGCTCGAGCTGGCGGCAGAGCTTCGCCTTTCGCTTGCCCGGAGAGGGCTCGAGGTGCGGGGCGAGAGCCATATTGTCCCCGTTATCGCAGGCGGCAACGACCGCGCTGTTGCAATGGCCGCCAAACTCCGTGAAGCGGGGATTCTTGCGCTTCCGGTTCGGCCGCCGACCGTGCCCGAAAACAGTGCCCGAATTCGCATATCTCTCCGTTCGACCCTCTCCTGGGAGGAGATATCCCGGATTCCCGAACTTGTAGCAGGGTGAGGGCGAGATGAAAACAGCGTGGCTCAGAAAAGAGGGTTCCCGGAAGCTTCTGCTCTTTTTCAGCGGATGGGGCATGGACGATCGGATTGCCCGTCATCTTCTGGAGGCCTCAATTCCGGGAGGATTTGACTCCGATCTCCTCGCTTTTCACGACTACCGCACCCTGGAGCTGGAGTCAGGAGTGAGCGAAGAGCTGGCCCGATACAGCCAAGTTGCCCTGATCGCCTGGTCGTTCGGGGTCTGGGCGGCCGAGCATGCGGGCTTAGCCCGTGTCGACAGGGCGCTTGCCATCAACGGGACGCTCCATCCGGTGCATCCGCGATTCGGGATTGCGCCGGAGGTATTTCAGGCCACCCTTGCGACCTACTCCGAAGAGAACAGGTCGCGCTTCAACCGCAGAATGTGCGGTACCAGTGAGGCGCTGGCTCTCTTTGCCGCCATATCTCCCGACCGCACAGCACTCGACCAGCTTGAAGAGCTGCAGCTGCTCGAAGCAGAGCTGCGCTTGCGCAGAGGAAAGGTCGCCAATAACTGGCACTATACCCATGCCCTTATCGGTGGCAGGGACATGATCTTTCCGGCCGGGCAGCAGTGCGCCGCATGGAGAGGAGTTCCACAAACCCTCATTTCAGATATGCCGCATTTTCCGTTTTTTCATTTCACCGACTTTCAGGAGCTGCTCGCATGCATCAGCAAATAGACAAGCAGCTTGTGCGGGAGCGGTTTGCCCGGAGCCTTGGAAGCTATCAGGCGGAGGCCGTCGTACAGCAGGCGATGGCTGCCGAGCTGGCGGAGATGATCTGCCGGGAGCACTCCCCGGCTTCATTCGGCCGGGTGCTCGAGGTCGGCTCGGGATCGGGAGCCTTTACCGCCGAGCTCCTGAAGCGCAGCCTCGTCCTCTCCTATTATGCCAACGACCTGGCAGAGGAGAGCCGTGCCTGGGTTCAGGCGGTGTTCAACCGCTTTCAGCCTGAAGAGAGTCACTTTCTTGCGGGTGACATCGAGTCACTGGAAGCTCTCCCGTCAGGGCTGGATCTTGTGGTTTCGAGTGCCACCCTGCAGTGGCTTGACGACCTCGAGGGGTTTTTCACGAAGATGGCCCTTCATCTTAAGCCCGGCGGAATGCTTGCCTTCAGCACCTTCAGTACCGGCAACATGCAGGAGATATCCACCCTTGAGGGTGTCGGCCTCAGCTATCATACGCTCGGGGAGCTCGAAGCGCTTGCCGGGCGGCATTTCGACCTTGTGGCCTCGAAGGAGGATCGGCAGCGCATGGAGTTCTGCTCGCCCGAGGCGGTGCTGCACCATATACGCCAGACCGGGGTCAACGGCCTCGTGCGGAGCTCCTGGACCAAGAGCCGCTACGAGCAGTTCATCAGCGCATACCGCAACGCCTTTTCCTCGGGAGAGATGGTCTATCTTACCTATCATCCGGTCTACTGCTGCATGAAAAGGAGGCTCTCATGAGAGGACGAGTGCTCGCGGTTTCGGGTATCGATACCGGGATCGGCAAATCCCGGGTTACCGGTCTTCTGGCTAAAGCCATGCTGCAGAAGGGGTTGGAGGTCATTACCCAGAAAATTGCACAGACCGGTTGCTCGGGCGTTGCGGAGGATATTCTGGAGCATCGCCGGCTGATGGGCATTGCGCTTCAGGATGTTGACCGCGAGGGGCTCACCTGCCCATTCCTCTTCAGCTATCCCGCCTCCCCCCATCTTGCCGCCCGCCTGGAGGGAACGGAGATCGATCTCATGAAGCTCCGCCGGGCGACTGCTCTGTTGCAGGAGCGCTACGATCTGGTGCTGCTCGAAGGAGCGGGGGGGCTTCTCGTTCCCCTGACGCCCGAGCATCTCTTTGCCGACTATATCCGTGATGAAGGATACCCGCTGGTGCTTGTTACCTCGCCCAGGCTTGGCAGCATCAACCATACCCTGCTGTCAATTGAGGCCTGCCTGAAAAGGGGGATTCTCATCAGGGCGGTGGTCTACAACCGGTTCCCTGCGTTCGATCCGGTGATGGCCGACGATACCCGCGAGGTTATCTGCTGGAGGCTGAAAAAAGAGGGGTGCGGGGCACCGGTGATCGACATCACGGATGGCGAACTCGATCCCGCCGCAGCCATCAACCTCTACTAACCCCGACTCCCCATGACCGCTTCGTTCGACACGATCGACCTCGATTTTGACCGCCACCACATCTGGCACCCCTACACCTCGGTGCAGAACCCGCTCCCGGTTTACCCCGTCAGGAGTGCGAAAGGGGTCTTTCTTGAGCTCGAAGATGGCAGCAGGCTCATCGACGGCATGAGCTCATGGTGGTCGGCCATACACGGTTACAACCATCCTGTGCTCAACCTGGCGGTCGCTTCACAGCTGCAGCAGATGAGCCATGTCATGTTCGGAGGCCTGACACACCAGCCGGCCGTCAGGCTTGCCAAACAGCTTGTGGCGATGACCCCGGAGCCTCTCCAGAAGGTTTTTTTCAGCGATTCCGGATCGGTTTCAGTCGAAGTGGCCATCAAAATGGCCTTTCAGTACTGGATCTCGCTGGGAGTTACGACCAAAAACCGCCTGCTGACGGTTCGATCGGGATACCATGGCGACACCTTCGCCGCCATGTCGGTCTGCGACCCGGTCACCGGCATGCACCACCTCTTCAAGGGAGTGATGGCCCAAAACTTCTTTGCCGAGGCGCCCGCATGCCGGTTCGACGAGCTGTGCCTCCCGGAGCATATTGCCGGGTTGCAGCAGCAGCTTGAGCAACATCAGGGTGAGATTGCTGCCGTCATTATCGAGCCGGTGGTCCAGGGTGCCGGAGGGATGCGCTTCTACTCGCCCGACTATCTCAGGCGGCTGCGTGAGCTGTGTGACCGCTACGAGGTACTGCTCATCCTTGACGAAATTGCCACCGGTTTCGGCCGGACGGGCAAAATGTTCGCTCTCGAGCATGCCGGAGTTGTGCCGGATATCCTCTGCGTTGGAAAAGCGCTGACCGGCGGCTACATGACCCTCGGCGCTACCTTGACCACAGAAGTGGTTGCCGAGGCGATCTCTTCCGGCACTCCGGGGCTCTTCATGCACGGCCCGACCTTCATGGCCAACCCTCTGGCATGCTCGGTCGCGGTGGCGAGCATAGGGCTTCTCGGCAGTTATGACTGGCAGGCTTCGGTGCAGCGTATTGAAGCCGGGCTCCAGAGAGGGCTCGAGCCCTGCCGTTCCATGCCGGGTGTCAAGGAGGTACGCGTGCTTGGGGCGATCGGGGTTGTCGAGCTTCACCGGCCGGTCGATATGGCCACCATCCAGCGCCAGCTTGTCCAGAGAGGGGTATGGGTACGTCCTTTTGGCCCTCTTGTCTATCTTATGCCCCCCTTCATCATGCAGGACGAGGAGCTTGCACTCTTGAGTGCCGCTGTTTGTGGTGTTGTTGAAACGATTCTGTAACTTGACGGAAAAACATAACCTTATCACCTTTATGAGCCGAAAACCCTGGATCCATCATTACGACAAGGGGGTTCCCTCTTCGCTGCACCCCTATCCGGAAGAGAGCCTGGTCGATGTCCTGGGCCGGACGGCCGGGGAGCAGCCGGAACATACCGCAATGTTTTTCAAGGGATCCAGGCTCTCCTACGGTGAGCTTGACCGCCTGAGCGATCTGCTTGGCGGCGCATTGAGGGCGCTTGGCATCAAGAGGGGCGACCGGGTTGCGCTGCTTATGCCGAACTCTCCGCAGATGGTCATCAGCGAGTTCGCCATCTGGAAGGCCGGGGCGATAGCCGTTCCCATGAACCCCCTCTATACCGCCAGTGAACTCGAGCACGCCCTCAACGAGTGCGGTGCCGAGAGCGCCATTGTGTTGACCCCCTTCTATGACAAGATCAAGATGGTCCAGCCCGACTCGCGTCTCAAGAGGGTGATTGCCACCAGTATCAAGGAGTATCTCTCACCGCTCAAGAGGGCGCTTTTCACCATCCTCAAGGAGAAAAAGGATGGCCACAGGGTCACGCTTCGTGTCGGCGACCACTGGCTGGGTGAGCTTCTTGCCGCCCAGGAGGGCCAGCCGTTCACTCCGGTGCCGATCCATCATGAAGATCCCGCTCTCTTTCTCTTTTCCGGCGGCACGACCGGCAATCCGAAGTGCGTGGTCATCTCCCATCAGGGGATGGTGATTACCGGCATGCAGATTGCCAGCTGGTTCAGCGTCATCCTCGACCGGGGCACCGACATCATTCTGCTCAACATGCCGCTCTTCCATGTCTACGCCCAGGTCGGCATCCTGACGGCCGCCCTGATCGAGCGCTACCCGTTTGCACTGGTGCCCAACCCCCGTGACCTCGACGATCTGCTCCATACCATAAAATCGATTCGGCCAGCGGTGCTCCCAGGGGTGCCCACGCTCTTTACAGCGCTGATCAACCATCCGAAGGTCAAGCGCGACAGCTCGATTCTGAAGTCGGTCAAGCTCAGCGTCTCCGGTGCTGCGCCGCTTATGCTCGAAACCAAGAGGCGTTTCGAGGCCCTCACCGGAGGCAGGATCATCGACGCCTACAGCCTGACCGAATCAGCGCTTGCCTCGGTCTTTACCCCGATTCACGGCACCTACAAGAACGGCTCGGTCGGCATTCCTGTGCCGGACGTCGAAGTGCGTATTGTCGAGCAGGAGCATGGTCTTGATGAGCTTGCGGTGAACGAGGTTGGCGAAATCATCATGCGTGCGCCACAGCTCATGAAGGAGTACTGGCAGAATCCGACGGAGACCGCGCTTGTTCTCCGGGAGGGGTGGCTCTTTACCGGTGATCTCGGTTATCTCGACAGCGACGGCTATCTCTTTATCGTGGACCGCAAGAAAGATGTGATCAAGCCAGGAGGATTCCAGGTCTGGCCCCGTGACGTCGAGGAGTCCATAGCCGCTCATCCTGCGGTTCTCGAAGTCGGAGTTGCCGGAGTCCCCGATCCCTACCAGGGGGAGGCTGTCAAGGCATGGGTCATCCTGCGCGAGGGCCATCAGCTTTCCGCCGATGAATTGCGCGACCACTGCCGCAAGGATCTGGCCGCCTACAAAGTCCCGAAACATGTTGAATTCGCCGCAACCCTGCCCAAATCGACCGTCGGCAAGGTGCTGCGCCGAAAGCTCGTCGAAGAGCACTGCAACCGGGAGGGGTAGGGGTATCGAGGTAGCGGCTCTTTTAGCTCCCGATGATCTTATTGAGTCCTTCGACAACCCTTGCCAGCTCTTCGGGGGCGATTCGTCCGACAGCATCCCCTATGCGTTCAACAGAGAGGGTTCGGATCCGGCTTATTTTCACCCATGATTTTTTTGGAAGGGTGGTCGACTCAATCGGAAGTGTCAGCGGAAAGCCCGCTTTTGGCGGCTGGCTTGTCAATGCAGTGGCAATAACGGTTCCCGATCGGGTATTAAAAACATCATGGCTGAGAATCAGCACGGGTCGAAGGCCTGGCTGCGCATTGCCCCTCGTCGGGTTCAGCTCTGCCCAACGGATCTCTCCCCTCAATATCCCGGCCATTCGGCGAGCTCCCCGGCCATGCCCTCTTCAGCCATCGTTTTCTCTTCAACGGGATCGAGTTTTGCGCACTCCTCGGCAAGTCTTGTCTGTTCCATGCGTTCCGGTTTTTCATAGAGTGCCGCCTCAATCGCCTGGTTTCGATTTGTAAATACCCGTGTTTTGACAAGCCGGTCGATCTTTATGACCGCCCGGGCATCGATGGTTACCGCAATCTTTGTTTTTCCCATGGGCGTCTCTGTTGTTTCCGGATTTATCATACCTGTTTTTTTGGTAAACCGTAAGAACAGCGCGGGGATAGTTCTGTCGGGTGGATTATCTTCTCTATTATCCCTAAACTCCTTTCCCCGTCCGGCATGACCCCTGAAGAACTCCAGCAGCTGCTCGATCCTGAGGTTGAGGCTCTTGTTGAGCAGCATCTTGCTGATGACCCTGCCCGGTTTGCCATGCAGTTTCACCTGCGAAAGGATCTTCCCGTCAGGGCGATCGCGGAGCAGATTGCAGCCCGCAGGAAAGCATTGAAAAAACTCCCGACGCTCTCCCGCCTCAGTCTGCTCTATACGCCGCTTGCGCTTGAGCAGGCATCGGGAGAGCGAACCGCCCGATACAAGGCTACGCTGATGGGGGGACGCCGGCTGCTCGACATGACCGGAGGGCTCGGAATCGACACGATTTTTTTTGCCGGAGTTTTTCAGGAGGTTGTTTACTGCGAGCGCGACTCCCTTCTTTCGGCAATCGCCCTCCATAACTTCAGGCGAGCCGGTGGCGCACATATTGAGGTGAAAAACGCCGAGAGTGTTGAACTGCTCGCTTCATATCCTGACGACTATTTTGACTGGCTCTATCTTGATCCTGCGCGCAGGGAGCATGGCCGGCGCTCGGTGGGGCTCGAAGCGGCAAGCCCGGACGCGGTGGCCGCTCATGACCTGCTGCTCCGGAAGGCGCAGAGGGTCTGCATCAAGGCATCTCCGGCCATCGAGACGAGCACACTGAAAACCCTCTTGCCGGCGCTCGCTTCGATCAAGGTAGTGTCGGTTGAGGGTGAGTGCCGCGAGATTCTTTTGCTGCTCGATCGGAATGCGGCAGAGCGGCCGGTGAGCCTTAGTGCCGTATCTCTTTGCTCAGTTTCAGAGGAGGTGGTGGAGATTATCCGGGAGGGAGCGGCGCAGCGGGTTGTGGCGACCTCTCTGAAGGGGTATTTTTATGAGCCGGATCCGGCAGTCATCAAGGCGCGGCTGGCCCCTGAGCTTGCCCGAAGGTACGGCATGGAGTTCGTGAACCAAACAATCGACTACCTCCTCTCCGACACACGGATCGAACCCTTTCCGGGCCGGAGCTTCCGACTGGTTGAGAGCGTGCTCTACAAGCCAAAAACCTTCAGGACATTTCTTCAGCGTCACAACATCTCCGGGGCGAGCATCCAGCGGCGGGATTTTCCGCTCTCGACCGATGCACTGCGCAAGCAGTATCGTCTGGCGGAGAGCGATCGGAATTTTCTCTTTTTTAGCAGGGACAGCCAGGGTCGGCCGGCCTGTTTTTACTGCGTCAAGCCTGCCCCTGGAGGCGCTGAAGCTCCTTTTCTGCCAGTCCGAAGCGAAGCCCCTGAATGCTGACGCGGATATCGGGAAGGCCGAGGAGCCGCATGAACTGATGCAGGATCAGCGTTCCCATGGTGATGACATCGGCTCGCCCTTCAGGGATGCCCATTGCGACAATCTCATCGATGCTGGCAGTTTTGAGCCTCTCCAGCAGCGCGTGCACATCGCTGTACAGAAGCGCATGGTTATGGACTTTCAGGCCGTCAAACTCTTTGAGGCCAAGGGCGACCTGCGCTATGGTGGTGAGGGTTCCGGCTACGCCGTACACGTTCTGGCGTCCTGCAAAAAAGGGCAGAAGGGCTGAGGTGAAGTTTCGGTTGATCTCCTCCCTGGCTTTTTCGAACTCTTCAGGCGGTGGGGGGAGCGTAGTGAAGAAGCGCTCGGTCAGCCGAACCGAGCCGATGTTGAGGCTCACGCACGCTGTCACTCCCCGGAGCGTTCCCATCGAGATTTCCGTGCTCCCTCCCCCGATATCGAGGACGGTGAAGGGTTCAGCTACTCCCTCCATGCCGGCTACGGCACCGCAAAAGGTCAGCTCTGCCTCCTCCTGGCCTGAGATGCAGCGGATCACGATACCGGTCTCGCTCGCTACCCGGTCGATAATCTCGCTCCGGTTCCCGGCATCCCTCAGTGCGCTCGTTCCTGCGGCGATAATCTGCCTCACTCCGTGCTCGCGGCTTATGGCGAGGTAATCCTTCATGCAGTCAACAAGGCGCTGCTGGGCCGCGCTGTCAATGATTTTTTCGGCATCAACATTTTTTCCAAGCCGCAGGATGGCCTGTTTGTGGAAGAGCGGCAGGATCCAGCCCCGCTCCGGCTCGAGGTCAGCAATGAGGAGGAGGGCTGTGTTGGTGCCTATGTCGATGCATGAGACCCGTTGCTTCATCGGTTCGGGGGGATGAGGGGTTGGTCAGGAGGTTGGACGGATAAAGGCCGAGAGCCACTCATCCTCGTAGATGATGCGTTCGTTTGTGTAGGATAGCCGCTTGAGAAGCTTTTTCAGCCAGGGCTCGTCATAGACAAGAATGCCGGAGAGCAGCACCGGGGCATCGGGGGCATACTTGCGAATGGCAGGGAGGATACGGTCGATGACATTCTTGTTGATGTTTGCCAGAATCAGATCATACCCCTCCTTGAGGTTCGCCACCAAGTCCTCCTCCGCATCGAGAATCTTTATTGAAATATCTCCGGCACTGTTCATCTCTATGTTTTCCTGCGCATTCTCCGCCGCCCAGGTGTTGTTGTCGAAGGCCAGAATAGGGCGGATGTTGCCGAGCTTGCGAGCGGCTATGGCAAGCACGCCGGTGCCGGTGCCGATATCCATGATCTTTTTCTCTTTCAGCTCAAGCAGCTCCATCTGGCGGAGCATCAGGCGCGTTGTGGCGTGGTAGCCGGTACCGAACGACATCTTGGGATTTATTTCGATGACGATCTGGCCCGGTTTCGGCGTGACCTCCTTGTTTTTCTGGACGATCAGGAATCGGTCGGAAATTTCGATGGGCTGCAGGTGGGCCTCCCACTCGGCGTTCCAGTTCCGGTCAGCCATGAATGAAGCCTTGCAAGGGGGCGCACTTTCAAGCCGCTCTTCGAGAAGGGTTCGAATCGAGAGCGCCTTCTCTTCGTTCCACTCCCCTTCCGGCAGGTAGGCAAGAAGGCGGTTGTCCTCCTCCTGAAAATACTCTATGCCTTCGCTCGCCAGGAGGGCGATCAGGAGTTCATGCTGCGTTGAACTTACCTCAAAAGAGAGTTCGATAAAGTTGTGTGTCCCGGTTGTTGGCATGGTGGTGATGTTCTTCTGAATGTTGAGGCTCAATATACGCTTTCGCCTTGCAAAGACGAGGCCTTCTCACTCTGGCGAGATGATTCTTGAGGCCAGGATGTAGCGTTGGCTGAAGTAGCTCTCCTCGAGACTGCTGATTCTGACGCCGGAGTTTGCCGCGTGGGCAAAGCGGTTCTTGCCGAGAAAGATCCCCACATGGTCGATCACTCTGCCTCCTATGCTGAAAAACAGAAGGTCTCCCGGCTGAAGCTCTCCCTTTTGAACCAGAGTGCCAAAGAGGGCTTGCTCTCCTGCGGTTCTTGGCAGGAGCATGCGGAAGTGTTTTTTGTAGAGGTAGCTGGTGTATCCCGAACAGTCATACCCCTCGGGGGCCGCTCCGCCCGGGCGGTACCGGGTCCCGAGGGATTCGTCGATCGAGTTGAGGAGCTGGTTTACGGTTCGATCGCTTACCTTCAGCGGCAGGCGGCAGGCACGGGGATCGGAGCCTTTTGCAGGGAGACAGGAGATATGCGAATTTCTCTTTTTTAAACTATATTTGCTCTCCCGATCCGTTGCTGAACCTCGCATGGAGCTCTGGCAACCGCTGATGGTGAAGAGCATTCCGGCCAGGGCGCAAGCGCATAGCAGCCGGCCGCAGGCTTCTGCTGACAGCGCCAAGGAGGTCAACCGGGCCTGGTGCGTTAGAGATCTCATTTTTATGGGGCAGAGGGATCGACGAATTGGCAGTCAGGCTGCCAGAATGGAATAATACAGGAAATTGAAGAGTACGGCAACAGTTAACCCATTTGTTTGAATTGCTATGGCTGTGATGAAATTCGGTGGCACCTCTGTAGGAAATGCCAGCGCCATGAGGCAGGCCATTGCGCTTGTCGTGCGCCAGCAAGAGAAGGCCGCGCCGCTTGTAGTGCTCAGCGCCTGCAGCGGTATCACCAACAAGCTTGTCAGCATTGCCGATGCCGCCGGGCGCAGTGCGCTCGATGAGGCGATGGCCCTTGCCGGCCAGGTGCGCAAGCATCATCTTGATCTGGTCGATGAGCTGATAAAGGGCGAGGCGCTTAAAAAGGAGCTTCTGGCAACAATCGAGCAGTTTTCACTTCGCCTTGAGATGCTCATTAAAGGTGTCGATATTGTCGGCGAACTCACCGAGCGCTCCAGGGATATGTTCTGCTCTTTCGGCGAACTCTTCTCTACAACCGTATTTGCGGCCGCAATGAAGGAGCAGGGGCATGATGCCGAGTGGCTCGACGTGCGCACGGTGATGATCACTGATGACAACTTCGGCTTCGCCCGTCCGATTGACGAGCTTTGCGAAGAAAATACCCTCAGCATCATCTGGCCGATCCTCAAGCGGGGAACCGTGGTGGTCACCCAGGGCTACATTGGCTCAACAAAAGACGGCCGGACGACAACGCTCGGCAGGGGCGGTTCCGATTTTTCCGCAGCGCTTTTCGGCGCATGGCTCAATGACGATGCCATCCAGATCTGGACCGACGTTGACGGCGTGATGACCTGCGATCCGAGGCTTGTGCCGGAGGCCAGAAGCATCAGGGTCATGACCTTCTCGGAAGCCGCGGAGCTGGCTTATCTTGGCGCAAAGGTGCTCCATCCCGACACCATCGCCCCGGCGGTGCAGAAAAATATTCCGGTCTATGTGCTCAACTCCTGGCATCCCGACGCCAAGGGCACCATCATCACCAACGATCCTGCCCGCCTTTCGGGCAAGAGCTACGGCGGCCTTGTTAAATCCATTGCCGTCAAAAAGGAGCAGTGCATCATCAATGTGCGCTCCAATCGCATGCTTGGCCGTCACGGCTTCATGACCGAGCTTTTCGGCGTCTTCTCCCGCTACGGCATTTCGGTCGAGATGATCTCCACCAGTGAGGTCTCCGTATCACTGACCGTCGACGAGAAGAGTTTCAGCAACGAGCTTATCCTGGAGCTCAAGGGGTTCGGAGAGGTTGACATCGAGCATCATGTCGCGACAGTCAGCGTCGTTGGAGACAATCTGCGCATGTCTCGCGGCGTTGCCGGAAGGATTTTCGGCGCGCTCAAGGATGTCAATCTCAGGATGATCTCCCAGGGGGCATCGGAGATCAACGTGGGGTTCGTCGTCGAGGAGTCGGAGGTTGCCACGGCAGTCAGCACTCTGCACCGTGAGTTTTTCTCCGATCTTGAGGGGAGCGGCATTTTTGAAGTACCGGCGGGCAGCAGGTAGCGCAGTCGAGGGCATCTAACGAATAAAACAGCAAGAGGTAGCAGATGGATTATAAAAAAGCCGGGGTCGATATCAGCGCTGGAGAGGAGTTTGTCCGCCTGATCAAGCCGCAGGTTCGCCAGACCTTCACACCGGGCGTCATAACCGATATCGGTGCTTTCGGGGGGTTCTTCCAGCCCGACTTCACCAGCTACACCAAACCGGTTCTGGTCAGCAGCATCGATGGGGTCGGCACGAAGCTCAAGATCGCCATCGAGCTCGGCATCTATGACACTGTCGGCGCCTGCCTTGTCAATCATTGCGTCAACGACATCCTTGTCTGCGGAGCAAAGCCGCTTTTCTTCCTTGACTACTATGCCTGCGGCAAGCTCTCTCCCGAGATCGCTGCAGCGGTCGTCACCGGGATGGTCAGCGCATGCCGGCTCAACGGCTGCGCGCTTATCGGCGGAGAGACTGCCGAGATGCCCGGCGTCTATGATGTTGAGGATTTCGATCTTGCGGGCTCCATTGTCGGAGTGGTTGACCATTCGAAGATCATCAACGGCTCACGGATCACCGAGGGCGACATCCTTATCGGTCTTGCGTCGAACGGACTCCATACCAACGGTTATTCACTGGCGAGGAAGGTTCTTGAAGGCCGGATGCAGGAGCGATTCCCGGGGCTTGAAGGATCGGCTGGCGAGGAACTTCTGAAGATGCACCGCTCCTACCTTTCGGTGATTGAGCCGTTTTTCGGCGCTCCGGAAGTCAAGGGGCTCTCCCATATTACCGGAGGGGGTCTCTTGGGCAATACCATGCGGATCGTTCCGGACGGGCTCAAGCTGGATGTCGAGTGGAGCTCATGGCCGGAGTTGCCGATCTTTGATATCATCCGCAGGGAGGGAGATGTTCCCGAAGAGGATATGCGGAGAACATTCAACCTCGGTATAGGCCTTGTCATGGTTGTCGAGAGGAGTGCGGCCCCCGATCTGCTTGCCTCCTTGAAATCTCAAGGGGAAAATGCATATATTATTGGGCAGGTGTCCAAAAAGTGATACACTCTGCTCTCATAGTTCTGACATTAAGCAATAACCAGAAAGGCTTATGCTGACGTTACTGGTCATTTTGATGGTGAGCTACCTCATCGGGTCCATTCCTACCAGCATTATTGCGGGCAGGATGCTCAAGGGTATTGATATCCGGCAGTTCGGCAGCGGCAATGCCGGCGGGACCAACGCGTTCCGTGTGCTCGGCTGGAAAACCGGACTGACCGTTACGCTCATCGACATCGCCAAAGGGGTGATCGCCGCGGTTTCGGTGGTTGCGTTCTTCCGCTCTCATCCGATCGGGGCATTTCCCGACATGAACGAGGTCGCTCTGCGACTTCTTGCCGGAATGAGCGCGGTCATCGGTCACGTCTTCACCCTTTTTGCCGGCTTCAAGGGCGGAAAAGGCGTAAGCACGGCGGCCGGGATGCTGATCGGCATTGCACCGGTAAGCATGCTGATCGTTGTCGGCATCTTTCTTCTGACCGTCTATGTTTCACGATATGTCTCTGTCGCCTCGATTCTCGCGGCGCTCGCCTTCCCTCTCATCATAGCTATCCGCAAGTATATCTTTGAGCTTGGCGGCGGCCTCGACTACTATGTCCGGCTTTTTGGCGGGAAGCTCTACTTTCATGACAGTCTTGACTACCATCTCATGATATTCGGCCTTATTGTCGCGCTTGCTATCCTCTACACCCACCGGGCCAATATCAGGAGGCTGCTTTCCGGAACGGAAAACCGCGTGAAGTTCGGCAGGCATTCATAACCTCCAGAGCTACGATGAATATTGCAGTACTGGGTGCCGGCAGCTGGGGCACCACGCTTGCCGTACTTCTTGCAAAGAAAGGCTACCCTGTGCGCCTCTGGGCTCACCGTCCGGAATTTGCCGCCAGGCTCAAGGCCGAGCGTGAAAACCAGCGCTATCTCAAGGGCGTCCTCTTTCCTGAAAACCTTCAGGTGTCGGATGACTTGCAGGGGAGTGTCTCCTCGGCTCAGATGATCGTCACCGCTGTTCCCTCCCAGGCGCTCAGGGAGACCGCCGAAGGTTTTCGCACTATCCCCCTCGCCGGGAAAATTTTTGTCAATGTGGCCAAGGGCATCGAGCTCGGCAGCGGAAAACGCATGTCGGAAGTGCTGCTCGAAGTGCTGCCCGCCCTTCATCCCTCACAGGTCGCCGCGCTCTACGGCCCGAGCCACGCCGAGGAGGTCTCGAGGGAGCAGCCGACCACCGTGGTGGCATCCTCTCCCTCGCTTGAGACCGCAGAGCGGGTTCAGGAGGTTTTTCATACAAGCATGTTCCGCGTCTACGTCAATACCGATATCATCGGCGTTGAGACGGCAGGTTCGGTAAAAAATATCATTGCCATTGCCGCGGGGATTTCGGATGGTATTGGATATGGCGATAACGCCAAGGCGGCAATCATAACCCGCGGTCTTGCCGAGATTTCAAGGCTCTGTAAACGGCTCGGCGGCGATCCCGTAACGGTATCCGGCCTCTCGGGTATTGGCGATCTTGTCGTTACCTGCCTCAGCCGTCACAGCAGAAATCGCTACGTTGGCGAAGAGATCGGCAAGGGCCGGGCGCTCGATGAAGTTATCGGAGAGATGAACATGGTGGCTGAAGGGGTGCTGAGTTCCAGGGCGGTTTACGAACTGAGCCGATCTCTTCAGGTCGAAATGCCGATAACCCAGGCGGTCTATGAGATGCTCTTTGAGCAGAAGGCGGTCCAGAAGGCGATTCTCGAGCTTATGACCAGGGAGCCGAAGCCCGAGCGGGACTGAACCGCCGTCAGTGCTCTTTCGGATAGTGATACCAGGCCAGCTTTCCCTTCCCCCGTCCGGCACCTTCCCATGAATCGATCTCCAGGTCGATGCGCGCAATCCCGCAGGTTTCCATCGAGACGATACTCTTTCCTGCAAGCAGGTTGGCAAAGTCCGTTATGGTAGGGTTGTGCCCGAAAAGCATCGCAGTGGCGCAGCCGTCGGGTATCTGCTGAAGGATGGTGAGCAACTCGGCGGTTCCTCCGTGATAGATATCAAGAAGAGGGAGCATCCTCTCTCTGGGGTATCCAAGGGTGTCGCAAAAGATCTCCGCTGTGGTGATCGCCCGGTTTGCGGGGCTTGAAATGACGAGCTCCGGCAGCACGCCCTCGTCGTTAATCAACTCAGCCATCCGCGGTGCACTTCTCCTGCCCTGCTCGTTCAGGGGGCGCTCAAAATCGCTGGTGTTTGCATTGTCCCAGCCTGACTTGGCGTGGCGGACAAGATAGATTGTCTTCATCGGCGTGGTATGAGGTAGCGTTGCTTGAGTTCCATGATTCTCCGGTATGAACAGTCAATGCGCTCCCGGGATATAATGTTGCACTGAACCAGCGAGCGGATGATCTCCGCGGCTTTAGAGGCAGCAAGGGGATCCCAGGCGGTGTTGTTGCCGAACACCAGAATGTCGACTCCGGCGTCAATGGCAAGGCGGATTGCGCTTTCAAGGCCGTAATGGGCGGCAATGGCATTCATCTGCATGTCATCACTCACAATGACTCCCCTGAATCCGATTTTTTTGCGGAGCAGCCCGTCGAGGGTAGCTTTTGAGAGCGTCGCCGGATAGAGTGGGTCGAGCTTGGCATTGAAGACATGGCCGGTCATAATGGCATCACAGTATCCCGAGGCGACAAGCGAGCTGTAGGGTTCCAGCTCCTTGTCCGACCAGCTCAGGGTGACATCGGTGAAGTCGAGATGCGTGTCGGTTGAAGAGCTCCCGTGACCGGGGAAGTGCTTCAGGGTTGCGATAATGCCCTCCTGATGGAAGGCATCGACCGAAAGGCGGATGTTGCGGGTTGCGACCTCAGGATCACTTGAAAAACTTCTCTGTAGCCTCCCTATGACGGGGTTGTCGGGATTGGTGTCGAGATCGGCAACCGGCGCGAGGTTCATGCCGATATGCATCGCTTTAAGCGTCCTGGCAGACTCTCTTGCGGCCCAGGATGTGCTATCCCGATTGTCGATCATCCCGAGTTCGGCAGCTGTTTTGCTTGGCGGAAACCCCATTGCCGGCTTGAGGCGGCTGACCCGTCCTCCCTCCTGGTCGACGGCGATAAGGAGCGGAATCTTCGACAGGCGCTGAAGCTCAAGCGTCAGGCTGGCAAGCTGCCCAGGCGAGCTGATGTTACGCTGCGCCGAGCGGGAGGGCACGTCATAGTCGAAGAGGACAACTCCCCCGATCTGCCGCTCCTCGATGTCTGCCGTAATTTGAGGAGAGTCCTCAACCCTCAGGCCTCTGAAACCGATCATCAGCATCTGTCCGATTTTGATGGAGAGGCTGTCGGGGCGCTCTCCGGCCGGAAGCGGCCTCGGGATCATCAAAATCAGAAGCAGGGTCGCTGCCGCGAACGATAGTTTTTTCATGGGAGAGCGGTTGATGCAAGGGAGGCCGTCAGGCCGTTTTCTTTTCTATTGTCAATTCGCCGCCGGAAACATCGATGGCGACCTCGTCCCCCTCCTGCACCTCGCCCGAAAGGATCTTTTCGGAAACCCGGTTGGTTATTTTTCGCTGCATGACCCGTTTAAGCGGCCGTGCGCCGAATGCGGGATCGAACCCGGCATTGGCAATCCACTCAAGTGCGCCGTCGGAAATACTCAGGTTGATATGCTGGCGCATTGCCATTTCGCCGATACGGTTGAACTGGATCAGCACAATTTTCTTCAGCTCTTCACGAGAGAGCGGCGTAAAGAGGATGATTTCGTCGATACGGTTCAGAAACTCGGGGCGTACCTGCTGCTTCAACAGCCCGAAGAGCTTCTCCTGGAGAGAGGAAAGCACCGCATCCCTCTTTGAACCGTCCAGCTTTGCCATCTCGGCCTGTATCAGCTGCGCGCCGATGTTGCTGGTCATGATGATGATGGTGTTCTTGAAGTTGACCGTGTGCCCCTTGCTGTCGGTCAGACGGCCATCGTCAAGGATCTGCAGAAGAATGTTGAACACATCGGGGTGCGCCTTTTCAATTTCGTCGAGCAGCACCACGGCAAAAGGCTTCCTTCTGACCGCTTCGGTCAGCTGGCCCCCCTCCTCATAGCCTATATAACCCGGAGGCGCTCCGACGAGCCGGCTGACGTTGTGTGATTCCATGTACTCGCTCATGTCTATGCGGATCATCGCATCCTCGTCATCGAAGAGGTAATCGGCAAGCGCCCGGGCAAGTTCGGTCTTGCCGACGCCGGTCGGCCCAAGAAAGATGAATGAGCCGATAGGCCGCTTTTCGTCGCCCATGCCTGCGCGCGAGCGCTTGACCGCATCGCTCACCGCCGTGACGGCTTCATCCTGGCCGATCACCCTGCTGTGCAGCTCCTTTTCGATGAAGAGCAGTTTCTGGCGCTCCGACTGGAGCATCTTGCTGACCGGAATGCCGGTCCATCTCGAAACGATGTCGGCAATGTCCTCGGCATCGATCTCCTCCTTCATGATCAAATCGCCCGAGGCTTTCTTCTCTTCAATTTTCAGCCTGTTCTCCTCAACTTCCCGTTCTATCTGTGCGATTTTGCCGTATCGGATCTCGGCTACCTTGCCGTAGTCACCCTGGCGTTCTGCCTCTTCGGCCTCGACACGAAGCCGTTCAATTTCGGCTTTCAGGCTTCGTGCCGACTGAATGAGCGCCTTCTCGCCATCCCAGCGGGCCTTTATGATGGTCTGCTCCTCTACAAGATCAGCGAGCTGTTTCTCTATATCTGCCAACCTTTGTTTTGTATCGGCCGTGCTCATCTCTTTTTCCTGTTTGATTCCGGAGTGTGAATAGGAAATATTGATTAAATTTAATGCTTAATGATTCAATGTCACAACGGGCCGTTACTTTAAGCCCTAAAAATATAACGGGTAACAACGTGCAAAAGTTCTCGATCGGCTCTATCCAGGTTCCAGACGACAGCTTCCCGCTTATTATTGCCGGTCCCTGCGTTATCGAAAGCAGGGCAATGGCCATCGAGACGGCCGAAGAGCTCCAGAAGATAAGCCGCTCTGAAGGGGTTCGTTTCATTTTCAAGGGCTCCTACCGGAAGGCAAACCGGACCTCCGGCGCTTCATTCACCGGTATCGGCGATATCGAGGCGCTTGAGGTGCTTGCCGAGATCCGCCAGACCTACGGCATGCCGGTCGTTACCGATGTGCATGAAACCAAAGAGATTCTCCTTGCCTCCCGGTACGTCGACGTTCTGCAGATTCCGGCTTTTCTCTGCCGTCAGACCGAGCTTCTGGTTGCCGCCGGCGAAAGCGGCCTCTGTGTCAACATCAAGAAGGGGCAGTTTATGGCTCCCGAGGATATGGCGCTTGCTGCAGTCAAGGTGCAGCAGACCGGCAACAGCAGAATCATGCTGACCGAACGGGGCTCCAGCTTCGGTTACCACAACCTTGTGGTCGATTTCAGGGGGCTTGCCAAAATGGCTGAGGCAGGATATCCCGTTCTCTACGACGCCACCCACAGCCTTCAGCTTCCCGGAGCCGGCCAGGGCGTTTCGGGGGGTGAGCGGGAGTATATGATTCCCCTTGCCAGGGCGGCCGTTGCTGCCGGGGTGAACGGTCTGTTTTTTGAGGTTCATCCGGACCCTTCCAAAGCACTTTCGGATTCGGCTACACAGGTAGCACTCTCTGATTTTGGCGCTATCGTCATGCAGCTTCTGCACCTCTACCGGTGCGTGCACTCTCTTCAATCACTCTAAAACCCCACACTATTTTGGCAGGTTTTCAGTATTTCGGGATGGAGCCTTCTCAGGCGGACCCATCCTCAAGGGTGGAGCAGGCCCTCAAAGCTGTCCGGGCGCTCCTCTTTCCTGTTGACGGCGTTCTGAACGGTGGCCGCATAACCTTCGACAGCCGGGGCGGCGAGCTCTCTTCTCTCTCGGTCAGGGATGCGGTTGCCATAAGGGAGGCCGCTCGTCAGGGGCTTCGCATCGCCATTGTTTCCGGAAGGGATGCCGAGGTCTACCGCCCGCTGCTCGAAGAGCTGGGCGTGGAGGATCTCTATCTCTCGTCGGGCGATCCGCTTCAGGCCTATGAGGCATTTCGCGAGGCCCATGAATTGACCGACGACGAGTGCGCCTATATCGGGGATGATATCGGAGATATTGCGGTGCTCGAAAAGGTCGGGTTTCCTGCTACCCCTATCGACGGCGCCGATTATCTCAGAAACCGTGTGGGTTATATCTCCGGATATGAGGGGGGGAAGGGTTGCGTCAGGGAGATTGTCGAGCTCATTCTCATGCAACAGGGCAAGTGGCCCTATATTGATCGCCCCGAAACGGAGGAGTGATTGCTCCTCCAGGCGTTCTCAGCGTGTTGCGGCAACGGCGGCCGGATTCATAACTCCGGCGGTCTCTTCCAGAGAGAGCACTCCTACGATATTGGTGCCGTGGTTAGGCTCGATATGGACGTCTCCGCGATACTCCTCCCCCTTTTCCAGCGCCGCTTCAAGCGCGGCGATTTTGCCGAGCAGACTGTATGCCGCCGATTGCGGCGTCGAGCATGATACCGGCGGGTTTTCCCGCCCATGCATCTGGTAACCGGCAGGAAGCTCCACCTCATCCGGATAGTCGTGCCAGTGGGTCATTGATGCACCCTGCAGGGCAAGATGGACGGGGAAGATGGCATCGGGCTGCTCCGCCAGAAGGATGCTTGCCACGAAGGCGTTGCCGAGCGCATGCGCCAGGATGGTGAGGGTATCGAAGGAGGGTCTGACGGCACTTCCGGCCTCCGCCGGCTGAGGGGTTTTCATATAGGCCCTGCCTTTGCGGATCCCTATCTCCACAAGATCATGCTGAGGGTCGAGCTGGTGTTTGCGGCATCCCGAGCGGGTAGTTATTACCGAGACCTCCGGCACCTTCACCAGAAAGCACTCTCCACGAATGGTTATCGTCACATGACCTTCAAGCGTGAGGGGCTCACTGCATCTCGTTGCGGGCTCGACGGCAACCGGAAGCTGGCGGGCAAAAAATCCGTAGCTCATCCCGCTGCGCTGGTCGAGGTAGCGGGCGACGATGCGCTGGTAAAAACCGCTTCGGTATTCAAGATCACGGGTGGATGTATGGGTAACAAGGGCGGCGTTCTGCTGCCACAGTTCGCTGCACTGCAGAAAATCCCGGGCGACCGAATCGAAGAGAGGGGTGTGTGTTTGAAGTTCACCCTCGAGGATGTCGATATCTTCAGCTCTTGGCGGCACAACCTGGGCGGTGAGTTTCGGTACCAGCGTGCAGCGCACATCCTCGATGGATGGCTCGGGCGAGTTGAAGGTTACCACGCCTCCGTTCATGGTGCAGATGGTCCATGAGTCGTCGGTGACGAAGAAGAGGATGTGGACCATGTCGCGCGCAAGGCGCCGGACAATGGCGTCAAGGCGCTCCTGGGGCAGTGAGTCGGATGAGAGGGGGGGCGGCTCATCATAGATACCGACAATGATGTTGTTGTAAAGCGTCGAGACCCGGTTGATGGCAAGCCGGTCATCGGGGAAGATGCCGGGCGCGAAAATGACCGTGCCGCCCATAAACCTCCCGTCGCTGCCCGAAGCCTCCTCTGGAGTGAGCACAGTGATGCCGAGGGCTTCAAATGCCTTTTCCAGGGCCGTAGAGAAGGCTCTGAGCCTTGGCGTGAGCTGGGGTGCGGGATAGATGACAGGCCTGATTTTCCTGCACATGGCGTCGACGCCGAGCGGCGTCTGGGGCGAAATGCCGAGGAGCTGATGGAGCGAGCCCGTACTGATGCTTGTCCTCATAACGATGGTGTCCGGGATCTGTTCTGAATGTGGGGAGGCGAGCCGGTTACTGGTCGGAGTTGTGCTCTCTGCCCCAGAGGAGCTTTGAACGCAGGATTTCACAGTAATCGCGTTTTTCGTTTGCTACCAGATGGATCGCTTCGGGCGATTTTCTTACCGTCACGATCTCCTGCGGGTTGAGCATTCTGACAAGCTGGCCGTCGCAGTTGAGCGGAAACTCCCCGTCAGGTGCGTCGACCGATACCTCGATCTTCTTCTCGTCGCTGATGACGATAGGCCGCACGGTCAGCATGTGCGGGCAGATCGGCGTTATGACAAAGACACTTGATTTCGGGGCAATGATGGGGCCTCCTGCCGACATGGAGTAGGCTGTCGAACCGGTTGAAGTGGCAATAATGATGCCGTCGGCCCGGTATGAGCTGAGCAGTTCGCCATCCAGCTTGATGACGAAAGTGGGAATGCGGGGGTAGGCGCCCTTCTCGATGACCACATCGTTCAGTGCCCTGAAGGGCGGCATCCCGTTTCCCTGCTGGATTGAGGCTTCAAGCTGCGAACGGTTATGGATCGAGTAGGTTCCGTTAAGCACCCGCTCAATCGCGGGGAACATTTCGTCTCTGGTAAACTCTGTCAAAAAGCCAAGATAACCGACATTGATGCCGATGACAGGCTTGGTCATTGCAGAGTGCGAGGTGATCAGGAGCGTTCCGTCTCCTCCCAGGGAGATGAATGCGTCGCACTGCCGGTTGAGCTCCTCGATTGGCGCTGAAGTCAGAATTCCCAGTTTTTCGGCAGAGCGGGTTTCGAAGATATAGCTGATGCCCCGCTCGTCAAGCCATGCGGCCAGTGCTCGCGAAAGCTCGAGCGCGATCTCCCTTGAAACATTGACGACAATCGCAAATTTCATGGCCGGTTTATCTCTTTAAGCGTTTGGAAAAGCCGGTTTGCCTCACCGAATCGCGATTCGAGGCGCTCAAGGTCGAGACGGCGTACCTCGCCGGACATTCCGGCAAGCTCTGCCGAAAAACGGTCAAGCTGGTCGGCAATGTTATCGCTGTTGGTGGCGATGATATCCCGCCATATCTGCCATGAGCTTCCCGCCAGTCTTGCCAGCGTCGCAAATCCCGGCCCCGAAGTGCCGAGAGAGTCTTTGCAGTGGGTCACCAGAAGCGTTGAGAGGAGCTGGGGCAGGTGGCTTGTTTTTGCGACGATGCGGTCATGTTCGTCGGGGGTCATAGAGAGCGTTACGCAGCCTGCGGATTCCAGAAGGCTGCAGAGAAAGAGTCCGCGCGGGGTCGCAAGCAGGCCGTTTTCGTCACAGAGGATGACACGTCGGCCGCGGAGCAGCTCTTCGTGGCTCTCACTGTACCCATGCTGCTCCTTTCCCGCCATAGGGTGCATGCCGATAAAGGGAAGGGCAAGCGCTCTTGCCTTTTGGGCGATAAAGGATTTTGTGCTCGACACGTCGCTGACCAGCGTTGAGGGAGGAGCATAGTGCTTGATCTCCTCGAGCAGGAGGATGTTGACTTCGACCGGAGCCGAAAGAATGATAAGGTCGGCAGAGTAGAGGAGGGTTTTATCCTCCTCAAACCGGTCGAGACCGAGGGAGGCGACGCATGCGCGGTCGGAAGGGGTGAGGTTTGGGTCAAAGCCCTGAAAAAGAATGTTGCTTTCCACCGCCAGCGGAGCGCGTTTCAATGCGCGCAACAGCGACATTCCAATCAGGCCGAGGCCGATGAACGAGATGCTCCGGATGGGGGGCTGTGTGCTCATCGCCTTCAGCTCTGCTTGTTTGCCCTGCTTCCCGGGGCATCGATCGGCACACCCTCGGTGCAGAGCGGACAGGCTTCGGGCTCGTGGCTCACCACCTCCATCGCAAGGACGGAGTACTGGTCGTCAGCAAGCCTGACCCGGCCGTTGCTGCGATCAACCACCGAGCCAACCCCGACAAGGGTCGCACCCGCACTCTTGATGAGCGCAATCACCTCGGCAACTGAGCCGCCGGTGGTGATGACATCCTCAATAACCAGCACGCGCTCACCGGGAGCGAGACAGAAGCCTCGCCGTATGGTCATGATGCCATCCTTGCGCTCTGCGAAAATGGTCTTGACACCGAGCTGGCGGCCAACCTCAGTTCCGACAACAATGCCTCCGATAGCCGGAGAGATAACCGTTTCAACCCCTTTGTTGCTGAAATGGAGAGCGATCCTGTTGCAGACCGAGGCGAGATGCTCCGGGTGCTGCAGCAGCTTTGCGCACTGAAAATAGGTGTTGCTGTGGCGGCCTGAAGTGAGCTTGAAATGGCCTTCGAGCAGGGCCTCTGTTTTTTTGAAAACGTCGAGCAGATCTGAAGTACTCATGAACGGTAATGGGTGAAAACGGTGAACGAGGGCGCTCCTGTCTTGTCAAGCTAAAGATAAAGAAGCAGTTCCGAAAAGCTAAAAAGAAAAAGTCATGCTTTAGGGAGACCATCTGCTTCGCGTCACCCTCGGGAGGAGAGGTAGTCGGTGAGCATGACGCAGGCCGCGGCACTGTCGATGCGGCCTTTCTGGCGGAGTTTCTTTCGTGAGGTTCCCGCAGAGATCAGGATGCTGTGAGCGTCCCTTGAAGAGTGAAACTCGTTGACGGTCTCGATTGCAATCTGCGGCAGAGAGAGGCGGAGGGTTTCGATGAACCGGTCGATCACCCCGGTCATGGTGTTCGGTTCGCCGTTTTCGCTCAGCGGGTAGCCCACGATAATCTTTTCGATGTCGTTCTGGCCGGCCATATCCCTGAGGGTTTTGAAGAGGCCGTCGAGGTCAAAGGTGCCGACCGGTCGGGCAAAAAGCCCCAGCGGATCGGTGGTTGCAAGGCCTATGCGTTTGGTGCCATAATCGATGGCAACCACTCTTTTTTTTATCGCCAGACTCATGGCCCATCCTTTGTTCAATTCGTTGCGCCTAATGTTGTCGGTCAGGCGCCAGAGCCGAACCGCTTCCTTTGCAAGGTAAAGCTGAATGACGAGAAAATCAATGCGCTGTTATGCTGCTGCCGGAAGGCATCAAGCGAAGGGATTTTTTCCTCATCGTATTATTGTTACATTTTAATAAATACGGGTCACGAAATATAGCGTTCAGTATGAAGCCTCATTATTATTTCATCGCCGCATCGGTTTCGATTCTCCTCTCCATCTATGTCTTTATTTTTGGCAAGGGGGTCAATCACGAACTGATAGCCATTTTTATAGGGCTGTGGGCACCGACCATCATTGCTCTCGGCATTTTCAACACGCTGCTTGGCATTCTCGACGAGATGTGCTGCGCCCATAAACGCATCGAGGGGCGGCAGACAGGTGATTCTGAAAGGTAGATGCCAGCTGTGAAGCATGCCGCTCCGCTGGCCCTCGTCGGCGTCGGAGGGCTTCTTGGCTCCATGGCGCGGTACGCGGTGGCACTTCAGTTTATGCCGGCAGCGACGGGTTTTCCCTGGTCGACCTTTTCGGTCAACATGCTTGGCAGTTTTCTGATTGGTCTGCTCAGCGAGCTTGCTGTTTCGACCACGATTGTCTCACCCGAGGCACGGCTTTTTCTGGTGACGGGATTTTGCGGCGGCTTCACGACCTTTTCCGCCTATATGTATGAATATTCGACGCTGATGAAAGACGGGCAGCTCTTCTACTCCCTGCTCTATCTCGCAGGAAGCATTCTCGGAGGGTTGATCGCCCTGTACACAGGAACACTCATAGCAAAACTCTGGTCATGATGGAACTTCAGCATTCAGAACTGCTGCGGATCTTTGTCGGTGAGCATATCCGTTTCGGACATCGGCCGCTTTACGAAGAGATAGTCCGCGAAGCCCGCCTTCAGGGCATGGCGGGAGCGACCGCTCTCAAAGGGGTACTCTCCTACGGCCACGACATGATGATCCACACTGCCAAGATCATGGAGTTCGGCATCAACCTCCCCATGGTTGTGGAGCTTGTCGATACCGCCGAAAAGATCGACAGCTTTATGCCACTGCTCGAGCAGCTTGTCCGAGGCTCCGCCGGCCGGGTGATGATCACCAGAAATCAGGTTCGCGCAGGCATTATTGAGTGACTGATCACAGGTTTGTTTGGAGCTATGGAAGAGATGGGGTCATTTCAGGCAAATAAAAAAGGGAAGCCGTTCAGCTTCCCTTTTTTGCGTTCTCTGCGGCTGGACTCAGTTGCCTGAGGCGACGAGGGCGTTGTAGTTGGCCTTGATCGTTTTTTCCAGATCGGCATCGGTATGCACGAAGCTGGTGAACATGGCTTCGAACTGGGAGGGGGCAAGGTAGATCCCCTGATCGAGCATCGAGTGGAAGTACTTGCCGTATTTTGCGGCATCTGCCGTGATGGCGCTCTTGTAGTCGACAACCGGAGTTTCGGTGAAGAAGAGGCAGGACATTGATCCGACGCGGTTCTGCACATAGTTCAGACCGAGTTTCTGCATGTTCTCCCTGAAGCCGGCTTCGAGGACCGAGGCTTTTCTTTCGAGTTCCGGGTAGGGATTTTCTTCGATGAGGATTTTCAGGGTTTCAAGACCAGCTGTCAGGGCAAGCGGGTTGCCGGAGAGTGTTCCTGCCTGATAGACTGAACCCAGAGGAGCAATGTTCTCCATGATCTTGCGTTTGCCGCCGAAGGCTCCTACAGGGAGGCCTCCGCCGATAATCTTGCCCATGGTGGTCAGGTCGGGAGTGACGCCGTAGAGCTCTTGAGCACCGCCGAGGGCTACGCGGAATCCGCACATGACCTCGTCGAAAATGAGCACAATGTTCTCCTTGTCGCAGAGTTCGCGCAAAGCGACGAGGAACTCCTTTTTGGCCGGGATGACACCCGTGTTGCCAGCGACAGGCTCGATAATGATGGCTGCAATCTGGCCTCTGTTCTCGCCCACGAGCACCTTGACTGATTCGATATCGTTGTAGGTCGCGTTCAGCGTGTCATTGGCGGTACCCTTGGTCACGCCGGGGCTGTCGGGAGAGCCGAGGGTGAGCACACCGGAGCCAGCCTTGATCAGGAAGCTGTCGCCGTGTCCGTGGTAGCACCCTTCGAATTTGATGATTTTATCGCGGCCGGTGTATCCTCTTGCAAGACGCACAGCCGACATGGTGGCCTCAGTGCCGCTGTTGACCATGCGGACCATCTCAAGCGAGGGCACAACTTTGCAGAGCAGTTCGGCGATTTCGATCTCCATTTCGATCGGGGTCCCGAAGCTGGTTCCGATGTTGCGCAGGGTGTATTCGATTGCCGCGGTCAGGCGCGGGTGCATGCTGCCGAGAATGAACGGCCCCCATGATCCGACATAGTCCAGATAGGTGTTGCCGTCAACGTCGGTCATGTATGCGCCCTGGCCTTTAGCCATGTAGATGGGCGTGCCGCCTACTGATTTGAATGCGCGGACCGGGGAGTTTACGCCACCGGGAATGAACTTTTTGGCTTTTTCGAAAAGCTCGGCAGATCTGGTGAGTTGAGGCATATCGGACAGTGCTGTTTAGGATTGAAGCAAGACGATCGAGAGCGTATTAAAGTGTCTCGTAAAGATAGTAAATCCTGCGGCAGATATAAAATTACAAACGTCACTGACGGCCGGTTTTAGAGGCTATTACGAAAGGATTTGCGAGACGATGGCCAGATTTTTTCCGTTTCGTGCATGTTCCAGATGCAAGAGGCAGTACTCCTCAAGCAGTCGGCAGAGCCGCTCGATATCGACAGCGCTGGCGGTGATGGAGTCGCCGGGGGGAAGTTTCGAGGATGCAAGGGCGTTCATTACTACGCAGAGCCGGAGCGGAAGCAGCTGCTTTGCTCCCTTTGAGGCGGCGGCTGCAGGGGGCAGTGCGAAGCCTCCGGGGTTCATGACGAAATAGAGCTCGCTGAGCCGCATCTGCTCCATGGCGGGCATGATCTCCTCTCCGCTGAAGACGCAGGTTCGAAGAGAGGGCTGAAAGCCCATCAGCGATACGAAGCGCAGAAGGAACCATGTGTAGAGCTGGCGGAACCCGTTTTTGCTCCGGTAAAGATCTTCGAGAGTGTGTTCGAGCAGCCTGAAAAGCGGCAGGTTTTTTTCGTCGCTCTCTGTGGCGCTCCGGACCAGATCGATGATCCGGTAGAGCACAGCAAAGCGCTCCATGTCGGGCTCGGGAACCATCGGGCTGGAAACAAGGTTCCCGTCACTGACAAGCTGAATCTCCCGATTGTTTTTTTTGTAGAGCACCAGATCGACCAGATTGCCAGCGCTGAACAGCCCGGAAAGCTTGTTTTTCGGGTTACGAGCCCCTTTTATGATGACCGAAATCTTTCCGAACTCACGGGTGTAGATGGCGCAGATCTTGGACTGGTCGCGGTACTTGATTTCGCGAAGTATCACAGCCCGGGTTTTGACGATCACGGAGTGAGCTTTTTTAATTTCTTAATTATAACTATATAAGTTACCGCCAAGAGCACCACGAGGCGACAGAAATGCGACTATCCGGGGAGTAAGAATCCCGGTAACAGATTTCAAATTTAACAATAACAGTAAGAACGCGATTAACCAAGGAGGATAATAGATATGCCGACCTACCAGTATCGTTGCACAAGCTGCGGCAATGAGCTTGAAGTGGTTCAGAAAATGACGGAGGCATCATTGACGACATGCCCGAGCTGCCAGAAGGAGACCTTTGAACGGGTTATCAGTGCTGAAGGAGGATTTGTGCTCAAGGGATCCGGATTCTATAAAACCGACTATGCCGCCAAATCAGCGCCCCCGCCGCCCTGCTCCACAGGCTCGTGCTCAACAGGTTCATGCCCTATGGCCAAATAAGCTCGGCCCAGCAAGCTATTTAAAGCCTTCCCTTTGCGGGAGGCTTTTTTTATCTCTGAACGGGTTTTCACGCTCCCTCCAGGCAAATCCCGAAAGATCCAGGCTTTTATCTCCACGGAACCCCTCGGGGTACTGCTTCCCCTCGACATTTCCTGTTACCGTTACCTTCCTGAGTACTCCGTCGGCAAAGAACATCCTGATCCTGTTGCCGCTCGAATAGTTTATTCCCGATGCTTTCCGGTTTTCGTCATAGAGATGATAGAGCGTTTCGGCTTCTGTTGTGGCGGTTATTCCGGTGATTCTGGAGTTGGCGTCCATTCGCAGCTCCATCGTTTTCCCCCTGAGCTGGTCATAGGCCGCCGGCGAAACGGAGAGGGTGTCCTTCGCGGCGAAAAAAGCGTTGCCCGTTATTGTAAGCTCATCAATGCGACGTTTTTTCGAGAGGGCCGATGCCTCCCTGAAATGAGCGGAGATTTCGTCGCCGCTAATCTGCCGACTCTCCTGCCATGCAATTGCCTCCCCGTTAAGCCATATCCGGCTCTCGGCATTGTTGATAACGGCGCGCTGAGCCCTCGTGACGAGGGAGTTGTCCGCCATCCGCCCCCTGACGTTGCCGCTCAGCTCCCCGATCTCCCGGTCGGGGTAGTAGACCCCTTTGTCTGCCCGGACCTCGATCGTCTCATCGGCAATGAGGACGTTTCCCTGAAGCATGATCTTGTTTTGACTCGGGTAATCGGTAGCCCGATCGCACTTCAAGGTCACGCTGTCATGCAGGAAGAGCACATTGCCGACTGCCGAGCGGTAGGCTGAGCCGCCCACTTCACCGCCCTCAATGGTATCAGCATGCTGGAGAATAATTTTCTTTTTCTCCGCCCTGAGTGTATACTGCGTCAATGCCGGGAGCATAGCGACCTGAAGCGTCACAATGCAGGTCGTCAATGCAACTAATGACCATCTTTTTCTCATTGTCTGTAATCCCGGATAGTGCTTTACTCCAATGTAACAAAGCTTTGTTTTTACTGTGAAAAAAATACTCCTTGCCGCCGGCGGAAAGTCCGGAGCTCTTCTTCTGGCCCCCTTGTATGAAGCCCTGCGCAAAAGCGATGGCTATAGTGCTGTAGCGGTGATTGCCGCAGAACAAGGGGCTGATCCCCTGAGCCGGGAGCTTGCGGCCTGCTTCGATATCGCTGCCGACATTCGTACCCTCGCAATTCCGGAAGGCTCACCGGCAGAGCAGCTCGCCTCGATCATGACCGGCATGGAGGGGATTGTTCTTGCCGAAGAGCCGGATCTTGTGCTTGCATGCGGCAGCCACAATGCTGCTATGGGCGCGGCATTTACTGCTTCGAAGCTCAGTGTGCCGGTTGCGGCAGCCGATTCTGGACTCAGGAGTTATGACCGTGCGGACTCCCATGAGATCAACCGGATCGTCATCGATGCCATTGCCGACCTGCACTTCATCAGCGAACGCAGCGGGGAGTTCAACCTCATCAACGAAGGGGTTTCGGATGAAAAGGTTTTTTTTGCCGGCAACCTCGCCATCGACAGCCTTGTGCGGCTCATGGAGCAGGCCAACCGCCAGCCGGCAGCCGGAATAGAGGGCATCAAGCCGAAAAAGTATGCACTCCTTCTGCTCAACCCGATCGGCAACTCGCTACCGGATCTTACCCTCCGGCTTGTGAAGGCACTCTCCGCCAGCATCCGGGTGGTTATGCCGCGCACTGGCGCAGCTGAACCTGCTCTCAGCGACATCGAAGGGCTCACCATCATCGACCATCCCGGCCACGCAGCTCTGCTCACCCTGCTCAGGGACTCGGTCATGCTTCTGACCGATACCGAGGAGCTTCAGTCTGAATCCACAGTCATGAGCGTGCCCTGCCTCACCATGATGAGCGCAACCTCGCGTCCCTCCACCATCGAAATCGGCACCAACGTGCTTGTCGGTGACGATGAGGAGGAGATCATGACCGAGATCGAAGGCATTCTTAAGCCCGGCGACCACCAGCATGCCTCCCTCCGCTCCAAGATCCCCGAGAAATGGGACGGTGCTGCAGCCTCCCGCATAGTAGCCGTCCTCGACCGCCTCCTCTGACCGTCCCCAAACATATTAGGGGTGAAATTCCCCCGGTCTACTCACCCCTATTGTTGCTCGCTGCTGTTAGTTGAGGGGCAGATCGAGAAAGAGTTCGCCATGCTGGTTGCAAATCCGGATGCGCCCGCACTCGAGCTCCGCCGTTCCTCCAGAGAAGTCGGGATGTTCATGGCGGTTGACAAAAGCCGGCAATACCACGAAGTGGGTTCCGCCCTGCATCTGGTGGCCGCCGTAGTGGTAGTGGCCTGAGATGCAGGCCTTGAGGGCGGGGGAGGAGGCGAGCAGTTCGGCAATCTCCGAGTGATTCCAGAGAAGCCCGTGTTTCTCGTCCGTGGTTTCCGGCAGGAGGGGGAAATGGCAGAGGGCAATCACCGGTTCTTCGGCCTGTTCAGCACGCAGAAGCACCTCTTTCAGCCAGGCTTTCTGACGCTCGCCCACCGCGCCGCAATAGTGGTGAATCTCCGGATGTGCGTGATAATATTCGATCATCTTGCGCTCTTCGGCCGTTTCCGGTTCCCGGAGAACCGAGACGTCCATGCCGTCAAGGACGATAAAGCGGAACCCCTTGATTGAAAAGCTGTAGTAGCTCTCCTTGATGCCAAGCTCAGCCATCAGCTTCTCTCTGGGCAGGGCGAGGCAGTGGTTGCCAATGACATGGCGGATGGGGCCTGGATAGCTCTTGAGGATCGTGAGCGCCAGACGGAGCTCCTCAAGGTAATGGTTGCCAATGCCGCTGATCAGGTCGCCGAGCTGAAGGACAAAATCAACCTTTTTTGTGCGAAACCCTTCGATGAGTGCGCCGAGGTCAGCGGCAGAAGGGTTGGTTCCTGCCGCACCCTCTGGCTTGGTGGAGAGGTGGACATCGGTAACGATGCCGAAGCGAAGAGGGCGATTGCTGTCAATTTTGGGCATCAGTCGCCAAACTCCGAGAGGTACTTTTCCATGAAATCGTCAAGGTCGCCGTCAAGGACGGTTTCAACATCGAACCGTTCGTAGTTTGTTCGATGATCCTTGATGCGCCGGTCGTCGAGCACATAGCTGCGGATCTGGCTTCCCCATTCGATCTTCTTTTTCTTTCCCTCGATTTCACGCTTCCGGGCCTCCTCTTCTTCGCGCTGGCGCTGGTAGAGCTGGGCCATCAGCATCTTCATGGCGCGCTCCCTGTTCTGGAACTGCGAACGCTCCTCCTGGCAGCCTACCACGATTCCTGAAGGGAGGTGCTTGATGCGCACAGCGGTTTCAACCTTGTTGACGTTCTGGCCGCCCTTGCCACCGCTGCGGAAGGTCGAGAGTTCCAGATCCTCCTTGCGGACCTCGATCTCAACGTCGGGCGGAGCTTCGGGGTAGGTGAAAACGCTGGCGAACGAGGTGTGCCGCCGGGCGTTGGAGTCGTAGGGCGAAACGCGCACGAGGCGGTGCACGCCGTTTTCAGCCTTGAGGTAGCCGTAGGCGTAAGGGCCTATAATTTCGAGCGTTGCGGTTTTGATGCCCGCAGAGTCTCCCTCCTGGTAGTCGTCGGTGTAAATCTTGAAGCCCTTTCGTTCAGCCCATCGCATGTACATCCGGTAGAGCATCTCCGCCCAGTCCTGGGCTTCGGTGCCCCCCGCTCCAGCGTGGATGGTGATCATGGCGTTGCCGGCGTCATCCTTGCCCGACAGCATGTTCTTGAACTCTATGGCCGCAATCTCCTGCTCTATGGCGGCGACGGCGTCGGTGAGCTCATCGCTGAACGACTCGTCCTCAAGCTCGGAGGCGATATCGAGTTCGTCCAGGCACTCTTTCTCCTTTGCGGCGAGCTTTTCATACCCCTCAACCCAGGACTTATGCTCGTTGAGCTCCTTGAGTGTTTTGTGGGCATCCTTCTGGTCATTCCAGAAAGCAGGGTCGGCGCTTATTTTTTCGAGGTCGTCAATCTTTTCCTTTCGTTGATCGACGTCAAAGATACCCCCGTAACTGTTCCAGGCGACGGTGAATCTCCTGCAGTCGTTCTTTTTGTGGTTCGAACATAGTGATGATTGCTGATTTGCTTGTTTACCAATGTGCACTAAGAGGATAAATTTTTTCCGGGGAAGTTCAAAGGGGGCCATTGTATATCTGCAATATCAAGGGACCGCTCAAATTAGACGACTATCTACGCAAAAAAGTAAAGGAGTTTTCCTATTTTCCAGTCTGTTAATAATAACAGGGGGCAGCACTGGAGCTGTTCGCGCCTGATTTTTCGGGCCGAACCGACCGGAGCAACTGCTTCACGCCCGGGACCCCCCGGCCACCAACCAGACATCCTGAAGATGAACAATGCATTTCGCCGGGCTGTACCCTGCTTTGTCAGCCAAGAGTTTGATGGCCGCCAGAGGGTGGTTATAGAGCAACTTTCTCCAGAGCTTGACGGCGGGAAGTACCCCGCAAAAGGGGTGGAGGGCGAGCGCATTGCCGTTGAGGCGGACATCTTTGCCGATGGTGCTGATACGCTTCGGGCGGAGCTTTGCTTCCGGCCTCAGGGGATCGACGCATGGCGGCGCTCACCGATGGAGAGTATCGGCAATGACCGCTGGGCAGGCTCGTTTACTGTGGGCAAGCCGGGCCGCTATGAGTATACGGTTGAGGCATGGGTCGATCATTTCCGTACCTGGCAGAAAGGGCTTTCCAAAAAAATAGAGGCAGCTCAGGAGGTGTCGCTCGACCTGCAGATTGGAGCGCTTCTTGTGGATGCCGCGGCCGACCGCGCCGCATCGGCAGACGGCCCGAAGCTCAAGGCGTTCGCTGAAAAAATGAGGGCGAAAGATAAACGCAAGGCGCCCCAGGCCGCGCTTGACCTGAAGCTCGGCGAGCTTATGGACCGGAGTCCGGATAAAAGCCATGCAGCCTGCTACGACAAGGTCCTCGCGCTTGTTGTGGAGCAGAAAAAGGCGGGATGCAGTGCCTGGTATGAATTTTTCCCCCGATCATGGGGCGCAAAGCCGGGCGAACATGGCAACTTTACCCAGTGCCGCCGTCTCCTGCCGCTCATCGCCGGCATGGGCTTCGACGTCATCTACCTTCCCCCGATTCACCCCATCGGCACGACCAAGCGCAAAGGGCGGAACAACGCACTTGTAGCTGCACCGGGCGATCCCGGAAGCTGCTGGGCCATCGGAAGCCCGGAAGGCGGCCACAAGTCGGTCCACCCGGAACTCGGTTCTCTCAAGGATTTCGAGGGGTTTGTTGCCGAGGCCGAAGAGCAGGGCATTTCGGTTGCCCTCGATATCGCATTTCAGTGTTCGCCCGACCATCCCTATGTGCAGGAGCATCCGCAGTGGTTTAAATGGCGCCCCGATGGTACCGTGCAGTTCGCCGAAAACCCTCCGAAACGCTATGAGGACATTCTTCCGATCGATTTCGAGTGCGCCGACTGGCAGAACCTCTGGATCGAGCTCCGCAGCATCTTCCTCTTCTGGATAGAGCGCGGTGTGAAGATATTCCGCGTCGACAACCCCCACACCAAGGCATTTCCCTTCTGGGAGTGGGCGATCGCCTCGATCAGGGAGGAGTGCCCCGATGCGGTATTCCTTGCCGAAGCATTCACCCGCCCGAAACTGATGGCGCGCCTTGCCAAGGCCGGCTACAGCCAGTCATACAGCTACTTTACCTGGCGCAACACCCGTCTGGAGCTTCAGGCATACCTGACCGAACTGACCACCACGCCTCTCCGCCACTACATGCGTCCGAACTTCTGGCCGAATACCCCCGACATTCTCCATGAGGAGCTGCAGTCCGGCGACCGGGTGAAGTTCATCATCCGCATGGTTCTGGCAGCAACCCTCTCGGCCAACTACGGCATGTACGGTCCGGCCTACGAGCTCTGCGAACACCTCCCTGTCGGCGAAGGGAAGGAGGAGTACCTCGATAGCGAGAAGTACGAGATCAAGCAGTGGGAGCTCGACCGGCCCGGAAACATTCGCGCCGAGATCACCCGCATCAACCGTATCCGGAAGGAGAATGCGGCACTGCAGCAGACCAACGACATCACCTTTGTGCGCATAGAGGCCGAGCAGGGCATGGAGTCCGACCATCTATTGGGCTATGTCAAAAAGTCTGCCGATGGCAGCAATATCATTCTTGTTGTCGTCAATCTTGACCAGAGCGCTTCCCGAGGGGGCTGGCTCCGCTTCCCGCTTGAGCAGTTCGGCCTTCCGCACACTCATGCCTTCAGGGTTGAGGACCTTCTTGGCGAGAGAAGCTACGACTGGAACGGCGAGTGGAACTATGTTGAGATCAACCCTTATGCCATTCCGGCGCATGTGTTCAGGGTAACACTCTCCTGACGACTTTGTTTATCATCTTGCAATCAATCATTATTTTTTCAGCCTAACGACAATATCATGTATCAACCCGAACCGCTCTGGTACAAGGACGCAATCATCTACGAAGCGCACGTCAAGACCTTCAACGACAGCAACAATGACGGCATTGGAGATTTCCAGGGGTTGCGCCAGAAGCTCGGTTATCTGGAAAGCCTTGGCGTGACGGCCATCTGGCTGCTTCCCTTCTACCCTTCTCCGCTTCGCGATGACGGTTACGATATTGCCGATTACATGTCGGTCAACCCCGACTACGGGACGATGGATGACTTCAGGGAGTTTCTTGAAGAGGCGCACAGCCGCGGCCTGAAGGTCATCACCGAACTGGTTGTGAACCACACCTCCGACCAGCACGCATGGTTCCAGAAGGCCCGTCACTCTCCTGCCGGCTCTCCGGAGCGTGACTACTATGTCTGGAGTGACGATCCCAACAAGTACTCCGAGACCCGCATCATCTTCCAGGATTTTGAGGCATCGAACTGGACCTGGGATCCGGTTGCCGGGCAGTACTACTGGCACCGTTTCTTTCACCACCAGCCCGACCTCAACTTCGAGAACCCTGCGGTCCACCAGGCGCTCTTCAGCGTGCTGGATTTCTGGCTCGGAATGGGCGTCGACGGCCTTCGCCTCGATGCAGTCCCCTATCTCTATGAGGCTGAGAACTCCAACTGTGAAAACCTTCCGCAGACCTTTGAGTTCCTCAGGGCGCTGCGCACCTATGTCGACGAGCACTATCCCAACCGCATGCTGCTTGCCGAAGCCAATCAGTGGCCCGAGGACTCCGCAGCCTACCTTGGCGACGGAGATCTCTGTCACATGAACTTCCATTTTCCGCTGATGCCGAGAATGTACATGGCCCTGGCAACGGAGGACCGTTTCCCGATCATCGACATTCTCGACCAGACCCCCGAAATACCTGAAGATTGCCAGTGGGCATCCTTCCTTCGCAACCATGACGAGCTGACCCTCGAAATGGTCACCGACGAGGAGCGCGACTACATGCGCCGCGTCTATGCCAACGACCCGAAGGCGCGCATCAACCTCGGCATCCGCCGCCGCCTTGCCCCGCTCATGGCCAACGACCGCCGCAAGATCGAGCTGATGAACATCATGCTCCTCTCGCTTCCCGGCACCCCGGTGCTCTACTACGGTGACGAGATTGGTATGGGCGACAACTACTACCTCGGCGACCGCGACGGTGTGCGCACCCCAATGCAGTGGAACAGTGACCGAAACGCCGGTTTCTCTCGCGCAAACCCCCAGCAGCTGCTGCTGCCGGTCATTATCGATCCCGAATATCACTACGAGGCAATCAACGTCGAAGTGCAGGAGAGCAACGTCAACTCGCTGCTCTGGTGGATGCGCCATGCCATCTCCACCGCCCGCCGCTACAGATCGCTCAGCCGGGGCACTATCGAGTTCCTTCAGGTCAACAATCCCAAGGTGCTGGCCTTCATCCGCCGCTTCGAGGACGAAACCATCCTCTCGGTCATCAACCTCTCGCGCAACGCCCAGGCGGTCACAATCGACCTTTCCGCCTTTGAAGGGTGTATTGCCGAGGAGGTATTCAGCCTTAACCTCTTCCCGAAAATCCGCAAGGAGCCATACATGCTCGCTCTCGGCGCTTACGGCTTCTACTGGCTTAAGCTCGACAAGGACACCGAGGCGCTCAACGGCCGCACCTGCCTTGAAGAGCCCTTTGCCACAGTCTCTCGCTGGCCGGCAGTTTTTTCCGGCAAAAGCCGCGAGCAGCTCGAAACCGTTATTCTTCCCCAGTACTACAGGGCAAGCCGCTGGTTCGGAGGGAAGGCCCGCAACATCATGCGCATCTCCATCACCGATACTATCCCGGTTGAGGGTCTCGACATGGCAAAGCTGCTGGTGACCGAAGTTCGCTACTCCAGCGGTGAAAACGAACTCTATCAGCTTCCGGTCTGCTTTCTGCCTCTGGCCGCAATCAACCCGTCGGACGACAGCTTCAGCAAGCGCGTCATCGCCCGGCTCTCTGTCGGCGGTGCGGAAGGCTACCTTTCGGATGCAACCTTCGACAACCGCTTCCTCACCAGGCTCTACCACCTTGTTACCGGCAAAAAGGGATGGCAGGGCAAGGTCGGCGCCATCTCCGGAGTGAAGGCGAAGCGAATGGATGCCATCCTTGAAGGCACCGCCGGTCGTGAGCCGGAACCTGCGCTGATGGGGGTCGAGCAGACCAATACATCCATCAGGTTCCACAAGGATCTCTGCTTCAAGCTCTATCGGCGTATTGAAACCGGGCTCTCTCCCGAAGTTGAAATGTGCAGCGCCCTCTCCGATCGCACCGCGTTCGAGAACCTGCCCCACTACCTCGGCTCGCTGAACTACGAACAGGGCCGCGCGGGGCGCTACTCGCTTGGCATCCTGCAGCACTATGTGCAGAACGAAGGCGATGCATGGCGCCTTTCGCTCGACCAGGTCAAGCGCTACTTTGACGACGTGCTGGCAAAAATCAATACCGGCATTGCGCTTCCGCCGCTCCCTTCACTGAGCGGGGAGCCTGTCCGGATCCCTGAAATCATGCGCGAGATGATCGGCGGAGCCTACCTCAGCATGATCGAAAAGCTTGCCGAACGCACGGCTGAAATGCATCTCTCGCTCGCCTCACTCAAGGACGATGCGGCATTTGCGCCCGAAGCCTTCACCACGCTCTACCAGCGTTCGGTCTACCAGGCGATGTGCGAACAGGTCAAGCGTGCCATGCTGCTCATTCGCGACATCTCAGCGAAGCTGCCAGCTGCAGATCAAGAGCTTGCAAGCCTTCTGGTGCAGAAACAGCAGGAGATCATCACCGTGTTCGACCCCATCAGACTTGAGAAGATCGATACCCTCAAAATCAGGATCCACGGCGACTTCCATCTCGGCCAGGTGCTCTTTACCGGCAAGGACTTCGTCATCATCGACTTCGAGGGCGAGCCGTCGCGTCCGGTCTCCGAACGCAAGATCAAGCGCTCGGTCTTCCGCGATATCTCCGGCATGCTCCGCTCCTTTGACTATGCGGCCTTCAATGTTCTCCAGGAGAACCATTCGGTGATCCGCCCGGAAGACCGCCTTGTGCTCGAACCCTGGGCCGACCGCTGGAGCTTCTACGTAGGCCAGCACTTTATCGACACCTACTTTGCCAAAACCAGGGGCAGCGAAATCGTGCCCCAGGAGCCGCGCCATCGCGAGCATCTGATGAGGGCATATCTCATGAACAAGGCTGTCTACGAGCTCAACTACGAGCTCAATAACAGGCCGGAGTGGGTAGGCATTCCACTCCGGGGCATCCTGAAGCTCATCGAGTCCTGAGAGCGTAACCTTCCAGCCAAGGGTCTGCCGTCAACCGGCAGGCCCTTTTTTTTCGACATGCTTTCCCGTTATGGAGTATCTGTTTCAGACGCCGATAACCGGCCGATACCTGCTGCATCCGCCCTCCCGCCCAGGTCCGGCACCGCTGCTTGTCGGGTTCCACGGTTACGGCCAGACGGCCGAGGAGGAGCTTGCCCTCCTTCGCGCCATTCCCGGCTCCGAGGAGTGGCTCTGCTGCTCCATTGAAGCGCTCCATGCCATCTACACTCCGAAAGGTGCTCCCGGCGCAAGCTGGATGACCAGCCGCTTCCGTGACCGGCGCATCGAAGAGAACCTTCGCTATGTCGACACGGTAATCAGTCGCGTCATGAGCGAGCAGGCCCTCACCGGTCAGATTGTGTTGCACGGCTTCTCACAGGGCGGGCTTATGGCATGGCGCTCAGCCCTGCTCGGGGCCTCTTCTCCCTGCGGGCTGATGCTGCTTGGCTGCGACATCCCCGCCGAACTTCCTCTCTCAAACCGCATGAAGAGCGTGCATATCGCCCGGGGCAGCCGCGACCGTCTCTATACCCAAAACCGGTTTGACGGTGACTGCTCGACGCTCCGCACGGCCGGAATCCCTTTTCAGCCAACCCTATTTACCGGCGGACACGCTGCGAACGAAGAGTACTTCGCTGCGGCGGGGGCATTTCTTTCGGAAGTTTCAGCACGTTCGTTGTGAACGGTTGCGGGCGAAATGCTGTTAACCATTGTGAATTGTCCAGTTCGGACATTTTCCGTATTATATCGTTGCGTTGAAAAACTCGTCACACGGCCCCCCGGTTTACGAAGAGAGCGTTATGATGCCGGGCATTGCTCCATTCAATGCTATGAGAGGGTGCCAAGCATCATCAGCAACCCGTAGCAGTGCGGTTTGAGGTGGGATTTCTTAATCAGATTCAATAGAGGTGTACAATATGGCCGCACTACGACGACGATTGTTTCAGTCACCCTGGGAGTTCAGGGAGTCCTTTATCTTTGCAGCGGCAGCGGTTCTTGCCGGCTTTCTCGTTGAGTATGCAACCGGCGGCACCGGCATTGTCAAGCCCCGCCTGCCCTACAACGCAGTCGTTCTCGCGCTCTTCGGCGTCTCGGTCATCAGCGCAGGTCTTGCCTTCAGGAACAGTGCCTTTGTAAAATGGCTTGGAGGTATCCCGCTCGGTCTCGCCCTTATCTCCGCCATCTCCGTTCTTTCGCTGATCGGCGGTATTGTTCCCCAGGGTGAACCCGTGCCCGGCTCACTTGCCACCCTTTTGCGCATCAACCAGATCTTCTCAAGCTGGCCTTTTGCTGCAGCAGTTATCCTTTTTCTTGTCAATCTCGGCCTCAGCCTCTCATGGAAGCTTGTTCCCTTCAGCCTGAAGAACATCCAGTTCATCCTTTTTCACGCAGGGTTCTGGCTTGCGCTCTCCTGTGGTGTCATGGGCAGCTCCGACCTTCAGCGCTTGGTCGTCCCGATCGAAGTCGGCAAGGCAAACAATCTCGGCTATGTGATGGAGAGCGAAGTGCCTCAGAAACTCCCCTTTTCCGTCCATCTCCAGGAGTTCTCCCTTGAGGAGTATCCTCCGCAGCTGATGCTATTCGATCCGAAGAGCGACAAGCTCGTCGCCGAGAACTCGCAGGCTATCAATCAGGTTCGCAAAGGCGCAATCGCAACCTGGAAGGGTATTGAGGTTCAGGTGGTTGACTTTATGCCCTACGCCCTTCCGGGAAAAGACGGGATTCCCCGTCCGGCTGAACGTAACACGGGCATAGCCTTTGCAAAAGTGAAGATTCTCAGCGGCAATGTCTTCCAGGAAGCCTGGCTCAGTACCGGCAGCCCCATGTTCAAGCCCTATGCGGTGGAACTTGGCGGACTTCTGCTCGGCATGGTTCCCGGCACACCAAAAGCCTTCCGCTCTGCCGTAACGATCCGTGACGAGAAGGGCGAGGAGACCAAAGCAACTCTTGCCGTCAATCATCCGGTTGACGTCAACGGCTGGAAGTTCTACCAGATGGGCTACGACGAAAAAGCCGGACGCTGGTCACAGCTTAGCCTTGTCGAAGTGATCCGCGACCCTTGGCTCCCGGCAGTATACCTTGGGCTCTTCATGATTATGGCAGGAAACCTACTCTTTTTCTGGAACGGCATTAAACAGCATGAGGCAGCATAATGGTTATTGATTTCAACACGGCAGCCCTTGCGGCAATTGCCTTCTGGGCTGCGGGCATCGTTTTCGGCGTTGTTGCCCGCTGGCAGTCCTCTCTCAAGATATACTCAACCATCTGCTCGGTTACCGGATCGGCAATTATGGGAGTCTTCATTGCCATCTACTGGAGTTATCTGGGCCGTCCGCCGCTCAGGACGCTCGGTGAAACGAGGCTCTGGTATGCGGCGCTTATCCCGCTTGTCGGCTTTCTGGTAGAGTACCGCTGGAAGATCGACTGGCTGAAGTACTACTGCATGGTCTTTGCCGCATTCTTTCTCGGCATCAACCTGCAGCATCCCGATGTTTTCGACAAGGCGCTCATGCCGGCCCTTCAGAGTCCCTGGTTTGTGCCTCACGTTGTCGTCTACCTTGTCGGCTATGTGATGCTTGCCGCATCCTCGGTCGCCGCACTGCACAATGTCACCCTGCAGTTGCGCTCAAAACCGAATCTGACTGGCGAGTCCGTCGCGCACTACCTTGCGCTGCTCGGTTTTGTGCTGCTCACCTTCGGCCTCATCTTCGGAGCGCTCTGGGCCAAAGAGGCCTGGGGTCACTACTGGACATGGGACCCCAAAGAGACCTGGGCATTCCTCTCATGGCTGGCCTATCTCGGCTACCTGCACGCCTTCCGCTACAAGATAGACAGCAAAAAGCTGCAGTGGTACCTTGCCCTCTCCTTCATCGTACTGCTCATCTGCTGGTTTGGAGTCAACTACCTCCCCTCAGCCGCAAACAGTGTCCATAGCTACACCCGCCAGAGCTGATCGTCCTCTTTTCAGCACAAAGCCCCGCGACCTGCGGGGTTTTGTGTTTTACCCTCTTTATTTTCCGATGCAGAAGCGGTCGAAAATCATGTTGAGGATCTCTTCGTTGACGACCTTGCCGGTGATTTGGCCGACGTAGTCGAGTGCGGAGCGGAGCTCGAAGGCGATGAGTTCGGTTTCGGCCTGGCGGGTGATGAGGGCCTGTGCATTTGCAACCGCATCGGAGGCGTTGCGGAGGGCTTCGTAGTGGCGGAGGCTGGTGACGAGCACGCTGGCTTCGTGGATCTTGTCGATCCCTTCGACGCGGCACTTCATGAGCTGCTTGAGGGCCTCAATACCATCCCCTTGTGATGCCGATATCGTGGAGATTTCGCATCCTGTTGCTTCCCGAAGATGGCGGACCCGTTCTGCAACCTCAGTTGTGAGGTCGCTCTTGTTTGCGGCCACAATCAGACGGGCATTGCGGTACTCTTCATGGAACATGAGAATGTCGGGGATTTCAAGGGCGTAGCCCGGGAGGCTTATGTCGAGGAGATAGACGATAAGATCGGCTTCGGAGATCTTCTGGTAGCTGCGGCGGACCCCTTCGTGCTCGATCTCCTCCTCTGCATCGCGCAGGCCAGCGGTGTCGGTCAGGCGGAACATGGTTTTTTCGTAGATGAAGCACTCTTCGATGTAGTCACGGGTTGTGCCGGGCATGTGGCTGACAATGGCGCGCTCCTGGCCGAGCAGCGTGTTGAGCAGCGTGGATTTGCCGGCGTTCGGCTTTCCGGCTATCACGGTTGCGACCCCCTCTTTCAGCAGTCGGCCGTGCTGGTAGCTGTCGATAAGGCGCCGAAGCTCTTCCTGAAGCGCCGAGAGCTCTTGCTGAAGCTCGCTCCGGCTCTGAAACTCGACCTCATCCTCGCTGAAGTCGAGTTCAAGTTCAAGGAGTGCGCATGAGCGGAGGAGCTGCTCGCGGAGGGCGTCGAGCCGCTGGGAGAGCTGTCCCTGCATCTGGGTCACTGCGGTCCGGAAGGCCGATTCGGTGCGGGCGTGGATCATCTCGCCGATCGCTTCGGCCTGCAGGAGGTCGATGCGCCCGTTCAGGAATGCCCGCCGGGTGAACTCTCCGGGTTCGGCAAGCCTGCAGCCGTTGTCGATGAGGGCCTTGAGGATGTGCTGGACCACTACCGGGCCGCCGTGGCAGCTGAACTCTACCATGTCCTCCATGGTGAAGGAGTTCGGCGAGCGGAAAGCGAGCGCTACAACCTCGTCAATCAGTCCCTCCAGGTCGTGGATGGTGCCGAAATGGGCCGTGAACCCTTTGGCTAGGTCAAACCGGAATTCGGGGCTGTTTTTTTTTCGGAAGAGCTGCTGTGCGATCTTGAAGACTCCTTTCCCGCTGATACGGACAACGGCAAGAGCGCCAACGCCGACCGGGGTCGCGATGGCGGCAATCGGTTCAGAGGGTTGCGGGCTGGTGACGGGAGTGGTCATGAGCATTATTTCGGTTGGGCCATAATGGTGACTTTTCAGGAAGTATAAGGAAAGAAATGGTAACTTTGCCCAGAAGTCGACCCGGAACGAAACCCCCGATGATTCATGACTGAACAGCTATCCAGAGAACAGGTGAAAGCCGATATTGTTGCCAACCGTGACCGGTCGCTCAGTGAGCAGTTCGATCGGGTGCTGAGCCTTGTGAAGGTGCTGCGGCAGGAGTGTCCATGGGACCGCAAGCAGACGCCCAGGTCGCTTGCCCATCTCCTGCTTGAGGAGAGTTATGAGTTGATAGATGCCATCGATCAGGAGGATGAGAGCGAGCTGAAGAAGGAGCTTGGAGACCTCTTTCTGCATCTCTGTTTTCAGGTGCAGCTTGCCGAGGAGCGGGAGTCATTCCGCTTTGCTGATGTCTTTGAGGCATTATGCTACAAGCTGGTGAACCGCCATCCGCATGTGTTTGCTGATACTGTGGCTGATACCGAGCAGGATGTGCTGAAAAACTGGGAGGCACTGAAGATGACGGAGGGTCGTAAAAGCCTGCTCGACGGCGTGCCGAAGGCCATGTCGGAACTGCTGCGAGCCTACCGGGTGCAGAAAAAGGTTTCCGGCGTGGGATTCGACTGGCCGACCGACGAGGGGGTGCTCGAGAAGCTTGTTGAGGAGATCGAAGAGCTGAAGCATGCGAGCAGCAGGGATGAGCAGGAGGAGGAGTTTGGCGACCTGCTCTTTACCATCGTCAACTACAGCCGCTTTATCGGCGCCAACCCCGAAGATGCTCTCCGCAAGGCCACCAACAAGTTCATGGGCCGCTTTCGGGCCATCGAGGAAAAGGTTCAGGAGTCGGGCCGAAGCTGGTCGGAGTTTAGTGCCGCAGAGCTCGACGGGCTCTGGCAGGAGGCCAAGGCGAAGCGATAAAGAGCACCCCTGCATTTTTTCATCCCTTTTTAAGATTTGCTTAATACGCCTTTAACTCTTTATGAGCTATCATGTAAACAGTTGGCCTTACGCAGAGCGTGAGGTTGTGTACTTTGATATGTTGATGAAGCAGACAATCAGGGGTTGAGGCGCAGGCAGGAAGCGCGTTACTCCCTGCGCTTTGTGATGCCTTATTATTTATGTACTTTTCGCTATGTGGCGACGAGCGCGGCTGCAATTTAACCCACAATGAGATCCTCGTACCCCATGATATCGGTATCGAAAACCGCCTCGGCAACACTTGGTGCTGCACTCTGCACCGCCGCGATGTTCCTTCCATTGGTTGATTTTGCCTCTGCTGAAACCGCGCCCGAGCGGACGCTTGTGAGCATGAAGTATCTCAATTATCAGGACAGCCAGTCTGGAGACACGGCTCTGACCGCCGGGATGAGCCGTGATCGCATTGCTGTCAACGCGCTCACTTTTTCAGCACTGGCGCCGATTGCCGGCCAGTGGTCGATAGGCGCCTCGTTTATGGAGGATTCCGTCACGGGTGCCTCTCCGGCCTATCACTCTTCGGGCTTTCCTGCTCCGGCAAAGAAGGGGGTATCTGGCGCATCGGGGGAGTTGCGACATGCCGGAGATCTCAATCTGACGCGCTACTTTTCCCAGGGAAGCGTGAGCGGGGGGATCAGCTATTCACAGGAGTCCGATTACATCTCTCGCGGCATCTCCCTTCAGGGTAGCCTTTCGACAGAGGACAAGAATACGACCCTGACGCTTGGCGGCAGTTTTGATGATGACTCCATAAAACTCGATGCGCCAAACGTTGTTTCCTCCAAAAAACAGGTGGCGGATGAGAAAAAGCAGGTAACTGCCCTGCTCGGGGGCGTTACACAGGTGCTCACGAAGAGTGATATCGTTCAGTTCAATGTGGGGCACTCCAGAGGGCGGGGTTATTATACCGATCCCTACAAGGAGCCCGATATCAGACCGAGGGAGCGGAACAATACGACGCTGTCAGGCCGATGGAACCACCATTTGGAAGGCCCTGACGGGACCCTCCATCTCTCCTATCGCTACTATTCCGATACGTTTGGAATTCGCGCCCATACGTTGGGAGCAGAGTATGTTCAGCCGCTGCGGCATGGCTGGACGGTCACGCCGCTCTTGAGGTTCTATTCGCAGAGCGAGGCCAACTTTTATGTTGCCGTCGGCGCTGCCGAAAAGGCCGTTGCGTCGACACCCACCCCCCCGCCGGTTGACGTACGCTATTATACCGAAGATCAGCGGCTTTCGGCTTTTGGGGCAGTAACTGCAGGTGTGAAGGTGAGCAAGCAGCTCGGCAGTGAGTGGCTGGCAGACGTCAGGCTCGAAAAGTATGAGCAGCGTGACGAGTGGAGTCTGAACGGAAAAGGTGATCCGGGTGTGGCAACGTTTCGTTTCCGAAGCATCCAGATCGGTCTCTCTCGCCAGTTCTGATTGTCAGCTTCCATCAACCGGGGGTTCCCCAGGCGCTGTCGATGACGGTTTGCGCCCCGCCCCACTCTTCATCAGAATTTACCGTTAAGCATCCGGCTTGTCTGTCAATGCAAATATTTCGTTTTGGATTTGAGGCCATGAGTTGTGGCTGTGAGATTGTCATAGCATCATCAGCTCAAAAAAAAATCGCGATGGATCTTGCGGCCCTTGCTATCGAGGAGGTTTCAAGGATTGAGCGGAAGTATTCGCGATATCTCAGAGAGAGTATCGTTTCCCGCATTAACGCTTCTGCAGGGGGCGGGGCTGTTGTGTGTGACGAGGAGACGCTCGCTCTGCTGCATTATGCCAACACGCTTTATAAAAACAGTGGCGGGGTGTTTGACGTCACCTCCGGAGTATTGCGCAAGGCGTGGGATTTCAAAGCCAGGCGACTGCCCGAACAGGATGAGCTTCTGCCGCTTCTTTCACTGATTGGATGGGATCGGGTGGAGCGCGATGGCGGAACTGTTCGACTGCCCGAGGAGGGCATGGAGATTGATTTCGGGGGAATCGGCAAAGAGTATGCCGCTGACCGTGCGGCCTTGATTCTCTATGCAAAAGGTGTCCGGCATGGATACGTCAGCCTTGCCGGGGATATCCGTGTCATTGGCCCCAAGCCCGACAACGCCCCATGGATTATCGGAATCCAGGATCCCCGGCATCGCGATCGTACGATTGCTTCAATACCGCTCTATGCCGGAGCGCTCGCTACAAGCGGTGATTATGAGCGGTTTTTCGATGCAGATGGCAAACGGTATTGCCATATCATTCATCCCGGGACAGGCTATCCTGTCTCCTTCTGGCGATCAGTTACGGTAGTGGCCCCTCTTGCTGCAACTGCGGGTAGCTACTCGACAATCGCAATGCTGAAGGAGAGCGAAGGAGTTGCTTTTCTGGATGAGGCCGGAGTGGGCTACCTGGCAGTGGACAGTCAGGGGGAGATCTTCCATAAACAGTGCGGATAGGGAACTGTTAGTTTTTTTTACATAACGATAACGATAACGACAATGATTCATCTGTTTTTCAGGCGGGCGACGGCATCTCTTTTGGTGCTGCTGCTCTTTGTTCTGTGTGCCGTTAGCGTAAGTGCGGCCGAGTTTCTCGATCCCGATCAGGCGTTCAAGCTTCATGCTGCTCTTGGCAGTAACCGGACGGTCCAGCTCCACTGGCAGATCGCCAAAGGCTACAAGCTCTACCGCGACAAGGTCAAAATCAGTGTCGAAAGCGGAGATGCAAAGCTCAGGGTACCGGTACTCCCGAAAGGAGTTGTGATCACGGACCCTACGACAAACGAGCAGATTGCTATCTACCATGACGGGCTTTCGGTTGCTGTTCCTGTCCTGAAGGCAGGCGGGCCGTTTACACTGAAGGTTGAGTATCAGGGGTGTGCCGAGGATGGACTTTGCTATCCTCCAATTTCGAAGAGCATCAAGCTCGATCCATCAAGCCAGCCCGCGCCAGCAGCGGCAACAGCAAGTGCGCTCGAGAGTGGAAAGCCGGAGCCTCCCGCTGCTTCGCCCGCCACCCCGGCCGTCCCGGTCGCAAGCAGCTCGAAAGGGAGTGCCGCGGAGAGCGACATGAATCTTGCCCAATCGGCTCTTTCCGGGGGAAGCCTCTGGAAAATCTCCCTGTTGTTTCTGGGTTTTGGACTTCTGCTCTCCTTTACGCCCTGTGTGCTGCCTATGATTCCTATCCTTTCGTCGATTATTGTCGGTGAGGGTGATGTCACGCGTCGGCGCAGCTTTTTTATGGCGGTGGCATACTGCCTCGGCATGGCGCTGATCTATACCTCGCTCGGTGTTGCTGCCGGACTTGCCGGTGAAGGTCTTGCTGGAGCATTGCAGAAACCATGGGTTCTGGCACTCTTCGCCTCACTTCTTTTCGTGCTCTCACTCTCGATGTTTGATGTCTACCAGCTTCAGATGCCGGCATCCCTGCAGAGCCGTCTCGGAAAGGTCTCCGGCGGTCAGAAGGGCGGAAGTTTCGTCGGTGTCTTTGTCATGGGTTCACTCTCGGCGCTTATTGTTGGCCCTTGTGTCGCCGCGCCGCTTGCCGGAACCCTGCTCTATATCAGCCAGACTCGTGACGTGGTGATTGGAGGGCTTGCGCTCTTCTCGATGGCCATGGGTATGAGTGTTCCCCTGCTGCTTGTCGGACTCTCTGCCGGCAGTCTTCTTCCCAAAGCGGGAGCATGGATGATCGCTGTCAAGTATGTGTTTGGTCTTCTCCTGATTGCCGTCGCGGTCTGGATGGTTTCGCCGGTGCTGCCTGCACCTGCCGTTCTCCTCGCCTGGGGTGCCTTTGCCATCCTCTGTGCGGTATTTCTCGGCATTTTTGACAAGGCGGCTGAAAAACTCTCGATTTCCGGCAAGTTTGCCAAAACTTTCGGACTTGTGCTCTTTGCTTTCGGTGTTCTTGAGCTTATTGGTGCAGCTTCAGGAGGCAAAGACCCGCTTGAGCCGCTTGCAGGGCTTCACGCCTCATCTGCGGCGGTTGGCGCAGGGGAGAAGGCGGCCGACAAGGTGTTTTTTACCCGCATCAAGAGTGAGGCAGACCTCGACAAGGCGCTTCAGTCGGCCACAAAGCCGGTCATGCTTGATTTCTATGCAGACTGGTGTGTTGCCTGCAAGGAGATGGACAAGTTCACCTTTCACGATCCTAAGGTCATGGGTCAGCTTGGCAATCTGACGCTGCTTCAGGTGGACGTTTCAGCCAATAACGATGCCGATCGTGCACTGATGAAGCGTTTCGGCCTCTTCGGCCCTCCGGGTATCGTCTTCTTCGACAAGTCCGGCAAAGAGATTTCGGGCAGCAGGATTGTCGGTCTGCTTGAAGCAAAGGCTTTTTTTGACCATGTGGCCAAGCATGTGAAGGTTCCCTGAATGAAGCTCATGTCCTTTTATACCCGGTTCGCTCCCTGTTACGAGCAGGCCTTTCCTTTCAGGCAGGAGGTCTACGCCTTTCTCAGGGAGCATGCCGGGGCCCCTGGTGGCACTGTGCTGGACGCGGGGTGCGGCCCCGGCCATTATTGCGGCCGGTTTCTTCAGGAGGGGTTCCGCGTTACCGGTATAGACCTCGACAGGGCGATGATTGATGGTGCCTCGGCGGCTTATCCAGGGGGAGCGTTTCACTGCATGGACATTACTGCCATAGACGCTCTCCGGGAGCAGTTCGGCCTCATATACTCAATAGGCAATGTGCTTGCCCATCTTCCGCAAGAGAGCCTTGAAGGGTTTCTTTTGAGGGTTTATAAGGCTCTTGGGGAGGGAGGATGGTGGATTCTGCAGGTGGTTAACTGGGACTACCTGCTTGCCCTTGACGAGTATCAGTTTCCTGTTAAGTTCCTCTCGGGCGGAGAGGCGGAATTTCATCGCCGTTACAGCGCGATCTCTCCTGAGCGTGCGCTCTTCGAGGTCGAGCTGGTCTCGTCCGGCAAAACCATCTTCTGTGACCGCTCAACGCTCTATCCTGTTGTTTCAAGCCGATTCATGCAGCTGCACGAAGCCGCGGGTTTCTTCTGTGAAGGAGTCTATGGGGGGTTCGATCGTTCACCCTTCACTCCGCAACGGAACTCGGGTCTGGTGATGGTTTTCAGAAGGCGGTAGGGATCGCTCAGTCGTAGGCCTCTATGCGGACATTGGCGGTTCCATTGCCGTAAATGCCGATCTCTTTGGCCGCCGCTGGAGAGACATCTATAATCCTGCCTTTCATGTGCGGCCCGCGATCGTTGATGCGGACGACCACATTTTTGCCGTTATCAAGATTGATGACCCTGACTGCCGTGCCGAAAGGAAGGCTTCGGTGTGCGGCGGTATACTGGTTGCGATTGAATCGTTCGCCGCTTGCCGTTTTCCGTCCGTTGAGTCTTTTGTTGTAGTATGACGCCTTGCCTTCAGCGACCAGGGAGTTTTCTGAGGAAGCTGGAGCGTTGCCGCCGGTTGATGCGGCCGGGTTTGCTGTGCTGTTTTCAGGCAGCCAGGAGATTCCGGGTGTGGTCGGTGCCGAAAGATCGGCGGTTTCAGCAGCGTTGAGCATCGTTACGGACGGCACAAACGCGAGAAATCCCGCAAGGATCAAGGAGTATAGTGCTCTTGAAGAGGCGCGTTTTCCGAGTCTCATACATGCAAAAGGATTGCCGGAGCGTTTTGTCAAACGTTGACTTTTTTCGGCCGCTTCCGGACGATTTTTCTCACTCTACTGATTGTCTGCTCCAGCTCGCAGTGCCTAAGGGGAGGGCGTGTGTCCCGTGTTTGTCTGTCGGCGGAGATGGAGCGGTGCCTTCCGGCTTTAACATAGCGATGGCCAGTTCTCAGCTGGCCGTCACCTCAATGTACAATAAAAATCACTCAATCCATCGCTTCGCCTCAGCCTGCGGCAGATGCGGAGTGTTTGGTGCCGAGAGTTTCGATCTTAACCCTGGTGGTGCCAGTTTTCATGATGTCGAGCGCTTTGGCCGCACCGGCGGAAAGGTCTATGATTCTGCCCTTGATGAAAGGGCCGCGGTCATTGATGCGCACGACCACATCGCGTCCGTTTCGCAGGTTGGTTACCCGTACCCATGTGCCGAATGGCAGGGAGGGGTGTGCTGCGGTCAGGTGGTTCATATTGAATTTCTCGCCGTTCGCCGTGGTCTGGCCGTGGAAGTCACCGGCGTAAAAAGAGGCCTTGCCTTCACCGAGCAGAGTGCTCTTGATTGCCTTCGTCGACTCGGCAGCTTCGGCTGTGGTGTTGAACTGTACCGGGAAATATATGCCGGTAGTGATTGCGGAGAGTCCGATTATAATCAGAATCGCAAGGGTCGGTATGGAAATAAACTTTTTTTCATGCGTCATAAGCTCTTGGTTTAAGCTAACTGTCATCCAGACAGAAATCGGGGAATAATTAATCCGAGTGAATAAAAATTATGAAATCATTCATTCCCCATCCAGCTCCTAATATAAGAAAATTATATCCAGGAAAACAAGTTTTTCGATAGACCCTTTGTTTAAAGGCATTTCCGGCTGCCCGCCTCGCGACTATCAAGCGACGGAGACCATTCTTCGGGCCGCGAGGTAATGTGTCTTTTGCATTCCTGTCCTCCGTTTATCCGCTTATTGTGAATAATATTCACATTTGCCGTTGATAACTTCCGTTATGTGGTTTTTTCGCCTCTTTTTCGGGGGCGGTCACATTGGGCGCTCTTCTTTGAATCATCAGCTATTATATATATTCATGGTGTGCAAGCGCAGGTCAAGCAATGCGATATCATCTTTATGCAAAAGAGCCGCCCCCACGTTTTTTATTCTGATTTTGCTGATTGCAGCACCGCCTGCTGTTATTACCGGTCTCGATTGATATGCCTTTCCTGGCGGCGATTCGTTACCCTGCATCACTCTCACTACTGATAAACGCTTATGTCAAATCATTCTGAAGAGGCCGGAACCGGGGCAAATTCTGGCCGCTCACCCCTCCGGCAACTTGCAGGGCTGTCGCTTGCGGCACTTGGCGTTGTTTTTGGTGATATAGGTACCAGTCCACTCTATGCAGTCCGTGAGTGTTTCCATGGTGATTTTGGCATTCCTGTTACCCAGGGAAATGTGCTCGGCGTTCTCTCCCTTCTTGTGTGGTCGCTTCTGATGATTGTTACGGTCAAATACCTGACCTTCATCATGAAGGCCGACAACGAGGGTGAGGGCGGCATCCTTGCGCTTACTGCACTCATTATTACCAACAGCCGGAAAAACGGCTCTGCTCGATGGTTTCTTGTCGGCATAGGCCTCTTCGGCGCGGCCCTGCTTTATGGAGATGGCATGATTACTCCGGCCATATCGGTGCTCAGTGCGGTAGAGGGGCTTCAGATTATTGCTCCGGCCTCAAAGGATTTGGTTATTCCTGTGACGATTGCGGTGCTTGCCGCACTTTTTTACTTTCAGCATCACGGCACCGCCCGTGTCGGAGCTCTCTTCGGCCCGATTATCTTTATATGGTTTGCTGTGATAGGTTTGCTTGGCCTGATTGAGATTATCCGCTACCCGCAGATCCTCCAGGCGATGCTTCCCTGGTATGGCATCTCTTTCCTTCTTGGCAATCACCTGCAGGGGTTTATGGTTCTTGGCGCGGTCTTTCTCTCCGTTACCGGCGCCGAGGCGCTCTATGCAGATATGGGTCATTTCGGCAAAACGCCCATCAGAATCACCTGGCTGATTCTGGTACTTCCGGCATTGCTGCTGAACTATTTCGGCCAGGGGGCGCTGCTTCTGGCTTTTCCCCAGGAGTCGCATAACCCCTTTTATGCCCTCGTGCCATCGTGGGGCATGATTCCGATGGTGGTGCTTGCGACACTGGCCACCATCATCGCATCACAGGCGTTGATCACCGGAGTTTTTTCGCTTACCCAGCAGGCCATCCAGCTTGGCTACCTGCCGCGCCTTACCGTTACCCATACTTCGGAAAAGCATATTGGGCAGATATATGTCCCGGCAGCCAACTGGTCATTGATGATTTCGACCATCGGCCTGGTCGCCGGATTTGGTTCGTCGAGCCGTCTTGCAGCGGCCTACGGCGTTGCCGTAACGGCAACCATGCTCATCTCCACCATTCTCTTCTATTTTGTTGCCAGGGATCTCTGGAACTGGAACAGGGTCGGCCTCAATTTCATGATCGCCGTTTTCGCCATCATTGACCTCTCCTTTTTTGGGGCAAGCGCTTCCAAACTGCTTCATGGGGCCTGGTTCCCTCTTGTGATTGGTCTCGGTGCCTTTACCCTGATGCTTACCTGGAATCAGGGCAGAGCGCTTCTGCTCAAGCAGCTTAAGGACCGGACGCTGACGGTAGAAGAGTTTCTGCAAAGCATTGTCCTGCAGCAGCCTCAGCGGGTTAACGGTCAGGCGGTCTACCTGACGGCAAATCCGGATTTGATTCCGGTGGCCATGCTCCACAACCTTCGCCACAACAAGGTGCTGCACTCCGAAGTGGCATTTTTTCATTTCAGCACCGAGCGCATCCCGAGGGTTCCGAACGGCCGCAAGGTCGAGGTTACCCGACTGGGCGACGGGTTATTCAAAGTGGTTGCCCGCTACGGCTTTCTTGAATATCCCAATATCCGCCAGGTCATCGCGCTTGCAAACCATCAGGGGCTACATTTCAAGCCTGAATCGATAAGCTTTTTCCTGAGTCGTGAGAAAATCGTCGCCGACATCCAGACGAAAATGATGCATTGGAGAAAGAAGCTTTTTGCCCTTATGGCCCGCAATGCGCTCAGCGCGACGGCATACTATGATCTGCCTTCCGGACAGGTGATTGAGATCGGCCTTCTTGTCCAGATCTAAGCTCCCTTCAGCCGCCAGAAGTGCGGCTGTTTGGCCGGTGGTTATTTTAGCCCACAGCAACCGCGAGAAATGTGATGCAGGATCTTGTTCGTGATATTGTAGTCAATCCCCTCCCGTCACTGCTTGTTATCGGCAATCTTGTTATCATCGAAAGCCTGCTTTCGGTAGACAACGCAGCGGTACTGGCCACGATGGTCATGGATCTGCCGGAGAAAAAGCGGTCGGCAGCACTGAAATACGGTATTCTCGGGGCCTACCTCTTCCGGGGGCTCTCTCTTTTTTTTGCCTCTTTTCTTGTTCAGGTCTGGTGGCTGAAGCCGCTGGGCGGATTTTACCTTATTTTTCTCTTCATGGAGTGGGTGAGAGGTCGCAAGACCCCTGAGAAAAGTGATGACTATTTTGACAAGCAGCGGAACTGGCTGTACAGATTGACCTCGGGGACGCTTGGGACATTCTGGTCTACCGTACTGCTTATTGAGGTTATGGACCTGGCTTTTTCAATAGACAACATTTTTGCCGCAGTGGCTTTCAGTGATAATATTGTGCTTGTCTGGACAGGGGTTTTCATTGGCATTCTGGCCATGCGGTTTGTTGCCGGGTGGTTTGTGCGGCTGATGGAGCTCTATCCGTTTCTTGAAACCGCAGCATTCATTGTTATCGGCCTGCTCGGCCTAAAGCTCTCCCTGTCACTTGCCGAACATTTTTACCCTGGGGCTCCTTTTGTTCGCTTCATTGAAGGCAGCGAGGCGCAGATGGTGACCTCTCTTGTTACGGTGGCTGTTTTTTTTATTCCCATGCTCACAAGCAGGCTTTTCAATTTTCCCGCCAGAGAGTCCTCCTGAACTTGCTCCATATAGCGTAATATTTCGCGGTATAGGTTTTTATATATATATTTAGCAACAAAATCGCACTGCGAATAGTTTTTGATTTTTCGCATCACTGTAGCGCTCCTGTTCCCCCCAGTCGAAGCCGTTCGTCGCTCTGTTTGAGGGTAAGTGGGCTGCAGTATATCCTGATGGTTATGGTTTCGACTGATGAATTGCATTACCCCATGAGTGTTTCTTCCGGATTCAGTCAGAGGCTCAGGGAGTACATCCTGAAAAAACACGGATCGATCAACGCGTTTTGCAGGGCAACCGGGATAAAATATCCTGCGCAGATGACCCCTTACCTCAAGGGGAAATGCCTGCCGGGCAAAAAAATGCTTGAACGGCTGAGAGTTGACGGAGCTGATCTTCAGTGGCTGCTGTACGGGGTTTTGAACGGCCAGGCATCACCGCCCCTCAGCAACACATTGATTATATCCAGATACAGGATGGATGTCGATAACCTGCTGCGTCAGGTTCGCCAGCATCTTGCCAAGATCGATGACGGGTCCAGAACTACCGTCGAGGCTTATGCAGTTATTGATCATGCCGGCCGCATTGTGGATCTGACCGGGTCTCTGGAGAAATTTCTCGGTTATGACAGTGGCGCTTTGTCGGAAATCATGCTGGAATCCATCATTCATTCAGATGATTTTCCGGTGCTCAGAGGAGCATTGCAGCAGCCTCGTTTTGATGATGATATCCTCTCCTTCAGCTCAAGATTCCTGATGGGTGACGGAGGGTATGTCAAGGCGGACTGGTCGCTTTACATAAAATGCATGCCCATGTCGGATCTTAATGAATATGCCCTTATTTTGAGGCGTTCAGGTTGAGAGCTCCCGGATCCCATTTTTTAGTATTCATTTAACATCCGGACATCTATCCGGAAAGGAGGTCGAGATGAGACAGTTCAGGGTAGGCGAGTCGATTGTTTACCACAAGCCGAAGCGCTCTTTCAGTCCGGGGCCTCGTGCCAGACAGGTTTTTCCGCTCGAGCATGGAGAGGCTTACCATTATGTGGTCGACAAGTTTTGGAAAATCATCAGAGTTAATGATGATGGAACGCTGGACGTCGTCACCCGCACAGGCAAGGAGCACCGCCTTTCAGTCACAGACCCGAACATCAGTAAAGCCCGTCTTCTGCAACATATCCTTTACCGCAAACGATTTCCGCGGCTGAGCCCGAAGAGGTAAAGGTGCGCTCTTTTCTTTGCGCACCGGCCGTTCTTATTCCCCCTCACCGGCAGGTTCATTCCCCGTACGAAGGTAGTGGGCCTCACTCTCATACCAAAGCGGCTTTTCATGGCGAAGCATGCTGACGATCACCTGGAATTCGGCTGGATCGGTGAATGCATGGTTTTCGATGAGCTGGCTGGCTGAGTCGAACAGTGCGATCCTTCCGGTATGTTTATGGATATCCCACCGGCTGTAGTAGCTTGCCACAAGAATGTTTGCCATCGTCTCTTTCTCCCGTTTTGGCTTCCGCATTATTTATATGCGGCCTTTATTGATGTTTTTCCTTCACGAATATTGCCCTTTTCAGCCTGCTCCAAGTCGCTGTTGCGTGCTCGCCTGACGGAGTGATGGTGAGAGGCGACAGGGTTGCATTGTTGAAGTTGGCATCCATGATGTTGGCATTTTTGAGGTTGGCCCCTTCGAGATTTGCCTCTTCCAGATCGGCATCGATCAGCGAGCTCCCTTCGAGGTTTGCGCCACTCAGGTTTGCGCCCGAAAGCGATGCTCCGTTAAGCAGGGCGTTTGAGAGATCTGCTCCGCTGAGATCTCCGCCTTTGATGAATGCGCGCTCAAGCTTTGCCCCCTGAAGCTTTGCGCCATGCATGTGAATGCTCTTCATATCGGCTTTGTGAAAATTGGCGTTGCCGAGCTCTGCGCCGGTCATGTCGGCATTATCCAGCTCCGCGGTTTCAAAGTTTGCCCCCAAAAGAGTGCTTTCGGCGAGATTGACGCCCTTGAGTTGCGCGTTTTCAAGATTTTCAGTGTTGAAGGTGACCTTCATCTCCGGATTTTTGGTTCTCATCCGGTTCCAGGACTCTACGTCCTCGATAGTGAGTGATGTCTTTTTTATTGTTTCGGTTACGGCGGCCGCTACAGGGGCCCCGCCTCTTGGAGCAATCACCGGCTTTTTTTCCGAAACCTCCTCTGCTGCAGGCGTTTCATAGCTGAGAGGGGGGCTTTCCGGCTCACGCACAAAGGTTGCATTGTGGCGTGTGCACCAGAGTTTCGATGCTCTCTCTCCGGAAGGGAGTATGGTGTTGCTGGACACCAAGGCCCCTTCGAAATCGGCGTTTTCGGCGAAAACTGCATCTTTGAGGTTTGCGCCGGTGAGGTTAGCCTGTTGGAGATTGGTTTCAAAGAGTATCGCGCCTGCCAGATTTGCGCGGCTCAGGTCGGTATCGTCCATGCGTGACCATCTGAGATTGGCATTTTTCAGGTTGGCCTCTCGCAGAATAGCTCCTTTCATGAAGGCGCCCTGGAGGTTTGCCTTGACAAGGATGGCCGCCGAGAGGTCGCTCTCTTTCATATCGGCTTTTTTGAGAAAAGCCATTGTTAAATTGGCAGATTTCAACAGGGCGCGGTCAAGCTTTGCACCACTGAGTTCGGCTCTTGAGAGCTGAGCCTTCTGCAAATCAGCTCCCGAAAGATCGGCGTCTTCAAGCCCGGCCTTGAAAAGATCGACTGGTTGAAGAGGGTTCGCTCGGCGCAGGGCATTCCACTCCTTGACGCTTCTTTTCAGCGTGCTCAACCGCTCAGGATCGTAGGCGGACGCACGGGAGGGTATTGCAAGGGCCATGAAGAGCAGGATTATTACCTTGTGTTTCATATCGGGTTGTATCGACGATTACTTGAAGTCGCGGCGGCTTTCGTGGGGGGGGATTTCTCTAAGGGTAAAACTAATGAAATTAAGGCTGAGAAGAGAAACTTTCTTGCCTGGACGGGGGTTCTATTCTTTAATGCATTATTAATACATAAGTTGATTCAACTCTTTCAAGCGGCGAGATATCATGAGTTCAGCAAGGTTATACGGCGGGAAAGTTCTTGTTGCAGGTGCAACCGGCAAGACCGGGCAGTGGGTTGTCAAGCGCCTTATGCATTACGGTATACCGGTAAAGGTCTTTTCGAGAGAGAGGCATAAGGCTTTGCAGCTTTTCGGAAGCAGTGTGGAGTGTGCGACAGGCAGAATACAGAGCTCGGCTGAAGTAGCCAACGCGGTAAAGGGTTGTGATGCGGTTATCTGCGCGCTCGGCTCCAGCTCCTATTCCGGAGAGTCTTCGCCTGGTGAGGTCGATCGTGACGGAGTGAAGAGGCTTGTCGATGAAGCCTCCCGGGCTGGCGTGAGGCACTTCGGACTCGTGAGCTCCATGGCCGTCACCCGGTGGTATCATCCTCTCAATCTTTTTGCGGGGGTTCTTCTGAAAAAATGGGAAGCCGAAGAGCATTTGCGTGAGATCTTTTCAAGAGATGGCCGCTCCTACACCATTGTCAGGCCCGGAGGTCTGAAAGACGGCGAGCCGCTGCAGCATCGTCTGCATCTCGATATTGGCGACAAACTGTGGAGCGGGTGGATAAACCGTGCTGATGTTGCCGAGCTTCTTGTGCTTTCGTTATGGCTGGAAAGGGCTAAAAACAAGACTTTCGAAGTGATCAACGATGGCGACGAGCTGCAAACGGGTCTGGAACGCTATTATGATGCGCTTGGCTGACCACTCTGCAGCAGGGACTGGGTGATTGCGGCTGGGGCTCAGGCTTTTTTCAGTGAACAGGCTCTTGCTCTACAGGTTTTCAATAGATCGAAGGAGATCCTGGCCGCTGAAAGGCTTTTTTAGCGTCGTGTTTGCTCCCAGGGCATCTGCGAGCACGAGGTAGTTTTCAGGTCCCGCTTTTCCTCCGCCCGAGATCGCCAGGATTTTCATGAAGGGGTAGCGCTGTTTGACCTCGATAATCGTTTCAATCCCCTCTTTTTCAGGCATGATCAGGTCGGTTATGATCAGCGCAATCTCCTTATCTTCATACAGCATCCGCAGCCCTTCCTCGCCATTTTCTGCCTCTACGGCAGTGTGATTTCCCCTTTTAAGCGTTGTGCTGATGAACTTTCTGACTGCCGCATCGTCGTCGATGACAAGTATTTTCATGGTGCAGAGTGGTTGACGTTATTGCTGGAAAGCACTTCGTTGATTGTGGCAGCCATGCTGGTGAGCTTGACCGGTTTTTTCAGGAATTTACTGATGCCGTAATGACTGAGGGGGAGGCTCTGCTCGATATCTTTTCCGTAGCCGGTCATCAGGATTACCGGAAGCTGTGGCCTGCTTTTGTGCAGTTCTCCCGCAAGCTCGATGCCGGTCATTTCGGGCATGGTAAGGTCTGTAATGACGAGGTCGAACGCTTCGGGATTGTTTTTGAAGAGTTCCAGCCCATGCAGAGCGGAGTTCGACGAGTGTACGGTAAAGCCGAGCCGGGTTATCATCATCTCCATCATACGGAGCGTTGATGGCTCGTCGTCGATCAGGAGTATTCTGCCTTTTCCTGCTTCCGGGGCTTTGGCTGCCGGAGTGAGGATCATATCTTCGTCGATGACAGGCAGGTAGACCATGAAGGTGGAGCCCTCTTCCGGCCGGCTTTCAACGGCGATCTCCCCATTGAAGCTGGTAATGATGCCATGGACTACGGAAAGTCCGAGACCGGTACCCTTGTTGACGGTTTTTGTTGTAAAGAATGGCTCAAAGATGCGTTCTATTGTTGCATCATCCATTCCCGATCCTGTATCGGAGATGCCGAGCTCAAGAAAGTTCTGTTCCTCGAGATTTGGATGCAGCTTGCTTGCCCTGCTCTCCGGGTCTCGCTCCTGGAGGGTGATGGTCATGACCCCGCCGGAGCTTTCCATGGCCTGAAATGCATTGGTGCAGAGGTTGACGATCACCTGATGAATTTGCGAGGGATCAGCAAGAATGTTTCTACAGCTGCTGTCGATCCGCTGTTCTATGGTTATCGTTGAGGGAATCGAAGGGCGGAGAAGCTTAAGGGCTTCACTGATAATTGCCTGGACGTTGACGATGATCGGAGCGTTCTCCTGTGATCGGCTGAAGGTCAGTATCTGCGAAACAAGGTTTTGGGCCCGCTCGGCAGCAAGCATGATCTCATGGAAATAATCATGGAGCGGCTCCTCTTTGGCGAGGCTGGAGGTGCCCATTTCCGCATATCCGAGAATAGGCGTGAGAATGTTGTTGAAATCATGGGCGATTCCGCCGGCAAGGGTGCCGATAGTTTCGAGGCGTTGTGTTTTGCGCAGGTTCAATTCCAGGCTCTGTTTTGTCTCCTGGGCATTGACCCGCTCGGTAACGTCGAAGAGTATTCCGTCGATTCCAGTAAAGATGCCGTTTGGCGAAAACGTCGATGTCTTGCGGTCTTCGAACCACTTGAACGATCCGTTTTTCATCGCAACTCGGAAGGTCAGGGCCTGAGAGCTTTTTTTCTTGTGAAGTTCCTGGTTTGAAGCCTGAACCGCGGCCCTGTCGTCAGGATGAATGATCTCTCCGGTTTCGAACAACGCTTTTTGGAATTCATCGCGGTTGTACTCATGCATGATACCGGCCATCATCGAGAGCAGTACCGTCTTTCCGTGGCGGTCGGTGCGATAGACTGCGCCGGGAATATTATCAATCAGGGTCTTGAACTCTCTGACGATTCGCTCCTGCATTGCGCTGTTTCGCAAAGCCTCCTCTGCTGTTTTCAGTTCGGACAGGTCGACGACGATGCTCCGGATGCCCTGAAAAAGACCGTTTTGCATGATTGGAAGGCTGTAGAAGAGTGCGGGGAAACGCGCACCATCTTTTCTGACTGCGGTATATTCGTATCCTTTGGGGAGCCAGGTGCCGGCTTTCATAGCCTTTAGATGGGCCCGGACTTTGTCGGCCTCCTCCGGAATACAGTACCGTATAAAGGAGCCCGTCGGCCCCTGTTCTTCACCGTCGGGGCCGAATACTTCGACTCCTTTTTGGTTTGAATAGGTGACCATGCCGCGGCTATCGGTTTCGAACAACGGAAGCGGCAGCAGTTCGGTGAGCTGGCGGAAACGTCGTTCGCTCTCCGTGAGCGCTTCGTCCGCTTTAATTCGTTCCGATATGTCGCGGCTGATGCCGAAGAGTGCCGGCTGGTTGTTCCAGAGTCCCCGGGTGATTTTGGTCTCAACGGGTATGAGGGTTCCGCTGCTTGTGAGCAGTGGCACCCGGCATGCGTCGGCATTGCCGGCAATCATCCCTTCAATATTTCTTTTGGCCTCTTCCCGCAGCTCTTCAGGATGAAAAAACAGCACGTGCCGGCTGCGCAGGACATCGAGGGAGTAGCCAAGGCGGTTTCGTACAGTGGTATTGGTGTGAATGACCTTCCCGTCCATGTCAACAATGAAGATGAAGTCATCAATGGTGTCGAAGAGCGATTCGAGGTTGTTTTTCGCTGCTGAAGTCTCCGCTTCCTTTCGGGCCTGCATGATGGCCGCGCCAATATGGGCTGTGATGCTTTCCAGCCCTTTTCTTGCAAATTCAGGCACTCTGGAAAGTGAGTGGGATGCTACATTCAGGCATGCGACGACCTCTCCCCTGCAGGTGACGGGAATGATGGCGATCGCCTGCAGATGTTCCGAGCGGACTATTTCTCGCTCCTCGATGCCGAGCATGGAGTAGTTGCTGTAGACCGGTTCGCCTTTCATGATCAGGCGGGCGTTGGGAGAGTCGAAGGGGTATGAAGCAGCATGAGTGATGAATGAGAGCGGCAGCCCCTTATGGAATTCAAGCGTGATTGACGGTTCGTGCTGGTTGACCAGGTAGATCCCTCCGCAATCAAGATCCGAGACAACGATGGCTGCTTGAAGGCATATTTCCAGGGTTTCCTGGATAGAGGTTGAGCTGTTGAGTCTGATGGCCAACTCAAGTTCGGCCTGAATCAGGTGTTCAGCCGTTTTCCGCTGGAGCGCATTGGCGATAACGCCTCCGGCAAGCTTGAGTACCGAAATGGTTTCCTGTCGCCAGCTCCGTTCCTTCTGAACCGCATCGAATCCAATGTAGCCGAAAGGTTGGGTCCCATCGAAGAGCGGGATGACGATCAGTGACTTGATGCTCTGGGCTTCGAGAATCTCTTTTTCGCGCCAGGCATCTTCCTCCATTTCCGAGATGCGGTGGATATGAATGATGCGGTTGCTCTTGATTCGCTCCATCCACCAGTGAAATTCATCGGTCGGAATGTTTTTTAGATGATCGATCTGTGGCTCGATGTTTTCAGCGCACCACTCGTGGGTGTTGCTCATCAAGCGGAGCCCGTCCTGGAACTGAAAAACATAGCTGCGGTCTGCGGCGACAAACTCGCCGATAAGTTGCAGCGTATGGCTGACCATGCTGTCGATCTGGATGTATGGCAGATTGATGAACTGGTTGGCAAGTGTCGTCACCACTGACTCGAAAGAGCGTTGGGGGATCGGGGCAGATTCCGGTAACTCGTACGTGTCTCCAAGCTTCTGCTCGGAATCGTTCAGCAATGGTGAGGGGGCGGAGTTCATGAGGTGTTACCCGTTCAGTCTTTCAAGAGCATTGAGCAGTTCCTTTTTCCCGAAGGGTTTTGGGAGCGTTGCATCAGCGCCCATGGTCCTGGCCAGATCAAGGTAGTCTTCGGGAATGCAGATTCCTCCGCCGGAGATCGCCAGAATTTTAATCTCCGGGAACTCTTTGCTGATTTCACGGATGGTCTCTATGCCCTCTTTTTCAGGCATGAGCAGGTCGGTGATTACTATGTTTACGCGGCTTTTTTTCAGCTGCTTTATGCCCTCGTTTCCATTTCCCGCCTGCAGGATTTCGTGCCCTTCCCTGGTGAGGATCTCGCAGATCATCGTCCTGACGTCATTGTCGTCTTCGATGACGAGGATGCGGCATCTTTCGGCCAAGTTCGATTTGCTGCCGGTATGCGTGGAGTGTGGATCCATTGGGTGACGCCTGTTTGATTTTTGACCCGGAGAATCGGTGTTTGCCCTGTTCGATGAGGCTTCGCCGTGGGGCCCAGTGCGGTCAGCAGAGAAGCCGTGATTCCATTGTCGGGTTGTATATCCAAGATAATGGTTTCGCCGATAATAATGCTATTGCTGATGCTCCTTTGGCTTTTTGAAGAGGCTCATGTCGATGAAGGTGGTGACCAGAATGTTGACCAGAACCGACACCGTGATATACCAGGTCCAGGCAAGCCCGAAATGCTTGAGCACGAAAACTATGGCAAAGCTTGCAACAATTCCGGCGCTGAGGCTTGATGGGTGAAAGTTTCGGCTGCTTTTCGAGAGCAGAAAGAGCCCGAGAAGCCCGCCATAGGTGAAGGATGCGATTTCCAGTCCGACCATGATGATGGCCTTGTTGCTCTCGTCGAAGAGCAGGGCTATGATGATCAGAAGGATTGCCCATCCAAGGCTGATGAATCTCGACATGAGCAGCGACGGGCGGCCGCCGAGCAGGTCGTTGACTGTTGATGAGGCCAGGGAGTTGATGGCCGAGCTGTGTGTGGACATCGCCGCCGAGAGCACCCCGGCGATGAGAAGCCCCTTGAGTCCCGCAGGAAGGTGGTTCACAATAAAGAAGGCGAATTCGCGGTCTTTTTCCATCGGGGCGCCGTGCATGAAGAGGTAGATCAGGGTTCCGGCCAGGAGAAAGACCGAGAACTGCAAGAGCACGAAGATGCCGCTGCCGATCATTGCCTTTCTTGCCGAACCGAGGTCCCTGCAGCCGAGCACCCGCTGCACCATCATGTAATCGACTCCGTGTGAGGAGAGCGAGAGCAGGACTCCTCCAAAAAAAGCGCCGAAAAAGGAGAGCGGGTTGGTGAGAATGTTTGTGTCTGTGCTGATGATGCGGAGTTTCTCGCTCCCGGCCAGAGATGCGATCACTTCGGGAATGCTCATGCCGGGGCTTTGCAGGATGAAGGCGATGGAGAGGATGCCGCCGATGAGATAGAGCCCGAACTGGAAGCTTTCGAGCCAGACCACAGCCTTGATGCCGCCCGAGAGGGTGTATATCAGCGTGACCATGCCGATAATCATGACCGAAAGCGGTAGCGACCAGCCGGTGACCACCTGCACGACCACCCCTGCGGCAAGAAACCTGATGGCGTCACCCAGAGTTCTGGTCACCAGAAAGATCACCGATGCAAACTTCTGCATCCCGCCTCCGAACCGGATGCCGATCACCTCATAGATCGAGCTTACTCCGTGCTTGAAGTAGAGCGGCAGCAGGATAAGGCTGACCAGTATCCTTCCGACAATATAGCCCAGCGGAAGCTGCAGAAAGGTCCAGTCGCCCCGGTAGGCAAGGCCCGGAACGCTGACGAAGGTCAGTACCGATGTTTCGGAGGCGACGATTGAGAGCATGGCGACGACCCAGGGAAGCTTGTGTCCTCCAAGGAAATAGTCTCCGGAGCTTTTGTTGCCTTTCGCGTGCCAGAGCCCGAAAAGGGTATTGCCGGCAAGAAAGAGGATGATGATGGCAAGGTCGATGGGCTGCATGGTCATGAACTGTTGGCTAAATGGTCTCAGTCGTAAAGGTGATAGGCCTGCTTGGTGACGCTGAATTCGGCTTCGTCGCTCAGCCAGGAGGCCTGAATCTCCCCTGGATCGCATCCCTCAAGAATTGAAGTGCGTATGCGGCTGTTGCCTGCAAGCAGGTCGAAGGCCGGAATGGTGTCGTTGAATTCATAGACCCCCCGCAGGAATTGCAGTGAGCCGGGGTAGAGTTCATGGATGGCCGCCGTAAGGGCGACACCGGTAGCAAATGAGCAGAAGCGGTCATGATCGGTGACCTGAAGCCAGATTCCGCCGACGACCTCTCCCTGGAACTTGTGAAATGTCGGACGGAACCATGTCGGCCGGAAGAGAATGCCCTCGAGCCCGTAGTGCCGGCATCGGTCAGCTACTGCATTCGGATCGATGAAAGGGGCTCCTGAAAGCTGGAAGGGGGTGGTTGAACCCCTCCCTTCGGAGATGTTTAGCCCCTCGAAGAGGCACATGCCCGGATAGACCTCGGCGACTGCAACCGTCGGCATGTTCGGAGAGGGCGGAATCCACGGGAGCCCGGTTTCGTCGAAGAGCATGGCGCGTCGCCACCCTTCCATACGGACGATGGTGAGCTTGAGATCGAGTTTTTTGAAGTCCCGGTAGAGCAGCGCCAGCTCTCCGGCAGTCATGGCATGGCGTACGGGGACAGGAAAAATGCCGACAAATGAGCGCAGTGCAGGCTCGAGCAGTGGTCCTTCGACAATTGAGCCGCCAAGCGGGTTGGGACGGTCGAGCACCATAATTTCAATGTCCATACCCGAAACCGCCTCCATGAAAAGGGCGAGGGTGTTGACATAGGTGTAGTAGCGTGACCCCACATCCTGTATATCAAAGAGGATGATGTCGAGATTCTGGAGCATCGAAGGGTCGGGCAGGAGCGACTCGGCGGACGCGCCGTAGAGGCTTACCAGTTCGCAGCCGAGTTCCGGCTGGTAGTCCACCGCGATCTGGTCCTGCTCGGTGGCAAAGAGTCCGTGTTCCGGAGAGAAAATTCTTTTCAGCCGCACACCCCTCTCTTTCAGCAGACTCCAGGAGTATTGCAGCTCGGGGGTTACAGAGGTCTGATTGACGATCAAGCCTATGTTTTTTCCTCGAAGGGTTTCAGTGTTCCTGAGCAGGATATCCAGTCCTGTTGCTACCATGGTCTTTTGTCCTGTTTATTGTTCGACGCTTTCGAGCGATATTGTATTGAACGGGTCCACAACGCTATCGATGAGTGTACTGCCTTGAGGGATCTGTGTTCCTGGCAGGAGTACTGAGTTTCTGATGGTGCAGCCTGGCCCTATGCGGCATCCGCTTCCTATGACCGAGTGCTCGATCTGCGAGTCCGAGCTGATATGGGCATCAGGGGAGAGAAGGTGCGGCGCCATGCCGATCGACTCCGTCATGGGCCCCGCCATAGCGGCAATCAACGATTTTCTGTCGAGGTTCGCCCCGAGGTAGGTCGCCATAGTTCCGATATCCATCCAGACCCCTTCATGGCGGTAGTAGCTCAATCCTCCGTTTTCGACAAGTCCGGTGAATCCGGTATCGACGATTCCTGAGAACTCCGGCTTCAGGAACCGGAAGATTTCCGGCGAGAGGACGGCTGTGCCGGTGTAGATGAATGAAGAGTGTAGGCCTGTTCCCCGCAGGTTCCGAAAGTCTTTTGCCTCCCCATCTTCGACGCCGATATGGCCGATGCGCCCTGCATCAGGGGTCTCAAAGAGCGTCAATGTGCCAGGTCTGCCCGATTGCCGGTGATGGCGTATAAGGGCGGCGAAGTCGATATCGGTAATAATATCGCTGTTGACGAGAAGAAAATCGCCATCGTCAAGGAGCTTTTCGCATTTTTTCAGCCCCCCGCCTGTTCCCAGAATGATCGGCTCTACCGAGAAGGTGATGTCCAGATCAGGCAGTTCTGCTGATTCAATATATCGCTTTATTGCATCGGCGTGGTGGTGGGTGTTGCAGATGATCTGGCGGATCCCGGCCTGCTTAAGGAGTGAAAAGGTATAGAAAAGACAGGGGATGTTGCATACCGGTACCAGCGGTTTCGGCGTGTGGTCTGTCAGGGGTCTCAGGCGGGTGCCGAAACCGGCAGCAAGAACGAATGCTTTCATGGTGCGGTGGAAATTCTTTCAAGAATCGGCTGTAGCAGTGATCCGGCTTTTTTCAGCTCGCCCCGTGCCGTGATGTACTCCGGCAGGTAACGGAGTGTCGGGGCAATTGAGTGTTCGAATGCTCTGCTCTTACGTACCGTTGTCTGGTAAGAGAAGGTGCCGACGGCCTTGATGTTGCGCTGAAAGGCCATGATATCGAAATAAAAGAGGTATTCGTCATAGCTCATGCTGGTCAGGCTGTGGCCTCTTAGCGCCTGATAGTGTCGTGATTTAAGCTCATCAGAAAGCTCTTCGCCGAGGCTCACATAGGAGTCTTTAATGAGCGAGACGGCGTCATATTGTGGAAGGCCCATCCTTGCATCCTGAAAGTCTATGATTACCGGCCGGTCGCGGTGAATGAGGATGTTCCGTGAGTGGAAATCGCGATGGTTGAGCACAAAGTGCCGGGGCCGGACAAGAATTTCTGTCACGGCCTCAAATTCGCAGCGCAGGCTCAAAATTTTTTCGCTGTCCAAAACGCCGGCGAAGTAGCTGCCGAGCGCGTGCTCAATGAAGAAGTCGAACTCCATCATGAGCTTTTCCCTGTCAAAACTGAGAGAGAAGGGAATCTCGTTGTTTTTTCCGGTTATCGACTGGAGGCGGACGAGCAGATCAATAATCTCGCGGTACCTGTCAGGAATGCTGCTTTCCAGCGGGGAGCCAAACATGTTCTGGAGCAGTTGGTCTCCGCAGTCTTCGAGCAAGAGAAGCCCGTTTTCCGGTTCGACCGAAATGACGCGGGGGACTGCAATTCCATGGCGAAGAAGGAGCCTTTGCACCCTGAGAAAGGGATAGCTGTCGGCGCAGCCGGAATTGAATGCCGGATCATGGCAGACAACGAAGGCGCCTTCAGCGGTTCTGGCCCTGAAATACTGACGAGTTGAGGCATCGCCCTGGATATTGGTGACGGTGAGGCTGCTTTGCTGGTCAGCCGCAAAGAGTGAGCTGATGGTTTCCCGGTCGGTCATGCGGAATCGGTTAGGGGGCCCTCGGGGGCTTTTCTGGATAGTGTAAACATTGAGAATTCCTTCCCGGAAAGCAAAAAAAAAGCACCCTATGCCAACGCATAAGGTGCTTTTTTTGAAAAAGAGTCAGCTTACTTCTTGGGAGCGATAGCTGCAGAGACGCTCAGAAGGATCTGGTTGACAGCTCCGAATGCGTTTCCGACGAGGTCGGTAGCGGTCTTTCCAAGCGGCTCGATCAGGCCAGCAACTGTTTTGATGCTGCTGTTGAGCAACTCTACCTGCTGTGAAGCAAGTTTGCCAACAGTTTCCACAAGGGTGTTGACTGCGCCCGTTACATCGTTTGTTCCGTTTGACATGGCGATTGGTATTTAGTGGTTATGAAAAAAAAGAGAAAAATTGGTTCCGTATTTATAACGGATTTTTATCAAGTTAAGATATTTTACTCTTCATAACAAATGGAAAAAAAGGGGGCGCAATCTTTCGGGATTTGACGCGCGATCACGCTTAGGCAATGACTGGAGAGGAACCCTGAGGCACGCTTGGAGTGTAGCATCGTGGCCCGGTTGATACGAGTTTTTTGAGCGTTGGCGCTTCCTGTTACGCGTTTTTATGTCATATATTGCGGTGAGGTGCCGTTTGTTTCTCGCTGTAACGGTATTCGGAATCGTCCGTGAACCGAAACATTATTACGTGCCAACAATGAAAGCGGTTATTCTGTACGATAGCAGGTCATCAGGCGGCTCAACAGATGCGCTGATTGACTCCATAGGGTTGAAGCTTGTTGAGGCCGGCGTCTATGTTGAAAAGGCCCGATGCAAGGCCACGGCCGACTATGGCTTTGTCCGGGATTTTGATATTGTCATTCTCGGTGCCCCCGTCTACTATTTCTTTGTCTCTTCGCAGCTTCTGGGAGCTTTCGTACAGAGCAACCTCAAGGCCGCTCTCAGGAAAAAGAAGATTGCACTTTTTCTGACGTGCGGCAGTCCTGATGCGATGGCTACGGTGCTTTACCTGCCACAGCTGAAAGTCCATTTGATCCGAAACAGGATTCTGGCTGAGAAGATTTTTGCGCCGGGTGATATTGGTGATGAGGATGTTGTTGAGTCGTTTGTTGAAGAGATTATTTACGAGTATGGCAAAACCGGGCGACACAAAGTGGCGCCACTTTCCGCCAAGTGGACGAGCGAGGCCGAGGATTGGCTTCAGGCCATGCCTTCGTTTCTCCAGGAAAAGTTCAGGGGGATGGCTGAGAATTATGCGGAAGAGATGGGATGTGATGAAATTACGCTCAACATGCTCATGGATGCTCGAAACAAGCTTGGAGGCACATGATGCTATGCTTTCGGCTGCTTTCCTCGCCGGTCAGCTGGTCACTTGCTGGTTGCACCCGCCCCTTTCGCCTCATTCTGACTTCCTGGAGGGAGCCCCTTTGCCGATAAACTTGTTGACAAGTATGACGATGACGACGCCTGTGAGGAAATAGATCGGCGGAGCAAAGAGGGAGGTGTAGTGTGCCAAGTCTTTCATGATTGCTGGAAGGTCAATTTCGCCGGTTACTAATTACCGCTACCTTGCCTTTGCTAAGTGGTCTGGCGTTGAAAGGAGCACTCGCAGACTGCATGCATCGGCACCCTTGAGATTAAGAAATTTATATGGATTTTTCTGCTCCTTCAGGCAATATTTTCCGCAACCAATCAAACATCACCCATTATGGCACAGGAAGAGAAAAAAAACGGTTTCTTTGCGCGCTTCAGGAAGCGCCCTGCAGTTGCCTCTGCACCTGCTGCTCCTCCGGTTAAAAGCGAAGTCGAGTCCCTCGCTCCATCTGTGGCCCCAAAGCCTGTTCTGCCGCCGCCCGCCGCCACCCTTGTGCCCGCAGAGCTGAGTGTGGATACAGTCGCAGCCATCGATCAGTTCTGCAAGGCCATGCTCGAATTGACCAACTCTCAAATCAAGGTCATCGAGCTGGCGCTCACGACGCTTGCGGGTTCAATCGATAAAGCCGTAGCTCGGACGAAGGCTGAAAAATAACATCCCGCTCAATCTTGGCATGCCCTGGAGAGCGTTTATTATGCTGCTTCAGGGCTGGTGGCCTGCCCGATATTTCAATTCAGCTGGCGAACAATCGCCAATAATCACTATTTTCCGCATTGAGTTTACCAGGCGCTCTCAGGAACTCTCAGTTGCGCACCCGTGTTTAAGACAACTCGGAAGCATCCCCACAGGCTCTCAATTTTTACGGTTTATCATGGAAGTTGTCGGTAAAAGTAACGTGCATGTAGTTCTTGACTCATGCCTTCACGAGTCATCAATCTATTTTGCCAATCACGAAAAGCTGCTCAAGTGCAACCCCTACTGCAGCAACGTGAGATATATCATGTCCCACGATATTTTTCAGTGGGTCTTTGAGGTCTCTGATCCGCGGGACAACCCGATCACTGCGATTTTTTTTGTTCGTCAGCATGAAGAGAGTTTTACGCTCGACGACAGTTTTGGCAGGACGGTTGCGGCCAAGGTGAAAAATGAAGAGCATCTCGATGGAAGGGGGAAGCGTATTCGCTGGGAGCCGGTTCATGAATATCCGGACTTTGAGAGCGAGTTGCCCAACACCTTTATTGGTCGGGCGAGTTCGGAAATCTGCCTGCTCCATCAGAAGGACAATCGCACTTCGGTCTATTTTGATACGGATATTACCCTTGACTTCACGCTCTCGTTTCCTCTGAACCTTATGCCGGAAGGCATTCTCAAGTTCATGACTGAGGCGATCATGTCACAGATCATGCAGAAGGCCACTGAGAGCATGCTCTGCCAGGTGCAGTCCGATATCTGCTGCTCTGCACCGGACGAGGATTCGGCCAAGAGCGCCTGACCCTTCCAGGGAGCGAGTCGTGCCTCGAACAAAATCCTTTGCATTCTCCCTTTTTTTTGTTTTCTTTATACCTATACGGGGTATAGGTATTTCTCCGTTTTTATTTGATTCCCACAAGTTAACACGGAAATCCAATGAAGGATGTGATTCTCAGGCTCAAAAAGGTGGGTGGCCAGGTCGAAGGGCTGATCAGGATGATCGAGCGGGAGGAGGAGTGCGGCCAGATTATTACCCAGTTCCAGGCGGCGAAAGCTGCGCTCGACAACACCTTCTCGCTGGTGCTCCATCGCAATCTCAAGGAGTGCCTCAGCCATCGTGATGCGGACAGCGCTGAAAAGATTTTAAAACTCATCTCCAAACAGTAAATGACCATGAAGGTTTACAAGGCGTTTATCGGCTGTTGTCTTGCGGGTGCTCTCGGAGCTCCTTTGCAGGCTATAGGCGGCGAAAAAATAGTGAAGCTCTCTCTCTCCGAGGCCATTTCGATGGCGCGTGAAAACAACTATACCCTCAAGGCCGCCCGCAGCAGGGTTGAGCAGGCGGAGGCTCGGGTGGTGCAGAGCCGCCAGTCCTACCTGCCGAAGGTGACGTTTTCGGAGACCTTCCTGGTCACCAACGATCCCGGTGCTGCGCTGGTCTTCAAGCTGCAGCAGAAGACGCTTGTGGATTCGGATTTTATGGCTGCAAAGATGACCAATCCCGATCTGATCAACGATTTTAATACCTCTCTTCAGGTTATGCAGCCGATTTTCAATGCCGATGCTTCGGCAGGCAGAAAGATGGCAGTGACGGCCAAAAAGGCCAGCGAGTACATGGCGATGAGAACCGAGGAGGGCATCGCTCTGCAGGTGAGCAAGGTCTATTACGGGCTCATTCTGGCCGCCAAAAATATCGAAGCGGTCGATCAGTCGATCAGAACCATGCAGGGCCACAGCAATGATGCGGCAAAGGCCTACAGAGCGGGCATACTGACAAAATCCGACAAGCTCTCGACCGAGGTGAGGCTTTCAGAGCTTCAGGAGCAGAAGCTCATGCTGCAGGACGAGATCCGCAATGCAACCGACGCGCTCAAGGTGATGCTTCGTCTCGACGGGGCAGTGAGTATTGTTCCGACCGGCGAACTCTCGGTTGAGAGTGTTCTGCCGGGAGGCGAGAGTGCCACTGTTTCCGAGAACAGGGCGGATCTCAAGGCGCTTGAAACCTGGCGTGATGTTGCTCTCAACCAGGAGGAGATGGTGAAAGCCTCAAGGCTTCCCCGCCTGAACGCATTTGCCCAGAGCAACCTGCACAGCGCAACTGTTCTTAACGGCGGTTCGAGCTGGACGGTAGGATTGAACATGCAGTGGAACATCTATGACGGAATGGCCACAGCCGGCCGGATTCAGGAGGCCAGGGCCCAGGAGCAGGAGGCGATGTACGGCTACGAAGCGGCAAAGAGCGGAAGTATGGCTGAGGCAGAAAAAGCGCTCAGGTCGCTGAAGACTGCAAGGACAAGGATTGCCGGTGCCCAGAAGTCGCTTGAGGAGGCCAGGGTGAGTCTCGATTTTATCGGTGAACAGTTCAGAACGGGAATGGCTATGACCTTTGAGCTTCTGATGAGGGAGCAGGCATACACCTATTCGAAAATGAGGCTCAACCAGGCAAAATATGATTATTGCGTGGCCAGGAGCGAGCTCTCATTCTATCGCGGCAACTGAGGGGCTTGTAAATAATAAGCGTTAATCAATCTGATCGTGTAATGCATTTAAGAAATAAACTTTTTCTGCTCCCGGCCCTGCTTCCCCTGTTTTTCACAGGGTGCGGCCCTCACGAGCCGCTCCCTGCAAAGTCAGGAAGCCCTGTGTCGACGGTTGCCGTTGAGAGCATCGTTCCTGTTCGTTCGTCCGGACATGCTCCGGCAGCAGAGGAACTCCTGGTGCCGAAGTCGGCGATTTTCATGAAAGGTGATCTTGAGGGTGTTCTGGTTGTCGGTGCCGGCGACCTGATTTCAGTGCGATGGATCAGGACTGGTCGGTCGTTGAATGGTGACCGGGTTGTTCTCGGTGGTCTTGAAAAGGGTGAACTCGTGGTAGGGAAATACAGTGCCGCGATTAATGAAGGAGTAACCGTAAAAAAGAGTCCGCGTGTGACAGAGGAGAAGAATACTAATGAATGAAGGAATTGCAGGTAAACTCGCCAAACAGTTTATCAATTCAAAGATCACGCCGCTCCTGATGATGGCGGCGCTGCTTGTCGGCATCATGGCGACGTTCATGACTCCCAGAGAGGAGGAGCCGCAGATCGTTGTGCCAATGGTCGATATCTATATCCCGTTGCCCGGAGCGACTCCCGCTGAAATAGAGGCTCGTGTCGCAAAGCCGGTCGAGCGCACCCTGACCGAGATTCCCGGAGTCGATTATGTCTACTCCACTGCCATGCCGGATGTTGCGCTGGTAACCGTCCGCTACAAGGTCGGCGAGGATGCGGAGAAGAGCATGGTGAAGCTCTGGTCGACCCTCATGAAGAATATGGACAAGATGCCGCAGGGCGCCGGGTTTCCATTCATGAAGAAGGTCTCCATTGACGATGTGCCGGTGCTCAACCTTACCTTCTGGAGCAAGGATAAAGACCCCTACCAGATCCGCCAGACTGCCACGCAGGTTGCTGACGAGCTGAAAAAGGTCAAGAATATCGGCGATGTTGAAATCAAGGGTGGACAGCGCCGCCAGGTACGCATCATGCTCGACAAGGCGAAACTCCAGCACTTCAATGTAAGTCCGCTGCAGATTGCCCGGCAGATTCAGCAGACCAACAGCCAGATGACCTCGGGCGATTTCAGGCAGGTGAACCAGGAGATCGTTGTTCGCACAGGAAAGTTCCTTGAAAACGCGGCCGACGTATCCAATATCGTTGTCGGTATCTATGGTGCCTCTCCGGTCTACCTCCGTGACGTTGCCTCAATAGTTGACGGGCCTGAAGAGGTTAACAACTACAGCTTCTTCGGCTTTGCCGCTGCAGCTCCGAAGGGATCCCCCTCGGGCGAGTATCCGGCGGTGACGCTGACGGTTGCCAAGCGCAAGGGTGGCGACGCTTCGGTGCTGGCCGGGAAGGTGATGGAGAAGGTTGAGACCATGAAGAAGAGCATTATCCCTGCGGATATTACGGTCAGCGAAACCAGGAATTACGGCGCTACCGCATCCGAAAAGGTTTTCACCCTTCTCGAGCATCTGCTTATGGCCGTCGTGGCCGTAACGGTTGTTGTCGGATTCTTTCTTGGCTGGAGGGGCTCTCTTGTGGTGCTGGCGTCGGTGCCGATCACCTTTGCCCTCACCCTTCTGATCTACTACCTGCTTGATTATTCGCTCAACAGGGTCACCCTTTTCGCTCTGATCTTTGTGACCGGTATTGTTGTCGATGACTCGATCATCATAGCCGAGAACATTCACCGGCACTTTGCCATGAAGCGGCAGCCGAAGCTGCAGGCGGCCATTACGGCCATCAGCGAGGTGGGCAACCCGACCATTCTGGCAACCTTTACCGTTATCGCGGCTGTGCTGCCGATGGTCTTCGTCTCCGGTCTGATGGGCCCATACATGAGCCCGATGCCTATTGGCGCTTCGCTGGCCATGATATTCTCGTTGCTTGTTGCCCTTATTGCAACCCCCTGGCTCTCCTTCCGTCTTCTGAAGAGTGGTGATGACGGCCATCATGAAGAGTACGATATTACCAAGAGCGGCTACTACAAGCTGTTCAACACCGTTCTTACCCCCTTCATCGACAGCAGCTTCAAGAGATGGATGGCCTTCGGTGTGGTCGGTCTCATGCTTGCCGGTGCCATTGCCATGGTGCCCTTGAAGGCTGTGCAGATGAAGATGCTGCCGTTCGACAACAAGAACGAGTTCCAGGTTATTCTTGACATGCCGGAAGGTACCTCGCTGGAGCAGACCTCAAGAGTTGCCAAGGAGATTTCCGGTTACCTGAAAAGTGTTCCGGAGGTTCAGAGCTATCAGTACTATGCGGGCGTCAATGCGCCGATCAACTTTAACGGCCTTGTGCGTCACTACTACCTGCGTCAGAAGGCCAACATGGCCGACATCCAGGTGAACCTTGTTCACAAGGGTGAGCGCAAGGCGCAGAGCCATGATATCGCCAAGCGGGTCAGGGCTGGTGTGCAGGAGATTGCCAGGCGCTACAATGGCAATGCCAAGATCGTTGAAATTCCTCCGGGACCTCCGGTGCTCTCTACGCTTGTCGCCGAGATTTACGGTCCTTCACAGTCGGAGCAGATCGCGCTGGCAAAGCAGGTGAAGCAGGTGTTTGAGTCTACTCCCGGCGTTGTCGATGTCGACTGGATGGTCGAAGAGGACCAGAAGGTCTACAATCTCGTGGTCAACAAAGAGCGTGCGGCTGCCCGCGGCGTCAGCGCCGAGCAGATCGCCCAGACGCTCCGCATGTCGATCGCAGGCATGGATGTCGGCCTTCTCCATACCGAAAACGGCCATGACCCGGTCACCATTCAGGTGCGCCTGCCGCAGTCCGCAAGAAGCTCCCGCCAGGATCTCTCCGGGATCTTTGTCCAGTCTCAGGGAATGGGAAGCCTGACCTCCCGCCTTCGTGCCGGCCAGATGATTCCCCTTTCTGAACTGGTGAGGGTTGAGGAGAAGGTTCAGGACAAGAGCATTTTCCACAAGGATTTGCAGCGGGTGGTATACGTGACTGCCGATGTTGCCGGAGCGACAGAGAGCCCGGTATATGCCATGCTCGACATGGACAAGAAAATCCAGAAGCTCAAGGTTCCCGGCGGCTACTCGGTCAATCCGCTCTACACGGCAAATCCTGCGAACGAGGAGAAGCTCGCCATGAAGTGGGATGGTGAGTGGCAGATCACCTTCGAGGTGTTCAGGGATCTTGGTACAGCTTTTGCCGTTGTTCTGGTGATCATCTATCTGCTCATTATCGGCTGGTTCCAGTCGTTCAAGACCCCGCTGATCATGATGATCGCCATTCCGCTCAGCCTTGTCGGCATCATTCCCGGCCACTGGTTGCACGGCGCGTTCTTTACCGCAACCAGCATGATCGGCATGATCGCCCTTGCCGGCATCATGGTGCGAAACTCGGTGCTGCTCATCGACTTCATCCAGATCCGCAGGGCGGAGGGCGCCGGGCTCAAGCAGGCCGTCATCGAGTCGGCCGCAGTCCGCACACGCCCGATTATCCTGACCTCAGGGGCGGTCGTCATTGGCTCTGTGGTAATGCTTTTCGACCCGATCTTCCAGGGTCTGGCGATCTCGCTGATCTGGGGCGGTGTGCTCTCAACCATCCTGACGCTTGTGGTGGTGCCGCTTGTTTACTATATGGCCGAAAAGAAATCCAATTAATTTTCCAGAGGAGCAGATGCGATGAAATTTCTTGCTATCATGGGACATGAGGAGACGCGCCCGAAAGTGCGCGCTCTTTTCAAAGAGCATCAGGTGATGATGTTCAGCAGTTTTGACATCATGGGGTGTAACTGCGAAAAAAAAGGTGCCGAGCCTCAGGCCTGGTTTCCTGCGGTCGAGATGCCCGGAGCCTATTCAACGCTCTGTTTCGCCATTCTCGACGATGACAGGGCGGAGGTAATCATGCGTGAACTGGAGAGGAACCCTATTGCTGTTGACAAGGAGTTTCCGGCAAGGGCGTTTCTGATGAATGTGGAAAAAACAGCCTGAAAACAGGAGGGGGGCGATGAAGGTCCAGCAGTTCAGTACGGGGGGCGACAGGAACTTCGCCTACCTTGTCGCCGATGAAGTGTCTGCTGAAGCGCTCGTCATCGACCCCTCCTACAATCCAGCCGTGATCGTTCGTTTTGCGGCCGATCACGGTTTTGTTATACGCTATGTTTTCTCGACCCACTCGCACCCTGACCACACTAACGGCAACGACGCCATCGCCCGAATGACCGGCCTTGTGCCCCTGCTCTATGGTGACAGTTGTTCCCGCACAGGGATAAGGGTTCAGGATGGTGCGCACTTTCCTCTCGGCTCGCTCCAGGCAACCATTATCCACACCCCCGGTCACACTCCGGACTCCATCTGTATTCTCTGCGGTGAGGCGCTCTTTACCGGCGACACCCTTTTTACGGGAAAGGTTGGCGGTACCCGCACCGAGAGAGAGTCTATCGAGGAGTACAACTCCCTTCACCTTCGCCTCATGGCGCTTCCCGATGAGACAAAAGTCTATCCCGGACACGATTACGGTAGCTCTTCAAGCTCCTCAATCGGTCGTGAGCGCAGAACAAATCCCTTTCTTCTTCAGCCGGATATCGCGGCATTTCTCTCCCTGAAGCTGAACTGGGCGGAGTACAAAAAACAGCACGGTATTGCATGATTTTGCTCTTCAACCGGCCAATAGTTGTGATTATCACGGGTTTTTTTATACATTGATTACTTTCGCCAGCCTTCGGGTAATTTTCGGCACTCCCGCCTTTTATTGCATTCGGTCTTAAAAGATCTGCCCCTGGGTTCTCTTTCGGCGGGGCACTCTCTGTTTCATTAATCTTAAGTAACCTGATGACTATGGATCAGCTCATTACATTGCGCACGTTGCCGGTATCGGCCCTTATGCAGAAGGAATTTCATATGATCAAGGGAAGCTGTACGGTTGCCGAAGCTTTGCAGATCATGAAAAGGAACAATGAGAGCGGCCTGCTTGTCGAGCCTCGCAACGAGGACGACTGTTACGGTATCGTTACCGAAAAGGATATTCTCGAAAAAGTTATCGATCCGGGTGAGGATGTGCATCGCGACCCCTGGAATACCCCCGTTTTTCAGATCATGAGCAAGCCGATCATCAGCGTCAACCCCAGTCTCAGGATCAAATATGCCCTTCGTCTGATGAAGAGAACCAATATCAGGCGTCTTACCATCATGGAGAGCAACAAGGTTATCGGTGTGCTCAACATGACCGACGTGCTTCACGCAGTAGAGGAACTCCCTGTGCATGACGATCATGTGGCACTGTAGCAGCAGGCCCCTGTTTCGCTGTTTTCCTCGGATACTACCATAAAGACTACTTTAACGGCCGGGCGCTCTTGCGCCCTGTCATTTAATCAGTGAGGCTTTTTTGCGGCTTCATCAAGGAGATTTGAGCATATGAAACCATTTGATATCGTTATCGTTGGCGGCGGTGGAGCCGGTCTCTATGCAGCCATGGAGGCAATGAAGACCAACCCGGCACTCAATATTGCCGTGCTCTCGAAGGTTTATCCTAACCGTTCGCACACCTCCGCAGCACAGGGCGGCGCCAATGCGGCTCTTGCCAACAAGGCGAAGGACGATACGGTTGAGATGCATATTTTCGATACCATCAAGGGCAGCGACTACCTGGCTGACCAGGATGCGGTCGAGGTTCTCTGTGGCGAAGCCCCGAAGATTATCCGTGAGCTTGAAAACATGGGAACACCCTGGTCGCGTCTCGAAGACAATACCATTGCCCAGCGTCCTTTCGGCGGAGCAGGCCGTCCGAGGTGCTGCTACTGTGCCGACAAGACGGGCCACACCATTCTGCAGACCCTCTATGAACAGTGCCTGAAGAAAGGAGTGATCTTCTTCAACGAATATTTTGTCTTGAACCTCTCTGTTCACGGGAGCAGGTCGCGCGGCCTGATTGCCATGAACATGAAGACCGGAAAGGTTGAGGCATTTGCAGCCCGCACCGTTATTTTCGCAACGGGCGGCTATGCAAAGATGTACTGGAACCGCTCGAGCAATGCCGCCGGCAATACCGGCGACGGACAGGCCATCGCCTTCAGGGCGGGCATACCGCTCAAGGATATGGAGTTTGTCCAGTTTCATCCGACCGGGCTCAGAAAGAGCGGTCTGCTTGTTACCGAGGGTGCCAGAGGTGAAGGCGGCTACCTGATCAACAAGGACGGCGAGCGATTCATGTCACGCTATGCGCCAGAGAAAATGGAGCTTGGCCCCAGGGATCTGGTATCCCGTTCGCTTGAAACGGAAATTCTGCAGGGCAGGGGATTTGATAGTCCCGCGGGTAAATACCTTCATCTTGACCTCACTCATCTGGGCGCAGATCTCATCAAGTCCCGCCTTCCACAGATCCGCGAGATGACGATGAACTTCGAGGGTGTTGATCCGATTGAGGAGCCTATTCCCGTCAGGCCGACCGCCCACTACTCTATGGGAGGAATCGATACCGACAACTTCGGCCGCACCGTTATCGACGGTGTCTATGCTGCCGGTGAGTGCGCATGTGTTTCGGTGCATGGAGCAAATCGGCTCGGAGGCAATTCGCTGCTCGACATTCTTGTATTTGGCCGAATCGCTGGCCATACGGCGGCTCAGGAGGCCGGCCGGTTCGAACCGGGTGCAATTTCCGAGGATGAAGTTAATCAGCAGCTTGAGGAGATCCGCAGTGGCATGCATGCCTCCGGTCACTATGAGCGGTATGGTGCGCTTCGTGAGGAGCTTGGTCAGACGCTTGCACTCAATGTCGGCATCTACAGGGAGGCAACCCAGCTCAAGCAGGGCATTGCGGATGTCGCTGAGTTGAGGGAGCGCTTCAAGAAGGTACGTGTTTCCGATTCCAGCGATGTATTCAATACCAACCTGTTGCAGGTGCTCGAACTTAAAAATATGCTGGATCTTGCAGGAAGCGTCGCTATGGGCGCCCTTGCCAGGGAGGAGAGCCGCGGGTCGCATACCAGGACCGATTTTCCTACGAGGGACGACAGCAAATGGCACAAGCACACCCTGGCAACCCTTGTTGACGGCCATATCATCCTTGGTGAAAAGCCTGTCACGATGGGCCGCCATGAACTCCAGGAAAGAACTTATTAATCATTCTGCTTATGACGGTGTCTACAGATCATCATAACGAGGCGAAAAGAGACGTAACCTTCAGGGTTTTCCGTTTTAATCCGCAGGTCGACAGCAAACCCTACTTCGACGATTATACCATCCCTGTGGAGAGAGGTATCACCGTTCTCAGGGCGTTGAACTACATCAAGGAGCATGTCGATGCCTCGGTCAGCTACCGGGCGTTCTGCCAGGCAGGAATCTGCGGATCCTGCGGCATGAGGGTCAACGGCATCTCCATGCTTGCCTGTACCACACAGGTATGGGAGGTGCTCGAAAAATCCCGTGAGCCGGGCATCATCAAGGTCGAGCCGCTGCGCAACCTGCCGCTTGTCAAGGATCTTATCGTTGATATGGATCCTCTTGTCGGCAAGATGACCCACTACTCCAACTGGGTTGATTCGACCATGCCGGAAGAGGAGATGGGCAAAAAGGAGTTTCTCATCTCTGAAGAGGAGTTTCTCAAATATGACAAGGCCACAGACTGTATTCTCTGCGCATCCTGCGTCTCGGAGTGCAGCATTCTGCGTGCAAACAAGGAGTATGTCTCCCCTGCAGTGCTGCTCAAATCATACCGCATGAATGTCGACAGCCGTGACGGCAGCCATGATGTGCGCCTTGCCGAACTGGTCAAAGATCATGGCGTATGGGACTGCACCCACTGCTACCGTTGCCAGGAGACCTGCGTCAAAAGCATTCCGATCATGGACGCCATCCACGGCATCCGTGAGGACGCGATCGAAAAGAGGGGTGTGAAGGATACCAGCGGCGCCAAGCATGCCGAAGCCTTCATGGACGACATCGCAAAGAAGGGCAAGCTTGTCGAGGCGACCCTGCCTTTCCGTACCAACGGTGTCTTCTGGACACTCCAGAACCTTCTTCCGATGGCTGTCAAGATGATCATGAAGCGCAGGACCCCGCCGCCGCCGCCTATGGTAAAGCCCTCTAAAGGTATCAAGGTGTTCAGGTCGATGTTCAGGGAGATGAGTGAGCACGTGAAGCAGGATCATCAATCTCATAACAAATAATCAAGGGACCTCCGATGAAGCGATACGCATATTACCTGAGCTGCATCAACGAGTCGATGACCAAAGAGGTTGATCGCTCGATAGATCTCTGGCAGAATGATCTCGGAATTGAGCTGGTCAAGCTGCATGAAAGCACTTGTTGCGGCGGCAGCAACCTCGACTATGTCAGCCCCAAGCACTTTGCGCTGGTCAACGCTCGCAACATTGCGCTTGCCGAGAAGCTTGGTCTGGACCTTGTTGTCTCCTGCAATACCTGCCTCATGACGATGCGTACGGCAAAGCAGAAACTTGATGAGTCGCCGGAGCTTCGCCAGGAAGTTAACGACATTCTGAAGCAAGAGGGCCTTGAATACAAAGGAACCTCCCAGGTGCGCCACATTCTCTGGGTGCTGGTCGATGACGTTGGTCTCGATGCCATTCGCGAGAAGGTGAAGGTCCCGCTGAAAGATTACAGGATTGCCCCCTTCTACGGCTGCCATATTCTCAGACCCTCAAAGGTTCTTGGCAGGGACAACCCGCTGGAGCCAACCTCGCTTGATCAGCTGATTGAGGCGCTCGGCGGAAAAACCATTCCCTACGAGCATAAAAACCGCTGTTGCGGATTCCATACGCTGCTGGTTGCCGAAGAGGAATCGCTCAATGTTGCCGGAGAGGCGCTCGAAGAGGCGATACGCCTGAAGGCCGATTTCATTGTGACGCCCTGCCCGCTCTGCCACACGGTGCTGGACGGATATCAGGCAAAGGCTCTCAAGCAGGCGAGCATCAAGAGCTCGATTCCGGTCTTTCATATTTCAGAAATGGTCGGTCTTGCGCTTGGATACACCGCGAAGCAGCTCGGCATCAAACGCCATATCGTCAGCTGATCGTAGCCGCATGCAGCTTCTTCTTCCTTGAGGTTTTTTTAAAGGGTAAAAAATCGTAAATTTGCTCCTTTACAGCGCTCCCGTCCGGGATGAAAGTGCCGGACCTGTTGACAGGCATAGTTCGTTTTGTTAACCCACCAAATTATTGCATTGCATGCTCAAAAATGATCTTTTTCTCCGGGCTTTGAAGCGTCAGCCATGTTCCAGAACACCGATCTGGGTAATGCGTCAGGCTGGGCGTTATTTGCCGGAGTACCGGGCGGTAAGGGAAAAAACAGATTTCTTGACATTATGTAAAACCCCGGAACTGGCTACCGAAGTCACCATTCAGCCAGTTGAGCTCATGGGCGTGGATGCGGCGATCATTTTCTCCGATATCCTTGTCGTCAACGAAGCCATGGGCATGAACGTCGAGATCATCGAGACCAAGGGCATCAAGCTGACCCCCCCAATCCGTTCGCAGGCCGACATCGACAAGCTGATCGATCCCGATATCGACGAGAAGCTCGGCTACGTGATGGACGCCCTCCGCATGACCAAGAGGGAGCTCGACAACCGCGTACCGCTCATCGGTTTCTCCGGTGCAGCCTGGACACTCTTCACCTACGCGGTAGAAGGCGGCGGTTCAAAGAACTATGCTTTTGCCAAGAAGATGATGTACCGTGAGCCGAAGATGGCCCATCAGCTTCTCCAGAAGATCACCAACTGCATCAGTGCCTACATCATCAAGCAGGTCGAGGCCGGCGCAGACGCCATCCAGATTTTTGACTCTTGGGCAAGCGCCCTCTCCGAGGACGACTACCGCGAGTTCGCACTCCCCTACATCAAGCAGAACGTTGCCGCAGTGAAGGCAAAATATCCCGACACTCCGGTCATCGTCTTCTCCAAGGACTGCAACACCATCCTCAAGGATATCGCCGATACCGGCTGTGACGCCATGGGCCTCGGCTGGGGCATCGATATCGGAAAGGCCCGTACCGAACTCAACGACCGCGTCTGCCTTCAGGGCAACCTCGATCCCACGGTTCTCTACGGCACGCACGACAAGATCAAGTCGGAAGCCGCCAAGATTCTCAAATCTTTCGGCAAGCACACCGCCCAGTCCGGCCACGTCTTCAACCTTGGTCACGGCATCCTGCCCGATATGGACCCCGAGAACCTGAAGTGCCTCGTCGAATTCGTCAAGGAAGAGAGCGCCAAGTACCACTAAGCGCTTTCCTCTTTAGCCGTTACTCAACTCCGCCCGTGTTCATCATGAGGCGGAGTTTTTTTTGTGCGCATTGTTGCCTCAAGAACCCGAAAAGCTTCGGGATCGCCGGTTCACATCATGTCTGTTGCTTTCGGAGTCGGTCTGAGAGCCATACCTTGATGACAGACTGGCGCGATACGCCGAGCCGGGTTGCCTCTTTGTCCAGCGACTCGATCATCCAGATGGGAAAATCTACGTTCACCCTTTTGTGCTGTTGATTGATCCTTCTGGCTTTTTTCAGGTCAAGGCATTGAGTGACATCCTCGTCCCCGTTGTCAAAAAGTTTGTCGAACTCCTGTGCTTTCATAGATTGCCTCCTCTTCCATCCGTGATCTCCGGACAGAAATAATTCTAATAGTTTCGCTTCTGCAAGTAATAACTTCTGACCGGTATTTATCGGCGATTTTGCCGACAATCATAAATCTTGGCTCTCCAACTGTTCTTGCGGGAATTTCGAGGAGAGAGTCATCGGCCAGTATTGCTTGTGCCTCGACAAAGTCGATGCCATGCTTTTCCTTGTTCTGGCGACTTTTTTCCGGATCAAACTCAAAATACATGGTATAACTATGATGTTATAACTATGCCATAATTATGCCGAATCAAGCTGAAAAGAAAAAATCCGCCGGTGAATGCATTCTCCAGACTGGAGATTCTGTCGGTAGGGGCGGGTTTGGTTTTTTCATTATATTGCCTCAACAGATAGTTTTATGATGACAACGCCGTTGATATGACGAGAGAGTGCAGGTGTTCCGGCGCCATGACGGACCGAACAGGCTACGATGCGCTGGTGCTTGAGAGCATGCTCTACAGTGCGCGCCTGAAGGAGCGGGTCGCGCAGGAGAACAGCGCGGTTATTGTGGCCATGGCAGAGCTGATCGCCGGGGCTTTCAGGGAGGGCGGCAAGCTGCTGCTTTGCGGCAATGGAGGCAGTGCTGCCGATGCCCAGCACCTTGCCGCCGAGCTTACCATTCGTTACCGGAGCAGTGTTGATCGTCCCGCGCTTCCGGCCATCGCGCTTTCCACCGACACGTCGGCGCTTACGGCAGGTGCGAATGACTTGGGGTATGACGCAGTGTTTGCCCGGCTTGTCGAGGCCTACGGCAGGGAGGGGGATATTCTCCTCGGCCTCTCGACCAGCGGCAACAGCCGAAGCGTTATCAACGCCATGGAGAGGGCGAAGCGCACGGGAATGAGTACCATCGCTCTTCTCGGCAGTGACGGAGGGCTTATGAAGGGGATGGCGGATATTGAGGTTATCGTTCCCCATACCGGCGCGGCCGACCGCGTGCAGGAGTGTCACATTACGATAGGCCATGTCATTATCGATCTTGTCGAGCGGATACTCGGGTACTGTCGCTCATAGAAATAACTAAAACGATCAATCCCATGCAGATTAAACAGATAGAAGGCACTCTGAGTGCAAAAGACGGCAGGTTTGCGATTGTGGTCTCACGCTTCAACGATTTTATCGGCCAGAAACTTGTTGAGGGCGCAGTGGACTGCATCCGGCGCCATGGCGGGGCCGACGAAAATATCGCCATCTACCGCTGCCCCGGCGCTTTTGAGCTTCCCATGGTCGCCAAGAAAGCTGCCCAGACAGGGAAGTATGACGCTGTTATTACCCTTGGAGTTATTATCAGGGGATCCACACCGCATTTCGACGTCATTGCAGCTGAAGCTACAAAAGGCATTGCGCAGGCATCGCTCGATACTGGCATACCGGTTTCATTCGGAGTTCTGACCACGGAGAATCTTGAGCAGGCAATTGAACGCGCAGGCACGAAAGCCGGCAACAAGGGGTTCGATGCAGCGATGACCGCCATCGAGATGGTCAGTCTCTACAAGCAGATTTGAGCAGCTGGGGTCAGGTCTTGTATTTTGACATTTTTTGGGAAATGTCAAAATACAAGACCTGACCCCAAGTGTTTAGAAGCGGTAGCGCTCGAGGTTGCCGCCGATCACTTCCTCGGAGGCGGCCATGAGCGCTTCGACGTTTTCGAATGAGGAGGGCAGGAGCGGTTTGCCGATGATGATCCTGATCTTGCCTTTGTTGATCTTGAGGCTTTTTTTAGGGGTGATAAGGTTGCTGCCGATAATGGTGACCGGCAGGAGCGGAGCTCCGCCTCTCTGCGCAACAAGAAAAGCGCCCCTCTTGAAGGGGAGCATTTCTCCAGTTGCGGAGCGCGTTCCTTCCGGGAAGATATGGACGGAGCGACCGCTTTTGAGTACCTGCGTTGCCTCAAGCAGACTTTTCAGAGCCTCCCGGCTCTGACCCCGCTTGATCATCACATAACCGCCCTGCTTCATGGCCCATCCGAATACCGGTATTTTTCCAAGCTCCTCTTTTGCGACAAACCTCAGGTTGAGATCCATCGTGCCGAGCATGAGGGGGATATCGGCCATCCCTGCATGGTTGCTGATGACCAGGTAGTGCTGACTGGAGCTGTAATTTTCGCGGCCGATCACCTCTATTGAGATGCCGAAAAGCTTTGCGCTCAACCGGCCCCACCATGCGGCGAGTCCGTGAAAAAGGTCGCCTGAGGGATCAAAGAGGTTGATGACAAGGAAGATTGACATCGACACAAACATGATCGGCACCAGGACGAGAAAAAAGAGGAGTGTTCTATAGTTCATCCGGTGCGTCTCCAGCGTTAGTTGTCAAGTTCTTTAAGAAAAGTGGCGAGATCGTCGTACGCCGGGCTGATTGCTACGGCGTTTTTCTGTTTTTCGAGTACAGCCAGAAGTCTTGCAGGAATCTCGACCTCTTTGTGCAGGGCAGCCCTGACTGTTTCAAGGAATTTTGCAGGATGGGCGGTCGAGAGGACGACGCCGGGCATTTCGGGATGATGTCCTGAACGCCGGTGCAGTTCGAGCGCACGCCAGGCCACGGCGGTATGAGGATCAAGAATATAGCCAAAGCGATTGTAGACTGCCTGGATGGTTTCGGTTGTCTCGCTGTCGGAAACAGCAATGCCGGTAATATCGCCCGCCATGGCGCGGTGGTCGTTGCCATAGAAATACCTCAGGCGCGCAAAGTTGCTCGGATTGCCAACATCCATCGCCGTCGACAGGGTCGTTACGGTCGGATGGGGGTCGTAGCGGCCGTCGTCGAGATAGCGGGTCACGCTGTCATTGGCGTTCGATGCGGCTATGAAGTGGCCTATAGGAAATCCCATCTTCCGCGCGAGCAAGCCGGCGGTGATGTTTCCGTAGTTGCCACTCGGTACGGAGAAGATCGGGTTGCCGATGCCGTCGCGCTCCTTGAGCTTCAGGGCTGCCCATGCGTAGTAGAACGACTGGGGGATGAGTCTGGAGATGTTGATGGAGTTGGCCGATGTCAGTGTCAGGCGGCTCTTGAGTTCCGGGTCGACGAATGCCTGCTTGACCATGCGCTGGCAGTCATCGAAATCTCCCTTGACTTCGAGGGCATGAACGTTTGCTCCCGCGGTGGTGAGCTGCTGTTCCTGGAGGCGGCTGACCTTTCCCGAGGGGTAGAGCAAGACGACCCGCGTGTTGGGAATTCCCTGAAATCCATAAGCCACGGCGCTGCCGGTATCTCCGGAGGTTGCAACGAGCACGGTGATGAGGCGGTCGTCTTCGGCGGCAAAATAGCCGGTCAGGCGGGCAAGAAAGCGTGCGCCATAGTCCTTGAATGCCAGTGTCGGACCGCAGAAGAGCTCCTCGATAAACGTGCTTCCGTCCATCTCCACAAGCGGAGTGTCGAAGCCGTAGCACTCTTCGATCATCTCATCCAGCCGCGCGGGAGAGATCTCGCCGCCGGTGAACTTCTTTGCGATGGCAAAGGCGATGTTATTGAAGCTTGCGCCCTCGAGAAGGGAGATCTCCGGCTCTGAGAAACGGGGTATTTCGGAGGGGACGTAGAGCCCGCCGTCTGGAGCCAACCCTTCGAGCGTGGCTTTTTTTATGGAGACCGGCGTTGAGGATTTATTGGTGCTGAAGTAGATCATGACTGGTGATGGTGTGTTACAGTATTCTTGCCCCTTCTCTGCAGATCGGCGATACCCACATGTCCGATTCCAAGGCGGCCTTCGAGTGAAGAAAGGCCTCTTTCATGGCGAGACCTACCTTAAGAGCGGTTTTCTCGGAGGAGGAGAATGCGAAAAGTGATGGCCCCGATCCGGCGATGCTGCACCCAAGGGCGCCAGAATCAATTGCAGCCTGCTTGACCTCAAAGAACCCTGGTATCAGCGGTGCACGTTTCGGTTCGGCAACAACATCGACCAACGATCTTCCGATCAGGTCATAATCAGAGGTGAGAAGGCCGGTGATAAGAGCGCCCACATTTCCCCATTGCTGCGTCGCCGCCTTGAGCGGTATGCTTGCCGGCAGCACCGAGCGCGCAAAAGAGGTGCGAAGTTCGGTATGCGGGTGAACCAGTGAGCAGTAGAGGTGTTCGGGTGAAGGGATGATGATCAGGTCAAGAGGGGTATAACTCCGGATAAGGACGAAATTTCCGAGCAGGGCAGGAGCTGCGTTATCGGCATGGGCAGAGCCGCAGGCGACACGCTCTCCTTCGATGGCAAAGTGGACAAGCTCCATTTTCGAACAGGGGCGGCCCATCAGTTCGTTTGCCGCAACAAGGGCAGCCGCCGCACTGGCCGCACTGCTGCCCATTCCGCTGCTGAGGGGGAGGTGCTTTCTGAGCTCAAGGGAGATATGACCCTCGAAGTCAATTTTTTTCTGCGTCCTGATATATTCGAGAAATTTCAGGACGACAAAGCTCGAGGTGTTCTTTTTGGGATCGAGCGGAAGGGCTCCGCCGTCACCGGTAATGGCTGTAATGGAGACCGGAGATCCGGGGAGCTTTTCATCAGAGAGGGTAAGGATCACCTCATCACCCGGCTCGGTGATGGCGAAACCCAGAACATCAAAACCACAGGCAACATTTCCTACGGTTGCCGATGCGAATCCTTTGACAGTTTTCATGCTGTTTACGGCGAACAAAATTCCTCTATAGGTAATCACTCTGTTTCTGCGGCGACTCGTTCTCCTCGCCTCCCAACTCAGTCGGGACCAAGCAGTCAATACGTGATTGAACTCCTGAGTGCGACTACATTTCGGTCATCACCTGACGAAGCTATTCAAATGAGAGAAAGGAATTTGAATAACTAAAAGCTTTTCGCTAAATTCGAGTTTTAAGCCTTTTGGAATGGCAGGACTCCGAGTCAGATTTTTCAAAAGAAGGTAAGCAGAATCTTTCTCTTTTCTTAACAAATAACCAAGCGGAATAAGATATGTCTACAACAGTCAGGCCTGATGAGGTTTCATCCATACTTCGCAAGCAGCTTGCCGGATTTGAGTCTGAAGCGGAAGTTTATGATGTAGGGACAGTGCTGCAGGTTGGTGACGGTATTGCACGCGTCTACGGTTTATCGAAGGTGGCTGCCGGTGAACTTCTCGAGTTTCCCAACAATGTGATGGGAATGGCTCTGAACCTTGAGGAGGATAACGTCGGTGCGGTGTTGTTCGGTGAGTCGACGCTCGTCAAAGAGGGCGATACTGTTAAAAGAACCAGCATTCTTGCATCCATCCCGGTCGGTGAGGCTATGCTCGGCAGGGTCATCGATCCTCTCGGAGAGCCGATCGACGGCAAGGGCTCCATTGAGACCAAGATTCGTCTGCCTCTCGAACGCAGGGCTCCTGGTGTCATCTACCGCAAGTCAGTTCATCAGCCGCTGCAGACAGGTCTGAAGGCAATCGATTCCATGATTCCGATTGGCCGCGGTCAGCGCGAGCTTATCATTGGTGACCGTCAGACAGGCAAGACCGCTGTTGCCATCGACACCATCATCAACCAGAAAGGAAAGGGCGTTTTCTGTATCTATGTTGCCATCGGTCTGAAAGGCTCGACGGTCGCCCAGGTTGTCAATACCCTTGAGAAGCACGGAGCAATGGAGTACACTACGGTCATCTCCGCAACCGCTTCCGATCCCGCACCGCTTCAGTTTATCGCTCCGTTCGCAGGGGCAACTCTCGGAGAGTATTTTCGTGATACAGGCCGCCATGCGCTTGTTGTTTATGATGATCTTTCCAAGCAGGCTGTTGCCTATCGTCAGCTCTCCCTCCTCCTTCGCCGTCCGCCGGGACGTGAGGCATATCCGGGTGATGTTTTTTACTTACACTCCCGTCTGCTTGAGAGAGCCGCAAAAATCACAGATGACATCGAGGTCGCTCGCAAGATGAACGATCTTCCTGATGCCCTGAAGCCAATCGTCAAGGGCGGCGGAAGCCTTACCGCGCTGCCGGTTATTGAAACACAGGCCGGTGACGTCTCTGCATATATTCCAACCAACGTGATCTCCATCACTGACGGCCAGATCTTCCTTGAGTCGAACCTCTTCAACTCCGGTCAGAGACCTGCTATCAACGTCGGTATCTCGGTTTCCCGCGTTGGCGGCGCCGCCCAGATCAAGGCGATGAAAAAGGTTGCCGGTACGCTGCGTCTCGATCTTGCTCAGTTCCGTGAACTCGAGGCCTTCTCGAAATTCGGTTCCGATCTCGACAAGACCACCAAAGCACAGCTCGATCGCGGTGCAAGGCTTGTCGAAATCCTCAAGCAGGGCCAGTATATCCCGATGCCGGTTGAAAAACAGGTTGCCATTATCTTCCTTGGAACTCAGGGTCTTCTTGATTCTGTGGACTTGCGTTTCATCCGCAGGTTTGAGGAGGAGTTCCTTGCTGCGCTTGAGCTCAAGCACAGCGATATCCTCAATACCATCGCCGAGAGCGGTGCGCTTGAGGCTGATACCGCAGGCAAGCTCAAGGATGTCGCACTGAAGTTTGTAGCGGCCTTCAAGGAAAAAAACAAGGCGTAAGAGGTTTTTCAGCAATTCCATAACACTCCCGTTATACATGGCTACATTAAAGGATATACGTGTACGAATCAAAGGGGTAAAGTCTACGCAGCAGGTCACCAAGGCGATGAAGATGGTGGCTGCCGCAAAGCTGAGAAGGGCGCAGGACCGGGCTGTCATGGCCCGGCCCTATGCCGCGAAGCTGAAGGAGATGCTCGGTTCCCTTTCAACAAAGGTGGATACCTCCCTCAACCCGCTTCTTTCCGGCCGCGCTCAGGTCGGCAAGATTCTGGTGATTCTTATCACTTCGGACAGGGGGCTTTGCGGAGCGTTCAATACCAACATCATCAAGCTTGCCGCAAAGACTATCCATGAGGACTACGGCGATGTCTACAGCAAGGGCGGCGTGAGCATGATATGCGCCGGTACCAGGGGTCTTGATTTCTTCAGGAAGAGAGACTACAGTATCACCAAAGGGTATCCCGCAGTTTTCCAGAATCTTGATTTCAGCATCGCAAGAGAAATTGCCGACACCGCGTCTGGCATGTTTCTTCGCGGCGAGGTTGACCGGGTGATCGTGGTATACAACGAGTTCAAATCGGTGCTCGCTCCGAACCTCAAGGCGGAGGTGCTTCTTCCTATCGAGCCGGAAACGTCGGGCAAGGAGGGTGGCAGCGACTATATTTATGATCCGTCACCCGCGGCTATTGTCGACGTGCTGGTTCCCCGACACCTCAATACCCAGGTATGGAGGATGCTTCTCGAGTCAAATGCAGCGGAGCATGCCGCCCGTATGGCAGCGATGGACTCTGCAACCGAGAACGCTACGGATCTTCTTCGCACACTCAACATCAGCTACAACAGGGCAAGGCAGGCTGCAATCACTACTGAGCTCAGTGAGATTGTTGCCGGCGCCGAGGCACTGAGCAACTGACAGCAGTGGCTCAGGACACTCTTGAACAGAAGCGCCCTTTTTTGGGCGCTTTTTTTTTTGAGCATAGTTGCCACGATAAGGGGAGTGTGGGTTGTGCGGCTCAGAGGGAAATGATTTATATTCAATGAGCTTGGGCGAATGTAATTCAATCACTATTCATTTTTCAATCAGGGTATGAGCGGGAGCATGAGGATATACAAGTTTGGAGGCAGTTCACTCGGCTCTGCGGAGCGTATAAGGAGTGTGGCCGGGATCATTGCCGAGGGAGTGACGCAGGGGAAGATAATCGTTGTGGTTTCAGCCATTCACCGGGTAACCGATCTGCTTCTCGAAACGGTCACCAGGGCCTCTCACGGAGATGGCTCCTACCGCGCTATCCTCGAAGAGATCGAAAACCTTCATCTCAATATCTCAAGAGAGCTGTTTTCGGGCGTTGTTCTTGACAAGGTTGCCAGTGCTATACGTTCGGAGCTCTCCGAACTCAACGATATTGTTCATGGTGTTTTTCTGCTCAAGGAGCTCTCGGAAAAGAGTCAGGCACTGGTGCTGGGCTTTGGCGAACTACTCTCAGCCCGACTGGTGAGCGCCTATCTTCATGGCCGTAATATCGCATCCTCTCTGCTTGATGCCCGTCGTCTTATCGTTACCGATGCCAATTATATCGATGCCAAGGTGGAGAGTCGCGCCACAGAACTCCAGATAAAAAAACACCTTGACTCTTTTGACGGTGTGCCTGTCGTGACCGGATTCATTGCAGCTGCCCCTGACGGCACGGCGACGACCCTGGGCCGAGGCGGTTCTGACTATACGGCCTCAATTCTCGGTGCGGCTCTCGGTGCCGATGAAATTGTTATCTGGACCGATGTTGACGGCTTCTTCAGCGCCGACCCAAAGCGCGTGCGTGATGCCCGCGTTCTCCCCTTTATCAGCTACAATGAAGCCATGGAGCTCTCTCATGCGGGAGCAAGGGTGCTCCACCCTCTTGCCGTTCAGCCGGCGATGAAGGCCGCCATTGCGCTGATCATCCGAAACTCCTTCAACCCTTCTGCGGAGGGGACAAGAATCGCCGCCGCAACCGAGGATGGAGAGCGAGTCGCAACGCCGGTAACCGGGCTGACCTCGATCAACAGGGTTGTGCTGCTGAACATGTCGGGCAGCGGCATGGTCGGCGTTCCGGGCATCGCCTCAAGGCTTTTCAGCTGCCTTGCCCGTCACAGGATAAACATCATTTTTATATCGCAGGCCTCTTCCGAGCAGTCGATCACTCTTGCCATCAATCCGGATCAGTCTCTAAAAGCCAAAAAAATTCTTGAGGAGGAGTTTCGTTCGGAGATTGCCTCCCGCCAGATCGATCCGCTGGCTATCCGCAGTGACCTTGCCATGATTGCCGTGGTGGGCAACAACATGTCGGGCCACCCTGGTGTCTCGGCTCAGCTCTTTGAGACGCTCGGCAAGAACGGGATCAACGTCATTGCCGTCGCGCAGGGTGCCAACGAGATGAATATCTCACTGGTCATCGACAGTCATGATGAGGACAAGGCGCTCAACTGTATCCATGAATCATTCTTCCTTTCCCAGCGCAAGGTTCATCTTTTCATTGCCGGAACAGGCACGATTGCCAAAAGCCTGATTGGCCAGATAGCGGCCCATCGCCGGAACCTGCAGCAGGAAAAAGACCTTGATCTGGTTGTGTGCGGCATGGCTAACACCGGCAGTATCGCCCTTGACGATAACGGCATCGACCTCGAACACTGGAAGGATGCCCTGAAGCCGAGAAGTGCGCAGCATGGCATCGAAGGGTATCTGAAGCAGATAAGGGCGATGAACCTGCACAATACCATTTTTGTCGATTGCACCGCCAGCGCCCAGGTTGCCGAGATCTATCCTGACCTGCTGGAAGCGAACATCTCTCTGGTGACCGCCAACAAGCTTGGCATGGCAGGATCATGGCCGCTCTACAAGAGAATACGAGATGCGCAGCGCAAGAGCAACGCCCGTTTTCTCTACGAAACCAATGTCGGGGCGGGACTGCCGATCATCAACACACTGAACGACCTGAAAAACAGCGGAGACAAAATTATCAGTATCGAGGGTGTGCTCTCCGGAACCCTGAGCTTTATTTTCAACGAACTTCGCAAAGGCGGGCGCTTCAGCGAGATTGTCCGCCGGGCCCGTGAGGCTGGCTACACCGAGCCCGATCCGAGGGATGACCTCTCCGGAGCCGATTTCGCCAGAAAGTTTCTCATTCTCGGCAGGGAGCTCGGTTACAAGCTTGACTATTCGGATGTGCTCTGCGAGAGCCTTGTGCCCGAGGAGCTTCAGGGCGAGATGGCCGTGGCGGATTTTCTCGACCGGTTGTCGCAGGTGGACGACTGGTATGCCGGGGAGGTTGAGCGTGCTGCCCTGGAGGGGATGACGATCGCCTTTGCCGGAGAGATCAGGGATGGAAAAGCGAGCATCGGCGTGAAGCGGGTGCCTCTCGCCAGCCCCATAGCAGGGCTCAGCGGATCTGAAAACATGGTTGTCTTTACGACCGACCGTTACAGCACAACTCCTCTTGTTGTTCGCGGGCCAGGCGCTGGCGGAGAGGTTACGGCGGGTGGTGTTTTCGCCGACATTCTGCGCATTGCCAGTTATCTGGTCTGAGGGCGCCATGCTGCGAGCTGAAATTGTCTCTGTCGGTGACGAGCTGCTCAAGGGGCTGCGTATCAACACCAATGCCGCTTTTATGGCCTCGGCGCTTGCTGGCATCGGCATTCCGGTCGATCGTATCGTGACCTGTTCGGATATTGACGCCGATATGGCTGCAGTCTTTTCCGAGTCGCTCCAGCGGGCGGATATTGTTTTGGTGACAGGAGGGCTCGGCCCCACCGGGGACGACCGTACCCTAAGCTCTGTGCAGAGGCTTCTCGGAAGAGGGCTTGAGCTGAACCGGGAGTCCTACCTGAATCTCGAGGAGCGCATGACGCGGCTTGGTCGGGAGATCTCCCCTGCACTTCACGGGCAGGCAATGGTGATTGAGGGGTCGCGTGTCATGGTAAACACAAAAGGGACAGCGGCCGGGATGATCATCGACTGCGGCGAGCCGTTCCGGAACCACCATCTGGTGCTTATGCCGGGCGTTCCGTCGGAAATGAAGGCAATGATGGAGCTCGACGTTATCCCCTTCTTTGCCAGGCACTCAACCTCGTTTATCCAACATACCCCGGTGAAAACCTTCGGTATTGGCGAGTCAACCCTTTCAGAGATGATCGCTGAAATCGAGGGAACTCTTCCGGATGGAACAACCCTGGCCTATCTCCCTCACGCGGCAGGAGTCAACCTGACAATCAGTACCATCGGAAGCACCGATGAAGAGGTCGAGCGGCAGAACAGCGCCGTTGTCGAAGCGATCCTTCAAAGGGCCGGCCAATTCGTCTATGCTACGGGTGAGACAACCCTTGAGGCGGCTCTCGGCGAGCGCCTCGGTCGTAGAGGGCTGAAGGTGGCCGTGGCCGAATCCTGCACCGGGGGGCTGGTGGCCAGCAGGCTGACCGATGTTCCGGGCGCATCAGCATGGTTTCTACAGGGGTTTGTCGTGTACAGCAACCAGGCAAAAGAGCGCGCACTTGGCGTTCCCGGGGCGCTCATCGAACGCTGGGGCGCGGTGAGCGAAGAGGTTGCAAGGGCAATGGCCTCCGGCGCTCTTGAGCGGAGCGGAGCGGATCTTGCGGTTGCTACCACCGGCATCGCCGGCCCCTCGGGAGGAACCGCCGAAAAACCTGTCGGCACGCTCTGCCTGGCGATTGCCGAAAAAAACAGTGGCGAGGTTCGATCGAAAATGCTTCGGATGCACGGCGATCGTGAGCTCAACAAGCTGCGCTTTAGCGAGGCTGCGCTTCGTGAGCTATGGGAGGCGCTCCCTTCGCGGTAAGGGCCTCCGGCCAGTAAAAATTTCTTCGAATTTTGTTGAGAAAAGACTCTCTTTTATCGATACCTTGAGCTACAGTCGACCGCAAAAACCATCCCTTTTTTCAGAAAAGAAAACCCTTCCCGAGACCGCGTATGGCGAGCATTGCAAGATTACCTGATATTGTTGCCAACAAGATCTCTGCCGGCGAAGTTGTCCAGCGTCCCGCATCGGTCGTCAAGGAGCTGCTGGAGAACTCCATTGATGCCGGCGCTGACCGCATTGCCGTAACGATAAAGGACGCGGGCAAGGAGCTGATTCGCATTGTCGATAATGGTGCAGGGATGAACCGGGCGGATGCCCTGCTCTCGGTCGAGCGTTTTGCCACAAGCAAGATCACCAGTGTCGACGATCTGGACACCCTGGGGAGTCTGGGTTTCAGGGGAGAAGCTCTTGCAAGCATCTCCTCAGTATCGCATTTTGAGCTCAGGACAAGGCGTGCCGAAGCGGCGCTCGCCCTGAGGTTTCGCTATGAGGGCGGGGTTCTGGCCGAGGAGTCGGAGGTGCAGGGCGAGCAGGGGACGACGATCAGCGTCCGGAACCTCTTCTACAATGTTCCGGCCCGCCGCAAGTTTCTCAAAAGCAACGCTACCGAGTATCAGCATGTTTTTGAGGTTGTCAAGTCCTTTGTTCTTGCCTACCCGGAGATAGAGTGGCGGATGCTGAACGATGACGAGGAGCTTTTTCATTTCAGGACTCCGGATATGGCGGAACGTCTCAACCTTTTCTATGGAGATGATTTTGCATCGAGCATGATCGAGCTCTCCGAACAGAATGACTACCTCTCAATTACCGGTTTTCTCGGCAGGCCGGCCATGCAGAAGCGAAGAAAGCTCGATCAGTATTTTTTTATCAACCGCAGGGTGATACAGAACAGGATGCTCTCCCAGGCTGTTCAGCAGGCTTACGGAGAGCTGCTCGTCGAACGCCAGACGCCCTTTGTACTGCTCTTTCTCAGCATCGACCCCTCCCGCGTGGATGTCAACGTGCATCCCGCCAAGCTTGAGGTACGCTTCGACGATGAGCGCAGTGTGCGCAACATGTTCTACCCCGTTGTGAAGCGCGCAATCCAGCTCCACGATTTCTCTCCCGATCTGGCCCCGGCCGCCATAGGCTCATCACCTTCCGGCGAGCACTCCTTCAGGAGGCTCTCCTTTCAGGATATTCCCGGCCCATCCATCACTACAGGGGAACTCTACCGTCACTACAGGGAGGGCACTCAGCACGAGCCGCCGCCTCTGCGCCGCTCAACCCTGCAGGAGAGCGACATGTTTGCAGGGCCTATCCATGATTCCGGCAGAGTTCGTGAAGGTGATGCGGCGCTCGGGTCGCTCTTCCCCTCTCCGCTGCTCCCTGATGAGGCAACCCCGCTGCCAAAAGAGCCGGAACAGAAGATCTGGCAGCTCCATAACAAGTACATTGTTTGCCAGATCAAGACCGGCCTTATGATCATCGACCAGCACGTGGCCCATGAGCGAGTCCTCTACGAACGAGCAATCGACGTGATGGCAGAGAACGTGCCGAACTCCCAGCAGCTGCTCTTTCCCCAGAAAGTTGAGTTCCGCCCCTGGGAGTACGAGCTTTTCGAGGAGATTCGTGAAGACCTATACAGGCTCGGTTTCAATCTCCGGCTCTTCGGCCAGCGGACGGTCATGATCGAGGGTGTCCCCCAGGATGTCAAGCCGGGAACTGAGGTCACCATCCTTCGCGACATGATCGCCGAATATCAGCAGAACGCTTCGAAGCTCAAGCTTGAGCGGAGGGACAATCTGGCAAAGTCATACTCATGCCGCAACGCCATCATGACTGGCCAGAAGCTTTCGCTCGAAGAGATGCGCTCGCTTATCGATAACCTCTTTGCCGCCAGGGATCCCTACTCATGCCCGCATGGCCGGCCGGTCATCATCAAGCTCTCTCTCGATCAGCTCGACAGGATGTTCTCGAGAAAGTGACAATGCCGGTTGCAAGTTTCTCCAAAAGTACTAAATTTAGACCCTTGCCCTTGTAGCTCAGTGGATAGAGCAACAGTTTCCTAAACTGTAGGTCGGCGGTTCGAGTCTGCCCGAGGGCACATCACCTTCTCTCCCTCTCTTCGCCTGCATCTTTCATTTTTGCAGGCGTTGCCCCACGCGCATGCTGAATGCGATGATGATTCGGCAAAGAATTTTTCTCTCAGCTCGTGACATCTGTCGCATATTTGGTATTTTGGCGGAAGAACTTTTCTTGGATTCGCTTAACCCTTCCGATTGCGATGAAACGTCTCAAAACCATCTTCGGCCTTCTGCTCCTCCTTTTTGTTGTCGATATTGCCCGCTACCTGGTCTATCCCGATGTAGGAAAGCTTGTCAAGGAGAACCCCGAGAAATCTGCTTTCATGGAGTATCGCGAGGAGGAGTGGGCGCGCGACGGTCATCCTGACAAAAAGATACAGAAGCGATGGGTTTCGCTGAAGAATGTCTCCCCCTATATTATCAAGGCCGTTCTTATCGGCGAGGATGACAAGTTCTGGAAACATGAGGGGTTTGACTACCAGGCGATCGAACGCGCTGTTGAAAAAAATCTTCTGGCCAAGCAGTTCAAGATGGGCGGGAGCACCATCAGTCAGCAGCTCGCAAAAAACCTCTATCTCTCCCCGTCGAAGAACCCTGTGCGCAAGATCAAGGAGGCAATTCTGACCTGGCGGATCGAACGGACACTTTCAAAACGCCGGATTCTGGAGCTCTATTTGAATGTTGCGGAGTGGGGTGACGGGATTTTCGGAATCGGTCAGGCGGCGCGCCACTACTACGGGGTGACTCCCTCCACGCTTTCGGCCGAGCAGGCATCCAGGCTTGCCGCAGTGCTTCCGAACCCGATAAAGTTCTCTCCCACAGGCTCGGCTCCCTACGTCAGGGGCCGCTCAAGAATCATTTTTGCCATTATGCAGCGCCGTGGCATCGTCGTTCCCGACTATCAGGAGGTAATGTCGCTACCACCCGACTCGACTGGGGTTGATTCGCTGGTTGTGGGCGTTCCGGCATACCTGCTTAACCAGTCAATGAGCGCGGACAGCAGTTCCTCCAGCCATGCAGGAGAGAGGGGTGCCGCAGCAGAGGGAAAGGCACCCTGACCCGCCCGATTGATTCTTGTCAACCACCGCGCTGCTCGCTGAGAGGCTCGAACAGCGTCTTGTCAACACCGCAGACGGGGCAGACCCACTCATCCGGAATATCTTCGAAAGGTGTTCCGGGCTCGATGCCGTTGTCGGGATCGCCGACAGCAGGATCATAAATATAGCCGCACGGTATACAGACCCATTTTTCCATTACCTGATCTCCTGTATTAACTGATTTCAGCGCACGCTACGGCACCGCCGAGCATGTGGTGCCACTTGGCGGCGGGCCGTGTATGCTCCCCACAAAGAGGTAAAAGGAAATCGGACCCTAAAAAGTTCTCAATACCACCCTCTCAGCTTCATCGCTTCCGCCACGCGCCCGATTGCCAGAATGGATGCGGCTGTACGACTGCTTGTTTTGTAGCTGAGTGCTGCCGAGTGGACGGCATGAAAGGCGCCGGTCATCCTTTCCTCCAGACGGGCATGAACCTCCTCCTCTTTCCAGTAATATCCCGATGCATTCTGTACCATTTCAAGCCAGGATACAGTGACGCCTCCGGCATTGCAGAGGAGATCGGGAATGATATGGACACCTCGCTGATGAAGAATGGTGTCGGCCTCGAGTGTGGTAGGCCCATTGGCAAGTTCTGCGATAATCCTGCTCTTTACGGCCGGTGCGTTGTCGGCGGTAAGTACCGATTCGAGCGCGGCGGGAAAGAGCACGGCGAGATCAAGCCCCAGCAATTCATCATTTGAGATTGCCGTCGATCCCGGAAATCCTCTAACCGAGCCGGTGTGCTTTTTCCATGCCGCGAGCGCTTCATGATCAAGCCCTTCAGGATGATGAATGCATCCTTTTGAGTCCGATACGGCGACAACCTGCATGCCAAGAATCCCTGAGGCAAGCTTGTGTGCTGATGAGCCGGCATTGCCGTATCCCTGAATTGCCGCAGTTGCTCCCGAGAGCTCAATGCCGAGCAAGGCCGCTGCCTGGCGTACACAATAGATTCCCCCTCTGGCCGTAGCATCGCTTCTGCCAGCCGATCCTCCGATTGCCGGGGGTTTGCCGGTTATCACCCCCGGCGTGTAATGACCCTGCAGGACGGAGTACTCGTCAGCCATCCACGCCATGATTTGGGGGGAGGTGTAGACATCCGGGGCGGGAACATCCTTTTCGGGCCCGAGAAACGAAGCTGCCTGGCGAATGTAGGCCCGCGAAACTCTTTCAAGCTCGCCTGGGGACATGGTTTTCGGATCGCAGATCACGCCGCCCTTTCCTCCACCGAGCGGGAGATCGAGCAGTGCGGTTTTGAGGGTCATCCATATTGCAAGTGCCCGAACGGTATCAATGGTTTCAAGAGGATGAAAGCGGATTCCCCCCTTGCAGGGTCCGCGAGCGTCGTTATGCTGCACCCTGAACCCCCTGAAAACCTTTGTGGAACCGTCATCCATCCTGACGGGAAAAGAGAGATGAAGCTCCCTCAGCGGGTTACGGAGAATTTCAAGAGCTGCGGGGTCGAGGTTCATGACTGCCGCAGCGGCTTCCAGCTGCTCCAGGGCGGTCAGCATAGGGTTTGCGGGTGAAGGTGTATCAGTTTTCATAGAGTGGTGAAGCAGTGTGTTTTCAGGAGGGGCTGGTTTTTTTGCGAGCAGTTGGCTCCAGAGGTGCAATGCACTTGTGCTTAATCGACGATAACGCTGCCCCGGTAGACGATTTTTGCGGGGCCTTTGAGAAATACCTCCTCCATGTTCTCGCTGAAACCGATTTCGAGGATCTCCCCGCTTCTCACCCTGACATGTACAGTCGTCCCGGTTATTTTGCCGAGCCGGTGGCTCATCAAGGCTGCTGCGACCGCTCCGGTACCGCAGGCAAGGGTTTCGTCCTCAACGCCGCGCTCGAACGTACGCACAGAGAGCGAGTCGGGAGAGGTTATCTCAATGAAGTTTACGTTGGTGCCGCCCGGGAAGAGATCGGTCATATGGCGTATGGCGCGGCCGGTATCGGTAACATCGGCCTGCTCGATGTCAGAGGTATATATAATGGCATGTGGCGAACCGGTATTGACTGAGTGGCAGGTCATGCCGTCGATCTCGAGGCCGGAGCGGAACTCCTCGGGGGCGAGCATGCGCAGCCTGACCGATTCATGGCCCGTTACCCAGGCATCGTAGCGGTTGCCGTTTGCCTCAAAGGCATAGGCACCTTCAGGCGAGGCTGCAATGCCGATGGCATGGGCGAAATAGACGGCGCATCTGCCGCCGTTACCGCACATCGAGCCCAAGAGGCCATCGGCATTGTGATAGTTCATGCTGAAGTCAAAGCGTTCTGATGGCTCTATAAGTATCAGCCCGTCGGCACCGATACCGGTTCTTCTCGTGCAGAGTGCTCTGATCTGGGCAGCTGTAAGCGTGACGGTTCGTGCCCTGTTGTCGATGACAATAAAGTCGTTGCCTGCTCCGGAGAGTTTGCTGAAGGTGATTTCCATGCTCATAAACGCTTTCCTGTTATGGGGTCTGAACCATCTGCACCCGGTTGCACCAAAACGTCGGGAATGCCAGTCCTGTCGGTCTCTGTCATACGATATAATAAAACATTGGCGACGCATTGCGCCCGCAAAAAATTTATTATTTAATAATTTTTCTTATTTTAAACCCTACTGTCTGTACTGGTTTGTATGTGGGTTTGCGGATGGGAAACGGGTTATATCCTGTTTTTTCAAAAGGAGATCACTCTTTATGTGTTACGACAGCATGATGTAGCGTGGCGGTTTTTGCAGGAGTGAAGAGCATCGCAGTACCGCGGCAGAAGATGACAGCACAGCTCAAGGCAACGCTTTACTTTTTGGTTTTTTCAACACGAAATATGTCCAAACAAAGGAGAGAATACAATGGCTGAACAAGTGAACCCGGCAGGAGTCAAGCCAAAGGGCTCTGTTCCACCGCCAAAGGGGAATGCTCCTTCTCCGAAAGGCAGCGGCGCCGCGGGCGCTCCGTCCGTCATTATGGAACAGGATGCTGCCAAAATGAGAAGATTTCTGTTCCAGAGGACAGAGACCCGTACCACCAAGTGGTATCAGGTTTTCGACACCGACAAGATTGACGACGAGCAGGTAGTCGGCGCACATCTGGCGCTTCTTGGCATACTGGGCTTTCTCATGGCAATCTACTACATCGCGGGTATCCAGGTTTTTCCCTGGGGAGCTCCGGGTTTTCATGACAGCTGGTTCTACCTGACCATCAAGCCGAGAATGGTCTCTTTGGGCATCGACACCTACAGCGCCAAGACCGCGGACCTTCAGGTGGCGGCTTCCAAGCTTCTTGGCTGGGCACTGCTTCACGTTGTTTCAGGCTCTATTCTTCTCTTTGGTGGATGGCGCCACTTTACGCACAATCTCACCAATCCGTTTACTGGTCGTACGGGCAACTTCCGTGATTTCCGGTTCCTCGGCAAGTTTGGTGATCTGGTTTTCAACGGCAACAGCGCAAAGAGCTACAAGGACGCGCTTGGACCTCATGCGGTATACATGTCCCTGCTTTTCCTCTCCTGGGGTCTTGTGATGTGGTTTGTGCTCGGCTTCGATCCATTCCCTGATTTCCAGACCATCAATGCAGAGACCTTCATGTCGTTCGTCTTCTCGGCGATCTTCTTTGGCCTCGGCATCTACTGGTGGAACAATCCGCCGAATGCCGCCATCCATCTGAATGACGACATGAAAGCGGCATTCTCCGTTCACCTGACCTCGATGGGCTACATCAGCATAGCAATCGGCTGTATCGCTTTCGTTGCCTTCCAGCAGCCATCCTTTGCGGCCTACTACAAGGCACTCGACACTCTGGTCTTCTATCTCTATGGCGAACCCTTCAACCGGGTGAGCTACAACTATGTTGAAGAGGGCGGAAAGATCATCTCAGGTTCAAGAGAGTTCTCCGAGTTTGCTGCCTATGCAATCTTGCCAAAGAACGGCGCATCATACGGTATGGCCAGAACGGTAATCGATCTCATTACCTTCAACCATATCATCTGTGGATTCCTCTACGTCTGTGCCGGTGTCTACCATGGCGGCCAGTACCTCCTCAAGATTCAGCTCAACGGTCTTTACAGCCAGATCAAGTCCGTATTTATCGCCAAGGGACGCGACCAGGAGGTCCAGGTCAAGATCCTCGGTACTGTCATGGCTCTCTGTTTTGCCACCATGCTCTCCGTCTATGCAGTTATCTGCTGGAATACCATCTGCGAGCTCAACATGTTCGGCACCAACATTCTGATGTCGTTCTACTGGCTGAAACCGCTTCCGATCTTCCAGTGGATGTTCACCGATCCGAGCATCAACGACTGGGTAATGGTCCATGTCATAACAGCAGGTTCGCTTTTCTCGCTGATAGCTCTTGTGCGCATCTCCTTCTTCGCGCATACCTCACCGCTGTGGGATGACCTCGGTCTCAAGAAGAACTCATACTCCTTCCCCTGCCTCGGACCGGTTTACGGCGGCACCTGCGGCGTATCCATCCAGGATCAGCTCTGGTTTGCCATGCTCTGGGGAATCAAGGGCCTCTCAGCAGTTGCCTGGTATATCGACGGTGCATGGATCGCCTCGATGATGTATGGCGTGCCTGCTGCCGATGCGAAGGCATGGGACTCTGTTGCTGGCCTTGCACATCACTATACCTCCGGAATTTTCTACTACTTCTGGACGGAGACGGTTGCGATCTTCTCAAGCTCGCATCTTTCGACCATCCTCATGATCGGCCATTTGACCTGGTTCATCAGCTTTGCTGTATGGTTTGAAGATCGCGGTTCACGCCTTGAAGGCGCCGATATCCAGACCAGAACCATTCGCTGGCTTGGCAAGAAGTTCCTCAACAGGGACGTCAATTTCCGCTTCCCGGTTCTGACGATTTCCGATTCGAAGATGGCTGGTACATTCCTCTACTTCGGCGGTGTCTTCATGCTGGTGTTCCTGTTCATCAGCAACGGTTTCTACCAGACTGACAGCCCGCTTCCACCACAGGTTGGTGATGCGGCCGCCTCCGGTCAGGTTCTCCTGACGCAGGTTGTCGACTACCTGGTGAAGCTTATAGCTTAAGCATCCAGCCCCGGCAGGTCTTTTGGCTTGCCAGGGCTGGTTATTAACACTGAAGTCTATCATGTAATTTAAGAGGAGGGTTTTTATGGCCGATCCTGTTCAACAGCCAGATATATCGTCTGCTCCAGTACCCACGCCAGAGCCGGCTCAGCCGAAGGCTCCAGCTCCGGTAGCGAAGCAGCCGCAGGCAAAACCCAAAGAGGTTCCTTCCGGTCAAGGGGGAAAGCTTCGTCTTGAACCGCTGAACGTTAATCTTGGAAGAACCGGAATCCCCTCTGAGTCGTTGCATCATGCAACCAGAGGCCCGCACATATCGGCAAAAGTAGCGAAGCCTGCACCTGGAGCAAAACCAGCGGCACCAGCTGCAAAGGGAGCTCCAGCAGCCCCCGGCGCAAAACCAGCGGCACCAGCTGCAAAGGGAGCTCCAGCAGCCCCCGGTGCAAAACCAGCGGCACCAGCTGCAAAGGGAACTCCAGCAGCCCCCGGCGCAAAA